>CAMKNZ010000001.1 GCA_946414315.1 uncultured Clostridia bacterium
CCTGCCGGCCACTGAGCCTGGCAGCGAAGAAACTGGAAAAGCACTGGAGGTGAGCACGTGGCGGAAACGGTCCTGAGCATCTCACATCTGACGAAGCGGTTCGAGGATCAGGTCATCCTGGAAGACCTCTCCCTGGAGGTCCGCGAAGGTGAAGTCGTCGTCATTGTCGGCTCCAGCGGATGCGGCAAGAGCACGCTCCTGCGATGTATCAACGCGCTGGAGGATATCCAGGGCGGAGAGATCCGGCTCCGGGGTCAGCTGATCAGACATGACAGCAGGAACCTCCCGGAACTGCGGCAGAAGGTCGGCATGGTCTTCCAGAACTATGAACTCTTCCCTCACCTCACCGTGCTGGACAATATCCTCCTGGCGCCGGTTAAAGCCCAGAAACGATCCCGGCAGGAAGCCCGGGATGAAGCGCTGGCCCTGCTGGAACGCGTCGGACTGAAAGAAAAAGCCGACAGCTGGCCCCGGCAGCTCTCCGGCGGACAGAAACAGCGGGTAGCGATCGTACGGGCGCTGATCATGCACCCGGAGATCCTGCTCTTTGACGAAGTAACAGCCGCCCTCGACCCGGAAATGGTCCGGGAGGTGCTGGACGTCATCGTAAACCTGGCAGATCAGGGAAAGACGATGCTCATCGTCACCCATGAAATGTCTTTTGCCCGGGCCGTCGCCGACCGGATCATCCTGCTGGATGACCGTCGGATCCTGGAGGGAAGCGACCCGGAAACCTTCTTCACCGCCCCGAAAACGGAGCAGGCGAAGAAATTCCTCCAGACCTTCGAATTTAACAGAAAAAACAAAGCAGAGGCCTGAAAGCCCGAAAGGAGAATTCCCATGAAAAAGATCATTGCCGTTGTAATCGCTCTCGTACTGACCCTGTCCCTCGCTGCCGCCGCTTCCGCGGACGTTGTCTACCGCACCCTGGATGAAATCAAGGCTTCCGGTACCATTAACATCGGCGTCTTCTCAGACAAAAACCCCTTCGGTTATGTGGATGAAAACGGCGAATATCAGGGCTATGATGTCTACTTTGCCCGCCGCATCGCCGAGGATCTCGGTGTGGAACTGAACTTCGTTTCCACCGAAGCCGCCAACCGCGTGGAATACCTCGAGACCGGCAAAGTCGATATTATCCTGGCCAACTTCACCGTCACCCCCGAACGCGCTGAAAAGGTCGACTTCGCCCTGCCCTATATGAACGTCGCGCTGGGCGTCGTTTCTCCGGACAGCCGGGTCATCACGGATCTGAGTGAACTGACCGCGGACGACCAGGTGATCGTCATCTCCGGCACCACGGCCGAGGACTATCTGATCAAGAACAACCCTGAGATCCGGCTCCAGAAGTACGATACCTACGCCAATGCCAAGAACGCACTGGAGAACGGCAACGCTGCGGCCTGGGCCAACGACAACACCGAAGTCATCGCCTACGCCCTCCAGAATGAAGGCTATACCGTCGGCATCCCCTCCCTGGGCAGCCAGGACACCATTGCTCCCGCCGTCAGCAAGGGCAATGAAACTCTGCTCAGCTGGATCAACGACGAGATCAAAGCACTGGCCGGTGAGCAGTTTTTCCACAAGGATTATGAAGCAACCCTGACCGAGACCTACGGCCTGGACTATGAAGACAGTCTGGTGCTGGAAGGCGGCGGACTGGTCGAATAAAAAGGATGATGAAGCAATGAAGCAGATACTCGCCTTCGGAGATTCAAACACCTGGGGACTGATCCCGGGTACCGGTGAAAGATATCCGGAACATATCCGCTGGACGGGTATTCTGCGGAAAGCTGTCGCGCCACATGGATACAGGGTCCTGGAGGACGGCGTCTGCGGAAGGACGACCGTCTTCCGGGACCCTTCCCGTTCCGAACTCCGGGGGCTTGATGCCATTGACCGGTACACAGAAACAGACGGCCTTTCAGCGGTCATCCTGATGCTCGGCACCAACGACTGCAAGACTGCCTTCCACGCCTCTCCGGAAGAGATCGGCCGCGGACTGGAACAGTGCCTGGCCCGGTTTGAAACCCTTGTCCCGCCCGGAAAAATCCTGGTCATCTCACCCCTCCTGCTGGGGCAGCATGTCTGGAAGCCGGAAAAAGATCCGGCCTTTGGCCGGCAGTCTGTCAGAACCTGCGCCGCTTTGAAGGATGTTTACTCGGCCATCGCGGAAAAAAGAGGCAATGTTTTCCTGGCCGCCTCCGATCATGCCGTCGTTTCCCATATTGATGAAGAGCATCTGAACGCGGACGGCCATGAACGTCTGGCTGCCGCAATCCTGAACGAACTGATGTCCTCCGGAATCCTGGACGCCTGAAAAGTCCCCTGCTTCTGCAGAGGACTTTTTCATTTCCAGCGGCGCGGCTTTCTGGTATAATGACTGCATCGTCAGATCCATGATACCGGGTATATAATCGCAGGGAGGTGCGTCGCATGAGAAAACGCCGGCTGATCGCTTTGGCCTGTGTGCTGGCCGTGCTGTGCGCAGCCGTTGCCTTATCCCTTGCCGATGCCGTTTCCGGAGGACCCATTCTGTCAAAGGAACAGCTGAACCAGGCCGGAATGAAGATCGGCGTCAGCACGGGCAGCGCCTCCATGCTTATTGCGGAAAAAGAGCTGCCGAATGCTGAGATTGTCTATTACAACGATACCGCATCCGCCTATGAAGCGGTGGCGCAGGGCAAGCTTGACGCATACGTCTATGACCGGCGGCAGATGGAACTGGCCATCAGCAGCGGGCGCAGCGGCGTACGACTGCTGGATGAAAACATGGATGAAGGCGTTCCGATCGCCGTCGGCATCTCTCCGGTAACAGAGATCCCGGATTTCACCGAACGCCTGAATGCTTTCATCCGCGAACTCAAAAACGACGGCACACTGGACGGGATGTTTCAGCGCTGGGCCGTCGATCAGAATGAGCAGATGCCGGATATCCCTTCCACCGCAGATCCCCAGATCCACCTGACAGTGGCAACTTCCGGCGTTGTGCCTCCTTTCAGTTATTATAAGGGCGCCGACCTCAACGGATACGACATTGAGCTGGCTTACCGCTTCGCGGCCTGGCTCGGCGCGGATGTGACCTTCAAGGTGTACGACTATACCGGGATCGTTCCCGCGGCGGTCTCCGGCGACGTGGACTGCATCATGGCCAACCTGAATATCACCGACGAGCGCAGGGAATCCCTGTCTTTCTCCGATGTGCTCTATACGGAGCATGTCGGCATCATGGTCGCCGATACCGCGGCAGCGGCTTCCGGCAGCTTCTGGGACAACCTCAGGGAAAGCTTTACCAAAACCTTTATCCGTGAAGGCCGCTGGCAGCTGTTCCTCCAGGGGGTCCTGAACACACTGATCATCACGGTCCTGTCCGTCCTGTGCGGCACACTGCTCGGGTTTGGTGTTTTCATGCTCTGCCGCAACGGAAATCCGGTATCCAACGCGGTGACCCGCTTTGTCACCTGGCTGGTGCAGGGAATGCCGATGGTGGTGCTGCTGATGATCCTGTATTACATTGTCTTTGGAAATGTATCCATCAGCGGCATCCTGGTAGCTGTCATCGGTTTCACGCTCACCTTCGCCTCATCGGTCTACAGCCTGCTGAAGCTCGGCGTCGGCACAGTGGACCGCGGCCAGTATGAAGCGGCCTACGCCCTCGGCTATCCAAACCGCCGTACCTTCTTCCGCGTCATCCTGCCTCAGGCGCTGCCCCATATACTGCCTGCTTGGAAGGGTGAGATCGTAAACCTCATCAAAGCCACGGCCATCGTCGGCTATATTGCCGTGCAGGACCTGACAAAGATGGGCGACATTGTCCGCAGCCGGACTTTTGAAGCTTTTTTCCCGCTGATCGCGATCACAGTCATCTATTTCGTCCTGGAAGAACTGATCGGCCTGCTGATCAGCCGGATCAGTATCAGTTTCAATCCGAAGCGCCGCTCCCCTGAATCCATTCTGAAAGGGGTGAAAACAGATGATTAAGATCGAGCATCTGCGAAAAGAATATCCGAACGCCACCCCGCTGAAGGATGTAAACGCCGTGATCGGAAACGGCGACGTGATCACGGTGATCGGTTCGTCAGGAACAGGCAAAAGCACACTCCTGCGCTGCCTCAACCTGCTGGAAACGCCCACCTCAGGCAGGATCTGGCTCGATGAAACGGAGATTACCGATCCGAAATGCGATATCAGCATGATCCGCCGGAAAATGGGCATGGTCTTCCAGTCCTTCAACCTGTTCGGCCACCAGACCGTCATCGAAAACATCATGCTTCCCCAGATGGATCTGCTGGGAAAGACAAAGCAGGAAGCCTATGACGAGGGTATGCGCCTGCTGCGCGTGGTCGGCCTTTCAGAGAAAGCCCTGAACTATCCGGACGAGATCTCCGGCGGGCAGAAGCAGCGGGTCGCCATCGCGCGAACCCTGGCGATGAGTCCGGACGTCATCCTGCTGGATGAGCCCACCAGCGCCCTGGACTCCACCATGGTCGGCGAGGTACAGGCCGTGATCCGGCAGCTGGCCGGATCCGGCAAGACGATGATGATCACGACCCATGAAATGGCGTTCGCCCGGGCGATCTCCAACCGCGTGTTCTATATGAACGAAGGCATCATCTATGAGGAAGGCACGCCGGAACAGATCTTTGACCACCCGCAGCGGGAAAACACCCGCCGCTTCATCCGCCGGCTGAAAGTGCTGGAACTGCTCATTGAAAAGAAAGATCATGATTTCCCGGGGATGAGCGGAGAGATCGATCGGTACTGCGCCAAAAACCAGATCCCGGCAAAACTTTCCTCCCGGATCCATCTGGCCCTTGAAGAGGCAATCCGCCAGCAGATCCTGCCCGGTCTGGAGAGCCCCCGGATCAGGGCAGTGGTCGAATATGCCGAAGCGGAAGAAACCGCAGCTGTCACCGTGTCATGGAACGGCCCGGAGCGGGATATCACCCGAACCGGCGACGAACTGTCCCTTTCCCTGCTGAAGGGGATTGTTTCCGAAATGCAGTATACCCGTACAGGCACGGATGATCTTCCCAACATCCTGTCCTTTGAGATCCGGTAATACGCCGGCAGGTCCTGCTAAGGAGGATAGCCCTTGTTCAATATCGATTCATGGATCCGTTTTGTGCTGACGGAACTGTTTGCCGTTGTACTGCTTGCCGTTGTCTTCCGTAAGCCTGTGCTGGAAGAAAAGAAAAACGTCTGGCTGAAGATCCTGCTGATCATGCTGGCCATGTATCTGGCACATCTGTTCTATGTGCTGCTGAGTCCCACCTATTTCTTCCGCCGGTTTGCCTTCTCCACGGAGCGGCTGAACCTGATTCCCTTCAGGGTCCTGTCGGAATGGTTGGCACACCCGCTCAATTTCTTCGGCAATGTGCTGCTGTTCATGCCGATCGGCTTTTTCGAGGTGCTGCTGCACCCGGCCTATACCCGGAAACAGCAGCTGCTCCGCACCGCTGCTGTTTCAGCCGGCATCTCCCTGTTTGTGGAATGTGCCCAGATGTTCAACTTCCGGGTTTCCGATGTGGACGATATCATTCTGAATACCATCGGCGGCCTGTCCGGCTGCCTGCTGTGCATGCTGGAGCAGAAGCTCGGTTTCGACCGGACCCGTGTCGGCCGCGCACTGCTGCCCCGGATTCCCCGTTCCTGGCGCCGTCACATGCATCTGATCCGTTTCTGCGTGATCCTCGTCGTCACGATGGAAGCGGTCCTGTTCACAGTAAATTATATCGTGACCATTCCGAAACCGAAGGTCCGGGAAAACACAGCCGCGCGGCTGGCGACGGAAGCCCCGGCCGAACCCGGATCCACGCCCACACCCAACCCCATGCTGACGACGCTTGTCTTCACGACCCCGGAACCGACGCCGGCGCCGAAGGTGTACAACACGGACGGCCTGGCTCTGGAAGCGCAGAACATCCTGCTGGTCAGGCTTGCGGACGATACCCGGGACGAACAGGCAATCTATGCCGTGGACAGCGATGATCTCATTTATCCTGCGTCCACCCTGAAGATGATCACGGCCCTGACCGTGCTGGACGCAGCGGATCCGGACGACTCCGTCCGGGTCGGCACGGAGATCTATATCCCTCCGCTGGATTGTTCCCGGGCCAGCCTGGAATACGGAATGACCCTGACCGTAAGAGAACTGCTGGAAGGGTTGCTGCTGCCCTCCGGCGCAGACGCCGCCTACGCCCTGGGCGTGTACTGCGGCCGGAAACTGGAAGGAAACGACAGTCTGTCCTATGAAGACGCCATCGACACTTTCGTCGCGGCCATGAACCGGAAAGCGGCGGAGATCGGCGCAGCACACACAACCGCAAGGAATGTGGTGGGGCTGGATGACAAGGAGCAGCGCACCACTGCCGAAGATATCCTGAGAATCGCGAAAGTCTTCCTGGCCAATCCGGTCCTGTCTGAGATCTGCGGCCTGCCTACGGCAAAAATCACCAGCGAGGAAGGAAAGACCATTTCGCTGAAGAACACAAACAAAATGCTCCTTGCAAACAGCGGATATTACAACGGAAATGTCGCCGGCGTAAAGACCGGGATGACCACCCGGGCCGGCAACTGTCTCGTTTCCGTTTTTACCGTTCAGGACGAGCAGTATCTCTGCGTCGTCATGAACAGCAGCTATTACGGAAAGTTCACGGATACCCAGAAGCTCTTTGAAGTCTGCGCTGCCGCGGAATGATCCGGAAGAAAGGAAGAACAATCCATGAAACGAATATTGATCGCCATCCTTGCGTTATCACTGCTGTGCTTTGGCGCTGCCGGCGCAGAAGGAACGCTTCCCCGGACCCCGGAAGAGATCCGGGCCGGCGGCATGCTGCGGGTCGGCACAGCCGGGGATTATCAGCCGATGTTCTGTCTGGATCCGGAAACAAACACTTATGTGGGCTTTGACGCGGAACTGGCGGAAGACCTGGCCGCGTCCCTGGGGGTGGAGATCGAATACGTAAAGACCTCCTGGCCCACCCTGATGGAAGATACCCTCGCCGGAAAGTTTGACCTGGCAATCTGCGGCATTACGGTAACCGACGCCCGGAAAGAACAGGCGCTGATGTCCGACGGCTATCTCGGCAACGGCAAGACGGTCCTGTGCCGGGCGGAAGACGCGGATAAGTACACCAGCCTGGAAGCCATTAACCGGCCGGAGGTTCGGGTGATGGAAAACCCCGGCGGGCTGAATGAAAAATTCGCCCGGGAAAATCTGCCGGACGCGACCCTGATCATCCACGACGTGAATCAGGAAATCCCCGGACTGGTCGCAGCCGGAGAGGCGGACGTCATGATCACGGAAATCCTGGAGGCCGGTTACTATGTCGGCCAGGACGACCGCCTGGCGGCGCCGCTGATCTTCGAACCTTTCACCCACGGCGACCTGGGCGTGCTGATGCCCAAAGGAAGTGAAGAACTGCTGGCTTATGTGAATCAGTTCCTGGCGGAAGAAGCAGCGTCCGGCCGGATCGGCGAACTCGCTGAGAAGTATATCTACCGCTATATCCGGACAGAAGAGGCACTGGAACCCGCGGCATAATGATGAAAGGAAAAAGATCCGCCATGTATGAAACCCTGGAAGGCGAACACATCATTCTGCGCAAGGCAAAGGAATCGGACTGGCAGTCCATGCTGGCAAACGTCTGGGGCGATGAGGCCGTATACCGGTGGATGCTTTTCCAACCCACCCTGACGGAAGCGGAAGCCCGGGACAGATGTGCCAGAAGTATGAATTACCAGAAAGAGAATTACGCCTGGTTCGTTGCCCTGAAGGATACGGACGAAGCGGTCGGCATGTGCGCCATCCGGGAGGAAGAACCCGGCTGCTTCGAAGAGTGCGGGATCTGCGTCGGAACAAAGTATCAGGGAAAAGGCTACGGAAAAGAGATCGTCGCCCTGCTGCTGGACCTGGGCTTCCGGGAACTGGGCGCGGAGACCTTCCGGTACGGATACGACTTTGACAACGTAAAGTCAAAAAAGCTGGCCGAATCCTTCGGCTTCCGTTATGACCGTTCCTATGAGCTGACCCGCCCCTGGGACGGCACGGTCAAAAAAATAGATTCCTGTCTCCTGACGAGGGAGGAATACATGGGAGGCAGGCAGGTATGAAAACCATCATCCTGGTACAGCATACGGAATCCGAGCATCATATAAACGGGCACATCGGTGCCTGGCAGGATTGGCAGCTGACCCGGCGCGGCAGGGAACAGGCTTTCCGGATCGGCGAATGGCTGAAAGCCGCCGGTTGCGACGGCACTTGGGAGATGTATGTTTCCCCGCAGATCCGCACCCGCCAGACCGCGGAAGAGATCAACCGCACCCTCGGCCTCAACCCGGTGGTCCGGGAGGAACTGCGGGAAGTAAACGCCGGCGAAGGCAACGGCAAGACGCGGGAATGGTACCGGGCGCATGAAGCGCCCCGAGGCTCCGGATTCGATCCGGACTACCGCCCTTTCCCGGACGCGGAATCGGACCGGGAACTGTGGAATCGTCTTTTCCCCTTTTACCAGGACATGATGGCTTCCTCCGCGGAGCGGATTCTCGTGGTTTCTCACGGAACGACGCTCAGCTTTCTGCAGTCTATGTTGACCGGCCAGTCCGTGGAGGACCGCGGGCGTTTCCGTTTCAACGGGTGCAGCGGGTCTGTCTCCCGCTTCACAGTGGAAGACAGCGGCAAAGTCACGGCCGCGTTTGTAAATCAGAGTGTTATATAAAGGAGATCAATATGGATCTGAATAATGTTTATTTTATCATCGGAACCTCCTATGCCGGGAAATCCACCACAGTTAAAAATCTGGCAAAACGGCACAACGGGATCGCCCTGGAAGAAAACTACCACGATGCGAAACTGCCGGAGCTGGACAGCAAAGAGTTCCCCAACCTGTGCTATACCCGGGACCTGCAGGACTGGCATGAGTTTATCCGTCGTACGCCGGAACAGTATATCACCTGGCTGAAGAACACCAAAAAGGAATGCGAGATCATCGAACTGCAGATGCTCGAAGAGCTTCTGGCAAAGCCGGAAGCACAGGACAGGAAAATCTTTGTGGATACCAACATCCGCATCGAAACGCTCCACAGGATCACGGACGAACATCACGTGCTGGTCATGATGGCGCCTCCGGAAGACGGCATCAACCGTTTTTTTGACCGGCCCGACGCGGAAAAGCAGTTCCTCTATCAGCTGATGATGGAAGAACCGGATCCCCAGGCAGCGCTGGACAACTACCGGGAAATGCTCACACAGCTCCACTCAAAGGAAAGCTATGACGAGCTTCTGAACGCAGGTTTCCCGGTCATCTGGCGGGATGAGAACCGGACCTTCGAGCAAACCATGGACCTGGCAGACAAGGCCTTCGGCCTGGCTTAACGGAGGACAGGATGGATCCATTTGTCAATGAAAAAGACTTTGAACTGCTGACTCAGGACAAATATACTTTTGCGGTGCTGGACAGGATCCTGCGGGAGGACTGCGACCTGATCCGGACGAATCACGAGAACCTGATCCTTTGCCACTCCGCCGCGCGGTTCCCGGTCTGGATCTGGACCCCGGACGGATGCCCGGATACTGTTAAGGAAAAGGCCTGGAACCTGGCGGCTGAATACCGTCCGCTTTCGGACGGATACCGTTTCAACATGAAGTATGAACTGGCGGATTACTTCATGAAAAAAGCGGAACAGAACGGCCGGAAAGCAGGCGTCCATATGCAGCTTTTCGCCTACGACTGTCCCTCTCCCGCCGTCCCGGATCACCCGGCGGACGGCAGCCTGTACCGCTGCACGCCGGATGATACGGAAGAAGTCGCGGATCTGATTGCCCTGTTCTATAAAGAGATCGGAGAAAACCCGCCGTCCCGGGAATACTGCGTGGAAAAAGCGCAGGAGCACATCGGGAAAAACGAGTTCTTTTTCTGGAAAGACGCGGCAGGCAGAACAGTGGCCTGCTGCTCCTACCGGATCAATCAAAAACTTGCCTCCCTGGCAAGCGTTTTTACGCTGCCTGAACGCCGCAGGAAATATTACGCCCAGCACCTGGTGTATGAGGTCACAAAGCTCGTATCCGATATGGGTTATATGCCCATGCTCTATACGGACGCAAACTACATCGCTTCAAACGCCTGCTATGAGAAGATCGGCTATATCCTGCGCGGAAAACTCTGCACGGTCTCAGCCGGTTGACCGGTCAACGGAGGACAATCATGAACCGTACCCGAACCGAAATGGATCCCGGCCTGTTTCCGGATGAGATCAGGCCGTATCTGCTGAATGCTGACGTATATGACAGCAGCTGTTCCGAAGAAGCCCGCGTATGGTATATCGACAGGGAAGGCGGCCTGTTTCTGAAGCGGTATGCCGCCGGAAAGCTGAAGGATGAATCCGTCATGACCGCCTATTACCATTCGCTGGGTTTGTCTGCGGAAGTCCTGTCCTATATCACCGCGGACAATCACGATTTTCTCCTGACGCGGCGCATTCCCGGCGAGGACTGTACCCATGCGATGTACAAAGCCGAGCCGGAAAGGCTGTGTGACATCGTGGCGGTGCAGCTGAGGAAGCTTCACGAAATTCAGGCGGATGACTGCCCGGTACAGGACCGGCTGGACTCTTACAAGGCTCTCGTCCGTTCAGGACACAACCGCGGCAAATATGAACCGGAACTTTTCCGCGGCCTGTGGGAATTTCCTTCCGCGGAAGAGGCCTGGAAATGCGCGGAACGCGGACTGCCCCTGCTGAAAAGGGAAGTCCTGATCCACGGAGATTACTGTCTCCCGAATATCCTGCTGGATCACTGGCGTTTTTCCGGGTTCATCGACGTGGGAGCCGGCGGGATCTCCGACAGGCATGTTGATCTTTTGTGGGGCATCTGGACCCTTGCCTTCAATCTCGGCACCACCCGCTATTCGGAGCGTTTCATGGACGCCTACGGCCGGGACCGGATCGATCCGGAACTGCTGCGGTGCGTTGCAGCAATGGAAATGGTCGGTGAATACTGATCATCCGGAAACCCGACTGCAAAAGCCGGTCCCTGCGGACCGGCTTTTCAAATACGCATTGTATTACCAGATAAACGGAATCACCTTGTATTTCACCTTCTGCTTGTATTCCGTATAACCCTGAAGCCCTTCTTCCAGCACCTGTTCCTCGTTCCGGATCCGCTTGGCGATGATCGGGATATACAGCAGCATAACCAGGAAAGAAATCAGGGAGCCCAGTACCAGCGGCATCGCCAGGAACAGGAACAGCGTACTCATATACATCGGATGGCGGACAATCCCGTACAGGCCCGTATCGATCACCTTCTGGTCTTCCTGCACTTCAACGGTCCGGGACAGGTAAGTGTTTTCCCGCATCACTTCGGCATACAGGCCGTAGGAGATCAGGAAAATCGCCGCAGCCACCCAGGAGATCCAGTCCGGCAGGATGATCCAGCCGAAGCGGTAGTTCAGCCCGGCCAGGATGAAAGCTGCAAGGAACATCAGTCCGCTGAGTTTCACAACATCCTGCTGTTCCTTCTGCTTTTCCTTTGCGTTCAGGCGTTTTTTGAGCAGTTCCGGATTTTTCCCGATCATCACGATACCCGCCAGCAGCATCGGCACGAACAGGATTACCATCAGCCGCCATCCCTGGGGCCACGCAAGCGTTCCCGCCGGGATAAACAGCAATGCCCCCACCAGCACAACGCCGGCAAGGAATTTCGCAACGGCCTGGATCAGTGTTTTCCGGTCCATTTTCATCCACCTCTTCCGTCAGGATCTTTACACAAAAAGCTGACCTCCGGACCGGAGATCAGCCGTTGTTTTTATTCTTCTTCAGTATCTTCACTGTCCCCTTCGGGCAGGATCAGCGCACAGGCGATATAGGCCAGAACGCCGGTACCCCAGCCGAGGACCATCAGGGCAAAGACCAGGCGGATGATCGTAGGATCCGCGTTCAGGTATTCCGCGATGCCGCCGCACACGCCGGCAATCTTTTTGTCCTTCACGCTCTTATGAATCCGTCCCGTGGTCTTTACTCCGCCGTTCTTGCTGACGACCATCTGATAAATAAAATATCCGATCGCGAGTCCCGCGGCAATTGACATAATCCAGCTCATCATTCCATCCTCCTGTTTGTTTCAGCTGTACCAATCACTTGGTACGATGACATTATAGCAAGGCGGAAAAAGAATAACAGGACCGGATCGGAAAAATAGGCCCGGTTATTTTTCCCGTCTGTTCAGCCGCAGCGGATCCGGTCCATAATCTCCGCTGCATCCCCGTGGATCACAAGCGTCGCCTGTTCCTCTGCCGGGATCGGAGTCCGGTTCAGGATTACAAGGTTCTTTCCCCTGAAATGGCTGATGAACGATGCCGCCGGTTCCACCGCCAGCGAGGTCCCGGCCACGATCAGCGTATCCGCGTTCGTGATCTCCCGGATCGCCCCGATGCAGACATACTTCTCCAGCGGTTCCCCATACAGCGTCACGTTGGGCCTGATCACGCCGCCGCACTCCCTGCAGCGGGGAATGCCTTCCGAATTCAGGATCGATTCCATCGGATAGGCCGCGTTGCACTCCATGCAGTAATTCTCATGTACGTTTCCGTGGAGTTCGTAAACCCGGATATTCCCGGCAGCCTTATGCAGTCCGTCCACATTCTGGGTCACGATGCCGCGCAGCTTGTCCGCCTGCTCCAGTTCAAACAGTTTCCGGTGAGCCGCGTTGGGTTTCGCTTCCGGATACAGCAGGTGACGCCGGTAATAATCAAAAAAGCGTTCCGGCTGCAGATAGAAAAAAGATTTGCTCAGGATCATTTCCGGGGAGAGGCCGTCCTCTTCTTCCGCATACAGACCTTCTGCGGAACGGAAATCCGGGATCCCGCTGGCCGTGGAAACCCCTGCCCCGCCGAAAAAGACAATCCGGCGCGAGCGGTCAATGATCTCCTGCAGTGCCCTGATTTCTCCGTCCTTCATATCCTGTGCTCTTTTCTTCCTTTATCAGGAACATTATATCATTCCCCGCTGCAGAATAACAGGAAAACACATTTTCTGAAAAGAAAGATTCCTTCAAGGTTATTTTAAGTTTCATATGCAGAATAGGTGCTGCCGGGAGGACGTTCCCGGAAACAAACCCGAACGGAAACGGAGATGAAACCGATGAAGAAACTATTATCTTTTATATTGGCAATCGCCCTGCTCCTCACCGCTTTCAGCGCCTTTGCGGAAGACGCCGGAAGCACGCCGCCTGAGGCCCCTCCCGGAGGCTTTGACGGCGGAACGCCTCCCGGTGACCCGCCCGGAGAGCCGCCTGAAGGCTTCGACGGCAGCAATCCGCCTGAACCGCCGGACGGCTTTGGCGGCGGCAATCCTCCCGGAGATCCGCCTTCCGGTGGCGGCGGTTTCGGCGGCGGAACGCCTCCCGGAGCCCAGTCTGCGGATATCACTTATGTCGCGGCTACGGAAATCAGCGGCGACACGACCGTGAAAACACAGATCAACGAAACCTACACCTCCGATACCTCGGATGAAAACGCCCTCCTGATCACCCAGGCCGGCGTCACCCTCGACAATCCGTCGGTCAGCAAAACCGGGGATTCCGACGGCGGAGACAGCTGCAACTTCTACGGCCTGAACGCGGCTGTGCTGATCAAGGACGGCGCGGACGTGGTTATCACCGGCGGCACGGTTGAGTCCTCCGCCTCCGGCGCCAACGGCGTCTTCGTCTACGGCGGCAACGGCGGCCGGAACGGCGCGGAAGGCGACGGCACCACCCTGCATATTTCCGATACGGTCATCACCACCATCGGCGACGGTTCCGGCGGCATCATGACCACCGGCGGCGGCGTCACCTACGCCGAGAACCTGACCGTCACCACTTCGGGCCGGTCCTCCGCGCCGATCCGGACCGACCGGGGCGGCGGTACGGTGGTCGTGGACGGCGGTACCTATACCTCAAACGGCCTGGGTTCCCCCGCAATCTATTCCACCGCGGATATCACCGTGAAGAACGCGACCCTGGTGTCCAACCTCTCCGAGGGCGTCTGCATCGAAGGCATGAATTCGATTACACTGGAAAACTGCGACATGACCGCCAATAACACCCAGTGCAACAGCAACGCCACCTTCCTGGACACAATCATGATCTATCAGTCCATGAGCGGTGACGCGGACAGCGGCACTTCCTCCTTTACCATGACCGGCGGCAGCCTGACCAGCCTCAGCGGGCATATGTTCCATGTGACAAACACCCACGCGGTCATCACCCTCAGCGGTGTGGACCTGGTCAATGAAGGCAGCAACGTCCTGCTCTCCGTCTGCGATGACGGCTGGCACGGAGCCTCCAACATCGCGGAACTGGTCGCCGATGCGCAGTCACTGGCCGGAACCATCCTGGTGGGCGATAACTCCGCCCTGACCCTGACCCTGAAAAACGGCTCCTCCTTTGAAGGCTGTATCAGCGGCGAAATCGTAAACGCCAGGGGAGAACAGGTCTCCACAGAGATCGGAACGGTCAATGTCTCCCTTGACGAAACCAGCACCTGGACCCTGACGGCGGATACTTATGTAACCTCGTTCTCCGGCAGCGCCGAAAGTGTCGTCTCCAACGGCTATACGCTTTACGTGAACGGCGTGGAACTGGCAGGAACGAACTGACCATATACCGTACTCCCGGAGGAAGCGGAGCATCCGCTTCCTCCGTTTTTTGACATTTTGAATTTTTTATCATTCTTTTTGTAAATTTTACTTGACATTATAGCAAACTTGTTGTACTATCCTCCTGTGCTCAGAAGAACCGGGCCGGCCGCCGGTGCTCCGGAGCAAATGATGAATCAATACATCCTGAGGAGGAAATGAATATGACAAGAGGAACTGTACTGGCTCTGGGAATCATGGTCGGCGTAATGGTCGCCGCATGGTTCCTTTCCCGGAAAGCAATGCAGAAGAACTATGAATATGACGAGATGCAGCTGAAGATCCGGGCAAAAGGATATCAGATCGGTTTCTACACCGCGTTGTTCCTGCTGATGATCATTGTTTTACTTTATGAACTGAACTGTCTCACCGTCGTAACCCCCGGCTTCGCCGCCTTTGCCGCCCTGATCCTCAGCGTGACCGTCTTTACAATTTACTGCATCCTGCACGACGCCTTCATCTCGATCCGCGGCGACAGCAGGACCCAGATCGCGGTCTTCAGCCTTGTTGTTCTGGCGGAAGGATTGGCGTCCATCCGGTATCTGACAGAAGGAGAATTGTTTAAGAACGGTGTCCTGACCTTTGACTGCGGCGCGCCTTCCCTGATGTTCATCTGTTTTCTGGCGATCCTGATCACGCTGATCATAAAAACAGTCCGGAACAGAAAAGAGGCGAAAGAATGAAGAACCTCAAACTGAAAGCGGCCCGCGCGGCTTTGGACCTTTCCCAGGAACAGCTCGCGAAGCAGTGCAACGTCTCCCGTCAGACGATCAACGCGATCGAGAAAGGCGACTATAACCCGACGATCAACCTGTGTATCGCCATCTGCAAAGCACTGGGGAAAACCCTGGATGAACTGTTCTGGAATGAAGAATAAAATCAAAGTGCTCATGCCGTCAGCGGCATGAGCACTTCCCCTTTTGTTTTATATTCTGTTCTTCAGGATATCCGTCGACAGTTCCATCATACGGAACGCGGAGTCCCGGATCGCCGTGATCTCGTCATATACCAGATCCTCGGAGAGTACGCCTGCGGGAACATCCTTCGGGATCTCTCCTTCCCGGTCCTCATACCAGTCCTCGCTGCCGTAGTAGGCAAACAGCCGGATCATGTCCTCCCGCAGTTCTTCCATCCTGCCCAGCTGCCGGTCCAGGTCTGCCCTGGCCGCCGTGCACCTGTTCAGGCGTTCTTCCATCTCTTTGATCCGCTGAAGATCCATCTTTCCTTTACTCCTCGTCCTTGTCCTTTTTCTTCAGATACTTAGAGCGGAATTCCTCATAGTATTCATCATAGCGGTCCGGATGGCCCTCATGCATCGATTCGCTCAGTTCGTGCACGTCCAGTGAGTTGCTCATCAGGTCCACGATCACGATCGCGATGTTCGAGCAGTGATCGCTCACACGCTCAAAGTCCGCAATCAGGTCGTTGAAAACATATCCCTGGCCGATGGTGCACTTGCCCTTCTGCAGCCGTGCGGTGTGTTTCTCCCGCATTTTCTGGCAAAGCTTGTCGATCACCTGCTCCAGCGGTTCCACCCGGTAGGCTTCATCTGTGTCATCCTCCAGGAAACAGCTGAAAGTGATACTCAGGATCTCCAGAATTGCGTCTTTCAGGGTGTCCATTTCCTTCTTTCCCTTGTCGGAGAAGGAAATCTTTTTCTCTTTCAGTTCCTGCGCGCGTTCGGCAATGTTCATCGCATGGTCGCTGATCCGCTCCAGGTCTGTAATTGCCCGCAGATACTGGCTCACGGCCTTGTTCTGGGTCTCGGTCATTTCCCGGCCAGTCAGCTTCATCAGGTAGCTGCCAATCTTGTCCTCGTACCGATCCACGATACCCTCAAGGCTTTCCACCTCGGCAAAGTCTTTCTCGGAATACTCGTCCAGTAAGCCGATGGCGACGTTCATGGACTTCTGCGTCAGCTCCGCCATCTTGTTGATCGTCAGGCGGGTCTGCTCAACAGCCAGCGTCGGATAGGCCAGGAAGCGTTCCTCCAGCCGGTCCATATCCCGGGTGTTTTCTTCATCCGCGGGATTGCCGGGTACCAGTTTTACCACCAGTTTTTCGATCAGCGGGATAAACAGCGCCAGCACGATCACCGTGGAAACGCGGAACAGGGTGTTCAGCAGGGCGATGGAGAACATGTCCATCGTCTGATGGATGAAGGAGAAATGAAGAATCGCGTTCAGCCCGTAGAATACCGCAGCGAACAGGATCACCCGCAGGGTTTCGATCACCAGATAGGAGATCGCGGTCCGCTTGCCGTCCTTGGGGGATCCCATGCCGGAAAGCAACACCGGCACGGACGCACCGATGGCGATACCCAGGATGATCGGCAGGGCCTCATCCAGGGTGATCAGGCCTGTGCTGGACAGCGCCTGCAGGATACCGACCGAGGCGGACGCGCTCTGCAGGATGGCCGTGAACACGATACCGATCAGGATGCCCAGGAAGGGATTGGAAAAGCTAGTCAGGAAGGAGATAAAGCCGGGATCCTCCTTCAGGGCGGATACAGAGCCGCTCATGGTCTTCATGCCGAACATGAGCACCGCAAAACCCATCAGGATATCCGCGATATGCTTTGTGCTGCGCTTTTTGACCACGCTCTTGAGGATGATCGACGCCACTGCCGTGATCGCGGCCAGCGCCTCCGTGCTCAGCAGCTTCAGCGCCGGGGAGGTTCCGCCGACGCTGGAAAGGCAGATAATCCACCCGGTAATGCTCGTACCGATGACCGCGCCCATGATGATCGCGATCGCCTGCCGCAGTTTCATCATGGCGGAGTTGACAAAGCCGACCACCATGACGCTCGTCGCGGACGAGGACTGGATCACCGCGGTGACCCCCGTACCAAGCAAAATGCCCTTGAGCGGATTGCTGGAAAGCCGGTAAAGGATCAGCTCGAGCTTGTTGCCCGCGACCTTTTTCAGTCCGTCTCCCATCAGCGACATTCCGTAGAGGAACATCGCCACTCCGCCCAGGAGCATTACAAAATCAAGAATATCCATTTGATCCTCCGTCTGCGTGCTTCTTCCCGGCGCCCACCCGAACGCCCGCGCAGTTCTCACTCAATCCTTATTACGAAACGATTCTACCATGTCCTTCCCTTCATTGCAATATGATGATCCCATATACTTCTCGGCTGCCCTGAGCAGTTTCTGCTTCGCGGCTTTCGCGTTCTTCGTCCAGGTCATCGCGTCAAACCCGTGAATGTTGCCGTGGAAAATGTCCATCTGTGCTTCCACCCCGGCTTCCCGCAGATTCTTCACGTAGGTTACGGTCTCATCATGGAACGGTTCATTGTCCTCCACATAGGTGTAGCAGGGCGGCAGCCCGGCGTAATCCGTTTCCCGGGAAGGCGACGCCCATGCCGGTACCTTGTCGGTTCCGTACATCTCCCGCAGATATTTGCGCCAGCCCCAGTGGTTGCGGCGCGTACCCCAGCCGTGGGAATGGCTGTGGCGGGAGGAATCCGTGTCCTCACAGTCCAGCATTGGATAAAGCGGAATCTGGAAGGACACCGGGATCTCTCCCCGGTCCCGGGCGCAGATACAGACCGCCGCAGCCAGTCCGCCGCCGGCGCTCTCTCCGCCGACGATGATCCGGTTCCTGTCCACGCCCAGTTCCTCCGCGTGGTCATACAGATACCGCAGCGCCGCATAGCTGTCTTCCAGCGCCGCAGGATACGGATGTTTCAGCGCCAGGCGGTAGTTCGGCGCGATCAGTACGCACCCGAAGTGTTCCGCCAGCACATGACCCATGGTGAAATGGACCATGGCTGCCATGCCCGTCACATATCCGCCGCCGTGAAGCCACAGCAGTCCCGGGACAGGCTGATCCGTCTTCTCCGGCCGCATCATCAGCGCCGTCATCCCGCCTGCAGGGGTATCGATCCGGATATGGCTCGTCTTCATCTGTTCCTCGCTATATGTGGAAATTGTTGGCAGCGTGTGCATTGTATAGCGTTTTGCCCGCTCAAGTCAAGCTCAGTCTGGACTTTTGGGGCGTTGCGCACTATCATGGCATCAGTCAATCCGATGCGTTACGGGGAGGTTCCATGAAAAAAATCCTGCTGTTCCTGCTGACCGCGGTCCTGCTGCTGCAGGCCTGCTGTGCCGCCGCAGACTTTTCCGTCGGCGACAAGGGGCAGGAAGTGCTTGAGATCAAGGAGCGGCTGAAGGAACTCCGGTATATCACGGACGGAAAACTGACAAAGACATATACAGAGCGGACATCCGAATCTGTCCGGATTTTCCAGCGGACAAACGGCCTGCCGGAAACCGGCACGGTAGACGAGGCCACCCGGGCCCTGCTTTTTTCGGACGCGGCCGTCAGACGGCCCTACGATACGCTTGTCCCCCTCGCGACACCCGCGCCCATGCCCGAACCGGACTGGCCGGATCTGGACGGTGACGGTTTTCTGCCCGGCGAAGGGGAATATGTTTATGAGAACGATGAGGATGGCCTCTGGGTCTATGTGTCCCATAATCTGCGGATCGTGATCACCCGGCGGAAAGACTCCTCCATTCCCCTGGAATGGTACGAAACGGATATCCGCACCCGGAGCGGAGAAGCTTTTTACTCCGTCATGACCGATCCGGAACGGCCCGGCAAAAAGTACCAGTATCCCTATGTCATCGCAGAGGAAGCAAACTGCGTCCTTGCCTTCTCGGACGACTTCTTCGCCACGCGCATGAACAATAAGGAAACCGTGGGAATCATCATCCGGAACGGGCAGGTTATCTGCACGGACACCAACCGGACCAGCGGCCACCATCTGCCGAACCTGGACATGATGGCCCAGTATCCGGACGGCCGCCTGGAAGTCTATGAGTGCAATGAACATACCGCCGAAGAACTCCTGGCCATGGGTGCGGTAAATGTATTCAGCTTCGGCCCGATCCTGATCCGCGACGGGGAGATCAACGACAAAGTCTATCATTACTATAAAAGCGTTGAACCGCGCCATGCCCTGGGCATGATCGAGCCGGGTCATTACCTGCTCCTGTCCGTTCAGGGCCGGATGGAAGAAAGCAAAGGCACCGTCCTGCAGCGGGTTGCGGAGCTTATGAAGGAAAAAGGCGTGACCCAGGCGCTGAACCTGGACGGCGGCAACACGATGGCCCTGGTCTTCCGCGGGCGTATGCTCAATAAACTTGCCGTCTATAAAAAGAAAAAATTTGTCCGCACCGTCACTTCCGTGATCGCCATCGGTCACACGGAGTCACAGGCGGACAAATAATCGCATTTCGGTTTACAGCAGAATCGCACCGGCCAGCAGTGCAAGGGAGAACAGCACCGCGCCGAGATCTACGGCCGTGAACGGATACTTTTTATATCCGGATTCACGGGTCCGCAGGCGGAAGCCGCGCACTTCGGCGGCGACAGCCGTCTGGTCAGTCCGGCGGACAGAGGAGATCAGCAGCGGTGCGCACAGCGGCAGGATCATGGAAAATTTCTTCAGTCCCCGGGCTTTGTCAAAAGCGACGCCCCGGGCGGTCTGCGCTTCCATAATACCGCTCATTTCCTCCAGGAACTGGGGAATAAACCGGATCGCGGTGGACAGGGTAAACGCATACTGATACGGTACGTGCAGCACCTGCACCATCGCGTTGGTCAGGTCGGTAATCCGCGTCACAGCCAGCACCAGCGCCAGCGGCATACAGACCACCACCAGGCGGAGAACCACTTTCCCTGCGGTCAGCAGTCCCTGGTCCGTAATGATCCAGAAAACAGGCGTCCCCTTCCGGGTCAGCAGCACCTGCAGCAGGAACAGGAACACGGCAATCTTCAGAAGTCCCCGGAAAATGTTCCACGTCCGGTTCGCCACGCCCGCGACGATGCCGATCAGCAGATCCACCGCCAGCAGTCCCACCAGGAACAGCAGCCGGTCCGTCACAAAAGCTGCTACGCAGATAATGATTGTCAGGAAAATCTTCGTCACCGGATTCATCCGGTGGATCAGGGAATTGCCCGGCACATACTGAAACAGGTTGTTCATTGTGCGGCCCCCTTTCCCCGGAGCGCCAGCACGGTTTCCGCCATCTTTTCCGGCGAGTCTGCGTTTTCAAATCCGGCGCCGAGCCGCAGGCCGAGGCCGATCATCTGGGGCGGCAGGATGGATGCCTTTTCCATCAGATCCGTATCCCGGAAGATCTCCGGCACCGCTCCGTCCGCCAGCAGTCTCCCGCCGGCCATCACCAGCGCCCGGTGCGCGTAATCCAGCACAACTTCCATATCGTGGCATACCATAACCACCGTGACCTGCTGCTCCTCGTTCATCCGGCGGATCCGATCCATGATCTGGCAGCATTCCAGATAATCCAGGCCCGTAGTCGGCTCGTCCAGGATCAGGATCTCCGGTTCCACCGCCAGAATGGACGCCAGGGCGACCCGCTGCCGCTGGCCGCGGCTGAGGGAGAAGGGCTCTTCCTCTCCGGAAAAGGAGAATTCTTTCAGGATCTCATCCGTACGCGCCTGAAGGGCCTCTTCGCCGTCCTGTCCCCGGACCGTCCTGAGACCGAAAAGAATCTCTTCCCGCACCGTGTTCTTGCAGATCTGCCGGTCGGGGTTCTGGAACAGGAAGCCGACTTTCGCAGCCCGCTCGCTGACGGAGCTCGCCGCGGTATCCATGCCGCCGATCAGCACCCGTCCGGACGTGGGTTTCAGCAGTCCGTCCATCAGGCGGACTGTCGTTGTTTTTCCGGCGCCGTTGGCACCGAGGATCGCTGCGAACTCACCCTTTTCCAGCCGGAAGGATACATCCTGCACGGACGGTCCCTGATCCGCATAGGCAAAACTGACTTTGTCCAGTTCGATCATGGGATCAGCCTCCTTACCATGTTCTCCGCCTCGTCCAGATTGATGCAGACAGGCTGTTCTGCTCTGGTCTTCTCCGACAGCATACGGCTCAGCGTGGTCACCCGGGGACAGTTGACGCCCAGCGCCTGCAGTTCGTCCGCATGGGAAAGCACATCCCGGGTCTCGCCCTGTCGGATGATCCGTCCCTTGCTGAGCACCGCCAGCTGCCGGGCGAATTCGCACAGCAGCATGATCTTCTGCTCGATCAGGATCACGGTAATCCCCTGCTCTTCATTCAGTTCCTTCAGCAGGCTGAAGATCTGCCGGCTGCTCCGGGGATCCAGTTCACCGGTCGGCTCGTCCAGAACCAGGATTTTCGGCTTCAGCGCGATGATCGACGCGATCGCCACCTTCTGCCGCTGTCCGCCGGAAAGGGAAGCAATGCTCCGCTCCCGCAGGTCCGAAACCCCGACCTTCGCCAGTGCTTCTTCCATCCGTCCGGGGATTTCCTCCCGCGGCACCCCGAAGTTTTCAAGCCCGTACAGCAGTTCATCCTCCACCAGCGGGGAGATGATCTGACTCTCCACATCCTGGAAAACCATACCGACCAGGCGGGACAGATCAACGATCTTTGAATCCACCGTGTCCAGGCCATTCACGGTCACGCTTCCATAGAAATCTCCCGGATAATGATGCGGAATAATCCCGGCGATTGCCCGGGCCAGCGTGGTCTTTCCCGCGCCGGCCGGGCCGATGATCCCGAGGAAACCGCCGTCCGGAACCGTCAGGCTGATTTCCTGCAGGGCAGGGTTTTCGCCGTTTTTATAGGTAAAGGAAAAATCCTGGATCTGGATCATGGGTTTTTGCTCCTTTGTTTCTCATCCTGCGATCGCCGTAATCCGTCCCCGCATTGTTTTTCTGCCCGCAGTAACAGTCGGCTGTGGCCGGGAGGCACGTTTACGCGCTGAAGCGCATGTGCCTCCGCATTACCGGTTCAGTACTTTCTTCAGGGGCAGGTACAGCAGCTGGACAAGTACGCTGCCGATGGCGGCGGTGCCCAGCACGATCGGGATATAGGCCACCAGGCCGCTGGTCTCCATATGCATGAACACGAACAGGCAGACCACAAAGCTGCCGCCGGAGATCACCGTGGAAACAAATGTGGACAGCAGCGGATTCAGGTCCAGCTTGCCGAACTTGAACGGCACCTTCATCATAAAGTACATCGCCACGGCGCCCAGCAGTTCGGAGATGAAATTCAGCCACGGGGTACCCGGCAGGAACTGGCAGATGGCGCCGGCCAGGATACCGATGATCGCGCATCCCGGAAGCTTCGGCCGCACCAGCAGGATCGCCAGGCAGTAGGACGCGATGATGAAATTCGGCTTCATGCCGAAGAAGTTGATTACGCTGCCGACAAACAGTTTCAGCACAGCGCCTGCGGCCAGAAGCACCGCAACGATAATCAGATCCTGGATGGAAAAGCCTTTGGTTTCCTCGGTTTTGATGACTCTCTTTTCTGACATGGGGTTCCTTCCTTTCTCTGCCTCATGGGGCAGTTCAAAAAATATTTTTGTTGGTACCGGCTGCCACCCCGGTAGCGTGAAAGGAAGTCCGGCAACATAAAAATCCGTCCCTGTTCAAGGACGGATTGTTAATCCATGGTGCCACCTTCATTTGAACCGAATGATCGGTTCACTCTCACGAGCGTGCCAACACACACTCTGCCCTTAACGCGAGCCCACGGTCCGGATACTCCGGGATGACCCCGTTTCCCCTTTCCCTCAGCGAACCATTTGCCGGTGAACCTTCCGCGGGTTCTCAGCTTCCCCGCTCTCTGTAGGCGCCCCTTCCGGTTTGACTTTCGCCTCTAAGGTTTCTGTATTCGCAAAGAAAATAACACGGATTCTTTTCTCCTGTCAATAACCCGGCTGTATTTCGGATGTTTTTCGCTCAACCCAGTATTTTCCAACGGTTTGGAGCCCTTATCTGTATTTCCTTTGTACGGTCGTTGCGCCTGACGGAACAGGAATGATAGAATGACGCATCACCCGGACGATGTAAGGAGCTTCAGTATGGATATCAATGAACTGAGACAGCAGATCGACGGCATCGATCGCCGGATCGTGGACCTCTACTGCAGGCGGATGGACGTTGCCCGCGCCATCGGCAGATACAAGCAGGAGAACAACCTGCCCGTGCTGGACAGTGAACGGGAACGGAACCTGCTGAATAAGGTTGCTGATTTGGCCGGTGAGGAAAATGAGCAGGGAATCCGTGCCCTGTATCATCTGCTGCTGGACCACAGCCGGCTGCGCCAGCAGCTGGACGGCCGTCCTGAAAGCGCACTGGGAAAGCAGATCCGGGAAGCCGTTTCCGCCATGCCCGCGTTCTTTCCCGAAAAGGCCATGGTCGCCTGCCAGGGTGTGGAGGGCGCTTATTCCCAGCTGGCCTGCGAAAAGATGATCCGCTATCCCTCGATCATGTACTGCCGGACCTTTGAGAACGTCTTCAGCGCCATCGAGAGCGGGCTGTGCCAGTACGGGATCCTGCCCATCGAGAACAGCCTGGCCGGTTCCGTCAACAGCGTCTACGACCTGCTGATCCGGCATCACTGCTATATCGTCCGTTCCGCGCGGATCAAGATCGATCACACGCTGCTGGCCCTTCCCGGCACAAAGCCGGAGGATATCCGGGAAATCTACTCTCATGAGCAGGCGATCCAGCAGTGTTCCGCCTTCCTTTCCCAGCACAAGGAATGGCATGTCAACGTCTGCACCAACACCGCTGCCGCTGCCCAGATGGTCGCCCAAAGCGGACGCAAAGACGCCGCTGCGATCTCCTCCGGTCACTGCGCTGCCCTCTACGGCCTGGAGTGCCTGTCTTCCGAAATCCAGAACAACAGCAACAACCACACCCGGTTCATCTGCATCTCCAAAAAGCCGGAGATTTATCCCGGTGCGGATCATACTTCCCTGATGCTCGTACTCCCGAACCGTCCCGGTTCCCTGTATCAGCTGCTGAGCCGGTTCAACGCCCAGGGCGTCAACCTGATCAAGCTCGAGAGCCGTCCCCTGCCCGGCCGTGATTTTGAATTCATGTTCTATTTCGATCTGGAAGGCTCCGTCGGCTCCCCCTCCTTTGAAAAACTGATTGAGGAACTGGACGTCACGCTGAATCAGTTCACCTACCTCGGCAGCTATTCCGAGATCGTGTAAAAGCAGCGCTGAGAGACAGCGAAAGCAGGCCGCTTCACAAAAGTGAGGCGGCCTTTTCTTAATACTTCCTTTATGTCTTCGGCCGAAATGCTAATGTCATGCTTATCCTTCCGGTTCTATACTGAAAACGGACAGAGGAGGTAAGAAAGGTGCGGGTTTTAGGCAGATATCGGATTACAACCTTTCAGATCATCGCCTTCAGTTTTCTGTTCCTGATCCTGGCAGGTACTCTTTTTCTGATGCTGCCGGTTTCGAGCAGGAATGCCGGTTCTGCCGGTTTTTCGGATTGTCTTTTCACGGCGACTTCCGCCGTCTGCGTCACCGGTCTGGTCGTCCGGGATACGGTTACTGCCTGGTCTCCCTTTGGCCAGGCAGTCATCCTCTTCCTGATCCAGGTTGGCGGCATGGGGGTAGTCACAGCCGCAGTTTCCGTTGCTTTTGTTTCCGGCCGGAAGATCGGTCTGATGCAGCGCAGTGTCATGCAGGAAGCAATCTCCGCTCCCCAGGTCGGCGGCATCATAAAGCTCACAAAGTTTATCATAATCACTACCTTCACAGTTGAACTGGCCGGCGTTTTATTCCTTCTGCCGGTGTTCGTCCCGATATATGGTTGGGGCAGAGGAATCTGGTTCTCCGTCTTTCACGCTGTTTCAGCTTTCTGTAATGCGGGATTTGATCTGTTGGGAGAAGGCATCCCATTTTCTTCCATGACGGGATTTGCGCAGAACGCGCTCGTAAATGTGGTCGTAATCCTGCTGATCACAGTCGGTGGCATCGGTTTTCTGGTCTGGAACGACATCCGGATGCACAGCATACATTTCAGCAGGTACCGTCTCCAGAGCAAGATCGTACTGGTCACTTCCGCCATCCTGGTCCTTCTCCCTTTCGCCTGGTTTTTCCTGTTTGAGATGCCGGATATGCCGCTCCCGGAGCGAATCCTTCCGTCGCTGTTCCAGTCTGTCACGCTCCGAACAGCAGGTTTCAACACTATGGATCTGACCGGATTCAGCGGAAGCGGCAAAACAATCATGATTCTTTGGATGCTCATCGGAGGATCCCCCGGTTCAACCGCGGGCGGCATGAAAACAACGACCCTTGCAATGATCCTGGTCACGCTTTTCTCTGTTATCCGCAGAAAACAGGATGTCGAATGCATGGGCAGACGGATCGGAACGGATACGATCCGCAGCGCCGTCGCGATCGCATCGATCTATTTCCTGACATTTTTCATGGGCGGGATGATTATCAGCAGTATTGAAAAACTGCCTCTGCTCACCTGCCTGTTTGAAACTGCTTCTGCTCTGGGTACAGTCGGCCTGTCCCTGGGAATCACGGGAAGCCTGGGAACAGTATCCCGCCTTGTCCTGATCTCGCTGATGTTCCTCGGCCGTGTAGGAGGACTGACGCTGATCTATGCGGCGCAGTCGGTTCACAGGCCGGTACAGAGTGTTCGCCCGCTTGAAAAAGTAACCGTAGGCTGAGGAGGTTCAATATATGAAATCTGTTCTCCTGATCGGACTTGGCCGTTTCGGAAGAAGTATTGCCGAAAAGCTGAATGAAATGCATCATCAGATCATGGCTGTCGACAGGGATGAATCAAGAGTGAATGATATCCTGCCGCTGGTTACGGATGCCCACATCGGAGATTCAACCAATGAAGCCTTCCTGCGTTCCCTGGGTGTGGACAATTATGACGTCTGCTTTGTTGCCATCGGCGAGGATTTCCAGAGTTCCCTGGAAACCACGTCGCTCCTGAAAGAGCTCGGTGCAAAGAAAGTCGTGTCCAGAGCTTCCCGGGAAGTGCACCGGAAATTCCTCCTCCGCAACGGAGCAGACGATGTAGTCTATCCGGAAAAACAGCTGGCCGCATGGACAGCCGTACGCCATACCACTGATCTGGTTCAGGACTATATTGCCCTGGATGAAGAATACGCCATCTATGATCTGTCCGTTCCGGCGGAATGGAACGGTAAGACGGTCGGCGGGCTGGATATCCGGAAAAAGTATAATCTGAATCTGCTGGCCGTACGCAAGAACGGTCATCCCAGCATTGCCGTCACAAGCGAAACAGTGCTTCAGGAAAACCAGACCATTCTGGTACTTGGTACATGGAAAGATATTCAGAAGTGTTTCAGGTTATGACAGGTTTTTCTGCATAAGGGAGGGAACATGTATGTCAGATATAATCATGATTGTTGTCTTCATGGCTATGCTCCTTGCCGGGGCAGGGATCTTTAAAGAAGTCGATTCCTTCATCGCCCGTCATGTGATAAAATGTACCGGCACAAAAGAGGAGGCGCATGAGCATGAGCAGTCTGAAACAGACGACACAGTCTGAAAAACGCATTCTGGTCTGCCTGTCATCCTCCACGTCAAACGCAAAAGTCATCCATGCTGCCGCCAATATCACGGAAGCTTATCAGGGAACGCTGATCGCTCTGTTTGTCGAGACGCCGGCTTATGCACAGTCTTCCGATGATGATAAAAAACGGCTCCGAAGCAATATGAATCTTGCGGAAAAGCTCGGGGCCCGGGTGGATACCGTCATCGGGGAGGACGTTCCTTACCAGATCGCTGAATATGCCCGTCTGTCGGATATCTCCTGTGTTGTCATCGGCCAGACCAATACCGTGGGCGGATTGTTCCGGAAAAAGAAATCCCTGACAGACCGTCTGGTTGCCTATGCCCCCGATCTGGATTACTTTATCATCCCCGATTACGGTACAAAGGTATTCTTCGCAAAAAAAACAAAGAACAAGAAAAACGGTGGCACCCTGCGTAACTGCGCGATCTTCCTTGCTGCCCTCGGTCTCTGTACACTCGTCGGCCTGCTCTTTTCCAACCTCGGCTTTACAGATGCGAATATCATCATGGTCTATCTGCTGGGTCTGCTGGTTGTTTCCATGTTTACAACCCACCGGGCTTTCAGCCTGGTTTGGGCCATAACGAGCGTGCTGCTCTTCGACCTTCTGTTCACAACGCCGCGTTTCACCTTCTATGCTTACGGCACCGGTTATCCGGTGACTTTTGTGGTTATGTTTGCAGCGGCGTTCATCATCAGCACCCTCGCGATCCGCCTGAAGCAGAACGCCTCACAATCCGCCAAAGCCGCTCAGCGGATGAGCGTGGTGCTTGACACCGACCGCCAGCTGGCAAAAGCCAAAGCCCCGGATGAAATCTTCTCCGTGCTGGCCGCCCAGCTGTCACAGCTGCTCAAGCGAAGCCTGGTCATCTATCCTTCGGACGGCGAATCCCTTCTGAACCCGAATTTCTATCCTACCGCTGACGATACGGTACCTTACCGGGCCGACAGGGAAAAAGAAGCCGTGGACTGGGCTTTCCGTCAGCATAAGCGGGCCGGCGCCACTACCGAAGCTTATCCTCAGACGGATTATCTCTATTATTCCCTCCGGATCCAGGAACGGGTCTACGGCGTTGTGGGTGTTGCCGTTCACGGTTCCCCGCTGGACGCCTCGGAGCAGAGCGTGCTGGCCTCAGTTGTCGGCGAATGCTCCCTGGCACTGGAGAACGCCCGTAACGCCAGAGAAAAAGAAGAGAGTATCCTGCTCGCTGAAAACGAGCGTCTCCGGGCCAATCTGCTCCGGGCAGTTTCCCACGACCTCCGCACCCCGCTGACAAGCATCATGGGAAATGCCGATAATCTGATCACCAGCGGAGAAACGCTGGATCCGGCGACCCGGGCCCAGGTGTATCATGATATCTATAACGACGCGCAGTGGCTGACCGGTATGGTTGAAAACCTGCTCTCCGCCAGCCGCATGAACGAAGGCAAACTCAATCTCAATATCACTACAGAACTGATGGATGACCTGATCGGCGAAGCAGTCCGTCATCTTGGAAAACGCTTGGATGCGTTTGTTTTCGAATGGCGAAAGCCGGATCAGCTTCTCTTTGTCCGGGCTGATGCCCGGCTGATCGTTCAGGTCATCCTGAACCTGTTGGATAACGCGATGAAATATACGCAGCCGGGTTCTCATATCTGGATCAGGACCGGAAAAGAGAACGGGGAGGTCCGGGTCTGCGTGGAAGATGACGGGCCCGGGATCCCGGATGATCAGAAACCGCATATCTTTGATCTGTTTTATACCAGCGGGAATCCGGCGGGAGACAGCCGCCGGGGTCTGGGCGTCGGGCTCGCCCTGTGCCAGTCCATCCTCAAGGCTCATGACGGCCGGATCTGGGTAACGGACCGCATTCCCCGGGGTGTCTGTTTTGAATTTGCGCTGCCTGAAGAAGAGGTGACTGTCCATGAATAAACCGCTGATCCTGATTGTGGAGGATGACCCGCCGATCCGAAACTTGATTTCTGTCGCGCTGGAAGCCCATGATTACCGCTATATCTCCGCCGCGAACGCGGGCAATGCAATCATGGAAGCCACGTCCCACAATCCGGATATTGTCCTGCTGGATCTGGGACTGCCGGATCTGGACGGAGTGGATGTAATCCGGAAGATCCGCTCCTGGTCCAATATGCCGATTATTGTAATCAGCGCCAGAAGTGACGACAGGGACAAGATCGACGCACTGGATGCCGGTGCGGACGATTATCTGACCAAGCCTTTTTCCGTGGATGAATTGCTTGCCCGTCTCCGGGTCACGCTCCGCCGGCTGAATCAGAGCCAGCCGGACAATGCCGAGCAGATGGTTTTCACCAACGGCGCCCTCAGGATTGATTACGCCGCCGGCTGCGCATACCTGAATGACGAAGAACTGCACCTGACACCGATCGAATACAAACTCCTGAGCCTGCTGGCCCGCAACTGCGGAAAAGTACTGACACATAACTATATTACCCAGCAGGTCTGGGGAACCTCCTGGGAGAACAATGTGGCCTCCCTGCGGGTATTTATGGCCACCCTGCGAAAAAAACTGGAACCGGATCCGGACAGTCCTTCCTTTATCCAGACGCATGTGGGAATCGGCTACCGCATGGTAAGAACAGACAGTTGAAACTCCTCCTGTTTTTTGAATGTACTGCCCCTTGACAACCATTTGCTTTTTGTATACAATCCGTGCAACCCGATGAGGCGCAAAGGTGTGCTGAAGCACCTGGCGTCTCATTTTTTCGTACAAGGGCGTACTGACGGGGAATCAATTATGGAACGGAGTGATCTGTATGACATTCTCTGCTGCAAACACCATCTGGGTACTGCTCGGAGCCGCCCTGGTCTTCTTTATGCAGGCAGGCTTCGCAATGTGTGAAGCGGGTTTCACCCGCGCCAAGAACACCGGCAATATCCTGATGAAGAACCTGATGGACTTCTGTATCGGCACGCCGCTGTACTGGCTGCTCGGCTACGGCATTATGTTCGGCGCCGGCACCGCCCTGTTCGGCTGGATCGATCCTTTCATCATGAAGGATTATTCCCATATACTTCCCGCAGGCGTGCCGCTCTGGGCGTTTGCGATCTTCCAGACCGTCTTCTGCGCCACCTCCGCCACAATCGTTTCCGGCGCCATGGCTGAGCGCACCAAGTTCTCCGCTTACTGCATCTATTCCGCGGCGATCTCGCTGTTCATTTACCCGGTTTCCGGTCACTGGATCTGGGGCGGCGGCTGGCTCGCGGAAATGGGCTTCCATGATTTCGCCGGTTCTACGGCCGTGCATATGGTCGGCGGCGTGTGCGCCCTGATCGGCGCAAAGATCCTCGGACCCCGCGTCGGCAAATACGGCAAGGACGGAAAGCCCCGGGCGATCCTCGGCCACAACCTTTCCATCGCGGCCCTGGGCGTCTTTATTCTCTGGTTCTGCTGGTTCGGTTTCAACGGTGCTTCCACCGTGGCCATGGACAGCGACGAAGCAATCAGCAGCGCTTCGCTGGTCTTCTTCAACACGAACCTGGCGGCGGCTGTTGCTACCCTGACCACCATGATCTTTACCTGGCTGCGCTACGGCAAGCCTGACGTCTCCATGACCTTCAACGCCGCGCTGGCCGGCCTGGTCGGCATCACGGCGGGCTGTGACGCGGTGAACCCCTTCGGTGCCGCGCTGATCGGCCTGGCCTGCGGTATTGTGATCGTTCTTGCGGTCGAGTTCTTTGACAAGGTGGTCAGGATCGACGACCCGGTCGGCGCAATCTCCGTCCACGGCGTCTGCGGAGCCCTGGGTACCATCCTGACCGGCCTGTTCGCCACCGGCATCTCCACGGGTAAGGGCGTGTTCTACGGCGGCGGATTCAAGTTCTTCGGCGTCCAGGTCCTGGGCGTGCTGGCCACCATCGCCTGGACAGCGACAATCATCACAGTGGTCTTCCTGGCGATCAAAAAGACCATCGGCCTGCGGGCAGGCACCGAGGACGAAATCATCGGCATGGACCGCAGCGAGCACGGCCTGCTCACCGCTTATTCCGGATTTGCCATCCTGCCTGAAGAGGGCTATGAAGCTCCTGCCATGCCTGCGCCCGCGGCTGCTCCCGCTCCCGTTGCGGAAGCCGTGCCGGTTGCGGCAAAGAAGATGGAAAAGGCGCCCGGCGAACCTGTATACACCCGCGTACAGATCATCTGCCGTCCTGCCAGCCTGGAAAGTCTGAAGAAGGCCATGAACGGCATCGGCATCACCGGCATGACCGTTACCAACGTCATGGGCTACGGCGCGCAGAAGGGCAAGCCCGAGTATTACCGCGGCACGCCTGTGGAAGTCACGCTCCTGCCCAAGGTACAGGTGGATATCGTTGTCAGCAAGGTGCCTGTGAGCGAGGTCATCGAGACCGCCCGCAGCGTCCTGTATACCGGCCATATCGGCGACGGCAAGATCTTTGTCCAGGATGTTGAGAACGTTGTCCGCGTCCGCACCGGTGAGGAAGGCTACGACGCCCTCCAGTCTGAAGACGATTGATATACCGATACTGAACACAGTGGACTGCCCTGCTCCGGCAAGGTAGTCCACTTTTCTGCATGATCCGACCCATTGCACGGAGGTGTTCAAATGGCTGCTTTTGACCGTGTGCTATCAGGAATCCCGGAAATGGATACCGCATTTGACAATATCCGTCTGGGAGACAACGTCGTCTGGCGTGTCTCGGACCTTGCCCAGTTCAGGCTTTTTATGGAGCCTTATGTGGAGCAGGCGGTCCGGGACCGCCGCAACATTATTTATTTCAGGTTTGCAAGCCACGAACCGCTGATTGCCGACCGGCCTGAGATCAAAACGGTCCGGCTTCCTTTGTCACACCGCTTTGAAACCTTCACGGTCGACATTCACAACGTGATCGAAAAGGAAGGAAAGGACGCGTTCTATGTCTTTGACTGCCTTTCCGACCTGCAGGCGGCCTGGGCAACGGACCTGATGATGGGCAATTTCTTCCGGGTCACCTGCCCTTTCCTGTTCATTCTGGACACGGTCGCCTTCTTCCCGATCATCCGGGGAAAGCACTCCGTGCAGGCGGTCAACAAGATCCTGAACACCACCCAGCTTTTCATCGATGTCTATGCGGACAGCAAAAGCGTCTATGTGCGTCCGGAGAAGGTCTGGAACCGGAATTCGGATACGATGTTCCTTCCTCATACCTATGAACCGGAAAGCGGCCGGTTCCGCCCGATCCTGGATGGCGTGAAGGCCAGCCGGTTCTATCAGACCCTGGGGCTTGCCCAGCGTTCCGCCGAGGAACAGTATGCCGATTCCTGGGACCGGTTCTTCAACCGGACCAAGCTGCTCCATGAGAGCAGCGCGGATATTTCCGAAGACTGCGCCCGGATGTGCAATATCATGATGACCCGCGACGAAAAAATGCGGGAGATGGTCCGGAAGCATTTCACGCCTGAAGATTATTTTGCCGTCCGGGATCACATGATCGGTACTGGCATGATCGGCGGCAAAGCCTGCGGCATGCTTCTGGCCCGGGCGATCATCCGCAACCGGGAGCCGGATATCAGCGAGGTCCTGGAGCCCCATGATTCGTTCTATGTCGGATCGGACCTGTATTATACCTATATCGTGGACAACGGCCTGTGGGATTACCGTGTCCGGCAGCGGACAGACGAAGGCTACTTCCCCCTTGCAGAGGAATTTGCCGGAAAACTGCTGAACGGCTCCTTCTCGGACAGCATGCGGGAGCAGTTTGTCCGCATCATCGAGTATTATGGACAGGACCCCTATATCGTCCGTTCCAGCAGCATCCTGGAGGACGGCTTCGGTAATGCCTTCGCCGGAAAATATGAATCGGTCTTCTGTGTGAACCGGGGCGAGCTGAAAGACCGGCTGGACGAATTTGAAAAAGCCATCAAAACGGTATACGCGAGCACCATGAGCCTTTCCGCGCTGGATTACCGGAAACGGCGCGGGCTGGACAAACGGGATGAGCAGATGGCGCTGCTGATCCAGCGGGTTTCCGGTTCCTATTACGGCACATATTATATGCCCTGCGCAGCCGGGGTCGGGTATTCCTACAGCCCCTACCGGATCATGAAGGACACGGATCCCGCGGCAGGCATGCTCAGGCTGGTGATGGGTCTTGGAACCTCCGCCGTGGACAGAACGGAAGGCTCCTATCCCCGCGTCGTCAATCTGGACATGCCGGAGAAAACCTCCTATTCTTCATCGGCCGACAAACACAGGTTCTCCCAGGGAAAGGCGGAAGTGATCAACATGGCCAGCCGTTCCCTGGAAAAACTGCCCTATGAAAGGATCGCGCCGGATATTCCGGGTTATCTGGACAGGATCCTGCTGGAACACGATTATGACGCAGAGTATGCCCTGCGCGAATCAGGCCGGCCGCGGGATGTGAAATTCATCTCCTGCAAAGGTCTGGTCACCAACAAAACGCTGATGGAGCAGATGAAACGGATGCTCCGCTGCATTCAGGAAGAATACGATTATCCGGTGGACACGGAATTCACCATCAACATTTCCGAAAGCGGAGAATACTCCGTTGATCTTCTCCAGTGCCGTCCCCTTCAGATCCAGAAAGGCAGAACCGGTACCATGGTTCCCGGAAACATCCCGGAAGAAAAAGTCCTGCTGGAGAGCCGGGGCGCTTCCATGGGGATATGCAAAGCGTCGGAACTGGATCTCATCGTATATGTGGATCCCGTAAAATATTATGAAACGCCGTACAAGGAAAAGAACGACGTAGCCCGGCTGATCGGCAGCATCAACTGGCGTTACCGTGACCAGGGAAAGCATATGATGCTGATCCTTCCGGGCCGGGTCGGCACGACTTCGCCGGAGCTGGGAGTGCCGACCGCTTTCTCGGATATCAGCGCCTTCGAAATCATCTGCGAAACGGAAGAGCGCCAGGCCGGATACAATCCGGAGCTGTCCTACGGAAGCCATATTTTCCAGGACCTGGTTGAGGCGGAGATCCTCTACACAGCGGTTTTCCACAGCGAAAAGACGATCCGTTTCCAGCCGGATCAGCTGAAAGGATCGCCTGATATCGTGGATCAGTTTGATCATGGAAAGGAACTGGCCGAAGTCGTCCATGTGTATGACGTCAGCGGCAGAAAATGCGAGGTTTATCATGATGTGGCGAACGAGCACCTGCTGATCACCTGCTGAGGATCAGCATCTGCTCGTCACTCCGACAGCCGGCGTTCGAACCGGTCCTTCCGGGTATCGGCGGGGATCTCCGTCGGATATTCGCCGGTAAAACAGGCGTGGCAGTAAAGATCCGGTCCGGTCAGCGTCCAGAGCTCTTCCGCCGGAAGATAGCCCAGGGAATCAGCCCCGATGATCTCCGCGATCTCTTCCACCGTATGATGGCAGGCGATCAGGTGCTCCTGGGAATCGATATCCGTGCCGTAATAACAGGGATGCAGGAACGGCGGCGAGGAGATACGCATATGGATTTCCTTCGCTCCCGCTTCCCGCAGCAGGCTCACGATCCGCCCGCTGGTCGTACCGCGGACGATGGAATCGTCGATCAGCACGACGCGTTTCCCCCGGATCACGTCTTCAATGGCGGACAGCTTGATCTTTACCTGGTCCAGCCGGTGATCCGGCGCGATGAACGTCCGGCCGATATATTTGTTTTTGATCAGCCCGATGCCGTACGGAATGCCGGATGCCCGGCTGTAACCCAGCGCCGCGTCCAGGCCGGAATCCGGCACACCGATCACCAGGTCCGCGTCCACCGGATGCGCCTTGGCCAGGCATTCCCCGGCACGGATCCTGGCGGAATGGACGGAGATGCCGTCCAGCACCGAATCAGGCCGGGCAAAATAGATATATTCAAAGATACAGTGGCGCGGCTGTTTCCGGCCGCAGTGTTCCTTCCGGCTCTGTACGCCTTCCTTGCTGAAGACGATGATCTCGCCCGGTTCCACATCCCGGACCATCTTTGCGCCAACCGCGTGCAGCGCGCAGCTTTCCGACGCGACGATCCAGGTTCCGTCCTCCTTCTGTCCGTAACACAGCGGACGGAAACCGTACGGATCCCTTGCGCAGATCAGCTTCTGCGGAGACATCAGCACCAGGGAATAGGCACCGTCCAGTCTGTTCATGGCACGGCTGAGCGCTTCCTCGATGGAGGGAGCGTTCAGTCTTTCCTGGGTAATGATATAGGCAATGGTTTCCGTATCGCTGGAGGTGTGAAAAATCGCGCCCTTCATCTCAAGGGCGGACCGGAGTTCCGCGGCGTTGGAAAGATTGCCGTTATGCGCCAGGGCCATATGGCCCTTCTGATGGTTCACTTCAATGGGCTGGCAGTTGTTCCGGTTCGTGCCGCCGGTGGTGCCGTAGCGGGTATGCCCCACCGCCATGGTTCCTGCCGGTAAAGAATGAAGGATATCGCCGGTAAAGACTTCTCCCACCAGGCCGATATCCTTGTGTGATACAAATACACCGTCGTCATTGACCACGATCCCGCAGCTTTCCTGTCCCCTGTGCTGCAGGGAATATAATCCGAAATAAACCAGGCTCGCAACGTCCTCCGGCTGCTGCGCCATAACGCCGAATACGCCGCACTCCTCGTGTATGCTCATACTGCCTCCGCGTCTTTGATCATTTCAGCCAGGCGTCGATCTCCCGGGCGGCGTTCCGTCCGTCCGCCAGCGCGCGTACGACCAGGCTCTGGCCGTTCCGCATATCGCCCGCGCTGAAAAGCCTGCCTTCCAGGTGATGGCTTCCGTCCTCCGGCAGCAGCCGTCCCCGGCCGTCCGCTTTCAGGGCAAAACGGTCCAGCGTTCTTTCTTCACAGCCGACAAAGCCCGCCGCGATCAGCAGCAGTCCGCATTTCAGCGTCTGTTCGCTGCCTGCCACCTGCTCAAACCTGCCTTCCGGCGTCCGCTGCAGTTTCACTGTTTCCAGTCCGGAAATGTGTCCCCACTCGTCCGTCAGGATCTGCTTCACCGTGGTCTCATAAATCCGGGGATCGCTGCCTTGGCGGAAGATCGCTTCAACCTGGCCGTAGTCCGTGCGCAGGGTCCGCGGCCATTCAGGCCAGGGATTGCCCGGCGTCCTGTCTTCCGGCGGAGCCGGCATCATCTCCAGCTGCGTCACGGAGGCGCAGCCCTGGCGTAAAGCGGTACCCACGCAGTCGTTGCCCGTATCGCCGCCGCCGACCACAACCACATCCAGGTCCTTTGCGGACGTTTCGGACGCCGATTTGCTGATCACCGCCCGGGTCGCCGCCGTCAGATAATCCACGGCGAACATCACGCCCTGGGCGTCCATATGTTCTACGTTCAGGCTCCGGGGCCTCCGCGCGCCGCCGCAAAGCAGCACCGCGTCGTATCCCTGCAGTTCCTCCGGAATTGCTTCGGTATTCAGTTTAAAGCAGACGCCTTCAGCCTCCATCAGGCGGATACGGCGTTCCACGATCTCCTTGGGCAGCTTCATGTTCGGAATACCGTACATGAGCAGGCCGCCGGCCCGGTCCGCTTTTTCGATCACGGTAACCTCGTGTCCCAGCTGGTTCAGCAGGTCTGCCGCCGCCAGGCCGGAAGGTCCGCTGCCGATTACGGCCACACGTTTTCCCGTGCGGGCCGCCGGGATCCGGGGCTGGATCCAGCCCTTGGCGAACCCGGTCTCGATCAGATACAGTTCGTTATCCCGGTTGGTAACGCAGTCGTTCTCCAGGTTGCACGCTTTTTCGCACAGTGCCGGGCAGACGTGTCCTGTAAATTCCGGGAAGGGTGCCGTCTGCAGCAGGCGCTTCAGTGCCTCCCTTTCCTGGCCGCGGTACAGCAGATCGTTCCACTCCGGGATCAGGTTATGCAGCGGGCATCCGAAATCAGACTGGCAGAAAGGCACGCCGCAGTTCATGCAGCGGGACGCCTGCGCGCATCTGGCCTCGCATCCCTGCGCGATATGCAGGTCTTCGAAGTCGCCCAGTCGTTCCGCTTCATTCCGGAAGGGATTTTCTATTCTTACTGTGTCCAGAAATCCTGTCGCGCTGCCCACAGTCTCACGCTCCCTTCATCCAGTTCAGGTATTCGTCTGAGATAACGGCTTTGAATTTCGGCAGCCAGTCGCTGAAGTGTTCCAGGATCTCCCGGGCTTTCTGCGATCCGGTAGCCTTTGCGTGCATCTCCAGCAGGCGGTTCAGTTCATCCGCCTGTCCCGCTGATACGTCATACAGTTTGACGTGGCCGGTGTTCAGCCGGCTTTCCAGCTGTCCGTCCTCATCCAGCACCCAGGCGATGCCGCCGGACATACCTGCGGCAAAGTTGTCGCCCACGGGTCCCAGCACGGCCACCCGGCCTCCGGTCATATATTCGCATCCGTGGTCGCCCACGCCCTCAACGACTGCCCATGCGCCGGAATTGCGCACGGCGAAACGCTCGCCCGCCATGCCGGCTACAAAGGCATATCCGCTCGTCGCGCCGTACAGCGCCACGTTGCCGATCAGGGTATCTTCCTTTTTCCAGATGCTGTCCGCGGGCGGGCATACCGCCAGCGTCCCGCCGGACAGGCCCTTGCCCAGGTAGTCGTTCGCCACGCCGTAGAGCGTGATCTCCTGACCGCGGGGCAGGAACGCGCCGAAGCTCTGTCCGCCGCAGCCCTGGGCCTGGATATGCCGCTCGCCCTTCAGCATCGTGCCGAAGGCCCGGTCGGTGGTCATCAGATGCACATGGTCCTGATACAGCCGCGCGTCCGCACGTTCCGCCAGGCGGAAGTCATGTTTCGCTTCCGGTTGGAAATGCGTATTCCGGGCAAAGCCGGTCAGGTCGGAAAGATCCATCGCCGCGCTGTCCTTCACCGCCAGCAGGTCGCTGCGGCCCACCAGTTCGTTCACGGAGCGCGCGCCGAGCTTCGCCATGATCTCCCGCATCTGTTCTGCGATAAAGAGCATGAACCGCTCCACATATTCCGGTTTTCCCTTGAAACGCCTGCGCAGCTCGGGATTCTGGGTCGCGATACCGAAGGGGCAGGTGCCCAGCTGGCACACGCGCATCATCCGGCAGCCCATGGTTACCAGCGGGGCTGTCGCAAAGCCGAACTGCTCCGCGCCCAGCAGCAGTGCCACCATGACGTCATGACCGGTCATCAGCTTGCCGTCGGTTTCCAGCGTCACCGTCTGCCTCAGCCGGTTGCGGCAGAGCACCTGGTGCGCTTCCGCCAGGCCGATCTCCCAGGGAAGGCCCGCATGATGCACGCTGCTCATGGGTGCCGCACCGGTGCCGCCCTCGCCGCCGGAAATCAGGATGCCGCCGGCGCCGGCCTTGGCCACGCCGCTGGCTATGGTGCCCACGCCCGCGGACGCCACCAGTTTCACGGTAATCTTTGCGTCCTCGTTGGCGCACTGCAGGTCATAGATCAGTTCCGCCAGGTCCTCAATCGAATAGATATCATGATGCGGCGGCGGAGAGATCAGGGAGATTCCCGGAGTGGAGCAGCGGGTCTTCGCCACGCTGTCGGTCACCTTCGCGCCGGGCAGGTGTCCGCCTTCGCCGGGCTTGGCGCCCTGGGCCATCTTGATCTGGATTTCTTTGGCTGAAAGCAGGTATTCCCGCGTCACGCCAAAACGGCCGGAGGCTACCTGCTTGATTGCGCTGTTCAGTTCCGTGCCGAAGCGTTCCGGCAGTTCGCCGCCTTCACCGCTGTTGGAACGGCCGCCCAGCCGGTTCATGGCCTTCGCCATGCACTCATGGGCTTCCTGGGAGATGGAACCGTAGCTCATCGCGCCGGTCCGGAAGCGTTTCACGATCTCGCTTGCCGGTTCCACTTCGTCCAGCGGGATTTCCCGGCAAGCGTCAAACCGGAAGGAGAGCATGGAGCGGATCGTCCGCGGTCCTTCGTTCTCCACCCGCGCAGCATATTTGTCAAAGGTCGCACGGTCGTCCGTCCATACCGCCTGTTGCAGCAGATGGATGGTTTCGGGAGCATAGAGGTGCTCTTCGGCGCCTTCTCCTCTTCTGTACTTATGTTTGCCCACGCTGGGCAATCCTGCCGCCGCGTGATCCGCGAAGGCAGCGTCATGATGGAAGCGGCTGTCCGCCTCCACCCGGCTCAGGTCGGTTCCGCCGAGGGAGCACGGGGTATTCGTGAAATAGGTTTCCACAAACCCGGCGTCCAGGCCCACGGCCTCGAACAGCTGGGCGCTCTGGTACGCCTGCAGTACGGACACGCCCATCTTGGAGGCGATCTTCAGCACGCCGGCCGTCAGCGCCTTGTCATAGTCGCGGATCGCTTCTTCCGGCGTCTTGCCGATCTGCCCGTCCTCACACATCCCGCGGATGCAGGCATGGGCCAGGTACGGGTTCACCGCCCGGGCGCCGAAGGCGATCAGCATCGCCAGCTGATGCACGTCCCGGGGCTCGCCGCTTTCCAGGATGACGGAAACCGCGGTGCGCTTTTTGATCCGGATCAAGTGCTGCTCCAGGGCGGAAACCGCCAGCAGCGACGGGATCGCCATCTTTTCCGGGCCAATGCCCCGGTCGGACAGGATCAGGATATTGATCTGATCACGGCACGCCTGGTCGCACACGCTGAAAAAGTTATCCAGCGCGTCCCGCAGGCTGCCTTTTTTGTCATAGAGCAGGGAAACCGTACGCACGGAGAAGTCTTCGTGCTTCATTTCCCGGATCCGCTGCAGTTCCTCTTCGGTCAGCACCGGTGTCGGAAGCTCCAGCACGGCGCTGTTCGCAGCTTCCCGCGAAAGCAGGTTGCCGTCGTCGCCCACATAGATGGAGCAGTCAGTCTTGACCGCTTCCCGCAGCGCGTCGATCGGCGGGTTTGTCACCTGCGCGAAACGCTGGCGGAAATAATCGTACACGGACGGATGGGTCTTCGACAGCGCCGCCACCGGCACGTCCGCGCCCATGGAGACGATGGGCTCGGTGCCCTTCGCCGCCATCGGAAGCACCACGTCCTGCATGTCTTCCCATGTATAGTTGAACGCTCTGCAGAGCTTTTCTCTCTTTTCTTCATCCGGATCTTCCGCCGGCGCTTCGGTCCGGGGCAGATCCTCCAGGCGCACCAGTTTCTTCATCCATTCGGTATAGGGATGCTCCTGGGCAAAGCGGGACTTCAGGTCTCCGCTTTCCGTAAGACGGCCGGTCTTCAGGTCCGCTTCCAGCACGTCGCCGGCCTTCAGCTTCCACCGGCGCAGGATATGGGCATTCTCCTCAAACAGTACGCCTGCCTCGGAGGTCAGGATCAGGCGCCGGTCGTCCGTCAGCGCGCAGCGCAGCGGCCGCAGGCCGTTCCGGTCCAGGGACGCGCACACCGTGTCGCCGTCGGAATACAGGATCGCCGCGGGACCGTCCCAGGGCTCCATCATCGTGGCATAGTAGCGGTACAGGTCTTTCCACGCCGTTTCCTTTTTCTGGCCCTGCCAGGGTTCGGGCAGCAGGATCATGCCTGCCAGTGGCAGCGGGAATCCGTTCATTGCCAGGAACTCCAGCGTATTGTCCAGCATCTGGCTGTCGCTTCCGTCGTTGTCGACCACAGGCAGCACGCGCCGCATCTCCGCACCCATAACCTCGGAGCGCATAGTCTCCTCCCGGGCCTTCATGCGGTCATGGTTGCCGCGGATTGTATTGATCTCGCCGTTGTGCAGGAGCATCCGCTGGGGATGGGCCTTGCTCCAGGACGGGAACGTGTTGGTAGAGAAACGGGAATGCACCATCGCCATGCTGCTGGCGTAGCGCACGTCCTGCAGATCGTCATAGAAAGAGCGCAGCTGGTTCACCAGCATCATGCCCTTGTAGACGATCGTACGGCTGGACAGGGAGCAGACATAGGCGTCCGTGTCCTGGTGTTCAAAAACACGCCGTAAAATATAAAGCCGCCGGTCAAAGTCCTGACCGGCTGCGGTCTCCTTCGGCCTTTTCAAAAAACACTGTCGGATACACGGCATCGTCCGCCGTGCGCCTGCGCCCAGCTGGGCCGGGTGGCAGGGTACTTCCCGCCACCCGAGCACCTGGATCCCTTCGGATTCCGCCAGCTGTTCGAAAATTCCGGCTGTATTCCGGGCGCCGACCTCATCCTCCGGCAGGAAGAACATGCCCACGCCGTAGTCTCCCGGATTGCCCAGGGCAATACCCTCTTCCCGGGCCCAGGCCGCAAAGAGCGTGTGGGGCAGCTGCGTCATAATGCCTACGCCGTCGCCGGTGGTCCCCTGCGCGTCGCTGCCCGCCCGGTGCGCCAGCCGCTCAACAATGCACAGCGCCTGGTCCACCGTCCGGTGGGTCGCTTTCGCATTCAGGTCCACCACGGCGCCCACGCCGCAGCTGTCATGTTCCAGTTCTTCATGATAAAGAGGATACTGTCGGTCCCTCATCGTTTCATTCCTCCGTTCTCGAAGGATCTCATAACGCAGTTGATAGCCTGATACGATTCTTCCTTATTCCGGTTTCTACTTATTCTCCGAGTCCAGAATCCGCTGTGCAAATTCTGCCATCTTCATTCCATGGTTCATCGCATACTGCTGCATGGTCCTGTGGGCTTCCGGTTCAGAAAGCCCCTTCTGTTTCATGAGCACGGCTTTCGCGCGTTCCACGATATCCTTGCTTTCTCCGGTCCGCCGCGGCAGTTTCATGCGGTGCAGCTGTGAAAGCATCTCCACCGCGCCGATCACAGCCTGCCCGGAGGCCGGCATCGTCAGCTTGAAGATCTCCGGCGATTCAATGTTTTCCAGCACCGGCTGTTTGGCGATCAGCAGGATCTGTACGCTGTCCCTGTAGTCCCAGACCAGTTCATCCGGTTTGCAGTCCGGCGTATAACCGACCATCACCACAACACAGTCTTCGCTTTCACTCAGTGCCCGCCGCAGTTCGCTTCCCGATGAACAGCTGCGGAATACCTGATATCCGGAGGAGATAAGCAGCCGGTAAAGCTTTGTTCGGCTGTCATCAGACTGGCTGACAATGACTATCCTGGCCACAGATCGCACCTCCTTGTCTTAATTCTGAATAGAGTTTCCCCTTACCCAAATCATTTATCAGAATTAATACATCACGAGGTAACGGTCAATCTCCCACTTACTGACATGGGTGCGGTACGCATCCCACTCTTTTTCTTTGCCTTCCACATACTGATCCAGCACATGCTCGCCCAGGGCGCCGCAGATCACATCGTCTTCCTTCAGGCAGTCAACCGCTTCCTTCAGCGTGCCGGGCAGGGACTTGATGCCCTTGGCTTCGCGGGTCGCGGCGTCCATGGCGAAGATGTTCTCGGTGATCTCGTCCGGCGGAGTCAGGCCCTTTTCAATGCCGTCCAGACCGGCCGCCAGGCACACAGCCATGTTCAGGTAGGGGTTCGCACTCGGATCGGGGCAGCGCAGTTCGACGCGGGTTCCCATGCCGCGGGCGGCCGGGATACGGATCAGGGCGCTGCGGTTGCTGGCGCTCCAGGCCAGGTAGCAGGGAGCTTCATAGCCGGGCACCAGGCGCTTGTAGCTGTTGACCAGCGGGTTGGTGATCGCCGCCATGCCACGGATATGGGTCAGGATGCCGGCGATGAAGGAATAGGCTTCCTTGCTCAGGCCGCGCTTGTCGGCAGGTTCCGCGAAGACGTTCTTTCCATCTTTGAACAGGCTCATGTTGGTATGCATGCCGCTGCCGTTGATGCCGAACACCGGCTTGGGCATGAAGGTCGCATGCAGGCCGTTCTTCTGGGCCAGCGTCTTGACCGCCAGTTTGAAGGTCATGATGTTGTCGGCAGCCGTCAGCGCATCGGCATAACGGAAGTCGATCTCGTGCTGGCCGGCAGCCACTTCATGATGGCTGGCTTCGATTTCAAAGCCCATCTGCTCCAGCGCCATGCAGATCTCGCGCCGGGTGCTCTCGCCGTGATCCAGCGGCCCCAGGTCGAAGTATCCGGCTTCGTCCGAGGTCGTGGTGGTGGGGTTGCCATCCTCGTCTGTCTGGAAGAGGAAGAACTCGCACTCCGGTCCGACGTTGAAGGAGTAGCCCATATCGGCCGCCCGCTTCAGCACCTTCTTCAGGACGCCGCGGGGATCGCCGGCAAAGGGCGTTCCGTCGGGATTGTATACATCACAGATCAGTCTTGCGACTTTCCCGTGCTGAGGACGCCAGGGCAGAATCGCGAAGGTGTCCAGGTCGGGACGCAAATACTGGTCGCTTTCATTGATGCGGACAAAGCCCTCAATGCTGCTGCCGTCGATCATGATCTCATTATTGACAGCCTTTTCGATTTGGCTGGCGGTGATCGCCACGTTCTTCAGCTGACCGAAGATATCGGTGAACTGCATCCGGATGAATTCGACGTCGCCTTCCTTTACCAGGCGGATGATGTCTTCCTTCGTGTACTTGCTCATAATGCTGACCTCCTATCGTCAATACAAAGAGGGCAAGGTGCATCGCTTAGCACGACACCCTTGCCCTGATGGGCGTATCCTATCACCCGTCTTTCGGCCTGTCAATCCCTCCGATTGTTTTCCCTTTGTATTCGCGTTTCCCGCCGATCCTTTCAACCTTGACAAGCAGTTAGTTGAATGTTACCATACCTCCCAACAAGGCAAGGGCGTCCTGTCAAAGGATTGACCTGCCTTGTTTTATTGTTTGGAGGTGATACCATGCTGACGCCAAACCTCAGCTACGCGAATCTGAAAGAGTCCTACCTCTTCTATCATATTGCCCAGAAGACCAAAGCCTACCTGGAGGCCAACCCGGACAAGCATCTCTACCGCATGGGGATCGGAGACGTTTCCCTCCCGCTGGCGCCCGCGGTCATCACCGCGCTGCATGAAGCAGTGGACGACCAGAGTGAAAAAGCCCGCTTCCACGGTTATATGCCGGAATGCGGCGCGCCTTTCCTCCGGGAAATCATCGCGCAATACTACGGAAAGCGCGGCGTATCCCTGGCCTCGGACGAAGTGTTTGTTTCCAGCGGCGCCAGTGATGAACTGGGCGACCTGCTCGACCTCTTTGATAAGTCGAACCGTGCCCTGATCATGGAGCCGGCCTACCCCGCCTATGTGGACGCCAATACCATGGCCGGCCGGGAGATCGTACATCTTCCCTCCAGCCCGGACGATCATTTCCTGCCTCTGCCGAAAGAAGGCCTGGAAGCGGATCTGATCTATCTGTGCTCCCCGAACAATCCCACCGGCGCGGCTTATAACCGGGAACAGCTTTCCCAATGGGTCTCCTGGGCGAACGCCCGCGGCGCGGTAATCCTCTTCGATGCCGCCTATGAAGCTTTTATCGAAGAAGACCTGCCCCACAGCATTTTTGAAATCCCCGGTGCGCGGACCTGCGCGATCGAGATCTGCTCCCTGTCCAAGACGGCAGGCTTCACCGGCACCCGGCTCGGATATACCGTGATCCCGAAGGATCTGGAACGCAGCGGTATGAACCTGAACGCCATGTGGGTACGGAACCGTACCACCAAGACCAACGGCATCTCCTATATCCTTCAGCGGGGCGGTGCCGCCGTCTTCACGGAGGAAGGCCAGAAGCAGATCCATGACAATATCAGGATCTACAAGGAAAACGCCCGGGTGCTCATGGCAGCCCTGGACGAAGCCGGCATCCGCTACTGGGGTGGAAAGAACGCACCTTATATCTGGATGCAGTGCCCGGACGGCATGGGCAGCTGGGAATTCTTCGACAAGCTCCTGAATGAAATCCAGGTCGTCGGTACGCCCGGTGAGGGCTTCGGCGCCTGCGGTGAAGGATTCTTCCGCTTCTCCACTTTCGGCGATCCCGCCGATACCCGCGAAGCCGCCTCCCGGCTCCTGAAACTGCTTAAAAAGTAATTTCCCATAACTCCGTCCTCCTTTCCGGGGATATGGGGGCGCAGCCCCCATCACTAATTAATCCCCGTCCCCACACCAGATTACTAACAAGAAAGAACCGTTTATGTGTGGGGAAGGGGACAGGGGGAAAGGGTATTTGAATTCCTGATTGTGATTGGAGGATTCAATTATGTGTTCCATCTTTGGTATGACCGGTTCCCGGGTACCCCGGGACCTGCTTGAAACCTGTTTTAAACGCACCATCTCCCGCGGCCCGGACATGACCCGCACGATTGACATTCCCGGCGGTATGCTGGGTTTCCACCGCCTGGCCATCATGGGCCTGCATGAAGAAGGCATGCAGCCCTTTCAGCTGGAAGACGATTATGTAGTCTGCAACGGCGAGCTTTACGGCTTCCGTCCCTTACGGGCCCGGCTCATGGAAACCTATCCGATCAAGAGCGAATGCGACTGCGAGATCCTGCTTCCCCTCTACCGTGAATACGGCGTGGAGATGTTCAAAACCCTGGATGCGGAATTCGCCCTGATCCTCTGGGACGGCCGGCAGCAGAAGCTCATCGCCGCCCGGGATCCCATCGGCATCCGTCCCCTCTATTACGGCAAGACCCACGACGGCGGTATGATTTTCGCCAGCGAGCCGAAAAACCTGGTCGGCCTGTGCGAAACCATCCTTCCCTTCCCGCCCGGCTATTACTGGATCGACGGTGAATTCGTCCAGTATGCGGATCCCGCCTATGTCGGATACTTCACCATGAAATCCGAAGAGGAAGTCTGCTCCAAGCTGCGCCGGCTCCTGATGGACGGCGTGGAAAAGCGGCTGGACGCGGACGCCCCGGTCGGTTTCCTGCTTTCCGGCGGCCTGGATTCCTCCCTGGTCTGCGCCATCGCCCAGAAGATCCTGAACAAGCCGATCCGCACCTTCGCCATCGGCATGGATATCGACGCCATCGACCTGAAGTACGCCCGTATGGTCGCGGACTATATCGGCAGCGAGCATACGGAAGTCATCATCAGCGAAAAGGACGTGCTGGATGCCCTGCCCACAGTGGTCGAACTGCTGGGCACCTGGGACATCACCACCATCCGCGCGTCCATCGGTATGTACCTGGTCTGCAAATGGATCCATGAGAACACGGACGTCCGGGTGCTGCTGACCGGTGAGATTTCCGATGAACTCTTCGGCTATAAATACACGGATTTTGCACCCTCCGCCGCCGCCTTCCAGGAAGAAGCGGAAAAGCGCATCCGGGAACTGAACGCCTACGACGTGCTCCGGGCGGACCGCTGCATCTCCGTCAACTCCCTGGAAGCCCGGGTTCCTTTCGGCGACCTGAAGTTTGTCCGTTACGCCATGAGCGTCGACCCGGAACTGAAGATGAACCGTCATAACATGGGCAAATATCTGATCCGTAAAGCCTTCGCCGATGACCACATCCTGCCGGATGAAATCCTCTGGCGCCAGAAGGCCGCTTTCTCCGACGCCGTCGGCCACAGCATGGTCAACGACCTGAAAGCGCTCGCGGAAAGAACATACACAGACAAGGAATTTGAGGAGAAGGCGGCGAAATACGATTACTGCCGTCCCTTTACGAAGGAGAGCCTCCTCTACCGGGAGCTGTTCGAGCAGTATTATCCCGGCCAGGCTCACATGATCCCCGGCTTCTGGATGCCGAACAAAGACTGGCCCGGATGCAACGTGGATGATCCCTCCGCAAGGGTACTGTCAAACTATGGTAACAGCGGAGTGTAAAATGCAAAAAGAACTGATCCTGATCCTGGACTTCGGCGGCCAGTATACCCAGCTGATCGCCCGCCGCGTCCGCGAATGTCACGTCTATTCAGAAGTAATCCCCTGGAATACGCCCCTTGCGGATATCCTCGCCCGGAATCCCAAGGGCGTCATCCTTTCCGGCGGTCCCTCCAGCGTCCATGACGAAGGCGCGCCTCGGATCGATCCCGCCCTGTATGAGGCAGGTATTCCGGTTCTGGGCATCTGCTACGGAATGCAGCTGACCGCCCTGCTGCTGGGCGGCAGCGTGGAACGTGCCAAAGAGCGTGAATACGGCCGGATCACTGTCCGGATGAAGGAACAGGCCGGCCTGCTGGGCGGCATGAAACCTGCTTCCAGCTGCTGGATGAGCCATACCTGGCAGGTCAGCGCCTGCCCGGACGGCTTCCGCGTCATCGCGGAAACGGACAACTGTCCCGTCGCCGCCATGATCAACGAGGAAAAGAAGATCTGCTGCGTGCAGTTCCATCCGGAGGTCACCCATACTGAGGACGGCAACATGCTGATCCGCAATTTCCTGTTCCGTTTCTGCGGCTGCTCCGGTGACTGGACCATGAGCGCCTTTGCCGAGACCGCTATTCAGCAGATCCGGGACACGGTCGGCGAAGACGGCACCGTCCTCCTGGCCCTGTCCGGCGGCGTGGATTCTTCCGTCGTGGCCGCCCTGATCTATAAAGCCATCGGCAAGCGGCTCACCTGCGTTTTCGTGGACCACGGCCTCCTGCGCAAAGGCGAAAGCGACCAGGTCTGCCATGTGTTCAGCCATCTCTTCCCGGTACGCTTCATCCGGTCGGATGCCGCGGACCGCTTCTTCGCGGACCTGAAGGGCGTCACCGAACCGGAGGAAAAGCGGCACATCATTGGCCGGGACTTTATTGAAGTATTCAAGAAAGAAGCGACAGCCTTGGGCAAGATGGACTACTTTGCCCAGGGCACCATCTATCCGGATGTGATCGAGAGCGGCCAGGGCACCAACGCCGCCGTCATCAAGAGCCATCACAACGTGGGCGGCCTGCCGAAGGAACTCGGCTTCACCGAGCTCATTGAGCCCCTGCGCATGCTCTTCAAGGATGAAGTCCGCGCCCTGGGCGAAGCCCTGGGCCTCCCCCGCGAGCTCGTCTGGCGCCAGCCCTTCCCCGGCCCCGGCATCGCAATCCGGATCATCGGGGAGGTCACCCCGGAGAAGGCGGAGATCGTCCGTGAAAGCGACGCCATCTTCCGGGAGGAGATCGCCGCTGCCGGTCTGGACAAGCATGTAAACCAATACTTTACCGTCCTTACCGGCATCCAGAGCGTCGGCGTCATGGGCGACGAACGCACCTATGACTACACCATCGCCCTGCGGGCCGTCACCACTGACGACTTCATGACCGCCGACTGGGCGCGCCTTCCCTACGACCTCATCGCCCGGGTCTCCGCCCGTATCGTCAATGAGGTTCCCCACGCCAGCCGCGTCGTCCTGGATGTCACAACCAAACCCCCGGCAAGCATTGAGTGGGAGTGAGCGTCTGCGATTGACGAGCCACAGGCGAAGTCAGAGCAGGAAACGCCACCCACAGCTACAGGAGCTCGCGATTGACGAGTGCGAAGCACGAAGTCAGAGCGGCTGCGACGATCGCTGGGAATAAATTCTCAACCGAAAAGGAGCAGGCTCCCCGGTGGGGAGCTGCGACTATTGAGGTTGCGGATAATGATGTCCAAAAACCCGGAACCGCTTATCCAACAGCATGTTCCGGGTTTTCTTTTTGCCTCGTGACCAAATTTTGACCCAGTTTTTTTCTCCACTCATCCTATTTATTATTTCTATTTCACTCTTTTCTTAATACAATTGCATTATCTCAAAGTGAAGGTTGCAATACATGCAGAAACGCGTCGTGTAAACCAGCTCTTTCTTCTCCGGATGCGGCTCTATGCCAATAGAAAGATCCGGAAGATATATCACAGTTCTCTGACAGGCTTGTTTATCAGCAGCATCACAGCCGTAACGGTGAACCCCAGGGCGCAGATGAACAGCAGCACCGAGGAACCGAAGGACTGCAGGACCGCGCCGGCAATGACCGAGGCGATCGGGATCATGCCCTGGGAACTGACGCTGGTAATGCTGTTGACCTTGCTCAGTTTATTCTTATCCACAATACGCATGATGGCAGTGCTGACCGGAATATTGATGGCGGAAAGCAGGACGCCCGTCAGGAAACTGCCCGCGCAGAAGATAACAAGAAAGGCATTCAGGCTGTTCCCGCGATCCACCTGCAGCCAGTAACCGAAGGCCAGGGTAATGATAATCACAGCAGTGATACACAGCCGCACAGCTACCGTATGGCCGCATTTTTCCGCCTGTTTCCGGCCGCTCAGCACCGCCGCGCCCAGCAGAGAACCGATTCCGACGCACACGCTGATCACGGAGGACCACAGTTCAGGCGTCAGGACGCTGTCCAGCAGGTAGGAAGACGCACCAGCCAGGTCTGTGCGGATAAAGTAAGGAATAAAGTTTCCGGTAATCGGCGCAAAGAAGAAATTGATGAATATAATCGAGCCCAACAGGGCCAGGATCGCCTTCTGGGTTTTCAGGTATCTGAGGCCGTCGCCCATGTCGCGCACGGCCGTTTTCAGCGTCAGCCGGTCCGCGGGCGGTGTATGCGGGCAGCGGATGAACATCTCGGAAACGCCGGAGGCCACAAAACCCGCGCCGACAATGAAGAACAGTGTGTGGACCGGCAGGGCGGCGTAAAGAATGCCGGCCAGTACCACGCCGAGGATACTCTCCACAGCGCTCTTGATTGTGAAATACGAGTTCCCCTGTTGCAGCTGGTCCGGTTCCACGATTTGCGGGAGCAGCGCGCCGGCAGCGGGGTTAAAGATCCCGCTGATGATGTTGCCGGTAATCCCCAGCGCGAACAGGATGACAATGTGCGCGTTCGCCTCCGGGAAAAGAAGCATCAGCACCGTAGCCAGAATAATATTGGCGCCCTTGCAGAAGTCGCAGATGTACATGATCTTCGCCTTGTTGAATCGGTCGCCCAGCACGCCGCCCACCGGCGTGAACACCAGCATCGCGACGCTGCACAGCGCCAGGTACAGGCCTTGCAGAAACGCATTGTTTCCGCTGATTTTCAGAATATAGAAACTGACGGCAAAGCTGTAAAGCAGCGCGCCGATTTCCGACACCAGGGCGCCGAAAAACACCAGCCGGTAGTTCCGGTTGCGAAATACGTTCTCAGTCTTTTTCGTGTTCATTTTCAGTAGTCCTTTCCCACAGGGCTGTCAGTTGCTTGTCCGCAATCAGTCGGACAAAAAACGCCATGCTTTCCGATGCTGTGCGTCCCATAATAAAGTGCAGGGAAGCATTTTCCGCGTCATCGATAAAGCGGTAGGAACGCGCGTCGTAGTTCGGAGAAGCGTCAAACCGCTTCGCCAGCTTCAGTGCCCGTCGCGCGGCATCGCCCGCTTCAGACGCCTTTCCCTTTTTCAGACACACATAGGCAAGCAGCACGCAGAGATATCCGCAGGATTGGTCCACATGTCCGGTCATTTCCCGCTGTTTCAGTCCCTCCAGCGTCCGCATGCCCCAGAGAAGCAAATCTTCCGCAGCGTCCGGATTCCCGCTGACCGTGAAAGCATACGCTTTCCCGATCACTGTCGAAATAAGCTGCGACACAGCCCCCAGCAAGGCTTTTGACAGGTAAGGCTGCGCCTCGTTCGGCTGCTTGCAGAACAGCGAGAGGAGCAGCCCGATCTGATCATTGTAGATTCCGTCCCGGTTATGCTTCTTCAGCAGCTCCGCCGCCTGGTCTCCATGTCCTTGCAACATCCGGACATTGGACATCATTTCATAGATCGTGATCTCGCTGAGCTTTTCACTGCCGCTCTGCGGCAGCAGGACCATTGCGTTTTCAAGCAGTTCGGAAGCACGGGACAGCTGGCTGTCATCATGGTTCTTTCCGCCGATGATCATATACAGAGCGGCACTCAGATACACGATTTCAAAGGAATGCGGAAAACGGCTGAGTGCTTTCTCCGCTTCGTTCAGGCCTTCCGGATCTTCCTCGTTGATACAGCGTGACAGGCGGGCCGTAATGGAATCCAGCCGGTTATCCTTCATTTCATATCCCACCAGGGTATCCATTGAAACATCAAAAAAATCCGCCATTTCCGCAATCAGGCCCAGCTCCGGGGTGGACATTCCGGTTTCCCATTTATGAACCGCGCCGATCGTTACCCCCAGCACCTCCGCCAGCTGCTCCTGCGTCATTCCGCGGTGTTTCCGGAAATGCCGGATGTTTCCTGCCAGTTTCATTTCCATACTCCCTTCTCCTCTCTGCTCATATGCATTATAGGGCAGATGGAAGTGGATTGAAAGACACTATTGGTATGATTAGTAAATAAAATTATATACCATTGGTATATTTTCATCGGATTGGCAGACCTGTTTCGGACACAAGATGTCCGAAAACGAGGTGGAATATGTGGATTGCACATAAATATGGTATCCTCAAAACAGACACAGCCACTATATATAGTTGAAATCATATCCCCATTATCGAATGGGAACAATAACAAAAAAACGGATCCCTTTATTTCTCAATGGGATCCAGGTTTTTACCTTGCCAAGTGGCCAACTTTGGGACTACTTTTTTTCTGGACTCATTATTTTCATTATCTTTTTAACTGCATTTTCTCTTTTCTTTATTACAGATGGTCTTTGTCTGCCTGTTCAACAGCAGCAGCACAATAATCAGTATGACGGGAAAGATGCTGCCGAACAGCGTTCCGATCCGGAGATTATCCCCTGCCTGCTGGGTCACTGTGCCGACAAGGCTGGGACCAAACGCCCCGCCCAGATCTCCTGCCATTGCCAGAAGTGCAAACAGCGCCGTGCCTCCCTGGGGAATCCGCGGAGAGGTAATGCTGATCGTTCCCGGCCACATAATGCCTACCGAAAAGCCGCAGAAGACGCAGCCGATCAGTCCCAGAACCGGACTTGCGGACAGTGACGCCAGGAGATAGCAGCACAGGCATAAAACACCGGAACCGATCATAAACCATATCAGGTTCATTTTCGCGCCGTATTTGCCGTATATGACCCGGCAGATGCCCATTGTGACGGCAAACAGGCAGGGGCCGACCAGATCGCCTACTGTCTTGGAAAAGCCAAGCGCCGCCTCCGTAAAGGCGGACGCCCACTGTGCCATGGATAGCTCAGAAGCACCGGCGCAAACCATCAGGATGATTGCCAGCCAGAACAACGGCGTTTTAAAGAGGGCGCGTATAGTCATTCCCTTTCCTTCTTCTGTCAGCCGTTCAATGGGACAGGTGGCAAAATTCCAGATATTATACAGGGGAATCAGCGCCCAAATACAGGCGAGGATCTTCCAGTGTTCAATACCGAACACTGAGAAGAAAACTGTGGACAGAAGGATCACCCCGACAGAACCCCAGCAGTAAAAGGAATGAAGCAGACTCATGACCGCATCCTTATGCTCAAAGGGGCAGGCTTCCACGATCGGACTTGCAAGGACTTCAATCAGCCCGCTGCCGATTGCATAAATAACGACACAGATCATTATTCCGATAAAGGGATCACGGAACAGATCCGGAATGACGGCCAGGCCTGCCAGTCCCAGGCCGCTGGCGATTTCAGAAATCACAATACTGCGCCGGTAGCCGATGGCATCGACAAACTTCGCGCAGAACACGTCAACCAGAAGCTGCGTCAGAAAAAACGCGGTGGGAATCAGCGCGACCTGCCCCAGGGATATTCCGTAATTCGTATGGAACCTGAGGAACAGGAGCGGAGCGAAATTGGCGCAGATTGCCTGGGTGATGAATGCCAGATAACAGGCAGTCAGCGTTTTGCGGTAATTCTTCTGCATCTTCTTTCTCCGTGTTCAGTGTGACATACTGCTGAGATCGAATTCAGATACATGAAACAAAACCTGTTCTGTTTCAGGCGCGGCCGTCAGAACCGAAGAGTCCGATCTTATTCCGGACAACCTCTTTCATCGCTTCGATCTCATAGGGGATCAGTCCCATCATGCTCGCCGCGCCGTTTTTCAGGCCTTTTTCGATTCCTGCCCTGCCTGCTTTATCCAGATCGGTGAAGATATTGATCTTGCAGACGCCGCGCCGGACAGCTTCCCGGAAATCGTCATCCGACAGCCCGCTGCCGCCGTGCAGGACAAGCGGAATTCCGGTCGCTTCCCGGATCGCGGTAATACGGCTGAAATCCAGTTTCGGCGGAAACTTGTAATCGCCGTGGGCGTTTCCCACGGCCACCGCCAGCGCGTCTACGCCGGTTTTCTGCACGAAATCCGCCGCTACCGCCGGATCGGTGTAATAATCGGAGGGGTTTTCCAGTTTTCCCGCGCCTTCGTTGTCGCCCACATGGCCCAGTTCACCTTCCACGGTAACCCCCATGCCATGACAGATCCGGACCATTTCAGCAACGCGGTCCAGATTTTCCTCGTAGGAGGCAGTGGAGCAGTCATACATGACGGAGGAGAATCCCAGTTTCAGGGCTTCCATGCATTTCTCAAAGGTGAGGCCGTGATCGTAATGCACCGCCACCGGCACATCGGCTTTCTGCGCTATCGGAATCAGATATTCCGCGACCCTTTCCAGGGACATCGCGGGCAGAAGGACTTCCGCTGTACCTACGATCACCGGCGCATGCAGTTCCTCCGCTGTTTCAATCACCGCACGGGCCATTTCCACATTGACCGCATTGAAAAAGCCAATGCCGTACTGTTCTTTCTGCGCTTTGGCCAGCATTTCTTTCATGTTTACAAGCATGATTTTACCTCCGCATTCTCAATCTTCGCGACTGCCCACCGGGCAGCTCGCTCGTTTCGAATGAATTCAGATTCGATGAGATTCCTGCCACTGGCAGTCATCGAATCTTCATCCTTTTTCGTATTCCGCAATTCTCTTCTTCAGTTCATCCAGGGGCAGGATACCGCCGAGGGCGTCATAGGTGCTGACAGATGCCGCTCCTTCCGCGGCGGCCATCTTCGCGCAGTCCTCCGGTGTTTCCCCGTTCATCAGTGCAGTCAGATAAGCCGCGATACTTACATCGCCTGCACCGGTTGTACTGCGGACAATTTCCGCTTTGAAACAGGGCTGTGCACCGGCCCGGCCTGCCCATTCATCCACATTCAGCCGCAGCCTGGCGCCGATCTGTGCCAACCGCTCCCTGCTGCCGGCGCGGTAGACCATTCCGGATAAGCCGCATTTGATCAGGACAGCGCCGCATCCCAGATCCAGGCATATCCGGGCCAGTTCATCCGCCTTCTGAAGGATACCTTCCTGCTCTGTCATGTCGCCGCCCTTTGCGGCCAAAGCGTCATAGCAGGAACGGTCCAGCATGTAGCAGAGTTCCTCGAAACTTGGAACAAAGAAATCCACATACGGCAGCACGCCGCCCAGAATCTTCTGCCAGTCCGCTTTCCCTGCGTCGCTCTGCGGATCAACAGCCGCAAGGTCCAGGCTGGTAGCAATTCCTTTTGACTTTACCTGCATGAACAGGTTCTTCAGTTCTGCGCCGTTTTCTTCATACATCCGCTTCATCAGCGTGGGGTAACCGAAATGGAACAGAACCGCCTCTGCCAGTGCTTCCTCCGGAATATCTGATGCAGAGAAGGTGTCGTTCGCACCGGGATTATGCAGGAAAATGCGGTCCATGCCCGGCACAGCCAGAACAACGGAATAGGAAGTGGAACTGTGCTCGTCCGCAATCAGTCCCCCTGCTCCGTATTCTGCCAGGATGCGCTGAACCATCCCGCCAAAGACGTCACAGCCGACTTTTCCCAGCAGCCTCACATCATTTCCCAGCAGTTTCAGCGCAAGGCCAGTGTTTGCCACACTGCCGCCCGTATGAACGCTGGCGGCATCCATACGGATCAGTCTGCCCGGTACCAGCAGATCGCCGATCCGGTTATAGTTGTGCCCGGAAGGAAAAACCGGCGTAATATCCAGACAGATATGTCCGGCCGAGATGACTTTACTCATGAAAGCTTCTCCTTACAGAATACGGCCTGTCATAATAACAGGCCGTATAAACAGTCAGTCAGATTCCCATGATCAGGTTGACAGTGTACATCTCCAACTGCTCGAACTTTTTTGCTGCAATCAGCTTGTTGGCGTAATCATAATCGTACTTCTTCACCTTTTCCTCCATGGCCTTGAAGATCGCCAGAGAATTCTTCAGGTGTTCATAGCTGTCCTCATCGGAGGTGGTACGCATCGCCTTGACGTCCAGGCCGACATACTCGCCTTTGGATCCGTAGTTGTTCTCCATCAGGACCTTGACCTGATTGAACGCAGAGCGAAGGTTTTCCACGCCGAAGGCTTTGTCCTGGTCGTAACGGATTCCATTCTGATCATTCAGGTGCACGGTGAACAGCTTGTCAAACGCCAGGGCAAACCCGATCTCGTTGGCTGGATCCAGTCCGGCCAGAACCGCGTGAGCGCTTTCCAGGTTCGCACCGACCCGCTTCGGATCGATCGTGGCGGCGGAAATACCCATGACGTGGCCGATGGTCCCGGCGAAAGAACGGTCGATGGGTTCATTGGGCTTGGGTTCGATGCACACGCGGATCGTCGCGTCATAGCGCAGCATATTGTCGATTGCTTCGATCAGCTGTTTAGTGGCGGTCACAGGGCTTTTGGCTTCCGCGCACAGGGTCCCTTCGCGGGCCAGCCAAAGCACAATCAGATCGCATCCCAATTCCCGGGCAATATCAATGGAGCGGTACGCGCGCCACATGGCAAACTCCCGGTCCTCCTTGCTGGTGGAAGTGAATCCGCCGTCTTTCGTGTGGGGATCCATCCACAGGCGGGGCGCGACGAACTCCGCCTTCAGGTCATACTTGTCCAGCAGCGCCTTGACCTTCCGGGCTTCGGCCTTGATTTCTTCCTCAGAGAGGTTGTTCATGTTCGGAACAGCGTCGTCATCATGGAACTGGACGGCGTCAAAACCGAGCTTTTTGAAGTTCGCGAACTTGGTTTCCAGATCGATCGCGTTACGGGTTTCGGGACCATAGGAATCAGCACCGGTATGAACATTCCAGGGGCCGACGGAAAACCTGAACTGTGACATTGCAATATCCTCCTTTTTCCTGGTAGCAGCATCATTTTTTTATCTGCCTGAATTATAACAGATTCCGTGGATAAAAACCTGTATTTATTTATAAATAATTACCGATCAATTTTCGATTTTGCCTTAACGTCCGGTTTTCCGAATCGTCTGAATTGTGCTGAATCGGAATCTGCTTTCTATAGTGTATATCCCAAGCTGATATCAAACGGGGAAATCAACAGCTTTTGTAAATCTTTCCTGTAGCGGTCAAAAAACAGCTTTATGGCTTTCCCGTAGTTTTCTTTTGAATCAAATTCCCAATAGGAATAGTATTTTACGCACTTGACAACTTTGGTTAATTCTCTTGGAGAGTTGCCCGGTTCGATTCCGTCTATGGTATAGAATCTCTTGATATACTTTATGGAGATACAACCCTCCCATTCTGACTGATCCTCTGACATTCTTTCAGCCATCGCTTCAAATTGTTCTGTTTTATCAGGCTTTACCTGAAACAGTTTGATCTCAGCAAAACTTTTGTCCATGATGTTCTTCTCCCCGCAGAATACTGATTCCCCGTTTACCGGATTGTTCCTGATATTCCGGATGAACGTTAGTTGACAGTTTTTACGCTTATTTCATGCGGACCGTATTGAATACTTCTTCCATATCCCGCTTCGCTCCTCCAAAATGCGGCCAGGCATCAATTCCATCGCCTGTTCTTCGCGGAATAATATGAATATGAAAATGCGGTACCGATTGCCCTGCGCTTTCGTCGCTGGCATTGAGAAGGTTTACTCCGTTATATCCGCAATTAGCCGTAAGATGATCGGATATTCTCTTCACTGTCTTCATCAGCTGAATCAGGGTTTCATCGTCGCAATCCAGGATATTTTTTGTGTGTGTTTTTGGAACCGCCAGAATATGACCATCCACGTCATTTGCAACATCCATGAACGCAAGCGACCATTCATCTTCAAAAACGATTCTGGAAGGAATTTCTCCATTGATAATCCTGCAAAAGATACATTCAGCCATAGAGCCCCATCCTCCATGAAAAGATCAATACCGGTTTCGTTTCTCAGCAGCCGGTTGAACGCTGTATGGTTATATAGTTCGGTACCCGGCGGAGGATTCCTGTCAGCAGGATCTGCATATGGAAAACCGGCAATCCATAACGGACTGTCGGTTTGAGTATCTGTCGGCCTGTATCTTATTTACTCATCCTGACCGTGATCTTCGCGTTCTCGATCGTCAGGCCGGTCACCACCTGGATGGGCTCGTCGCCGGCAGTAATATTGATCGTTCCGCCCTTGACCGCCACATAGCCGCGTTCCGAGCTGTCCTTGTTCGTGCTCTTGATGCCGTCTTTCCCCGCGGTGATCTCCAGCACCCCGTCATAGATCTCGACACAGTCCTTGCCTTTGAGGCCATGATTCTTCGCCTCGACCGTAATGATCCCGCTGAGAATGACCAGGTCATCCTTGGAAACAATACCGTCGCCGGACTCAGCCCTGACCAGCAGGTTGCCGGTTCCGCCGATGGACAGGTCGCTCCTGGAATAGACAGCGCTGTTCGGATCTTCATCCGGATCCGGGATCGCTTCAGGGCCGCAGGAAATGACGTTCTCTGTTCCTTCAGTCAGGGTCAGTTCCACGCCCGGCTTGCACTTCCCGATCTGCAGGGCAGCTGAGGTCTCATTGTTGATGCTCACGCCGCTCAGGATCAGGATGACTTTCCCGTCGTCGGCGCAGTTCACATAGATCTGCCCGTCGGTCAGGCTGCCGGCCAGTTCATACGTTCCGGGCTTAAAAACCGTAATGGTGCCTTCATGGAAAGATACACCGTCCGCTTCCTGTTCCAGGCCCGCGTCGGAAAACGCAATCTTTACCGCGGCAGTCTCCTCCGCCGCAGCGAAGGACAGGGTAAACACAGCCAGCACCAGCAGGATGATCCAGCTCTTCTTCAACATAGTTCCGCCTCCTGTTTTCATCTTCATTACCGTTCTTCCGGAGGAAGGTATCCTTCCACAAGCAGGGAAGTTCCGATGGCCAGAAATTCCGTCTGTTTCCTGGCTGACCCGTTTTTGTTCTTTTTCTCTACCTGGCAGATCTGTTTCCCCATGAACATGATACATGAGGTCATGCCCCCGTCCATGTTCAGGGCGCATACGCAGCCTCTTTCCTTCATTTTCTCCGCAAGGTGGGTCATGGTGATACCCTTGCTGTCCTTCAGCCGTCCTTCCGCCATCATGGCAATGTAGTGCCCGGGTTCAATCATCCCGATCGCTGTCCTTGGTGCGCGGTAGTTTTTGTATTTCGATTCGTACTTCGGCAGCAGGGGATTGAATTCCCCGTCACGCAGCAGCCAGGGACCGAAAGCCAGGACGTCCTTCGCCCCTTTGTCAATATACTCCTGTGCGGTCAGTTCATTGCAGTCGTATACTTCTATATTCCCGTCCGGATAGAGTACGAGTGTGTCCAGATTCGGAACACCGGTATTGACGGTTTTGACCGTATATTCGCTCTTGATCTCCCCGTCCCGGATAATGATTCCGACCTGACTGCGTTCTTTTTTGGAACGCATCTTCGGCCATCGATGGCAGGCAAAGTCTCCGTTGATCGCAAGAACCGCTCCGTTCTTACTGCAGACAACCGCAGGCCAGTCTGAGTTGCTGAAATATTCCCCCGGTTTATTGGTCACCATGCCGAAGGTTTCCTGCCTGCTCCACACTTCTGCGTCATACCAGACCAGTTTGATCGGATCCGTCTCCGTTTTCCGGACAACCTCGATCCTGAGGGTTTCACTGCAATAGCGCCACAGGCCCGCATCCGGATCTTCATAAACAAATTCCCCGCTGTCCAGGTAACCGGCTTCATTCAGCTCAGGCCAGGCGCCTGGATCATCAGCTTCCGCCTGCGCCCGGGACACTCCTGTTCCGAACACAAGAACCGCCAGAAACAGTGCCGCCAGCCGGCACAGGGTTTTTACTTCTGTCATGAGTCTTTTACAGTTCCTTTCCTGTTTTCCGGAATTCCGGAATCAGACTGTATTTTATCGCTTAATCCTGTGTCTGCCCCGGTTTCCATTCGTTGAACAGCAGGTCCGACCGGATTTCGATCCAGTTCTTCAGGTAAGCGTATGAATCCTCAAAAGTCTGGCCGCTCGCCGGGTAAACGTTCCCGCGTCCTTTGGAAGTCCAGCGGGTATAGTTCATCGCGGCGGAATCCTCAATGGCGGCTTTATACTCGTCAAGGGATTTCAGCGCGCTGCCTTCCGGCGCTTTTTTCCTGCCCATCAGGATCTCCAGGGCCGGGTAAACTTCTTCTTCATACACCTTCCGGGTTTCCTGCTGGAAATCCTCATGTGTAAGGAACCAGCGGGCCAGGAACCAGTTCTCTCTCGATCTTCTGTATACAAAATCCAGCCGTTTGGGATTGTTCATGCCTTTTCGATGGTTTCCGTAGCTGAAATCGTAATCCCATGCCGGTCCGGCGTAAAGCAGGGGATCCACACTGTCCTTTTCCTTGTACATAAACTGGCTGGATGCGCGCACGTCGTAACTGGCGGATAATTCATCCACGCATACCTTGAGCGCGAACGAATGCAGATCCAGATAATCCGCGTAATACTTCCCCTCGCTGTTTCGGCCGTCCTTGGCCATGGCCGCGTCATTCAATCCGCTGATGATATCGGCAATATACTCGGCTCCCCGCTTTCCCACGTGAGAAGGCTCCTTGATCGTCACGTAAAGGTTCTGCTTTGTTTTGACGCCGGCGTTTTCCTTTTCGCGCTGGTAATACATCGGCAGCTCAATTTCGAGCAGATAGCCGCCGGTAATATCCTCCGGCTCCTCCACGTCATACCATCTTATGTTCAGGGTCTTATACCTGACATAGTTGATTTTCGCGTTGTCGTATGCTTCCTTGCCGTTGACTCTCTCATATTCCTCTTCCAGATCCGAAATCTCCAGCCGGTTCTTTTTCAGCTGGATCTTTTCAGTCAGCAGGTAGATGCCGTCATATCTTTTGTTGACAAACATATCCACTTGCCTGCAGTCCGGGGTATAGGTCATGCCCAGGTGCCGGTACAGTTCAAAGGTGATCTGGTTCCGGAGCAATGAAATATCGTTCCAGTTGGCCAGCAGGATCCATTTCTTGTTTTTCCCCATGCCGCCCAGGTCTGCTTTGTTCTGTATTTTCAGGGAAAACGCTTTTTTACTCGCGAAAATCGTTGAATTCCCCCGCATCTTGAAGCTCGTCAGGGGTTCCGCCGCGTTCAGGCTGCCGTCCTCAGCAAACATCACCAGCTCCGCCGGCTGCTGAATGTCCGGGCCTTTCGTGCCCGTAACGCGCAGGAAATCCTTGTTGTCTATATGAATAAACAACGCGGGAATATCAGATCCCTGCATCACTTTGACTTTCCAGTTGCTCTGGAACCCGGAAAAAGACACCTGTACAGTCTGTCCGGCATACTGTGAAACAGGGATTGTTTCTCCGCTCCTGTAAGTTGTTCCGTCCCAGACCATATCCATATTCTGGCTGACAGACAGCACGGGATCGCGTCCCTTGAACGCCCCGGGCAGATAAAGGACATATTTCCCCGTCTCCTGCTTTTCCAGCTGGACCGAGACTTCCTGTCCCTCAATATTCCAGGTGAAGACAACTTCCGTATTGGCCGCCGCTGCGATCCCTGCAAAGAGCAGCACCGCCAGAACAATAAAACTGACTGTGACCAGCCGTATCTTTTTCATGTTTCTGCTTTGACCTCTTTTCTCCGTCTGTTCCGTCTGATTCCGGCTGTTTTTTCACAGCATTCAGTCATTCGGAAAAAGGAACATATTCCCCGGTTCTGAAAAATGCGTACAGTTCCTTGAAATGGCTGCCGCTCCGCCAGCCTCCGCTGGTAGGATCCTTGACCGATACGAACCGGCATCCCTTATGCTTCTCCCGCATGGTTTGCCGCTGTGCGGTCGTGCACAGCAGTCCTCCCCACCACACGCGTTCCAGATTGGGAAGATCATACAGCGGGGAAATATCCCTGATGTATCCGTCCAGTGTCAGGTTAAGATCCCGGAGCTTTATCAGTCCGGCCAGCGGCGTCAGGTCCGTGATGGGCGTATTGAAGCACTCAAGGTAAACCAGGTTCTTCAGCGTGCCAACAGGAGTGATATCCTTCAGCCCGTAGTTGGGACTGATGATCAGCACTTCAATGTCCGGCATCCAGTACAGGAAATTCAGGTCTGTCAGGTAATTGTGTCCCAGGTCAAGGGCTTTCATTCGCGTGCACATCCGGAGGGGATACAGCTCCTCTGAGGTGTGCCGTTTGTCTTCCTTCGTCTCACCGGAGTGGTGCAGCGTGGAAAAAGCCGTTTGGTCCGTCCGGATGATATGCGGCCCGATCTGGATGGTAAAGCCGAAGAACACCTGCGGATAGTAACGGTCGAACAGCCATTCCATGTCCTCGGTCGCCATGGGCGAATCAAAAAGGCGGACTTCTTTCAGGTTGGGGAGCTGGTCCAGGATTTCCGCCAGTGCCTTCGCGTCCGTCACCGTGGTTCCGCTCGCGTCAAAGTCCAGGATCTCTGTGTCCGGGCTGATAAGAAGGCCCCCGAAGGACAGTTCGTCAACCGCCGTTTTGTTATCTTCGGCATCATCTGCCGGTTCCGCCAGACCGGAAGCCACCGCTGCCAGGAACAGCGCGATGATCAGCAGGATCGTCAGGCCGCGTTTCATGATATGACTTTCCTCCTCATTTACCCTCAGACGTTGTGTGCCTTATTTAAGATATTATACAGAAATACAAGCAGCCGTGCAAGTATCGCAGCGGGAAGGCAGGGTCCCACCTTGCGTATGAAAAGCCCGTCATGATATAATATCCGGAACCATTGTCAAGGAGGCTTACCCATGGTACGGAACACTTTGAAAAACCGGCGCGCCGAAAAAAAGGCCCGGCATATGCGGATCCCTGTCATCACGCTGCTGATTATGGTCTTGGCCCTCTCGTCCGCTTTGTCGGAGAAGGAATTCCGGCCGCTGCCGATCGACCTTTCCGGCGGCGCTCCCCTTGACGTGGCAAATTCCAACACACTCATGGTCTATGAGGATCCCACCATCCGCGTGGAGCGGTTCGCGGCGACCCACGACCCGACGACCCTGATCCAGTACTACGCCGCGGATATCCGGATAAAGGATCCTTCCCAGCTGAGAACCGCTCCGGCGGACGGATTATCGTTTACTTCCGACGCCAAAGTACCGGTTCAAGTGATCGCCAAACGCATGAACGCAGTCCTTGCGATCAACGGCGACTATTGCACCGCTTCCACCGAAAACAAATATGTGCTCCGGCAGGGAACGGTTTATAAGGACTCCGTGGAGACCTCCCTGGACATGCTGCTGATTGACGAGAACGGAGATATGCATATCATTCCCGCCAGGCCGGAGCTTGAGACCATGGACAAGACGCAGATCGACGGGAAAGCGGTCCGGAACGTGTTTCAGTTCGGGCCGGGCCTCGTGGTCGACGGAAAGCCTGCGGAAGACGCATATATCCTGGACGAAAACCATTCCCCCAAGTATGCCGTACCGGCCGGCGGCGCGCTGCGCATGGTCCTGATTCAGCGCGGAAGCCTGCACTACATGGCCATCTGTTCCCGCTACCACACCAATCTCGTCCAGCTCAGGGACCTTGTACTCTCCGTAGCGCCGGATTGCGTCAATGCGTATGTGCTGGACGGCGGAGGGTCCAGCCAGATGGTATTCATTGACACCCTGGTCAACAAGCTTACATCAAAACCGCGTCCGATCCCGGATATCATCTATTTCGCCAGCGCATGGTTTGAACAATAAAAAAACTCAGGGCTCCGGCATATGGCCGGAGCCTTTTTTCATGCGTGTCCCGGGGTCTGCCTGTCCATGTTTCCAATGATCTTTATCTTGAAGTCTCCCTGCTTTTTCTCACCAGCATGCTTCGGGAATACCGGATCAGCAGCAGGGTGGAGCACAGGATCCACCCCACCGGATAGGCCAGCGCGACCGCAATAAATCCCGCGCCCAGCGCTTTGGTCACGGCCAGGTAGATCTGTCGGAATACCACAAAGGACGCCAGCATGATAACCGTCGGCATGGTAGCGTCCCCGATGCCGCGCAGCGCTCCCGCATAGATCTGGTTAAAGCAGACCGCAATATAAAACGGGGTCACAATCCGGATGAACCGGATGCCGTATTCAACGACCTCCTCTTCCGGAGAGAAAAAGCCCATCAGCGGTCTGGCCAGCACAAATACCAGCAAACCCAGCACCGCTGTGGAGACCAGGCTCATCAGCGTCGCCTTCCGGACGCCGTCCCTGGCCCGGCCCGGCTGTTTCGCACCCCAGTTCTGGCCGACAAAGGTTGTGGAAGACATGGAGATGCTCTGTACCGGGATCAGGGCAAAGGCGTCAATCTTGCCGTATACGCCGTACCCGGCCATGCAGGCCGAGCCGAACGCATTAATATAGGACTGGACAAACACATTGGAAAAAGACGTCACCGCGGCCTGGATGCTGCTGGGCAGGCCCAGCTTCAGGATCATGGTAAGGGAGTACCGGTCGATGCGGACCCTCCGCCACCGGATTCCGTAATCCCCCTTTTCCTTCGTCAGGGTAAAGAGAATCAGGAGCGCGGAAAGGATCTGCGACAGGACCGTTGCATAAGCCACCCCGTCCACTCCCATATGGAAAGCCAGCACAAACAGAAGATCCAGCGCCGTGTTCAGCAGGGCGGAAATGATCAGGAAAATCAGCGGCCTCCGGGAATCCCCCACCGCCCGCAGGATTCCGCTTCCCAGGTTATAGAACAGGACTCCGGAGATGCCCGCAAAGTAAATGGACAGATAGGTTCCGGATTCCGGCATTACATCTTCCGGCGTCTGCATGAAACGCAGCATCGGTTCAATGATGAGCCAGCCCAGGGCTGTCGCAATCAGGCTGACGATAAACGTCAGCGCCACGGTCGTATGCACCGCCTTGCCCAGGCCTTCCCGGTCATGGGCGCCGTACCGCTGGGAAATCACCACGGAGGCGCCCGTGGCCAGCCCCGCGCAGAAACCGACGATCGTGTTAATGATCGGTCCGGTAGAGCCCACTGCCGCCTGGGCCTGCTGCCCCACAAACTGGCCGACCACCAGGGTATCCACCGTGTTATAGAGCTGCTGGAACAGAAGCCCGATCGCCATCGGGATGGAGAACCGCAGCATATGCACCCATATATTTCCTTCTGTCATATCCAGGTCACGCCGCGCCACTTCATCACCTCCCTGCCGGTTTCTGAATCAATATATAGTTCGCCGCGACACGGAGGATTCCTGTGTGCAGATTTTGCCGATAGGAATCCTCTGCCTTATACAGAACTGTATATCATAAAGAGAAGCCTGCATGACGCAGGCTTCTTTTTTCAGTATGTGCTTCTTTCATTTCCGGGCCGGCAGTTCATGGATATCATAGGTATCGTAATAGATCTGGTACGCCAGGTCTTCGTCTCCGGACAGTTCGATCAGCGCGCCCGCCTGGAACATCACGGACAGGCTTCCGGAAGGCGCTTTATACGCGGCGTTTGATACGACCCTGAACCGGTCCTGCCCGTCCCCGGCGCGCAGGATGGATTCCGCCTCGAAGAGCAGCGTACCTGTCGCAATGTGATAATCGCTGGAGACGATCGCCAGCTGCCGGACCTGCGGGCAGTTTTCCTCCAGGATGTTCAGGGAGAACATGGCATTCTGCGCTGTAGTCTTCGATTCATCCTCAACAAAGATCCGGTCCAGGGCGATCCCGTTCTCGGCCAGCCACTCCGCCATCCTGCCGGCTTCCGTCGCCTCTTCGTTTTCTGCGGCGGTACCGCCGCCCGTACAGATGATCTTCGCGTTCGGGTATTTTTCCGCGCTGTTCAGCACAACCTTGAGCCGTTCGATCAGTTCATCCCGCATGGACCCGTCCGGATTCAGCTGGAAGCCCAGTGCGACAATGCATAGCTCATCCGTATCCGGAAGCCCGTCGGGAAGCACATTTTCGTTGACCGGAAGCCCGCTGCTGACTTCCTTCCACAATGCCATGATCTGCTCCCACTTTGCTGCGTTTTCCGGGTTCAAACCCTGCATCCTTGCAAACAGTTCCGCGTTTCGTTCGTTCGCTTCCTCACCGTAGGCGCCGTAGTTGATAACCATCTCCCGGGCTTCCCTCATCCCGGAGCGCAGATAAGTGACCATCTGGGACAGCTGCATTGCGGCAATCTGTGCATCCCTGTCCGATTCCCAGGGTGCATCCGCCTCACAGGAAAAATTACCGGTCAGAACAACCGAATAACCTTCCGTTTCCCGGATGAACTCCGCCAGTGCGGTATAAAGGATATTGGCCCGGCGCTGGTGGTAGTCGGAAGTGACCAGGGTAATCTCTTCAATCCCCTGTTCCTTCAGGATTTCAAAGCTGTTCAGCGCGTTGCCAACGGTATCCATCGCCTGCTCGTCAATAAAGATCCGGTCCGCGGCAATCCCGCACTGCTTCGTCAGGTAGTCCTTCATCAGGCCGGCTTCGGTGTGTCCGTCCGGATTGTTGTCGCCGGTTGCCCCGCCGGAGCAGACCAGGATGGAATCCGGAAAAGCTTTGGCCGCCGCGGCGGCCGCCTCGCACCGGGCTTTCAGTTCATCCGTCATCTCCCCGTCCGCCAGCGCGAAACCCAGCACGACAAAGGCGTGTTTTCCGGAAAACTCCAGTACTGCCGGATCGTCAACCCCGTTGATCAGGATACCGTAATCCGGAACCAGATAGGTCTCCTTCCACGTCTTTGAAATGGTGGCGAGCAGTTCATCATCGATTGCCAGCTCGTCTTTTTCAATCTGATAATACGCTTTCTGGGCGGCAGCCAGGTCGGAAAAGAACAAGTCCGGATCAACAGGCTGTTCCGCTTCTTCCGCCGGGGCGGCACAGCATACCGTGATCAGGATCAAAACAAGCAGCAATGCAAAAAGCTCTTTCATGTTCCTTATTCTCCTGTGGCCTTTTTGAATATTTTATCATAGGCGAAAACATGTGACAAGCTCCCGGGCTGATCACGGTAAAGCGCATTGTGTTAAGGCCCGGTATGTTTCCGGATTCTCTGATTTTCCAGTTTTTGGCAATCGTTCGTCTTTCAATCTTCGGATCCACATGGTAAAATACAGACAGCAGATCACAGCGTTTGAAAACGTGGAAATGAGGACGGGAAAATGAGTGAGATCATTCGGAAGGATATCAGCGAAGAATGGGCGCATGCCGGAATTATCAAAGCCGGGGACTACTGCTTCCTGAGCTACTGCGTCGGCAACATCGGCGGCACCTTTGAGGAACAGGTGAACGGCGCCTTCGACCAGATGGAAAGCCGGCTCGCGCTCTTCGGCCTCACACTGGAAAACGTGGTCCATATGGACTGTCTTTTCCGGGACGTATGGAACATCCCGATCATGGAAAAAGTAATCAAGGAGCGCTTCAACGGCAAATACCCCGCCCGCAAGTCCATCCAGACTGAATTCGCCCATGTGGGCGGAAAAGACGGCCTGCAGTTCCAGGCGGACGCCGTCGCCTATTGCGGATAAAGAAAGGAAACCCTGTATGCTGGCCGTCACTCTGGATCAGGCAAGGCAGTTCATCCTGCTTCGGCAGGGGCTGCTCGGAGAGCACCGTTTCATCGGAAAAAACGGTGCGTATCAGTATGTCCGCCAGGCCGGCTGCATCCAGTTCGATCCCGTGGACGTCTGCGGACGGAATGCGGAACTGACCCTTCAGTCCCGGGTAAAAGGCATTACCCGGAAAACCCTGGGCGACCTGCTCTACCGGGACCGACTCCTGGTGGACTATTCCGACAAGGAACTGTCCATCTGGCCCAGCGAAGACTGGCCGTACTTTGCCGGTTACCGGAAAAAAAGCATTGAGCACGGAAACCAGTTCGCCGGCATTCCTGAACTGGAAGAGAAGGCCGTCGCCTATATCCGGAAGCACGGCCCGGTCAGCAGCGATACCCTGCCGATTGAGGGGACAATCTTCTGGCATTCCTCCATGCACTGGAGCGGGCATTGGGACAAGGATTCCCTGGCCGCCCGGTCCGTGCTGGAACAGCTCTATACGGATGGCGTCCTGCTGATCCACCACAAGACCGGTTCCCGGAAGTACTATGACCTGGCAGACAAATATCTCCCCGCGGAACTGCTGTCCGCCCCGAATCCCTGCCCGGACGAGGCATCCTGGCTCTGCTGGCGGGTAAAGCGGCGGATCGGCGCCGTCGGCCTGCTCTGGAACCGCAACTCCACCGCCTGGCTGGGAATCAATATGACCACGGAACAGCGGAACGCTTCCTTTGACCGGCTGGAGAAGGACGGCGTTATCATGCCGGTACAGGTGGAAGGAATCCGCTTTCCGCTGTATATGCTCACAGACGACCTCCCGCTCCTGGAATCCGTAACCGCCGGCCAGGCTTCCCTGAAGCCCCGGCTCGAATTCCTGGCGCCCCTGGATCCCATGCTCTGGGACCGGAAACTGATCGAAGCCGTCTGGGGATACCGGTATTCCTGGGAGATTTATACGCCGGTTGTCAAACGCAAATACGGTTATTACGTTCTGCCCGTGCTGTGGGGCGACCGGCTGATCGGCCGGATCGAGCCGAAGGCGGACAGGAAAGCAAAAACCCTCACGGTTCAGAACGTCTGGCTGGAGCCCGGCGTCCGCCGCACAAAGAAGCTCTCCGGACAGATTGACCGGGCAGTACAGCGGCTGGCCAGGTTCAACGGCTGCAGCGTTTTATCAAACGATTAAGGAGTCATCATGGGACAACTGACAGATACACAAACCCTGAATAATCAGTACGGCACGGCGGACAAACTGAATACCCGGATCTCGATCCACGCGAAATATTCGGTCAACAAACAGGGCTTCGGCAACTGGATCACGGAACACTACTGCTTCCCTGAACACGCTTCCGTGCTTGAACTGGGCTGCGGTACCGGGGATATGTGGAAAGGAAAGAGCGAAATCATCGCCCGCTGCGACAGGCTGATCCTGTCCGACTTTTCCGCAGGCATGCTGGACCAGGCAAAAGCGAACCTGAAGAACAAAAGCGGGATCGGGTACCGGGTCATTGATATCCAGGAGATCCCCTGCCCGGATCAGAGCTTTGATGCTGTCATTGCGAACATGATGCTTTATCATGTGCCGGATCTGGTCAAAGGCCTCAGCGAGGTCCGCCGCGTGCTGAAGGACGGCGGCAGTTTCTACTGTGCAACCTACGGCGAAAACGGCATGATGGAGTATATCGGCAGCCTGTTCAGCGGATACGGTATCGAAACCCGGGTCAATGCAAACTTTACCCTGCAGAACGGCGCGGAAAAACTCAGCCCGTTCTTTGCGGAGGTCAAACGGGATCTGTATGAGGACGCTCTCCTCGTGACCGATGTGGAGGATCTCGTTGATTATATCTTTTCCCTCGCCGGTATGACAGATCTCCGGAAACTCCCGCGGGAAACCATCCGGGAAGTGCTCTCCCGCCACATGGTTGACGGTGTACTGCGGATTCCCAAGGAATACGGTATGTTCATTGCCCGCAAATAAACCAAACGACGATCAGAAAGGAAGATCCCGATGAGTAAGACCAGCCTGACCACCCTCACCAACGATTATTGCCCCCAGACCCTTTTCCTCTACGGCACCTATGATGACGAAGGCAAAGCGGATTTCGGCCTGTTCTGCTGGTTCAGCTATATCTGGAACGACGAGCTGGGCGTCATGGCCTGCATTGGCGGGAACAAGCTGACAAAGGAAAACATTCATAAGCGGAAAGTGTTCTCCGCCAACCTTGTCACGGAAGAACTGCTCCCCCTGGCGGATTATCTGGGCAACACCCCCGGCCACAGCCCGGAGAAGGAAAAGCTGGACATCAAAACCGAAGAAGGCCGCGTCCTGCCTGTGCCGGTCCTGACGGCTTCCCCGGTAAACTATGAACTTGAAGTAATCCAGTTCGTTCCCCTGCACGACGGTGAAGTCATGCTCTGCAGGATCCGCAACATCCTGCAGGAGGATGTCCTGACAGAAAAAGCTGCCGGTTCCACAGAGAAACTGGCAGCCATCGCCCCGATCTCAACCACCTGCCGGCGCTATTTCAGCTGGAAAGGCGAAAACCTCGGTGCCTGGGGCGAACCCATGGCAAAGATCGAAAAGCCGGTCTGACCGTTTCCGCCAGCGCCGTATAAACAGGCTGCAGGAAATCCCTGCAGCCTGTTTTGTTTAATGCAGATGTTCAGTGCATCAGCGCAGTTTTTTGGAAAGATACAGCACCAGATCGTCGTCAACGGTGCAGACGGTTTCATACTGGACGCACTGTTTATCCCGGTACCATACGCCGGATCCGTCCGGGATATACCCGCGCTTCACATACATCCGCTGGGCGCTTCCATAGCTGTCGCACACGCCGACGCCCAGGCAGACCGTATCCGCGTACTGTCCGGCAATCTGCTCCGCCGCGTCCATCATTCTGCCGCCGATTCCTTTCCGCTGGTATTTCTTCAGCACGCTGAAGTCAACGATCATCGGCCAGCCTTTCCCCTTGAAAGGCCCTTCGTGTACGGTCAGGTAGACATACACCGTGCCGGCGGGATGTCCCTTATATTCAGCCGTCAGGGCAATACATTTCCCTTCCGCCTGTTCCCTCACCCGCATCCGGTAGTATTCAATGTCCGGATGCCAGCCCTGGGCGGTGTATTCGTCAAAAAAGACCTGCGCGTCCGCTTCTTCCATATTGCGGATTGTCAGTTCGTCATCCTGGTAATAAATCATCTTTTCCTCTCATTCTCCGATCATGTCCATCGCCTCGTCAAACGTTACACATTCGGCGAAGCAGTCCGGCCAGATCTCTTCGTTGTAGTACCGGTATGTGGTTTCACCGGTCATATAATCGTTGTCAAAGGTGGAATTGGTCTCCTCGGGAACAATCACCTGATATCCCCTTTCAAAAGCGGATTTCACCGTTGCGTCAATGCACCAGTTGGTCTGCAGGCCGATAATCATCAGCCGCTTGTCTTCCTGCTGCTCCATATACCGCGTGAAATCCTTGTTCCCGAAGCAGCTGTTGATCGTCTTGACAAAGACTTTCTCTCCCTTTTCCGGAGCCGCCTGATCAACGATCTCAAAATCCTCGTCTCCGGCGGACAGTCCGCTTTCGGGACCTGCGTCATGCTGAACGAAGACGACTTCCACGTGGTTTTTCCGGGCGGCTCCGATCAGCCGGACCGTCCTGTCCATAAAGGTTTCATAGTTGTACAGCTCGCTGTCTGCGATGCCTTTCTGCATATCAACCACCAACAGAATCATATTCCTGTCCTCCTGTAAATCAATCTTTAATCAGTATACGGTATCAGAATCCGCCGTGCAATCCGGGAAACGGTCACCATGCTTCACCGAAGCCTCCGTATGGAATATCGTGGACCAGGCAGTGTACAGCGTTCCCGATGTCCTCCTCTTCCGGTTCTTCGCCTTCCCGGACGCAGCATTCAAACTCATCGGTCACATACTCGATGATCGTCATGTCGATAAACAGCGGAAGCTTCTCCAGCATTTTTCCCGATACATCCGTTTCGCTCCGGTATCCTTCCAGAACTGTCCCGAAATAGTGCTCCATGCAGGCCATGCGTTTCTTCGGATCCGGTTCATGCTGATACCAGCCCACGCCGTGGGTCCAGAGATGGGCCAGGTCGAACATATACCAGCAGTATATACAGTTGTCGAAATCAAACACTGTGATATCGCCGGTTTCCAGATCCACATGATAATTGCCGTCGCAGAAATCAAAATGGACAAGTCCGTAATCCTCTGCGCCCTTCGGAAGCGTCCTGTATTCCTCCAGCCGCCGGCAGATTGCCCGTTTCAGTTCCCCGTATGAATCCGGAATCAGCCGGTTTATATATTCCGGAGTATATCGGTCCTGAAATGTCCCGCGGCAATGAACCGGTTTGTACTGTTTCGAAAGCCTGTGAATCACACCAAGCGCCTTGCCGGTGTTGTAGAAGTATTCCTCCAGCGGGGCGCCTTCCCGGTAGCGGTATCCGTTGTCGCTCAGCAGCATCCCTTTGGCATATTCAAACAGGCTCACAAATACCGTTGTCCCGTCCTGTTCATAGCTTTCGACCAGGTTTCCGTGAACAGAAGGCACCACATCCGCCACGGGCGCCCCGTTCCGCGCGAGGTATCGGATGAATTCCGTTTCCGCGAGATAATTTTCCCGTGTCCGGTCGCCCAGCGCCGAAATGCGGAGCACATACTTCTTTTCTCCGTGGAGGCTGCAGATATACACCCGGTTCCGTCCGCCTTCGTGGCCTGGCACCGGCCTGAGATCAAAACCCTCCAGCGCGTACAGCCCGATCGCTTTTTCTGTCATTCTCTTCCTGTCCCCCTTCCGCACCGCTGGAGCGCTGTGTTCCTTTTGCGCCGTTCCATGGCGATGTTCATCATCTTTTCATTCTTCCGGACCTTGCTCCACTGGTTTTCCTTTTCCAGGTGGCTGAACATTTTCCATCTTTCGGCAGAGAGTGTTCCGTTCTCCAGCGCTTCCCTGACTGCGCAACCCGGTTCGCTGCGGTGTGTACAGTCTGAAAACGCGCACCGGCTGATCAGTTCCGCGATATCCGCAAAGGTACCGGCGATTCCCTCCTCCGCGTCAATCATACCCAGCTCCCGTAATCCGGGAGTATCGATGAAACTGACGCCGTCCAGCTCAATCAGTTCCCTGTGGGTAGTCGTGTGCCTGCCCTTCGAGTCTTCTTCCCGGATCCCGCCGGTCTGCATGATTTCCCGCCCTGCCAGCGTATTGATCAGCGTGGATTTTCCTGCGCCGGAAGATCCCAGCAGCGCAATCGTCGCGCCCGGCCTGAAGTACGTCCGCAGGCGGTCCAGCCCGTACCCCGTACGGGAGCTGATCGGCACAACCTGCAGGTTCTCGCTCAGGGATGCGGCCTCTGCTTCCAGCTCCTCCACATTCGGACAGAGATCCGCCTTTGTCAGCACAGCAACAGGTACTGCGCCTCCGGAAACCGTCATAGCCGCATAGCGGGCAATCCGGCTGACGCTGAAATCCCGGTTCAGGGAAGTAATGATAAATACATAGTCGATATTGGCGATCAGCGGCTGAACCTGAAGGGTCTTGGCAAAACCATCCGCGTGACCTCCGCGGTCCGGCCGGCAGAACTGCGTCCTGCGCGGCCGGATCTCCTGGATCAGGCTGTCGCCGTAAGGGTTTTCCGTAACCTCCACATAGTCGCCGACAACGGGGAATTCGTCCCGGTAACGTCGTCTGCCGGCCAGTATACAGTAAAGTTCCTTTTCTTCATTCCGGACCAGGTACCGGTCCCTGTGGACCAGTACCACACGGTATATTTCATTCAAATTCTTTGTTTCCTCCTCATTGTTCACCATACCTGTTTGCGGTAGCGCCAGGTTGTCTTGCCGAAAGTGCCGGTATAAGCCAGTTCCTCCCAGCCGTCCGCCAGCAGCTGTTCATTCCGGCCGGTTTCACAATGCTGATCGCCGGGCACGTCCAGCAGCCAGCCGCCGGGCTTTGTAATCCGTGTCAGTTCATCCACTTCCTCCCGGAAGAAGTCGCCGACCACATGTCCGCTCATCACCACATCAAAGCTGTTGTCCGGAAAAGGCAGGCAGTGACAGAGCCCGTCGCAGACCCGCATGTTGCGGATCCCTTTCTGGGCGATTTCGTCCCGTATAAACTCCCGCAGGGAGTCTACCGGCTCGCTGGCCACCGTAAACGCGGCTTTCTCCGCGGCGGCAAACGCCAGTCTTCCTGTTCCGCTTCCCACGTCCAGGACGGTCTTTCCTTCCAGATCGCACAGTTCAAACAGCCGTTCCTTGTTCCAGCCGTAGATGAAATCACATTTTTCCGCCATGACTTCCGGCGTCGTATAGATCACAAAATCCTCAAACTCGTCGAGCGTCCGGATTTCCGCCGCCCGGATCTGCTCCGGCGTTAGGCTGTCCGGTGCCTGTGCTGTCAGCCCTTTCACCCGGCCTGCCATTTCCGGGCACTTGTGTTCAAAGAGCCACGCAACTTTCGGATTTGCCTTCAGCGCGGCTGCCATCGACGTCTCCGTTTCATCATAAAGATTCTCAAGCATCAGCCTGATCTGAAACCGTTCCAATCGAAGCATACAGTCAAAAGAATAGTTCTCTGTATTGATCCAACCGATGTTTCCCATAAAGTTCCTCCTGTTCAAATGCACAAAAAAACTGCTTATCCGTCACGGATAAGCAGCCGGTCACACCGAATATATGCCGGGATTTATTCCCGAATGCTCTTCGGATGATCGGACGCAAAGCCGGTACGGATGATTTTTGCAGCGTTCGCGGTCACTGCAGCCCGTTCATTCATCACTGTCCGCATACGAAGAGCCCCCTTTCTGAACAAGATCACGTTATATATACTATGAAAGCCTTGCTGCTGTCAATTCCCTTTTTCGGAATGATCAGATCTCTCCCACCGCCAGCAGGTTATCCTTTCCCATCCCGCAGACATACGGATTGGAATCGTAGCGGTAACAGAAGTCCAGGAAGTCCTGCTTTTGCTTGGGATCTTTCATGATTTTCATCAGGATTTCCCGCGGAATCGTCCTGCCGTAGGCTCCGGGACCGGACAGCTGAATGTTCTTTACACCGTATCCCTTCAGGATCCCTTCCAGTTCATCCGGCATAAAGGTATAGGTGATGCACCATGGCGTACCGCCCTGCTCGTACCGGGCAATCTCTTCTTCGCCGCCCATCAGGCCGTCTGCAAGCAGTTTCTCTGCATTTTGCCGGTTGAATGAAAATCCGCTGATCATCTGTTCCCGGTTTGCGACACACCACTGTACAAAGGGATCGTCAGCGTTCTCGTCCAGGAAGAACTGGTTCTTCTGAATCGGGTTGGCCAGATAGGGCAGCGAACCCAGCCGGCTGGAAACACTGAACGCGATCCGTTTCCCGGCAATCCGCACCAGTTCGCTGATCACCCTGTTCTGATTGGGGTACGTATAGGAAATCGGCGCATCAAAAGATATCACCAGGTCAAACTCCCTGTCTTTATATGCGTTCAGGTCTTCCAGCGCGCCTTTCACAAAGGTGATCCGGTCTGATACGCCTTCCTTCTCCGCCAGTTCCCGGGCTTTGTCGATCATCGGCCGGGAAATGTCGAAGTGCGTGACCCGGCAGCCCTGCTTTGCCAGCAGGATCGAAAAACGTCCGCTGCCGGCTCCGCCGTCAAACACGGTACTGATCCCGTCCAGGTGCTCCAGCAGCTTCCGCTGGATATGGTCCTTCTGGATAATATCGTCGATATAAGTCGTCTCCCGGCGGCTTTCCAGTTCTCCCTTTTCCGGGAGATTCCATTGCCGTTCCGAGATTTTACGGCTGTAATCCATGAATTGTTGCTCCTTACTTTTTCGTCAGCGTCAGGATATTCACCGACAGCGCAGGCGCCTCATAGGTAAACACCCGGGAGGCTCCGGAAGCCTGAAGCGTCATGTCATGAACGTTCTCCGGCTTCTCAATGCTGTTCTCGTCCGTCGCGTTTCCGGTCAGCAGGCCCACCGTATAGTTTTCTTTCACATCACAGTCCAGGGTGATCTCCACCGGTTCGGCGCTGTCCGCAAAGTTCACGATCTTGACGAACACATGCTTATCGTCCTCCGTTGCCACCGTACCCATCGCGGGATAGGACGGCAGTTCCACCGTATCGACGGTCTCGCCGTTTACTTCCAGCGTCACGAAATGTCCGTTCACGGTATACTTCAGATGATTGAACTCATTCTTTTTCAGGCTGACCTCTTTGATTTCCGAAATGGGTTTGGGCGGAAAACTGTCCCGGGCCACATACGACTTCCCGCCGGACAGGATCCACCGGGAAACCTCCAGGAAACGCATGCTCCAGGGATCGCACGGGTTGGGGTTTGTCCGGTCGTAATAGGAAAGCGGCTTCGGAGATACCAGGATCCCCAGTGCGATATCCTTCCCCTCCTCGCAGAAAGCGTCCGTCTCAAACACGCCCTGCCGGCATTCCAGATCGTCTCCGAGGGTAACCAGCGGATAAACTTTAAAGGAGAATCCGGGCATATCCGGATTCAGTTTCCGATAAACGGTGATCTCGTTTCCTTTGGCCTCCGATTCCGCCATGATATGTCTGGACGGAGTGACTGGATCACCGTTCCATACCGGGTCCCGGTACCGGACACCGTCGTCGCCGGACAGGGCGGGCAGGCCGTGAATGTCATAGTGAATCTTTTGGACCACTTCTTCAGAGACTGCCACCCGGCTGCCCCGGCTGCCGCCGAAAAGCCGCCAGGCGTAATAGGTCGGGATCGCGAAACTCCGGCTGTTGTCGTAGATAATCAGGTTCGGGAACCAGGATCCGTAGCGCACGTGCTGGAACAGCGGGGCATAGGACGCCAGCTTCACCTTGTCCTGATTACGTTCAAAACCTACCATGAACATAGCCTCGGCTATAGCCGCCCGCAGTTGCCCTTCATAGGTCTGGTTGACCGAGAATTCCCCGACAAACACGTCCGCGTCCTGCCGGTCATAGCTGTCGTAATGGGTGATGCCTTCCGCGAAAAACTCCGGCATATTGTAATAGTGGTCGTCCGCGATGTCCGCTTCCAGCCTGCGGGTCCTTCCGCGGTCGTTCGTGATGATGGTCAGGTTCGGATACCGTTCCAGCACGGCTTTCTTCACCAGGTCGAACCGCCATTCATATTCGGGCCCCCAGTTTTCATTGCCGATCTCCAGGTAATCCAGGCGGAAAGGCGCCTCATGGCCCATTTGAGCGCGCAGCGCACCCCAGCGGGAATCCGCCGGACCCAGCGCATATTCCAGCGCGCCGAGGATATCTTCCAGCATGTCCGCCTGCTCTTCCTCATTGAAGTACCGGGGATTCCGGCCCTGGCAGGTCATGCCGCAGTTGCACACATACAGCGGCGCCACGCCGAGATCCTCGCACAACTGCAGGTATTCATGGAAGCCCAGCCCGTTGGTCGCCCGGTAATGCCAGAGAAGCCAGTGGGACGGCCGTTCCCATACGGGGCCCACCGTGTTGCGGAAATACCAGACGGTCTCCATGGAGAACCCTTCCACAATACAGCCGCCGGGGAAGCGCAGGAAAGCGGGATGAATATCCCGGAGCTTTTCCGCCAGGTCTTTCCGCAGGCCGTGGCCCATAAAAGTCTCTTTCGGCATAAGGGACATAAAACCGAACCGGACCGTCGTTTTCTCCGCGCAGCGGATGACAAATTCCGCACCGCCGGTGGTTTCCTCAGCGGTAAATACCGCGTCATACCGGCCCCAGTCTCCGGGCCGGATCATAACCTCCGCGGACGCGGAAACCTTCCCCTTTTCTTCAATGCTCAGCGTCAGCAACGTTTCCCGTTCGGCTTTTGCAAACATATAAAAGCGGTATGTCTTGCCCTCTTCCTGGGGAATGCCGCAGAAACCAATGTTCCGGATGCTGCCGCCCGCACTAAAATCCACCCGCAGGGATACTTTCCGTTTCGGGTTCAGCGTATTCTCCGGATCCGGGATCATCTCCGCCCGGTCAGCATACCAGGCCGGCACCGGCGTCGGTATCATTCCGTTGTCCTTTACCCACTGGGTCATTCCTTCCCCGTTGTTGAACTCCTCAATCCAGCCGGTGGGAGATACAAATGTTTTGCCGTCATCCTCCGAAACACATCCCTCCGGCATCAGGGAATCCTCGAAAGACCGGTTCCGAAGCATCTCAGGATAAAGTCCGCCGTCGCCGGCCCGGCTGATATCTTCAAAAAAGAGGCCGTAAAGATCCGGCGCCACGGGAAAACGCGTTTCTTTCGTCCGGATATTCATTCTGCTCATGGTAATCCCTCCGTCTGTTCAGATAAGTTTCAGTCTGCTTTGCCCGTTCTGCCGGCGTTCTTAATCCGGACGAAATAATGGCCTTCATCCTGTCCGACGATCCGCCCGCCGTTGTTCAGCATCACGTGCAGGGAGGCCGGGTTGTCCAGGTTCACCCGCAGGTAGATTTCCTCCTCCGGCACGATGCGGTATGCTTCCTCCAGGGTCAGGCGCAGCCCTTCCGTTCCGTAGCCCTTTCCCCGGAAGGGTTTGGCGATGAAATAGCCGATATGCCCGGCCCCGGTTCGCAGGGACTCGCACAGGTAATGGCGGATCCGGAACTGACCGATGATCTCATCGTCCTTCCAGAGAAAGAGAAAGGTCTCCGGCACATATCCTTCCGGAAGATTCTTTCCTTCCATGAAATTCATCATAGCCGGAAACGCTTTCTGCTCAAAGTCTTCCCGGGAGATTCCGTGTAAGGAATTGGTCAGGCCGTTCTCATCCTCCGGCATATCCCGGACGAACCGCCATTCCTTTTCCATGTCTTCCGCGTTGAGTTTTTTGAGGTATAGCATATCCACCGCTCCTTATAAAGCTTTTCCCAGAATCAGTTCCCTGGGCTGTTCATATCCGGGGAAAGGAAGGTTCAGTTCTCCGCAGTCCCGGTAGCCCACAGCCCGGTAAAAAAGCTGGGCTTCTTCGTCTTCCTGGGTGGAAGTCAGAACCAGGCCGTACCCTCTTGCCCTCATATCTTTCTCCCAGTATTCCATCAGAATCCGGCCGTATCCCTTGCGCTGTTCCTTTTCCCTGACATACAGGAGCGTACAGAAAGGAATGCTGTCCCAGAACAGGGAATAACGAAGAACAGCAATCGGCTGATCGTCAGATACCAGCACATATCCCATCTGATCCCGTACCTTACGGGTAAACTCTGCTTCGCTCAGGTGACAGTCCAGTGTGAACCAGAAGTCCCGGTCCGCTTCTGTCACATAACGGACAGATGCCTGCACTTTATCTGCTTTTTCCAGGTCAATTTCCATATACCCACAGGTGAACGGGAAAAAGTCGAACTTCTCGGTGCCTGTATGGACCGCGCCGTTTCGTTCGTACCACTTCCGCAGGATGGTGTTCTCCTCCACGATGCTCAGTTTCATCACGCTGCAATTCTGCTCTCGTGCGGTCTCTGCCGCGTGCTTCAGCAACGCTCCGCCGATACCCCTGTGCCGGTATTCCGGCAGTACGGAAAGGCTGCCCAGTTCGCAGGTTCCGTCACCGTTCAGACGCAGGGAATAATACCCGCAGATCCGGCTGTCTTCCTCGTCCAGGTACATGAGCCTGTGCTCGCAGCACATCTGCCAGGCCAGTCTGTCTTCCGTCGTGGCAAACGCGGTAAACCGGGGCGCGTTCTCCTCGGTAAAGCCGAATTCATCCGCCACCGTCTGAAAACTGTTCCTGATCACCTTCACGCATTCGGGCAGGTCCGCCCGTTCCGATTTCCTGATCATATGCATCACCGTCCCTGCAGGATTGTCACCATTTTATCTTCTTTGAACATACATGTAAACGAAATTCAGGATCCGGTTAAGCCCTTTTGACAGGAATTCCCGGTCCCGGACAGCAAACGGGTGGCCTGTGTTGAACCAGTCTTCCCAGGCCTCATCACAGCATTCGCCTTCCGTGACCGTGATGCCGCACTGATCCCCGCATTCTTCTTCAAGCAATTCCTGCCACCATTGCACGGTTCTGAAGCAAAGCGCGTCGTCTCCCTCCGCCCAGGTCTCAAAGAGATCCTTCATTTCGCCTTTCGGTTCTTCCTTCAGTCCCGGAACCGCGATCATCACCTGCCCGCCTTTATGGACAAAGGGCAGGATCTTTTCAGCAAACACGCCCTTTTTGCACCCGAAATAATGATAGGAATCCACACTGACGATGGCGTCGAAAAAACCATGTGCGAAGGGCATATCCGTCGCGTCCCCGTGGATCGGGACAATCCGGTCCTCCAGTCCCAGGCTGCGGATCCGCTCATAATTGTCCGTGGCGGAAACCCACAGATCGAAAGCATATACCTGTTTTGCCGGCGTTTCGTTCGCCATGAATACAGAGGTCAGCGCCATACCGCAGCCCAGGTCCAGTGTCCGGTTATAGCAGGAGCTTTCCGGTGCCCTGCGGATCAGTTCATCCAGCAGCCGGAACGAGTTCGGGCCCATCAGGCAGTCCCTGGTAAAGTATTGTCTGTATTTTTCACATCTGCTCATGCTGTCATTCCTCCTTTTTCCCTTCCTTCAGCACGATCACGGCATCAGGGTCAAATTTTCGGTCCATGGTATGGGCTGCCTTCCGGTTAGCCACAGTATCAAAGATGATCGAGAAATCATAGTCCGGGGGATAGAGCTCCGCGGCCGGCACCAGCAGTTTCAGCCGGTTATGCTTTACGGTCATTTTCCGTCCCTGGAACTGGATGACCACGTTCCCATCGTCGTCTGCCGGCTGATAGACGATCGCGTTCTTTTTGTCCGGCAGCAGCATCACGCTGTCGCCCATGGTGAATCGTTCGAACGTTCCTTCCGTCTTCGCGGAAAGGCGCTGCAGGCGCCCCGCGGGAATCCGCATCTGTCTTCGTGCCGTTTCCGGTCTGGCACCCGGCCCGTGATCGGCTACCTGCCTGGCCCGGGAGAGCAGGCCTTCATCCATGCCGAGCCTTCGTGCGATCTCGATCGCGCAGCTCTCCCCGCTCATGCCCAGTTCCAGATGATAAAGGGGCATCAGGGAAACCTGATCAAAGGCCATCCGAGCGGAGATCACATGATCCGTCTGCTCCGCCCATTGCTTGATCTGCGGATCGTGGGTCGTCACCATAAAGAAACACCTCCGTCGAAGCAGTTCCTCCAGGATCGCCGCGGCAAGGCCGGATCCCTCCGCCGGATCCGTTCCGCTGCCCAGTTCGTCCAGCAGTACCAGGCTGTCCCGGCTGCACTCGTCCAGGATGCGGATCACATTGGTCATATGCCCGGAAAAAGTGGACAGGTTTTGACTGATGCTCTGGCTGTCGCCGATATCGCACAGCACCCGGTCCATCAGGCCGATTACGGTTCCTTCTCCGCAGGGGATATGAAGCCCGCTCTGCGCCATCAGGGTCAGCAGGCCTACCGTTTTAAGGCAGACGGTCTTGCCGCCGGTATTCGGCCCGGTCACGGCAATGCCGGAATCCGGCAGGCTCAGCTCCAGGTTCAGCGGCACGCAGGTCTCCCGGTCCAGTAGCGGGTGCCGGGCGTCCGCAAGGCGGATCCGGCGCTCCCCGGTCAGCTCTGCCGGACGGGCATTCATCTCCAGGCTCAGCTTCGCCCGGGCAAAAAGCACGTCCAGATCCGTCATGACGCGGATCGCGTCACGCAAAGCCGTTTCTTCGGAAGCGACCCGGTCGCTGAGTTCCCAGAGAATCCGCCTCTCTTCCGTATCGATATCAATCAGCAGGTTTTCCAGCGCCTGCCGCGCAGACTGTACGGCGGACGGTTCCATGAAGACGGTGCCGCCCTTGCCGGAAGTATCGATCACATGTCCGGGGAAGGTGCCCTGGAAGCGTTTCTGCACCGGAATGACGAAGATTCCGTTCCGCTGGGTGATATAGCTGTCCGCCAGTTCCTTTTTATGATGAAGCAGGATCTGGTTCAGTTTTTCCCGGATCCCCTGTTCCGTATGCTCCCGCTGCCGCCGCAGGTTCCGAAGCACGGGGGAAGCGTCGTCCAGCACAAGGTCCTCCCGGACGGAGCGTTCGATTTCGCTTTGCAGGCCGTCCAGATCCGGCAGCTCCGTATGCCAGGAGGCGATGCCTGCGCTCCAGATCTGCGCGCCCTGAAGATAGCGGCGAAGCCGCTGGATGGTCGAACAGAACCGCGCAATGGAAGTCAGCTGGGCCGGCAGCAGCATCCCGCCCCGGGCCGCCTGGATCACGCCTGTATCCGCTCCCTCCGTTTCAGCCAGCGGCGGAGTACCCGCGTTTTCCATCACGCGGCGTGCGGCGGTCGTTTCCTCCATGCGGGCCCTGCAGAGCCCTTCGCTGAGAATCGGTTCCGTCTCCGCCAGGCGCTGCTTCGCGGCCTGTGAGACCGCCTGTTCCTGAAGTTGTTGAATGATCCGGTCAAACCCGAGTGTTATCATATCCTGTGTCATGTGATCCCTCTGTTCGTTTTATGATGGACATGAACAGAGTTTCGGAGAATGCGGCACAGGGAAAAAAGCATACAAAAAAGTGCCCGGTTACGTTCTGTACCGCGTCATGGCATCAGCAAACAAGCTGTCATGTCACAGCTTTCTTTGTTCAACCATGTTCTCCGTTACAGGACCGTCTCCAAACACACCTCCGGAGGATTGCCCGGTTTGTCCGGGATCCTCTCTGCCGTGATTATAGTTCAGCCGTATGGCGCTGTCAATCCTGAATTATGCCGGTCAGATCAGTTTCCGGATCCTGACCATATATCTGCTCTTCTTTGTCTCATAATCGATTCCGTCATAAACGGCTTTGCCGAAGCCCCGCACGGAGAAGGTATCGCCTTCTTTCAGCCGAGCGCTCCGGTCCGTAGCCATCCGGCCATTCACAAAGACCTTTTCGGCCGCAAACAGCTTGTCCGTCTGTCCGCGGGACAGGTTGGCAAAGGCAGCGATCACCGCGTCCAGCCGTTCTGACGACACATTCACCCGAAGCGGGGCATACCGTGGCTGAAGCTCCGGCACGTCCGCCGCCGTGATCTCCGCGGTCACCGTTGTCCGGCGCACCTGGTCCAGGGAAGACACGATCATATCCGCGGCGGAACTCAGACAGAAAAGCCAGGCCCGGTGTTCCCGGACCAGGATATCGCCGATCAGGCTGCGTTCGATCCCCAGGCCCAGAACGGCTCCGAGGTAGTCCCGGTGGGTCAGTTCCTCCGCGTACTTTTCAGATTTCGGTTTTACAGCGATCACGCTGACCGGCGGATCGAGCGGCCCCATCTCCGTTTCATTCCCGGCTGCCAGGATCTTTCGTTCCGCATTCTCATATCCCCCTGACAGAAGAAAAGAAAAGCCGGCCGATTCTTTGCTGCGAAGAAAATCGTCCTGCTCTGCCAGAGAAAGGAAGCCGGAATACTGCCAGCTCCCTGTCTTTTCGCTTTTCCGGCACAGATCCAGCAGGTGCCGGATCATTACGTCATTTGTCGGTGTCATTTATTTGCTCCTGATTTTCAGGGTTTTCAGGTATTCCTTCTGTTCCGGCGTAATTCGGTAGCTTTCAATTGCTTTCCGGATCGCCTTGTTGTGCGTCCAGGTGTCCAGCCGGCGGTTTTCGATAAAGGGAAGCACCGCGTCATACTGCTTTGCCAGCGCCGTGGCAAAATACCAGGCGGTCATCATGTTGACATAATATTCTTCGGACCGGATCTTCGCGACCATCTCCGGATACGCGATGTCGAAATCTTCGCCCAGATAGTGTTCCATCAGCATCCCGATCCCGAACCGGATTATATAGGTCTCCCCGGACGCGATCCATTTTTTGATAGGCTGGAGCAGCTCGGTCCGGTGCTTCCGGAACACCTTCGGCGACATCTGGTCGCAGGTGGCCCAGTTGTCCACATACGGCAGGAAACGCTCCAGTGCAGCCAGGCATTCCGCATAATCCTTCATGCCGGAGAGAATGAACGCGTGCAGCTGGTTCTCGTCAAAGTAGCGGTGCGGCAGGTCGTTCAGGAATGCGTCAATTCCTTCTCTCCCGGCCAGTTCCTTTGCCATCCGCCGCAGTTCCGGGGTCCGTACGCCGATGATGCTTTCCGGCTTTACCGTCGGAATGATCTTCACCTGCATCTCCCGGTACTTCAGGTCCTGAAGGCTGAACAGTTCCTTCCGGATTTTGTCGGTCATCCCGTTCACGCTCCTTACGATTATAAAAACGATCACTTGGCAAAGACAAGTGATCATCTGATGGTTACCGTTAACAGATTATTTAATCTGTTTGCTGATCGCGGCAAAGGATTCCTCGGAAAGATCATGTTCGATCTTGCAGGCATCTTCCTTCGCGATCTCCTCCGGCACGCCGATCTGGATCAGATACTTCGTCAGCGCCTGGTGCCGGTCATAGATCTTCCGCGCGATGGCATAGCCCTTGTCCGTCAGGGAGATCAGGTTATCCGTGCTCATCTTGATATACCCGTTCTCTTTCAGCTTTTTCATGGCCACGCTGACGGAAGGCTTGGAAACGTTCAGGCCCACGGCGATATCAATGGAGCGCGCATGTCCCTTCTGTTCCAGCAGCATCAGGATCTGCTCCAGATAGTCTTCGCCTGATTCGTAGATATTCATAAAAGCGCTCCTTTCCCGGTTCGGGAAACGGGATGCCGGTCTCCGGCATCCCGCCTGAATAACGTCATTCTATATGATCCGGTTTCATTTCTCTAACCAGTCACAATCTACCATTTTTCGTTTGATTCGTCAATACCGGTCAGACTCCGGTTTGTTACTCCGCAGTCTTCAGTGCCGCCACCATATCGATATGCCGGTTCTTCCGGGCCACCATCAGGCCTACGATCAGCGACACACCGAAGGTCAGCAGGATGCTGACCAGCCAGGTGGGCAGGCCCAGCACCAGTTTCAGCTCATATTCGGAAGCCAGCGCGGTCAGCAGGTACTGCAGCACGCCGACGCCCACCGGCACACCGATCAGGATACCGAGCACGGTCAGCCACAGGTTCTGGCTGATCAGCAGCCGGCCGATCTTGGAATCCTTGAAGCCGACCACCTTCAGCGTCGCCATTTCCCGGTACCGTTCCGTGTAGCTCATCACACCCAGGTTGTACAGCACCACGATACCCAGGATCACAGCTGCGATCACCAGCAGCCAGATCATCTTGTTCATCAGGTCCATAAACACGTCGAAGGAATCCATGATCGACTGCTTGCTCTGCTGGTTCAGGATGTGTTTGTCTTCCGGAATCTCCGTAGCGTCCGTAAACACGGAATCCGCCGTATAGGTAATGCCGATGCTGTCCGCGAAGGTGTCCGTCATAAAGATCCCTTCCGTCATGGAATCCAGCACGCCGGCCACCGGTACGGTATAATGTTCATTGCTGTCATAGGGCGAGAAGGTCAGTTCGCCTCCGGCTTTCAGGTTATATTCCCGGGCAATCCGGGAGCAGATATACGCGCCGCCGTCCGTCAGCGGAATGACGTTCATATCCTCGTCGGCAAAGCGGACCTTGTCATGGGTGACGGAATAGATCTCCAGCGAATAACCCCTGTCCCCGATCTGGATCGCGCGGGAAGCCGCCCAGTCCCCGTCCAGGGCTTCGGCAAGCGCTTTCCCTTCCTCCATGGTCATGTTGTCCGCGTCCAGGTTCACCCTGGTTTTGTAGTTGATCGACTGCTCATAGAAGATATCCAGGAAAGCGTCCATCGTATCCTTCATGCCCAGTCCGCCCACCAGCAGCACCATGCATCCGATCACGCCGAACAGGGTCATCAGGCTCCGGGCCTTGTGCCGGACGCAGTCCCGCAGGTTCCACTTCGTGCCGAAGCCGAGCTTCTTGAACCGTTTTGTCTCTTCAAACCGCAGGTGCTTCATCCGCTTCGGGGAATAGGGACGCAGCGCGTCCGCCGCCGTTCCCTGCAGCATCTTTCTCACGGACAGGAAACCGATGAAGGTCAGGAATGCAATGATCCCGATAATCACATACCAACTGAATGCCGGCGCATGCAGCGTCCAGGACGGCATGTCGATATAGGTGGCCATGGCGCCGTCCGGGTTCATGATGAACCAGCCCAGGCCATAACCAATGGCAATGCCCAGGATCGTTCCCAGCAGGCCGATGATCAGCGCATAGGCGGAATAGTGGACCAGGATCCGCCGGTCCTTGAACCCAAGCGCCTTGAATGTGCCGATCTGTGTCTTCTCGCTGGCGCAGATCCGGTGCATGGTCGTCACCATTGTCAGGATCGCGATGGCCAGGAACAACACCGGCAGGATGGATGCCATCGTCTTGCCCTCGTTTACCTCACCCTGGGCTTCCGCCCAGGAAACCGTCTCATCCTTGGAAAGGATCAGGCGGGTGGTTCCCAGGGCTTTATCCGCCGCTTCGACAAATGCCGGTTTGTCCAGGGAGGCTTTTACATTGATCTGGTGATACAGGGAACCGACAAATGACTTGTACATTGCCGGGATCGCGTTGTCCAGCATAGCCGGAGAGATGTATACGAATCCGTAAGTCGAGTAATCCGGCATCATCTGGGTGGAATCCGGCAGGCAGATCAGGTATTCGCTGGCTTTGACCAGGCCCTTGACCGTTCCCTTGACCGTGATCATCTGGTAGGTCAGCGTCAGCGGATCGCCGAGTTTGATTCCGTTGGCGGCGGCATAGGAATCGGAAAGCCAGAAACCATCCGGATCCTCCGCACTGTAAGGCTCGCCTTCCATCACAAGCACGCCGGAAACATTGCTGTTTTCAGTAACGGTCAGTGCCAGCGTATCCGTGTCATCTTTCACCGAAACGTTCAGGGAAAGGAACCGGGTCGCGTCCTCCACCCCGTCGATCCCCTTCACCGCTTCCAGGTCCTCCGGGCTGAAACCCTTATCTGAATAGATCCGGAAATCGGCATACCCGGTCGCCTCATAAATCTCTTTTGTATTGACTTCCAGGGAATACCATTCCACATTGAATCCCAGGAACACGCCGATGCCCAGCGCCACCATGATCACCATGGAAATAAACTGAGCCTTGTACTGCCACAGCGTCCTGAACAGTTTTTTCAGCAACATTACCAATCCACCTCTTCCACCGACAGCGGATTCTCCTGCTCTTCACAGCTCCTGATCTTTCCGTTCTTCACCCGGATCACCACGTCCGCCATCTTCGCGATGTTCTGGTTGTGGGTCACAATAATGATCGTCTTGCCCATATCCCTTGCCATGGAAAGCAGGAGCTTGAGCACCATGACGCCGGTCTCGGAATCCAGCGCGCCGGTGGGCTCGTCGCACAGCAGGATGTGGGGATTCTTTGCCAGAGCCCGGGCAATGGATACGCGCTGCTGTTCGCCGCCGGACAGCTCGGACGGGAACTGGTGGATATGATCTTCCAGGCCGACAGCCCTGAGCATGTCATGGCTGGAGAGCGGATTCGGCGCGATCTCCTTTACCAGCGCCACATTCTCCACCACCGTCAGGGTCGGGATCAGGTTATAGCTCTGGAAAACAAAGCCCACGGACGCGGCACGGTATTCCGCCAGTTCGTTGGGCGTCAGGGTGGAAATGTCCCTTCCGTTCACAACGATCGTGCCTTCCGTGGGACTGTCCAGGCCGCCGAGCATATTCAGCAGGGTGCTCTTGCCGGCACCGCTTGGGCCCAGGACCACGATGAACTTCCCTTCCTCCAGGCTCAGGTTCACATGGTCCAACGCCCGCTGTTCATGTTCGCCGTTCTTATATACTCTTGATACATCCTTGAATTCCACAATTGCCATGTTCCTCTTTGCTCCTTCATTCGTGGATTGATATTGGTTAGTTATATCTAACCCATATATTTAAGAAAAATCGCGCTTATGATTCAACGGCTATCAACCGCGCGATTCCTTTTGTTAGCTTCTGCTAACGTTTGCATTTTATCACCAGTGTTTGATCTTGTCAACCCTTTCGGTCAAAGAAAACGGGATGCCGTTTCCAGGCATCCTGTTCAGGTGTTATACAAGTCTTACGCAATTTCCCGGGAATCAGCTTCCTGCCGGCTTTCCGCGAATGTTTTACAGATCTCATCTGCTTACAGCGCAGCCTCAACTGCCTTCCGGACTTCCTTCATATCCACCGTGGGCTCGAACCGCGCAATCACCTTTCCTTCACGGTCCACCAGGAATTTGGTGAAGTTCCACTTGATATAGGCTTTCTCACCGAACTTCTTGTTGTTCATATCCGCGAACTTGCTCAGTGCCGCCATCTTCAGGCCCTTACCGAAACCTTCAAAGGGCTTTTCGGCTGCCAGATAAGCAAACAGCGGATCGGCAGTTTCCCCGTTCACGTCGATCTTGGCAAACTGCGGGAATTCCGTGCCGAACTTCAGCGTGCAGAACTGATGGATCTCATCGGCGTCTCCCGGTGCCTGGTTTGCAAACTGATTGCAGGGGAAGTCCAGAATTTCCAGTCCCTGATCCTTCATTTCCTTATACATCGCTTCCAGGGGCTCATAATGAGGCGTGAATCCGCAGCCGGTAGCCGTGTTGACAATCAGTAGCACCTTTCCCTGGTATTCTGACAGGTTGACCTCCTTCCCCTGTCTGTCTTTTACTGTGAAATCATAAACCGTTTTCATGATCGGTTTCTCCTTTCTGTTTTATGCGATTATATTTTATCAAATATTTTATGATTGTCAACCCCTTTTTTCTGTTGTTCACAATTGTTTTTTCGTCATCACAGTCACAGCATAATTTGTTTTTTCATCCAAGCGCCACGTCCAGGATCATCATCAGCACAAAGCCAAGTGAAAAAGCAATGGTTCCGGTATTGGAGTGTTTCCCTTCCGACATTTCAGGAATCAGTTCCTCCACGACCACATACATCATGGCACCAGCCGCGAAAGCCAGGAAATAAGGCATCACCGGTGTAACCAGTCCCGCTGCCAGGATCGTAATCACTGCAGCGATCGGTTCGACCGCACCGGAAAGCACGCCCATCCGGAAAGTTTTCCTTCTGGGCATTCCCTCTGCCAGCAGCGGCATGGATACGATCGCCCCCTCTGGGAAGTTCTGGATTGCAATCCCAAGTGCCAGCGTCAACGCTCCCCCGGCAGTAATACCGACAGACCCGGCCAGCAGTCCGGCATAGACTACGCCAACAGCCATTCCTTCCGGAATATTGTGCAACGTAACGGCCAGGATCAGCTTTGTCGTTCGCTTGAAGCCGCTCTGCGGCCCTTCGTTCTGTTTATCCATATGCGTATGCGGAGTAAGTACATCCAGCCCCAGCAGAAAACCGACGCCGATCAGAAAGCCGATGGCCGCGGGCAGGAAAGCCAGTTTCCCCATTTCCGAACTGCTGTCCAGCGCCGGTTGCAGCAGGCTCCAGAAGGATGCGGCGACCATCACGCCTGCCGCGAAACCAGTCAGCGCTTTCTGTATGCTGTCAGCAATCTGTTTCTTCAGAAGGAAAACCATCGCTGCGCCCAGGGCAGTGCCCAGGAACGGGATCAGGATGCCTTCGATAATCTGTATATTCATGTTTTTCGCCTCGATGATAAACAGCTGCCGGAGTAAACGCTTCATTTATTCCTTTTTTTTGCCAGGACTGTGATCCAGGGTTTTGAGAGATGATGATCGATCTTTACATCTGAAAACCCTGCTGTTTTCAGCGCATTTTCAATCTGTTCCCTGGTATATACCTTCATTCCGTCAATGATCTTTTCGAACTTTTGGCCAACGGTATCCATTCCGTCTGATTCATTGCAGATCAGAAACAGGCCGCCCGGTTTCAGGACCCTGTATACCTGTGTAAAGCACTTTTCAAGCCCGGGCCAGAAATAGATTGTTTCAAAGGCTGTGGCAAGATCATATCGCTCAGACGGAAGATCCAGGGCAGAAACATCGCCCTGCCGTACCGTGCACCGTCCGGAACCAATCGCTTTCTGGTTGTACTCCCTGGCCTTCTCTACGGACAGTTCAGAATAATCAACGGCTGTAACATGCGCACCGGAATATCTGTTCAGAAGCTCTCCGGCATTCCGTCCGCCTCCGCATCCAAGATCCGTTATCTCCTCCGGATGAATAACCGGCAGATGGGAAAGTCCCCAGTCTGCCATCCTGGCATGCCCGGAATTCATGCCCTTCAGCATCATCTTTCCCAGAAAGCCTTCCGGTTTCCTGGTTTGATTGACATAGTTTTTAAACAATCCCATCTCTCCATTTACTCCTTCTTTCAGTATTCAGCAGAAAGCGGGATGCCGGTACGCTTCGGCATCCCGCCTCTTTGGAGGTAAGTCCATAGGAGGTCAATCCTCTGGTATATCATCCGGGCTGCCCGACCCGGCTGATATCATCGTCAAGCGGCGCCTTCCGCCTGTTCTTCCGCCAGGTTCTCTTCACAGAACAAGGTAATCACGTTTTTGATCATTTCTTCATCGGCGTCCACCGGGAAACCGGCAACCAGCCAGTAAGCATAGGGACCTTCGTTATATTTGGCCAGGTCATCCACGTTGCTGCCGTAACGGAATTCCAGATGATAGGTGGTTGCAGGAGTATCAGGCATCATATAGAAGTATTTGAATTCGCCCGCGTCCTCGTCAGCCGTTTCATAGAGATAACCTTCCATCATCCCGGCCAGGAGCAGCTTGCTGACGTAGGTATATTCATGGCTGAACACCTGCGTGCCGTTCTCATCCGCACCGCTGATCCTGGTTCCGTCAAAAGTAATCGTGGAAACACCGTTGATGAACAGGCAGTCAAACTGTGCGCCGTTGGAGCCGTCGCCGTAGGCGTCGATTGCTTCCTGTCCGTAGATCGTACCATTGCATGCAGCCTTCAGCATTTCGGCGACCATCGGTCCGTTTTCTTCGCCCATAGCCGCAACGCAGGGATCCAGCCAGATCTGATCATATTCCGGTTTGGTGATCACCGGGAACAGGGGTTCATAGGTACCTTTGATATTTTCCAGCAGCGCCGCGGCTTCCGCGGCTTCATCTGCAGTATCAGCTTTGACATAAGTACCGAGGACAACGAGCATCACAAGTGCCAGTACAAAGGGGGTCAGCTTTTTCAGAACCTGTTTCATCATGAAAAACATCCTTTCACTTTTTTATTAGTTTATCCTAACCTGCGGATTGCGTTTTGCCCATACTCTTTGTTTTCTTACTTCATCTGTATGAGCAACTTGTTAGTCTTAGCTAACATCTGAACAATATCATGGCAGAGCTGGTTTGTCAACATGCTCCGCTGTCGCGATATTATCTTCTTTTTCTTTGCCGTCGTTCAGTCTGTATGCAGATCTGAGTGCTCTGCAGGAAGCATTGCTCAGTTTACGGCTCAACGTCACCGCATCATGGTCTGCAACGGAGCTTTCCACGCCAAAGCTTACAAGTAGTTTTCGGAAAAAGACAATGCGTTCATTAATCTGATCAGCGTATTCCCTGAATAATGGACTGAATGAAAGATCTCCGTTCACTTTCTTAATAAGATATCCCTGATCACGCAGCTTGCGCAGCGCCAGGCTGACAGCGGATGCCTTGACACCCAGAAAACGTCCGACATCCGCAGCACATACATATTCCTGCTTCTGTTTCAGCAGGCCGATCACATACAGGTACCGATCCAGCGAGTGTTTCATGCTCTTTACTTCCGATTCACTGCACAGATTCAGTCATTCTGTATTCGGTAGGTGTACAACCCTCAACTTTTTTGAAAACATGTGAAAAATGAGCGGGCGAGACAAATCCGACCTGTTCCCCGATTTCAGAAACACTCCTGTCAGAGTGAATCAGCAGCTCCCTGGCCTGTTCGCAGCGCATCCGGTTATGATAGGCCAGCAGGGTGGTCCCTGTGTGTTTCCTGAAGATACGGGAAAGATAATTGCCGTTTATATATAGTGCGCCGGCAATCTTTTCAAGCGAGAACTTTTCTGCGATGTGTTCCCGGATATAAAATTCGGCTTGTTTTGAAAGCCGCTCGCCGGCGCAGATCCTCGTCATTTCCGCCATAGCCGCCACATCCTTCCTTTTTTCGTTGTTTCCTGCCCATTTACGGAAAGCACAATATAACCAGTCGCGTTTATAACCTGCTTCAGCTTGTCTGTATCGATCGGATTGTCAGACTCGATCACAGTCTCTCCTTTTACCCGGGATGAACGCACCTTCCTTACCGTAAAAGCAGAGCGGATTGCGTCGTTCACATGTGTTTCACACATGCCGCAGACCATTCCCGATACTTTGACACAGGTTCTGATCATTGATGATATCCTCCCTGAAAGAGGAGGCACGGTTATTCCGCCGTGCCTTCTGAAAATCATGATTGTTTATGGCAGGAACCCGACATCGGACAGCTGCCGCAATTGCAGCCGCAGGTTGATTTTCCTTGTTTCCTGTCTCTTCTCAGCGCGAAGATGATCCGGGCAACCAGCAACAGCAGCCCTAGGCTGACAAGAATCGTGCCCGCATGATCGATGATTCCCTGTAACATATACTCACACTTTCTTTGTCAGCTTCGTAGCCTCCTGATACTTCTTAAAGAACAGCATGTAGATCATCACGCCGAGAATAGCGATCGCAGCGATCAGGCCGATCGCGTTCACACCGCCGGTAAAGATCCTGCCAAACTGATAGATCATCAGGGCAACGGCATAGGCAAAACCGCACTGCCAGGCAATGGCAAACCACGTCCAGCCCGCATTGTTCATCTCCCGTTTGATTGCGCCGATTGCGGCAAAGCAGGGTGCGCACAGCAGGTTAAATACCAGGAACGCATAAGCGGCGATGCCGGTAAAGGACGCGGCCAAATTGGCATATGTCTCCGTGCCGCCGTACAGGATACCCATGGTGCCGACGATGTTCTCCTTGGCGATCAGTCCGGTGAAAGACGCAACCGTCGCCTGCCAGGTGCCAAAGCCCAGGGGCTTGAAGATCCAGGCGATCGCGTTGCCGACTGTGGCTAGGATGGACAGCTCCAGCTCTTCCTCTTCCAGCATCCGGAAGGTGCCGTCTGCTACACCGAAGCGGCTCAGGAACCAGACCAGGATCGTGGACAGCAGGATGATCGTACCGGCTTTCTTGATGAAACTCCAGCCGCGTTCCCACATGGAACGGAGCACGTTCCCAAGCGTCGGCCAGTGATAGGCAGGGAGTTCCATGACGAAAGGAGCAGGCTCGCCGGCAAAACGCTTTGTTTTCTTCAGGATGATACCGCTGACAATAATCGCCGCCATACCAATGAAATAGGCGCTGGTCGCAACCCAGGCGGATTTATGGAAAATTGCGCCGGCGATCATGGCGATAAAGGGCACTTTCGCGCTGCAGGGGATAAAGGTCGTTGTCATGATCGTCATCCGGCGGTCACGCTCGTTCTCAATGGTCCGGGAAGCCATAATGCCGGGCACGCCGCAGCCAACGCCGATCAGCATCGGAATGAAAGACTTGCCGGACAGGCCGAACTTACGGAAAATCCGGTCCAGCACAAAGGCAATACGGGCCATATAACCGCAGGCTTCCAGGAAAGCCAGCAGGAAAAAGAGCACCAGCATCTGGGGTACAAATCCCAGCACCGCGCCGACGCCGGCCACAATACCGTCTAGGATCAGGCCCTTCAGCCAGGGCGCCGCATTGGCGGAATCCAGTGCCTGTTCGATCAGTGCCGGGATTCCGGGCACCCAGGTGCCGTAAGCAGCGGGATCAGGTGCTCCGACATCGGATTTATACCCATCCTCGGTGCTCAGGTATTCTGCCGCAGCGGCTTCCAGATCCGCTTTTGTTGTGCCTGGGTGGTCTTCCGTTTCCAGGGTTTCCTCATCCTGGGTGATATAGGTCACACTCGCATCATCCGGTGTGGCGGCGATCAGTTCTTTCAGGGATCCTTCCGGATCTTCCTCACTGATCTCCACGCCGTATTCTCCGGCAAATGCTTCAATGATGGCGTCTGTATCTCCGTACCTTTCGGCAGCTTCCTCATACTCGGCAGTACCGTTGCCAAACAGGTGATAACCGTCTCCGAAAAGGCCGTCGTTTGCCCAGTCTGTTGCCGGCGCACCGACCGCTACCATGGCAATCCAGTATACCGCAAACATAATCGCGGCAAAGATCGGCAGGCCCAGCCAGCGGTTTGTAACTACCTTGTCGATCTTGTCGGAAGTGCTCAGGCTGCCCGCATTATGTTTTTTGTAGCAGGATTTGATCACCTGCGCGATATAGATATACCGCTCATTGGTAATGATACTTTCCGCGTCATCATCCAGTTCTTTCTCGGCTGCTTTGATGTCTGACTCGATATGATTCATGGTGTCCGGAGCGACCTTCAGCTGTTCCAGCACCTTGTCGTCCCGTTCAAAAACCTTGATGGCATACCAGCGCTGCTGTTCCTCCGGCAGGCCATGGAGCGCCGCTTCCTCAATGTGGGCCAGCGCATGTTCCACCGGGCCGGAGAAAGTATGCTGTGGTACAGTCTTCGTATCCTTTGCTGCCTGGATGGCCGCTTCCGCCGCTTCCATAACTCCGTTCCCCTTCAGGGCGGAGATCTCCACCACTTTGCAGCCCAGCTGGCGGGAAAGATCCTGGGAGTTCAGCTTGTCTCCGTTTTTCTTCACAACGTCCATCATATTGATGGCAACCACCACCGGTATACCAAGCTCTACCAGCTGTGTGGTCAGGTACAGGTTTCGTTCCAGGTTGGTTCCGTCAATAATATTCAGGATCGCGTCCGGCCGTTCATTGATCAGGTAGTTCCGGGCGACAACTTCTTCCAGGGTATAAGGGGACAGGCTGTAGATACCCGGAAGGTCGGTGATCGTAACCCCGTCATGCTTCCTGAGTTTGCCTTCCTTCTTTTCCACCGTAACGCCGGGCCAGTTTCCGACAAACTGGTTTGAACCGGTCAGCGAATTGAACAAGGTTGTTTTGCCGCTGTTCGGGTTGCCCGCCAGGGCGATGCGAATATCCATGGATTGTATTCCTCCGTCCGTTATGTAATTAGATTAAACTAACCCTTGTATAAAAATCACTCGACTTCGATGCTTTCAGCATCCGCCTTGCGCAGAGACAGTTCATACCCGCGTACTGTAATCTCGATCGGATCTCCCAGCGGCGCCACTTTGCGTACATAGATCTCCACGCCTTTTGTAATCCCCATGTCCATGATTCTTCGTTTCACCGCACCTTCTCCATGAATCTTGATGACCTTTGCCGTTCCGCCCACCGGCACTTCCCTGAGATTGTTCATTCCCCTTTTCCTCCTCAAATCATGATCTTGCGGGCCATTTCATCGTTGATGGCCACGCGGGATTCTTTCACTTTGACGATCACATTCCCGTTCATTGCCGTGATCACAGTCACATTTCCGCCTACCACAAAGCCGAGGTTTTCCAGGTGCTTTTTCACTTCCGGGCTTCCGCTGACTTTGCGGATCACGGATTCTTCTCCCGGAGTCGCATAGCTTAATGGCATCATCCTGCCGCCTCCCAGCCGAACTGTCATACTCAGCTCGCAATCGTTAGATCATTCTAACCGTCGTACAGTTTAGTTATATATTTCTAACTTGTCAAGCCGGTTATTTGTCTGATATTTACTTTTTTCACAGAGATAATCTCCCCCGGGCCACATAAAAAACCGCTGTTCTGTTAAACAGCGGCTTTGTTATTTAAGCAATTACAGTCAGAGACGTTCTGCCGATCCCCCGTCAATCCTTATACATTTCGTATCCGGCAGTCCATACGCAGTGAAGTAGGCTGCTTCCAGCGGGATCCACCGGTCATAGAACCGCCTCAGGCTTTCCGGGGATTCCCGTTTCCGGAGGCGCGCCTCCTGAAGATCCCGGGAAACATCCAGAAAGATGCGCACGTCTGCTTTTTCCCGGATCCCAGGCAGATTGCTGTAGCTTCCTTCCAGGATCAGAACGTCATTCTCAGGAAGGGCTTTTTCAGGAAGAAGTATATCTGCCTTGCAGTCATACCGGCGCATCCGGACAGGCTGGTACTCTGTCCAGGGGATGACAACTTCCCGAAGGAGGCGCTCCGCGTCACAGTTCCCGCCCGGAATTTTCAGGCGTTCCGCTGTCTTTTGTACATGCGGAATCACATAATCATCCGTATGCACGACCGAAGCAGATATCTGCGCAGCCAATTCTGATGCCAGCGTCGTCTTGCCCGAAGCACAGGGTCCGTCAATTGTGATGAGGGGATGTTTGTGCATCCGGACCTGCCGTGCAATCCCTTCAAGGGTTTCCTGATCAAAAAGCATATATTTCTCCGCTCAGGCCTTGTTCAGGTTGAGTCCGGCTTTTTCCATTGCATATACGATAGCCGGAATCAGCACCAACTGAGCAATGATACCCGGGATCGCAGTGGTAATCGCGCCGGACAGAAACATGGCAAAAGTAAATCCATTCCCCTGCACACCGGCCAGAATCAGGCGGACAACGCCCCAGACCAACCGTCCGCAGATCATTGCGATCAGCAGAGAAGCATAGATACCTGGGATTGTTTTCGGAAACTTCCGATAGAGAAATCCGGCCAAAGCGCCATAGGTTGCCAGTTCAAAAGCCATGGCAAGCGCTGTCGGGATCATGGGCGGCATGCCGAAGATCACAGAGCGGAGCAGCGGCGCGATAAATCCGACCGCCAGGCCCCAAGGCCAACCACACAGGAAACCGCACAGAAGCACCGGAAGATGCATCGGGCAAAGCGCAGAACCGATCTGCGGAATCTGGCCCGTCAGAAAAGGCAGGACCAGGGCAAGCGCCAGGCAAAGCGCGGAGTAAGTCATCCTGCGCACCTGCAGGGAATTGGAAGAAGCGTTACTCATTCGTTTTCCTTTCCGTCAGTTGGCGGATGTGGTCCATTGCGTCAGCCAGAATGGCCGCGGAGCCCTTGGTTGTGCCGGCTACATAGGTATCGCACAGGTTCATGGGGATCAGTATCCGGTACGCGGTGCTGGAAGCCACAGCGTTTGCCATGGCCGGTGAGATCTCTCCCAACATGGCATCCGCCATCGCGATCCCGATCGGTCCCACAATGATCTGTGCTTTCCGGCAGGCTGTGATGACCGCGTTCTCCCCGGTCGCAAGATGATCGGCTGCATTAGCCTTCATCATATTGCCCGTGGCGATGCTGTTTGTTCCGACTGCTGTGATAACCGCTTCCGGGCAGATCTTCCGGATCTCCTCCACAAGCGACCTTCCCATCCGTCCTCCCTGACCGTCAATGATCAGTATATTCACGCTAATCCCTCCTGCCATTTGTTTTTCATCACATCTGTACAAGCGGAAACGCGTGATCCGCATGCTTCCATAAACAAAAACGACTCCGGAGGCCGCCGTCAGACAGCCATCGGCACCTTCTGATGCCGGATTTTCTGGAGTCGATCTTCTTTATGAAAGCGGGCCGCTTGTGCAAGCCATCGACAGCTTATGCTGACGCGGGTATCATACCGGAATCAGGATGGAATGTCAACGATGTCATTTCAGGTGTATTTCCATATATCTCCGGTAGGTGCTGAACCCGACCGCTTCATAGAAGGCCAGAGCACCCCGGTTGAACGTCCACATATTCAGTTCCAGCCGGCTGAAGCCCTGCTCCTTCGCCCAGTCCCGGATAAACCGGATCATTTCGCTGGCAGCGCCTTGCCGCCGGCTGTTTTCATCCACGCCGAATTCGTCGATGTCCAGGAAGTCACGCTCGAACATAAAGGGGTTCTCCGGCCGGTTGATATGATTCAGCACCGCGAACCCGCAGACTTTCCCTTCAATCTCTGCCACCACGATCTGCTGGTTCGGATCCTTCCAGATGGTAAAGAGATGATCCCGCAGTTCGTCGCAGAAGCCGGGCTTGAATGTTTCGGACCGTCCGGCAACATGCAGGTCGTTCACCTGTCTGCGCAGCTCGTTGACCCGGGGCAGATCCTCTTCCCGGGCAAAGCGGACCGTAACCGGACCCTTTTCACGAGCCGGCTTCGGCGTCCGGTCGCTCCGCAGCAGGGCATAGCAGGCAGTATCGCAGATGCCCTGGTTGTTCTTCCCGCCGCCCCGGCGGACGCCTTCTTTCCTCAGTCCGGCCTTTTCCATGACCCGGCCGGAGTTGGGATTGTTCACGTCATGCCCGGCGCAGATCCGGTCGATGCCGGCAGTATCAAACAGATAATCCACCACAGCGCGCAGGGCTTCCGGCATGATCCCCTGTCCCCACCAGGCCCGGCCCATGCAGTATCCGATCTCGGCTTCCCCGATGGCTTCCTCCAGCCGGACCACCGCGATGTTGCCGATGACGCGGCCGGTTTCTTTTAATTCAATGGCCCACTGGAAAAAGCCGCCGTCATCGTAATAAGAGATCCAGGTGTTGAGTATCCTGCGGGTCACGTCGATGCTCGAATGGGCCGGCCAGGTCAGGAACTTTGTCACTTCCGGATCCGACGCCCAGTTATTGAACATATCCTCCGCGTCCTCGATCCGGTATCGCCTGAGGATCAGTCTGTGGGTCTCGATACGCTGCGTTCCGGTCTTGTTCATGGGGGTCACCATCCTTTTCTGAAAATAAAAACGATCACTGATCCGTCGAGCGGTCAGTGATCGTCTGATAACCTGGTTTATCCGGACGTTCTTCAGCTCTTCGGATGGCTGCACGTGAAACGATAACCGTAAGCATAACCGGCTTCGGCCATCATGTTCATGGAATGCATCATGTACAGCGCCATGGGAAGAGCTCCTTTCCGGAAAGATTGGTGTGAGTATACTCCGGAAAGGACGCTTCGTCAAGCAGGATTTATGCCTTGTTCAGCGGGACCCAGATGTACACTTTGCTGTCAGACGAGCCTTCTTCCGGAGGCAGGTAGACTTCAATGTCATATTCCCCGGCCAGCGTGTATCCCTGAAGCGCCGGCAGCCATTCCGTCCAGATCTTTGTGTTGGTGTCCTGCAGCGTTTTAAGCGTGCAGGGGAACTGCGCCCACAGGCTTCCGGGAATCATCCGGGTCTCACAGCCTTCCGGGATCTCGTCCCAGGGCCTGTAAAGATCGGCGATCCAGTAGTCGAATTCCTTCCCTTCGCATCCGATGCAGACCCCGAAGGTGCCCATGATCGGGCGGTTCTCCCCCTGTGCAAGCCATTCGTTCCAGAATTTCGGAACCTCCTGGTAGCTGGTATCGGAATTGAACGGCCTTTTCACGCCGACAATCGTGAACGGTGCTTTCTCAACAATACGGTAATCCATCATACTTCCACCCTCCAGTGATATCTTGATGTGCAGCGGCGCGAGTGACTTCAGCAGAGCGCCCGGCTCCCGGGCTCTGGACGGCGACACCCCGTGGAACCGCAGGAAAGCCTTCGTGAAGCTGTCCGGAGAGTCGTAGCCGTATTTGACCGCCACGTCGATCACTTTTGCTTCCGTTCTGGCCAGTTCCTGGGCCGCCAGCGTCATCCTGCGCGCACGGATATAATCGCCGGCGGTCATCCCGCACAAGGCCCCGAAGATGCGCTGATAATAAAAGGGAGACAGCGCGGCTTTTGCTGAGATCTCTTCAATATCCAGCTCATCCGCCAGATGCTGTTCGATATAGTCGATCGAACGCTGAATCCCTTCAACCCAGCCCTGCATTCCGTTCACTCCTTTCACTGCGTTGTCAGTATATCAGCCCCTGCAGAAAAACACCCGACATTCTGTGCTCACAGAAGACGGGTGCTGTTGAACTTATTTCTTTTCGGCTTTTCCTTCTTCATAGGCCCGGAGCTTCTCGGAAAAGAAGTTCAGTTTCCAGGTAACCTTGTCCAGATGTTTCTGCATCTCCTCCATCCGCTCCAGTACCCGTTCCCGGTGTTCCCGAAGCAGTTCCACCCGCTCCTTCAGGGTATGGTCGCCCTCATGGGTCAGCTGGACAAAGCGGGCGATTTCCTGGATGGACATACCGGTGTTTTTCAGGCAGCAGATGAGGCTCAGCCGTTCCAGGTCTTCATCCGTATACTGGCGGAAACCGCCCTGGGTGCGCTCCACGCCGGAGAGCAGTCCCTCTTTTTCATAATACCGGAGCGTATGCGCGGTCAGCCCGGTCTTTTTGCTTACTTCCTGGATCGTATACATGGTGAACCTCCGTCCATTAACTTGGATTGAACTCTAAAGAGCAGGAAAATATTACCTGAAATCAAAAGGCCTGTCAATTCGGATTGGCTCTTTCCGGATCGATCCGCATCCTGTATAATCGTGCCGGAGGCGAATGAAGATGATCCAGTATGGGATGCCGACCCTGATCGAAAACCGCACGCTGCAGGAGAACATCGATCTGTGCAGCCGGCTCGGTCTGCGCTTTATCGAACTGAATATGAACTTTCCCGAATACCAGGTGGACCGGCTGGAAAAAACCGATCTGTTTCTGGACGCGGCGGATGCCGCGGGGATTTATTACACCATCCACCTGGATGAGAACCTGAACATCGCGGACTTCAACCGGCTCGTCACGGACGCCTATCTGGAAACCGTGCGGCGGACCATTGAAGTGGCGAAGCAGCTGCTCCCTCTCCGGGACAAATACGGCGACGCTTCGCAGCCGCTGACGATCAATATGCATATGCACCACGGGATCTTTATCACCCTGCCGGACCGGAAAGTGCAGATGTATGACCGGGATAAGGACCGGTATCTGGAGGACTGCCGCCGCTTCCGCGACCTGTGCGGCAGCTGGATCGGAGACGCTCCGGTCCTGATCGCCGTGGAGAATACAGACGGTTTTCGGGGCTATGAGCAGGAAGCGATCGACCTGTTTCTGAAAAGCCCGTATTTCGGTCTTACCTGGGACATCGGCCATTCCAAAGCGGTTGGCGAAAAGGATGTACCCTTCATCCTGGCCCGTCAGGACCGGCTGGTCCATTTCCATATCCATGACGGCACAGAACAGCCGCCCCGCAACCATCTGGCGCTGGGCGACGGGGAAATCGACCTGGCTGACCGGCTGGCACTGGCGGAAAGCCGCCATTGCCGGTGCGTACTGGAAACCAAGACGATCGAAGCCCTGACCCGCTCTGTCGGATGGCTTGCAGATCGGTAAATGATAAAACGTTCATCAGACGGGCGCCCCGAGGCGCCCGTTTTGCTGCGCTCTTCTCAGTATCCGATGGCGTTCAGGATCCGGTCCGTCACCCGGGCGGTCATCAGGCTGAATTCCTTGCTCACGTGCGGTTTTTCTCCGTACAGGATGCACCGGCTCAGCTGCTCCGTCTCCAGGGAATAGTTGTTCGGCGCGCTGACGGTTTTTGTCTCCGCCACGCCGTTCCGGATAATTGTATACGGAATCTCTCCGCACTGGTTGAACTCCACGGGCGAAATGATCTTTCCTTCCGTTCCGAAAGTGCAGAAACTGTCCTGCCGTCCCGGGATCAGCAGCATCCCGCAGTCGATCTTCGCCGCCGTGCCGTTGTTGTAAGTCAGGAGCGCCGAGGTGAACAGATCGATCTGTTTTTCCGAGAACTGTGCCACCGCCTTCACGTCATCCGGTTCCTTTCCAAGCATCCACAGCGCCATGCTCAGGGGATAGCATCCCAGGTCGTAGAAAGCGCCGCCGCCGGTTTCCTTCTTCAGGCGGATGTCCGTATCCGGCCTGCGGCCGGTTACAAACTCGGATTCAAAATACCGGACCTCCCCGATCACACCGGCGTCCAGTTCCGCTTTGACGGCTTTGACAAAGGGGCTGTGCAGATAGGCGAAGGCTTCCATCAGCAGGACGCCGTTTTCCTCCGCGGCGGCAAACATCTCTTTTACCTGCGCTTCGCACAGCGCCAGCGGTTTTTCGCACAGGACATGTTTCTTCGCCTTCAGGGCTTTGACGGTCCATTCGCAGTGGATATCGTTGGGCAGGGGGATATAGACCGCCTGCACTTCCGGATCGGCCAGCAGTTCATCATAGCTGCCGTACGCCTTCTGAAAGCCGAACTCCTCCTGATAGCTTTTTGCCTTTTCGATCCTGCGTCCGGCGATTGCATACCGCTCGCAGTGTTCCGCCAGTATCATGCCGGGAATCGTCTGTCCCCGGGCGATATCTGCTGTTCCCAGCACACCCCATTTCACTTTTTCCATACCGGTTCTCCCTTCTTTTCTGATCACGGATCATTTTTCGTCATTCTTTGCGAATTTTGTACGGACTTTTTTGCTTTTGACTATTGACTTAGAGTTAACTTTAAGGATTATCATCATTATAACCGATGTAATCAATAGTGTCAATCGCCCCGAAAAGGCGTCAGGAAAGGATGGTCGATCATGGATAACTTTATGTTTTATTCCCCCACCTGTTTTGTCTTCGGCAAAGATGCAGAAAACCAGGCCGGCGCGCTGGTCAGGCGCTTCGGCGGCACCCGGGTGCTGATCCACTATGGCGGCGGCAGTGCGGTGCGTTCCGGGCTGATCGACCGGGTGCAGGCCTCCCTGAAAGCCGAAGGACTTCCCTGTTTCCTGCTGGGCGGCGTCAAACCCAATCCGCGCAGCGGTCTGGTCTATGAAGGGATCAATCTGTGCCGGAAGGAAAAAATCGATTTTATCCTCGCCGTAGGCGGCGGCAGTTCCATTGACTCCGCCAAGGCCATCGCGGCCGGTACCGTCTATGACGGCGATTTCTGGGATTTCTACAGCGGAAAGCGCATTGAGGAAGCGCTTCCGGTCGGCACGGTGCTGACCATCGCCGCCGCGGGCAGCGAAGGCAGCCCGGACAGCGTGATCACCCGGGAGGACGGCATGTTCAAGCGCGGCGCCAGCGGTGACGCGATCCGGCCGAAGTTCTCCATCCTGAACCCGGCCCTGACCCAGACACTACCCGCCTTCCAGACCGCTGCCGGCATTACGGACATCATGGCCCACCTGTATGAGCGGTATCTGACCAACACAAAAGAGGTGGAGGTCACCGACCGCCTGATTGAGGCCCTGCTCCTGACCATGATCCATGAAGGTCCCCGCGTCATCGCCAATCCGGACAACTACGAAGCCCGGGCGAATATCATGTGGGCCGGCATGATGGCGCACAATAATTCCTGCGGCGTCGGCCGGAGCCAGGACTGGAACAGCCATAATATCGAGCATGAACTTTCCGCCCTGTATGACTGCGCCCATGGCGCAGGCCTGGCGGTCACCCTGCCCGCGGTCTTCGCCTATGTCATGAAGCACGACGTCATGCGCTTCGCCCAGGTTGCCGTTCGGGTCTGGGGCTGCCAGATGGACTTTGCCAATCCGGAAGCAACCGCCCGTGAAGGTATCAAAAAGCTGCAGCAGTTCTTCATCTCCATCGGCATGCCCCGGAATTTCGCGGAACTCGGCGCGAAGGAAGAAGACATCCCGGCGCTGGTCAAGTCCCTCTGTTGGGGCGACGGCCGCCAGGGCAGCATCTCCGGTTTCGTGACCCTGAATGAGGATGACTGCGCAAAGATCTATCAGCTGATGGTCTGACCTTACCGTATCACGATGCAAAGGACATCAATGCTTTATGCACAAACAATTTGAGTGGCTGTGGAAGAACATGGACGCGCCATTCCGGCGCCGCCATGTCATCGCGCTGTGCGTCTGCGCGTTTACCTGCCTGCTCCTGCTGGTGAATCCTGCCCTTTCCCGCCGCCTGATCGACGACGTGATCATGGCGGGCAACCCGGAGCCGCTTCTGTCCATCCTGGCCGTCATGCTGGTGGTCAAGCTGGGACGCGAGGGACTGCGCTATATGATGGTGATCTTTCTGGAGAAGGATTCCCAGAACGTCGTCTTCAATCTGCGCCGCCGTCTGTTCACCAAAATGCAGTACAGCGATATGCCCTTCTTCGACGCGCACCGCACCGGCGACCTGATGACCCGCATGAGCGCGGACCTGGACTGGTGCCGCCATTTCCTGGCTTATATCGATTACCGCATCATTGACGCGGTCTGCACCTTCGTTTTCGCCACGATCTATCTGGTCACGGTCAACTGGAAGCTGACCCTGCTGCTGATCGTCATCACACCCATCCTGCTGGTGATCTCCCGCTTCCTGTCCCGGCATATCCGGCCCCGGTTCATGTTCATGCGTGAACGACTGGCGGATATGAACACCGCTGCTCAGGAAAACATCGCCGGCAACCGGGTCGTGAAGGCCTTTGCCCGGGAGGAATACGAAAAAGAACGCTTTGAAAAAAAGAATAAAGCTTTTATGGACAGCCACCTGCGCATCAACAAACTGTGGCTTTCCTTCTTTCCCGTAATCGAGCTGCTGGTAAATGCCATCCAGCTGGTGACAGTCTTCGTGGGCGGTCTGTTCATCATTCAGGGAGAACTGACGCCCGGCGAACTGGCGATCTTCACCGGCCTGAGCTGGGCGGTATCCAATCCGATGCGGGAACTGGGCAACCTGATCAACGACCTGCAGCGTTTCTCCACCTCCGCGGCGAAAGTCATGGAGCTCTATTATGCAAACTCTTCCATTGCGGACGCGCCGGACGCGGTAACGCATGAACGGATACAAGGAAAAATCGAATTCGATCATGTTTCTTTCGCCTATGACAGCAAACCGGTCCTGACCGATGTGTCCTTCTCCGTGGAGCCCGGGAAAACGGTCGCCGTCATGGGACCCACCGGCAGCGGCAAGACCACCCTGATCAGCCTGCTTGCCCGCTTCTATGACGTGACCGAAGGCGCGGTACGCGTGGACGGCTGCGATGTAAAGCAGTGGAAGCTGGACGAGCTTCGCGGCGGCATCGGCACCGCCACCCAGGATGTATTCCTGTTTTCGGACACGGTGGAAGGCAACATCGCATTCGGCAACCAGGAGCTGACCCTGGACGAGGTGAAGGATTTTGCCCGCCGGGCAGACGCCGCGGAATTCGCGGACAAACTGCCGGAAGGGTATGACACGATCATCGGTGAGCGCGGCGTCGGGCTTTCCGGCGGACAGCGCCAGCGGATCGCCCTGGCCCGTGCCATGGCAGTTCGTCCCGGCATCCTCATCATGGACGATACCACCTCCGCCGTGGACAGTGAAACAGAGCAGTATATCCAGGACCAGCTCAGGCATCTTCCTTTCGAATGCACCAAATTTATCATTGCCCAGCGGATCTCCTCCATGCGGGACGCGGATCTGATCCTGGTCCTGCAGGACGGAAAGATCACCGAGCAGGGCACCCATAAGGAACTGCTGGAAAAGCGCGGATACTACTGGCAGACCTACTGCCTGCAGTACGGACTGCAAATGGAAAGGGAGGTGGGATAAATGGCGCGGAATAAGTTTGACGTTGACGAGCGTCTGGAATCCCCCTTCCGGTGGAAACATCTGAAGCGGGCCGGAAAATACATTGTCCGGCACAAGTACAAGATGCTTGCGGCGCTCCTCATGAGCGCGCTGGCCAGCATCGCTTCCCTGTTTATCCCCAAAATCACCCAGTGGGTGCTGGACGAAGCGGTTCCGAATCAGGACACGGCCATGATCGGCCGGATGGCGCTGATGTTTGTCGGAATCATCGCGCTGAGCATCGTGTTCACTACCATCCGTTCACGCATGATGGCCCATGTCAGCCAGCGGATCATCTACGACATCCGCAGCGACCTGTTCGCCCACCTGCAGAAGCTGCCCTTCAGCTACTACGACAGCCGCCCTGCCGGCAAGATCCTGGTGCGGGTCATCAACTACGTAAACTCCGTTTCGGATATCCTCTCCAACGGAATCATCAACATGATCCTGGAGATCATCAACCTGATCTTCATCGTGGTCTTCATGTTCTCCACCGACGCCACCCTGGCCACGGTGATCATCGCGGGCCTCCCCGTCTTCATCGGAATCATCATCCTGATCAAGCCGCGGCAGCGCCGCGCCTGGCAGAACCAGAGCAACAAAAACAGCAATTACAATGCCTATCTGGCGGAATCCATCGACGGCGTCCGGGTCAGCCAGCTGTTTGACCGGCAGGAAGTCAACATCTCCATCATGGAACGCCTGGCCACGGCCTGCCGTCAGGCCTGGCTGCGGGCAATAAAGATCAGCAACTGCGTCTGGCTTTCCAGCGAAACCATGACCCAGTTGGTTCTGACCTTCCTCTACATCGCCGGCGTATACTGGATGGGCGGCGGAAAAATGGTATCCTTCGGCGTAATCCTGGCCATGGGCCAGTATGTAAGCCGCTTCTGGCAGCCCATTACCAACCTTGCGAATATCTACAACTCCTTCGTCAACAACATCGCTTATCTGGAGCGGATTTTTGAAACCATGGACGAACCCGTGGTCGTGGATGACGCGCCGGACGCGGAAACGCTGCCGCCCATCACCGGCGAGGTGGATTTTGAAGACGTGACTTTCGCCTATGAAGAAGACCTGAATGTGCTGGAACATATGAACCTGCATGTCAACGCGGGCGAGAGTATCGCCCTGGTCGGCCCTACCGGCGCGGGAAAAAGCACGGTCATCAACCTGCTCTGCCGTTTCTACAACCTGAACGGCGGCCGGATCATCCTGCACGACGAAAGCGGCGAAGCCCATGATATCAGCCGCGTAACGCTCCACTCCCTCCGCAGCCAGCTGGGAATCATGCTGCAGGACAGCTTTATCTTCTCCGGCACCCTGATGGACAATATCCGCTACGGCCGCCTGGACGCCACCGACGCGGAAGTCATCGAGGCAGCCCGCCGGGTCCGCGCCGACGAGCTGATCCGGAAAATGCCCCAGGGTTATCAGACGGAGATCCGGGAACGGGGCGGTAACCTCAGCCAGGGTGAGAAACAGCTGGTCGCCTTCGCGCGGACCCTGCTTTCTGACCCGGCAATCCTGATCCTGGATGAAGCGACTTCCTCCATTGATACCCAGACGGAAAAGCTCCTGCAGGAAGGCATCCAGGAGATGCTCAAAGGCCGGACCAGCATCATCGTTGCCCACAGGCTCAGCACCATCAAGAACTGCGACCGGATCCTCTACATCAGCAACAAGGGCATTGCCGAAATGGGCAGCCATGAGGAGCTGATGGCAAAGAAAGGTTTATATTATCAGCTGTACACCGCCCAGGTACGGGATGATGCAGCTTAAAAGAATGAAATCATAAGGAGGCAGACACATGGACCAACTGAAACACCGCAAAGCTGAGGCAAAACTTCAGATCCTCAATCCCGACGGTTCCCCGGCGGCCGGACGTTCCGTCCGCGTGGACCAGGTCTCCCATCAGTTCCTTTTCGGCTGCGGCGCGTTTGACACCGTGGAAATCATGAAAACAGACGATGAAAAGAAGCGCGCCTTCCTGCAGGAACGTATGGAAAAATGGCTGGGGCTGTTTAACTACGGCACCCTTCCCTTCTACTGGGGCCGGTATGAACCCGTAGAGGGCCGGACCGCCTATACCGAGACCATGGCGGCCGCCCGCTGGCTGCGGGAAAAGGGCGTTACCGTCAAGGGACACCCGCTGTGCTGGCACACCGCCTGCGCCCCGTGGCTCATGCAGTATTCCAACGAAGAGATTCTCCGCCGCCAGATCGAACGGATCCACCGTGATATGTCCGCCTTCAAAGGCGTGATCGGACTGTGGGACGTGATCAACGAAGTCGTGATCATGCCGGTCTTCGACAAGTATGACAATGCAATCACCCGCGTCTGCAAGGACCTGGGCCGCGTCGGCATCGTGAAGGAAGTCTTCGCCGCCGCGAAGGAGACCGATCCGGACGCTGTGCTGCTCATCAACGATTTCAACACCAGCAAGCATTATGAAGACCTGATTGAAGACCTGCTGGAAGCCGGTGTTCCCATCGGCACGATCGGAATCCAGAGCCATCAGCATCAGGGCTACTGGGGACTGGAGAAACTCAACGACGTCCTGGAACGTTTTTCCCGGTTCGGCCTGCCCATCCATTTCACTGAGAATACCCTGATCTCCGGCGACATCATGCCCGCGCACATTGTCGACCTGAACGACTGGCAGGTGGACGAATGGCCAAGCACGCCCGAAGGCGAAGAGCGCCAGGCCCGGGAGATCTCGGAAATGTATACCGTGCTGTTCAGCCATCCGCTGGTGGAAGCCATCACGACCTGGGACTTCAACGATGGCTGCTGGCTGAAAGCGCCCTCCGGCTTCGTGCATGAAGACAACAGCATCAAACCCTCCTATGAAGCGCTGAAACAGCTGATCCACGGAGACTGGGAAACCCACGAAGTCCTGACTGCTGACGCTGAAGGGTTCGTATCCTTCACCGGTTTCAGGGGCGGTTATTCCGTACAGGCTGATGCAGAAAAAGCCGGCTTCACGCTGAATAATAACCTGTGTGAAAAACTGATCCTGAAAGCATAAAGGAGATATCGCATCCATGCATTCCCAGCCGTCTGTTTTCCGCATCAATCAGTCAGGTTATGCCACAGGGCTGCCGGTGACTGCCGCCGTACTGGGAGACGGGCCTGTCATCCTGAAAAACGCAGCGGGAGAAACCCTCCGCAGCATTGATTATGACACGCCGCAAACCGATCCCGCCTCCGCGGACAAGGTTGCGCTGGTGAACCTGGGCGTCCTGGCGGAAGGAAACTATGTGCTTGAATGCGGGAACGCCAGCCGTCAGCTGACCGTATGCTCCTCCCCCTGGAACACAGTGACCCACACGCTGATCAAAGGCCTGTATTACCAGCGGTGCGGCTGCGGTCTGCTGCCGGAGCATGCAGGCGTTTACGCTCATCCGCCGTGCCATACGGCTCCCGCGCAGGAATGGACGGATCAAAGCGTCAGCCGCAGGATCACCGGCGGCTGGCACGATGCCGGGGATTACGGCAAATACGTCGCTCCCGGGGCCGTTACAGTGGCGCATCTGCTGTATACCTGGAAGCTGTTTCCGCAGGGATGCGGAGACGATCTGAACATCCCTGAGACCGGGAACGGCCTTCCGGATATTCTCAATGAAGCTCGGTTTGAACTGGAATGGATCCTGCAGATGCAGCGTTCCGACGGCTCGTTCCACCATAAGCTGACCAAGTCGCATTTTGCGGCCTTTATCATGCCTCAGGACGACCTGGAACAGGAATATCTCATGCCTGTATGCTGGTGCGCGACGGCGGACGCCGCCGCCTGCCTGGCGCTGGCTTTCCGGGTATACCATTCCTTTGACGAACCCTTTGCCAACCGTATGCTGCTGGCTGCGAAGCATGCCTGGACATGGCTGCAGGCGCATCCTGATTTCGTGCCCTTTATGAATCCGGAAGGGGTCCGCACAGGCTGGTACGGCGGCCGGAGCGATATCAGCAACCGGTTCTGGGCAGCCTGCGAGCTCTTTGCATCCACCGGGGAAGACGCATACCGTCTGGCGGCGGAGAAATTATATACGACGAACCTGAACCTGACCGAATTCGGCTGGATGGAAGTCGGCGGTCTTGGCGCTCTGTGCTGCCTGACCGATCTGAAGGATCACGCCGGCGACGTACTGTATAACCGGCTGAAAGAAGACTTCCTCCGCCGGAGCGAAGAAGCGCTCACCCTGTCCCATGACTCCGGCTACGGAACATCCATCGCTCCGGACCGGTATATCTGGGGAAGCATCCTGCCGGTCATGAGCCATGCCATGGCGATGATCATCAATACGATCCTCACCGGGAGACAGGATATGCGGGACGCCGCCCTGCTGCAGTGGCATTACGCCCTGGGCATGAACGCCATGGACCTCTGTTTTGTCACCGGGTTCGGAGAAAACACCGTATTGCATCCCCATCACCGTCCCTCCGGCGCGGACGGTATCGAAGCGCCGGTTCCCGGGCTGATCTCCGGCGGGCCGAACAAATGCTTCTGCTATCCCCAGACGAAGGAAAAACTCAGGCCTGACACGCCCCCGGCCAAATACTTCCTGGACGAGACGCCTTCCGCCGATACCAACGAGATTGCGATCTACTGGAATTCTCCGGCGGTCTTTGTCGGAGCATACTTCAATTCGCCTTCCTGACTTTTATGGACATTTTAACGCCCGGCCTGCACGGCCGGGCGTTTCGTTGAAAAAGCCGCTGCAATCTGATATACTTCACTTTGATAAAGACAAAGCCATACAGACCGAAAGCGAGGGACCGTTCCATGATCTCCACACAGTATTCGGCTTTCATCAGCTACCGCCATCAGACGCCCGACCAGGAGATTGCAAAAAAGCTGCATCACCTGATCGAAACCTATTCCGTTCCCTCCGCGCTGCGGACGGACGGAGCCCGGCATCCCGGCAAGGTGTTCCGCGACCAGGAAGAACTTCCGCTTTCTTCTGATCTGGGCAGGGATATCGAGGCCGCCCTGGATAACAGCGACTGGCTGATCTGCATCTGTTCCCCGCGTTACCTGGAGAGCCGGTGGTGCCAGCGCGAACTGGAATACTTCATTGAGCACAAGGGACGGGACCGCGTCCTGACCGTACTGGCAGAGGGAGAACCCCAGGACAGCTTCCCGGAATTGCTGCGTTTTGAAACAGACGAAAACGGAAATCAGGTCGAACGGGAACCGCTGGCCGCAGATGTCCGCAGCACGGATCTTGCAGAAAGTCTGAAAAAACTGAAAAAAGAAAAATACCGGATTCTCGCGCCGATGGTCGGGACTTCCTTCGACGGACTGTACCAGCGGCAGCGCAGGAGAACCATGCGGAACGTCCTGGCTGCCGCGCTGGCCGCGGTCGCAATCCTGGGCGGCTTCCTCACTTACGCGCTGATCCAGAATGCGAAGATCACCGAGCAGAACGAACAGATCAAAGCCCAGAATGAAAAGATCAGCACCCAGAATGCCGAACTGACCGAAAAGAATAAAAAGATCGAGACACAGAATACCGAGCTTTCGGAGAAAAACGAGCAGATCGAAACACAGAATGCCGAACTGACGAAGAAAAACGCTCAGATCGAACAGCAGAACACCGAGCTTTCGGAGAAAAACGAACAGATCGAAGCGCAAAATACACAGCTGACCGAAAAAAACGAGCAGATCGAAACACAGAATGCTGAGCTGACAAGGAAAAACGAACAGATTGAACAGCAGAACACCGAGCTTTCGGAGAAAAACGAACAGATCGAAGCGCAAAATACGCAGCTGACCGAAAAGAACGAGCAGATCGAAGCACAGAATATCCGGATCGAGGAAGAACGGATCACCGCTGCCCGGAATGAATGCGATCTGCTGGTTGAAAAATCCATATACTACTCTTCCGTCAACCGGAAAAACGAAGCGACCCGTCTTGGTCTGGAAGCGCTTGCCGTTTCCGAAACGCTGGACGGATACGCGAAAGACAGTATCCGGGAAGCGCTCGCCGTTTCCTGCTCCATGGGCGATTTCGCCGTGGAAGCGGAGCTGGATTTCCCCGGCATTGTGAATTATGACCCGTCCTGCTGCTTCTCTCCGGACGGCTCGAAGCTGGCAGTCGCTGATTCCCGTTCCGGCCTGTCACTGTGTGACACGGTAACCGGCGAGCGTCTGTGGGTCTCTTCTCCCTTCAGCCACGATATCACGTCCGTCCGCTGGAAGGAGGACAGTTCCCTGCTGGTCGTCACCGCCCAATGGGGCCATACGGTTTGCCTGGTTGACGCGGCCACCGGAGAACACCTGAAGGAACTCTATATCCCTTGGGCCAGCAACGCGGTTTTTGACGGGGACAATGTGCTTATCGCCTTTGCGCAGGGTATTATCAAATGGGAAACCGCTGTCAGTGACGAAAATTTCCCCTGGGTCTACCAGGTTGACGAGGACCAGCACGCCACTTCAAAATGTCTTCTGAACGAGCGGTTCATCTCCTTCTGTCAGGGGATTACCTTCACGAAACCCCGCATCTTTGTCAAGGAAAAAGGATCGGATGAGGCCTTTGTCACAGAACTGGAAAGCAGCAAGGTTGTCAGCGGATACACCCTGTCTCCGGACGGAGAATGGATCTTCGTCCATCAGTACGATCAGTGTATGGTCATTAACCTGCGCACGGATGAGATCCGGTGGCAGATCACCCGGGAGGAGGGCCTCTTCACCGGCTCGGACTGCGGACCGGTCTGGACCGGCAATATCATCCTCGACTGCGGAAAAGCATATGACGCCATGACCGGCGAAGTGCTTTATGACACGAAAAACCAGGCCTATGTCGGCGTCTTCCCGGACGGACAGTTCTTTGCCGATTCCGAAGCTGTTTACCGCCTGTCGGACGGCAGCTGGTTTGCCGATATCCCCGGAAACCTGAAAGCGATCGATCCTACCGGGAAACATCTGGTTGTGTACCACACCCTGGAATACGGGCGCGGCGCCCCGGGCAATCCGGATGCACTTATTTCCCGGAAACAGACCGCATATCTGGAAAAGTCTCCCGGAACCGGAAGCCAGTATATGGCAGAGCAGTATGACGGCACAGTCCTGGATATTCCTGATTTCACGGAACCGGAGCATGAAGAAGGAACGATCCTCGCGCTGAACGATCCCTACGGAACCGCCAGTACATCCGGTTATCTGCAGGCGAAGTCTTTCTTCAGTCCCAACAACGGCCGGTATTATCTGGTAATCAACCAGGGCGCCTATATCCCGATCTACGACCTGGAAAAAAGCAATGAGCCTTCCTTCCGGATCTACGACTTCAGCGTCGGAGATCATGTGGAAGCAAAAGACGTCGGCTTCTCCGCAGACGGGCGTCTTGCAGCCATAACCGGCGCAAACGGGCAGGTGGCAGTCTATGAACTGGAAACCGGCAGTATGGTCTGCTCCTTCACCGATACTTATCTGGCACGATCCCTGTCCGATGTCAGGTTCAACGCAGGCAGCAGCCATCTGATGGTAGCGGATTTCAATCTGAGCAGCTTCCGTATCTATTCAGTGACCAACGGCCAGACGCTGTATGTGATGCACGCGGTGAAAGAAGTAGATTCCTGGGGTTTTGATGAACAGACCGGCGACGCCGTCGTGAAGTATACGGACGGCAGCGCGCTGATCGCCCGGATGTTTGAGGATGAAGAAACGCTGCTCAGCTATGCCCGGGAAAACGTGAAATAAAGGCGGAAAAAATAGGCAAGCCCTTGCTGACGCAAGGGCTTTGTTTGATTTATTTTATTCAAATCGTTTATCCCCCCGTCTTCCGGTAGGGACCGCTGTACCGGGTCTCCTTTGCCGCTCCGGATCTACCCTCTTGCCATGAGCGCCTCCGGCCGGTCACCGAACAGCTTCCGACGGATTCCTGATACCTTTTCAGGGTCTCCTCTCTTCTTTTCACCTCCCTGTTTCTGCGCTTATTCTGAAACGTTCTTTTTCTTTGTGGCTACATTATTACACAATTATTTTTGTTTGTCAACACTTTTTTAACAATTTTGTAAAATATTTTTTTATTTTTTAAAATTTATGTCAGATTCCTTTGTTTTCACGGCCGGCAGCGCACAGGTCTTTAATCACTTCCCCGGCGATAATCAGTCCCGCCGCCGCAGGCACGAAAGCCGTGGAACCGGGGATATCCCGGCGGCTGCTCCCGGGTCTCTCATCTGCGGGGATTTCACCGAGGGGCCTGGTCGGCGTCTCCCTTGAATAGACCACCTTCAGCTTTTTTATTCCTCTCCTGCGGCATTCGGTGCGCATCACCCGGGCCAGCGGACATACGGAGGTCTGATAGATATCGGCAACCCGGAATGCCGTGGGATCCAGTTTGTTCCCCGCGCCCATGGCGCAGATGATGGGCGTACCGGCCGCCTGCGCCTTCTCCGCCAGGGCCAGCTTGCCCTTTACCGTATCGATGGCGTCCACTACATAGTCGTATTGCGAAAAATCGAACTGATCCTCCGTTTCCGGCAGGAAGAATGTTTTGTATGTTGTCACACGGCAGTCCGGATTGATATCCCGGATCCGCTGTTCTGCCACGTCCACTTTATACTTTCCCACGGTGCTGTGCGTCGCGTGCAGCTGCCGGTTCAGGTTGGTCAGGCATACCTTGTCGTCATCGATCAGATCCAGCGCGCCGATGCCGGAACGGGCCAGCGCTTCCACCGCATATCCGCCCACGCCGCCGACCCCGAAAACCGCCACGCGGCACTGCGCAAGGTATTCCATTGCTTCGGGTCCCAGCAGCAACTGTGTCCTGGAAAACTGGTTCAGCATGCGTCAACGCTCCGTTCCGTCAAAATCGGGTTCATTATCTCATTTTCTTTTCTCATTTTCAATAAAAAACATGTCCGTACTGCTTTACCTTTTTACTGTATTCATATATAATTAACCGGATGATTATGTATCGTTCCCTATTCTGAACCAAGCATAAAGGAGTGCACCCACATGAGCGAACAGCGCAGGCCCCTGGTTTCCCACATTTTCACCGCGGATCCCTCCGCCCATGTGTTCAACGGAAAGCTCTATATCTATCCCTCCCACGATATTCCCCACGACGGAGAGGATAACGACGACGGCGACGAGTATCGCATGGAGGATTACCACATCCTGTCCATGGACAACCCGGACGCGCCCTGCGTGGATCACGGCTGCGCCCTCCACATGAAGGACATTCCCTGGGTCAGCAAGCAGATGTGGGCACCGGACGCCGCCGAAAAAGACGGCAAATACTATCTGTATTTCCCCGCCCGGGACAAAGACGGCATCTTCCGTCTCGGCGTCGCCGTATCGGACGATCCCGCCGGTCCCTTTACGCCTGAAAAAGATTATATTCCCGGCAGCTACAGCATTGACCCCGCCGTGCTGATGGACGACGACGGCCGCGGCTATGTATACTACGGCGGCCTGTGGGGCGGCCAGCTGGAAATGTGGCAGAGCGGAAGTTTCGATCCGGACGCTCACCGGCCCGAAGGCAGCGAGCCCGCTCTCGGACCGATGTTCGCGGAACTGGATCCGGACATGAAGCACTTTAAGACCGAACCGAAACACCTGCAGATCCTGGACGAAAACGGCAGCCCCCTCACCGCCGGCGATGAGGACCGCCGCTACTTCGAAGGCCCCTGGATGCACAAGTTCAACGGAAAATATTACCTGTCCTATTCCACCGGCACCACCCACTACCTGGTTTACGCCGAAGGCGACAAGCCGGACGGCCCCTTCACCTACAAGGGCCGGATCATGGAACCCGTACTCGGCTGGACCACCCATCACTCCATTGTGGAGTATCAGGGAAAATGGTACCTGTTCTATCATGACTGTGAGCTGTCCAACGGGATCAACCACCGCCGCAATGTAAAGTTCACCGAGCTGACCATCCATGAGGACGGCACAATTGATACCATCCGTCCTTACGAAGCATGACTGCCATAAAAAGCGCCGTCCGCCGGGCGGCGCTCTTTCTGTTGATCCTGCCGTTACTGGCGATCTGTGCAAAAGGAGAGGAAACCGAAATGAGCACCGTTCCCGTTACCCTGCAGAAATCCTACAAGAAAGCCTCCGAAAACAATCCGCTCTATACCCAGCGTTTCGGTGCCGATCCGGGCGTCATGGAGTATAACGGCCGGCTGTATGTCTACATGACCGACGATCTCCTGGAGTATGACGGCAAAGGCAACGTAAAGGAAAACTCCTACCAGCAGATCAGGACCATCAACTGCATTTCCTCGGACGACCTGGTCAACTGGACGGATCATGGAAAGATCTATGTCGCCGGTCCGAGGGGCGCCGCCACCTGGGCGGCCCACTCCTGGGCTCCCTGCGCAGCCCATAAAACGATCGACGGAAAAGAAAAGTTCTTCCTGTATTTCTGCAACGGCGGAGACGGCATCGGCGTGCTGTGCGCCGACAGCCCGGTCGGTCCCTGGCGGGATGAGCGGGGCAGTCTGCTGATCACCCGTGCCGTTCCGAACTGTGCCGACGTTACCTGGCTGTTCGATCCCGCCGTCATGGTGGATGAAGACGGGACCGGTTATCTTGCTTTCGGCGGCGGCATTCCGGAAGGGAAACAGAGCGCGCCCGGTACCGGACGCATCGTAAAGCTGGCGGATGACATGATCCACATTGACGGAGAACCGGTCCGGTTGGACGTTCCGTGGCTGTTCGAGGATTCCGGTATCAACCGGATCGGGGATAAGTATTACTATACCTACTGTTCCAACTTCATGACCAAAGGCAACGACATGAAAATCACGGACGGCGCGATCCAGTATATGATTGCGGACGATCCGCTGGGACCCTATACCTATATGGGCGAGCTCTTCCCCAATGAAGGACATTTCTTCGGAATGTACGGCAACAACCATCACTCTCTCGCCTGCCTGAACGGCGAATGGTACCTGTTCTATCATAACCGTCCCGTGGAAAAGGCCATGGGGATCACCGGCAACTACCGCAGCCCGCAGGCGAACCGGATCTTCTTTGGAGAGGACGGCCTGCCGAAACAGGTGAAGGGCACCATGAAAGGGCTTGATCAGCTGAAGCCGGTGGATCCGTTCCATACGGTCTCCGCCTCCACCATGTCCCATCAGGCCGGAATCACGGTCTACGGCGCCGACGGCAGATCCTGGATCACCGGTGAAGCCGGCAGCTGGATCCGGATCTCCGGCGTGGATTTCGGAACGGAAGCCGCTGCCTTGGCCATCACGGCCATGGCGCCGACGGACTGCACCGTCTACGCAGTCCTGGATGATCCGGACGGTTCCGTCGTCTCTCAGGTCCGGATCAGCATCCCGGATGACGGTCAGCCGGCAGCCTTCTCCGCGCCGATCCGGGCGGAGGGCGTCCACGATCTGTACCTGATCACGGACGGACCGATGAAACTGTTCTCCTGGATCGTCAAAAAGTAAGCCGGAACATAAAAGGTCCCGCGGCTTCCGGCCGCGGGACCTTTTCTTTTATACATCACAGGTATTTGATCAGTTCATCCCGGACGCCGTCCAGCCGGGCGTCGCTCAGGCCGAAGTCCATCTGGCGGTAGGACCAGGCGCTGCGGGCAATCTGATGCTTCTCAAACACCTCATTGATCGTCCGGAACCATTTGACCGTATCCTCCGGCGTCGCTTTATCGATCACGCCGTATTCTCCGCAGTACAGGGTGGTTCCGCGTTCCGCGGCCGTGCTGATCGCGGAGGCGAACTGCACTTCAAAGTACTCAGGAGTAATCTCCATCTGCTCAAAGGCAACGCGCCGGCCGGGGTCAAACGCCGGATCCGGGATCCAGGTCGCACCCTGATGGGTAAAGTCCAGGGGATCGTAGCAATGGAAATTGTAGATCACCCGGTCGTCCGCCGGCAGATCCAGGTCCTTTACCGCAGCAGGGCTGTTGTTCCAGTAGCTGCCTACAAGGATCAGGCTCTTGGGAGCAATCTGCCGGATCCGGCGGATGCATTCCGCAGCGATCCGGTTCCATTCACCGATCACGGACTGGTCCGTCACTTCATTCAGCAGTTCAAACGCAATCCGGTCCGGTTCGTTGAACCGGGCAGCCAGGCCCTCCCACAGCCGGTAAAAGCGTTCCTGATATGCTTCGCTGTGGAAGAAACCGCCTTCATTCTCCCCTGCGTCAAAGGAGTACCCGGCTGTTTTGTGCAGATCCAGCACCACTTTCAGGCCGCGCTTCTCACACCAGCCCACCGCCCGGGCAATCCGGTCAAATCCTTCCGGATTCAGGGAGCCGTCCTCTTTTTCCAGTACGTTATAGTCCATCGGAATCCGGACATGGTCCAGTCCCCATCCGGCGATCACGTCAATATCCTTTTCCTCGATAAAATGATCCAGCCGTTCCCGGGAGTAGTCGCACTGGGAAAACCAGCCGCCGAGGTTCACACCCCGGTAAAACCCGAAATCTTTCATCTGCATTGCGGTACGCTCCTGTTCTGTTTTTCGTTTCTCTGCTGAAAGCATAACACAAACCGGCCGCGTCGGTCTACCCCCTGCAGCCGGTTGGTTTTTTATTTCTTTTCCTTCCACTCCGTATCGATCGATTCCTTGCGTTCCCGGCCTTCCCGCAGCAGCCGGCACAGCGTCTGTGCGTCTCCTACCGCGATGGCGTCACGGTATTCCTGCAGGGAATGGATAATACAGTCCAGTTCAAAGCCCAGATGCTCCGCGTTGTCCAGGAACAGTTCCGTCCACATGGTCTCGTTCAGTTTCGCCACCCGGGTCAGGTCCCGGTAGCTTCCCGCGGAGAAGGACAGGTGTTCAGCGGCCGTAGGGGATTTGATGTAGGCGTTGGAGACCACATGAGCCAGCTGGGAAGTAAAGGCGATCATCTCGTCGTGTTTTTCCGCTGTGGTAACCGTCACGGAACGGAAACCGGTTTCCCGCAGCAGTTCGCTGAGCCGGCTGACCAGGAACAGGTCTTCCTTTTCCCGCGGAACCAGGATCATCGTAGCGTTCCGGAAAAGTTCCCCGTCCGCGTACTTGATCCCCGAAAACTGTTTTCCGGCCATCGGATGGCCGCCTATAAACGTAAAACCGTATTCTCCTGCAATCTTAAAGCAGGGTTCGCAGACCGCACGTTTCACACCGCACAGGTCGCATACAACCGCGTCTTTCCGGAGAAGCGGCGCCGCCTGCTTCAATGCTTCCACCGCCGCGCCGGGATAGATCGCCAGAAACAGATAGTCGCACTCGGCGATCCGGTCATCTGTCAGGTCTTCCCGGATCGTATCGGTCAGCCGGGCGTATTTCTGAACATGTTCGTCCGTATCCCTGCCCAGGATTCTGTGCCCGCAGGCGCCCAAAGCCTTGCACAGGGAAGCGCCCATCAGTCCGAGCCCGATGACGCCGATCGTTTTGCTCTCCATTTTTCCGTTCCTCTGCTTTGCGTTATGCCACTACGGAGCGGATCTTCGCTACCGCCCGGGCTACATCGTCAAACTGTTCCGGCGTCAGGCTCTGGGGACCGTCGCACCGGGCATGGGCCGGATCGTTGTGCACCTCGATCATCAGGCCGTCTGCTCCGCAGGCAGCCGCCGCCATGGCCATCGGCTTCACATACCGTGCAGCGCCTGTCGCATGGCTGGGATCCACTACCACCGGCAGATGGCTGAGCTCATGCAGCACCGCCACAGCTGAAAGATCCAGTGTGTTCCGGGTATAGGTCTCAAAAGTGCGCACTCCGCGCTCGCACAGGATCACCTGCTCGTTGCCGCCGGACATAATATATTCAGCGCTCATCAGCAGTTCTTTGATATTGTTGGCCAGGCCGCGCTTAAGCAGGATCGGTTTGTCGATCCGGCCAAGTTCCTTAAGCAGTTCAAAATTCTGCATGTTGCGGGCGCCAACCTGGATCACGTCCACCTGTTCAAACAGCGGCAGATGTCCGATATCCATAATCTCGGTAATAATCGGCATACCTGTGCGCTTTTTCACTTCCAGCAGGATCCGGATTCCTTCGCCGTGAAGGCCTTGGAAATCATAGGGAGAAGTCCGCGGTTTGAACGCGCCGCCCCGGAGCATCCCTGCCCCGCTGGCCTTCACAGCCCGGGCGATTGTTTCAACCTGATTCTCCGTTTCCACGGAGCAGGGACCGGCGATCAGCTGGAAGTGCCCTCCGCCGAGAGCAACCTGATCCGTCACCTGTACAACCGTATCATCCGGATGAAATTTCCGGTTCGCTTTCTTGAATGGCTCGGAGATCCTGGTCACGCTCTGGACGATATCCAGGCCGCTGATCAGGTCCGTATCGATCCGGGTCGTATCGCCGACCAGGCCGACCACTGTCTGGAATTCTCCCTCGGAGATATGCGTCCGTACGCCGTAACTTTCCAGCCAGGCAATCAGGCGGTCCTGTTCCTCTTTGCGGATATCTTTTTTCAGTGCGATGATCATGGTCGTTACTCCTCCCCGGGAAAGCCTCTGTATTCAGATGCCGTATTTTATCACCTGCATTCCCTCTCTGACAAGAACTCCTTTTCAGCTGACAGCCGAAAACAGTCCCTGATGCAGAAGAAATACATTCCTGCCGCTGTTTTCGGCCATCGGCCGTCTTCCGTCCGCAGGAATACGGATTTCCCGGCTGCTCCCGCCGAAAAGCAGTACAACAGAAAAAGACGGGCCGACCGGATCCGTCAGCCCATCTTCCTGTTACTGTTTTTCCTTTGGCATCTGGCAGGTTATGACCAGCCGGTTCTCTTCCATGGCGGCAGCGATCCTGCCGCCGTGTTTTTCCGCAATCGCTGCCGCGATCGCCAGGCCGATCCCGAATCCGCTCTTCTTTTCCTTGTTACGGGACGGGTCCACCCGGTAGAACCTGTTGAAAAGCTGCTCGCATTGCTGCTTTGTCAGCGGTTCCTCCACAGGATTGGACAGCTGGAGGATAATGTTCTTTCCTTCACCCCGGATCTCAGCGCGGATCGGGCCGGCGGAAGCATATTTGACCGCATTGTCGCACAGGGTCGATATCAGCCGCTGAATCGAAGCCCTGTCGCCGTTCATCTGCAGGTTCTTTTCTGCAATGACCGTCATTTCAAGTCCGTTGTATTCAGCCATGGCGGCAAAAGGCTCAGCCGTTTCTTTCAGCAGTTCGCCCGGGTCAAGCGTTTCAAACTCCAGCGTCGGGCTCACCTCTTCCATGCGGGAGAGATAGACCAGTTCGTCTACCAGCCGCCGCATAGCCGCTGCCTGATTCCGGGTGGATCTGACCCATGGATTTCCTTCATTCTCCATCTCCAGCAATTCCATATTGGTGGAGATCACCGTCAGCGGCGTCTTCAGTTCATGGGACGCGTTGGTAATAAACTGCTTCTGCTGTTCCATGTTCCGGATCGTCGGCTGGATGGCTCTGCGCGAAAACAGCATGACAAGCATCAGTGCCAGCAGGATACCCCCTGCACAGGCAATCGCGGAGATCAGGATCAGGGTCCTGACCGTCGCCAGGCGGGTTTCGCAGTTCAGCACCATGACTTCCCTGTTTCCGTTCTGCCAGGTCGTGATCCGGAAGAGATAATCCTGCAGGAAGCCTTCCGTCCTCCCGTCCGCCACGATCTGACGAATGAGTTCCCGGGCTGTTTCCTCCTCCAGGTTTTCAATTCTTGCCAGCATCACACGTTCCACTTCACCGGTTTCAGACACCATCGCGGAAAACCAGTTGGATTCCGCCATCATGTTCCGGAAATGCCTGGAGGGTCTCGGAAATGGAGATTTACGGCCGTTTTCCGACTCAGACTGATCGTGGCGCTCTTCTTCAGACTCCGCAATCTTTTCCATTTCCGATTCATTTTCACCAAGCAGATTCAGCGTACCGAACAGTTCGTTCCGTACGCTGATCCAGTTGGCGATATTAACAATCGCCACCACCAGTATCATCGCCATCGTCAGGGAGATGACGGCGATGCGGATAAACCGCCTCTGCAGCTGCCTGATCATTCTTGCTTCTCCAATGCATAGCCTGTTCCGCGGTAAACCCTGATCTCTGTGTCCGAACCAAGCTCGCTCAGTTTTTTCCGAAGTTGGGAGATGTTGACCCAGACTACGTTGATCTCAGCTTCGGAGTCCCAGCCCCATACTCTGTCCATCAGCTGCTGGGCGGAAAAAAGATGCTTCGGGTTTTCCATGAAAAGCTCCGTCATCTGATACATCTTTCCCGTCAGCCGGACGCTTTGGGTCCCGCATCTCAGTTCGCAGCTGCCCTTGTCCAGCTGCAGGTCTTCCCAGGTGATTACATCCGGCACATAGGTCTCGCGCCGCCGCATCATTGCCCTGACCCGTGCCAGCAGTTCCTTGCCGTTGAAAGGTTTCGGCAGGTAGTCATCCGCCCCCGCGTCGAGTCCGGTTACCCGGTCTTCGATCGCGTCCCTTGCTGTCAGCAGCAGGCATGGCGTCGTAATTCCCTTGGAACGCATCTCCCTCAGGGTTTCCACGCCGTCCTTTTCCGGCATCATCCAGTCCAGGATCATGCCGTCATAGGATTCCGCTTCCGCATAAGCCAGCGCTTCCGCGCCGTCATGTACGGTATCTACCAGATATCCGGTCCGCTCCAGCAGCGTCTTCACCGCTATGGAAAGGTCCCGGTCATCCTCCGCAAACAGGATTTTCATCTTTATTCACCCGGGTTCATGGTAGCAGAATTCTCTTCGGATGTCACTACCACGGTCATGCCGAAATACACGTTTTCATCCGGCGTAAAATCGATCACCGCTTTATAGGTTACTTCCTCCGCGTCCTCTTCCGGCATTTCGGCGATGTATCTGACCGTTCCTTCATAGGTCCTGCTGTCATCCGACTCCAGCTCGATCGTTACCTTGTCGCCGGCTTTCAGGGACAGACGTTCATCAGCACCGACAGCCGCTTCCACCCGCATGCCGCTGATCGGGGCAATCTGGGCTGCCACATCGCCTTTGCTGACCGTTGCGCCGACTTCCGCGGAAACGGACACGATCACACCTTCCTCAGCGGCGGCCACAGCCGTACCGGTCATTTCATATCCTTCAAAAGTGCCGCTCAGCGTCTCCATCAGCAGATCGCCGCGTTTCACCCGGTCGCCGTCCTTGACCGCGATACTGACGATCGCACCGGTCGCATTCACGGCTGTCGGATTGACGCGGGAAACAGAGCCGCGGCCCAGGCGTTGTTTTTCGCTGTACGCCTCGTCACGGTATACCGTGATAGAATCACCGGGAATGAAGTTCCCTTCAGTAATCAGCACCGTATAACTGGTTCCGTCGACTGCCGTGATGACACCCACACCCTTCCGGGTTGCGTCTGTCCGGCACACGACATAAACCGTTTCTCCCGTATGGACAAGCGTTGTCTCAATGGAACTGTACGCCTTGGACGTGCTGGCACTGACAGTGTACAGTGCCGTGCCTTCAATATACAAATCCGCGCCGTACTGTTCCGTCACCGTTTCCGCGTCGTCACCGGCTTTGGCGAACACACCCGTTACCGTTCCGTCTCCGGAGGCGTAGGTCTTCTCTGTCCGGTAGCTGAACAGCGTGTCGCCTGCGGCAACATGCATCCCTGCTTCCACAGCCACATTTTCCACCGTTCCGCCGATCGGCGCATATACCGGCACCGTAATCCCGGCTTCCACTGTTCCGTTCAGGCTCAGGGTTTCCGCCTGGGCGGCGCATGCGGCCAGCATCATCACCATCAGGATCATCGCAATTCGTTTCATTTTCATCTTCATTACCCTCCATAATGATCATTATGATTCATTGTTCATTTTGTTTATACCGCACGCAGTGCGTCAATCGGATTCAGCTTGCTGGCTTTCCTGGCCGGTGCCCAGCCGAAAATAATGCCCACCGCCGCGGAGAATCCCACGCCCAAGAATACAGCGCCCATGTTCAGCACGAACCCGGTCCCAAGCAGCCGGCACAGTCCGAAGGACAGCGCCAGGCCAAATACAACGCCCAGCAGGCCGCCGATCATGGAGAGCAGGAAGCTTTCCAGCAGGAACTGCATCTGGATCTGTCCGGGCACTGCGCCAAGGGCTTTCTTCAGGCCGATTTCCGCCGTCCGCTCCGTCACGGTCGTCAGCATCATATTCATAATCCCGATACCGCCGACCAGCAGCGCAATGGAGGCAATGCCGGCCAGGAGCGAACTGAGCATGGTGGTCATCGTATTCATGGTCTCTTCGATGCTCTCCATCGACGAGACCGTAAAGCAGTCTTCTTCAAAGTCAAACAGCACGTCCATGGCGTCCTCAATCTCCTCCTGCGCCGCGGAAGAATCCGCGCCCGCCTTCAGATAGACGGTAAAGGAGTTGATGTCGGTGGAGTTGTTCACCTTCATGGCCGTGGTATAGGGGATCAGCACAGCCGGCGAGCCGCTGAAGATCGAGGCAATACCGCCGCCGCTGTCTTCTTCATACCGTCCGACGATCGTAAAGGGAAGTCCGGATACATACAGCGTCTCCCCGATGGGATTGACGCCCAGGAAAAACTCGTCAACAATCTCCTGGCTGATCACACAGACATAACTGCTGTTATCATCGTCAATAAAGTTCAGCGCCCTTCCCTGGATAATCATATCCTCGTTCAGGAAGAAATAATAAGCGTTCCTGCCGGATACGGAGATCCGCGACTGTACGTCGCTGCCGTAAGAAACACGGCCGTTCAGGCTGACGCTCGGAACTACGCCGTCCACGTTTTCCAGAGCAGTAATCACTTCCAGGTCTTCCGGGGTTACCCCGCTCTTCAGGTCGCTGCCGGTCACGCTCACCGTCAGGGTACCTACACCCATGCTTGAGAAGGAGGAAGAGATCGTTCCGGATACGCCGGATACCGTCGAGATCAGGGTAATGACCGCCATGACGCCGATCATGATGCCAAGCAGGGTCAGGAAGGATCGGACCTTGTTGCTCCGGATATTGTCCAGCGCCATGACTGTACTCTCGTGGATCATGATCAGCTTTTTCCGGATCGTTTCAAACATTCCGGATCACCTCCCCTTCGGAGATTTCTCCGTCAACGATATGTACGACCCGCCGCGCATTGGAGGCGATCTTCATATCATGGGTGATCATGATCACCGTACGTTTTTCTTCGTTCAGTTCCCGGAACAGCTGCATAATCTGCGCACCGGTCTTCTGGTCCAGGGCGCCGGTGGGTTCGTCTGCCAGCAGGATAGAGGGATTCCCCACCATCGCCCGGGCGATGGCTACACGCTGCTGCTGTCCGCCGGACAGCTGGCTGGGCAGATGATCCATCCGGTCCTTGAGCCCGACCCGTTCCAGCATCGCTTCCGCCCGTTCCCGGCGTTCTTTCGGCCGGATCCCCGTGTAGATCAGGGGAAGTTCTACGTTTTTCAGTGCGGTCAGCCGGGGAAGCAGCTGGGAATTCTGGAAGATAAAACCGATTTCCCGGTTCCTCAGCTCCGCCAGTTCCTGCTCATCCAGGTCTTCCACCTCGCGGCCCCGCAGGGTATATTCGCCGGAAGTAGGCGTATCCAGGCAGCCGATAATGTTCATCAGGGTTGTTTTGCCGCTGCCGGACGGTCCCAGCACCGAAAGGTATTCCCCTTCCTCCAGGGTCAGGGAGACCTTCTTCAGGGCGTGGACGTTTTCCCCTTCCAGCGGATAGATCTTGTCAATCTCCCGCATCCGGAAGAATACTTCATCTGCCATCGTCAGTTCCCCCGTGATCCGCCGCCCGGGAATCCGCTTCCGCCGCCATTACCGCCGTTTCCGCCCGGGGATCCGCCGCTGGGCATATTGCTGAAGTCAGGCATATCTCCGAATTCCGACGTGCTGTTCCCGTTCCGGTTCTGCCAGTTCCGGTTGGAACGGTTCACCTGCCGGTTGGTAAACAGGCCGGAGAACAGCGCGGCCAGTCCGGTCACCTCTTCTTCCTTCTCTGCGATCTTATAGACCGTTTCACCGGGTTCGATGCCGTCTTTGATCTCCACATAGTTGCCGTTGCTCACGCCTACGATCACAGGAGATTCCACCATTTCGCCGTTTTCGTCTTCTTTGTAGACGTAGGCGGTATTGTCCCGCGCCGTGCTCAGGCCTTCCATTTTCATCACCGTCACGTTCTGTGCCTCTTCCAGCGGAACAATAACCGTTGCCTGCATACCTGGCCATATATTCTCCGTCTCAGAGGTGTCCACATTGACCGTAGTCGTATAATAGGCAACATTGTTGCCGCTGTACGATACATGATCGATCTTGTCGATCACGGACTCAAACGTCGCTCCGGCCGAGGAAACCGTCACACGGCAGCTCTGCCCTTCGCTGACCTGGCCGATGTTGCTCTCACCCACGCGGACAGACACCGTCATATGGTCAAAATCCGCCACGGTGATCAGACTGGCTTCGGCTTTAACCTCGTCACCCTTTTCCACGTCGATGGAGCTGACGGTTCCGTCAAACTCCGCTTCGATCGTTTCGCCGCCGGAAAGGCGCATCAGCTTGTCGCCTTCCCTGACTTTATCGCCTTCGGCTACATAGATCTCCTTGACCTTGCAATCCGACGACGCAGTATAGTTTGCGCTGTTGATCAGCTGCATGCTGCCGGTAAAGGACAGCGAATTGGAAATGCTGCCTGTTGTCGCCGTATAGGGATCATAAGTGATTTTGTATTCCGCCTTCAGCTTGCTGTAGATTGACCAGACAGCCACGCCGACCACCAGAAGGATCACCAGCATCCAGATCAGCCGTTTTACGATCCTGCGTTTCCGGCCTTTCTTTTTCTTCTTTCCTTCCGTTTTTTCAGCCGTCACGGCTATTTCTTCCGTTTCGGCTGTTTTCTTTTCCAGCTTTTCCGCCATCTTTCAGTCATCCTTTCCTTGTGTACCTCTTTGACGGTATCCATGATACAAAGCCAACTTAAAACGAAACTTAAAAAAACTGCAAAAAATCCCGGTTTCCTCATGGAAACCGGGAAATGGATGATTCTTTCCTGTTACGGGATTTCTTCAGGTGCGGGGCTTTCCGTCTCCGGCGCGGATGCGCTTTCGACAGCTTCTGCGGCCGTTTCCGGTGCTTCCGCGGTCTCGGACGGCTGGATGTCTTCCGGAACTTCTTCCTCTTCTTTTTCCGCCCTGCAGACGCCGACGACGGTGCTTCCCTCCGCCAGCCGCATAATCCGGACGCCCTGGGTTGCGCGGCCGCACAGGCGGACGTCCGCAGCCCTGGCCCGGATAATCGTGCCGTCATCGGTGATCAGCAGGATATCCTCGTCTTCATGCACAAACATCAGCGCAGCAAGATCGCCGGTCTTTTCCGTCAGCTGCATGGCCTTGATCCCCATGCCGCCGCGGCCCTGTTCACGGTATTCGTCCGGATCGGTCCGCTTGCCGTAGCCGCCGGTAGTGATCGCCAGCACGGTCGTCTCCGGTTCCACTGCGGCGATGTCGATCACTTCGTCGCCTTCCGCAATCCGCATGGAGCGGACGCCGATGGAGTTACGGCCCACGTTGCGGACGTGCCGCTCGTTGAAGCGGATGCACTTGCCCTTCCGTGTGGAAACGAGCATTTCGTCGTCTCCGTTGCTCAGCCGTACGCCGATCAGTTCGTCTTCCTCCTTCAGGGCAATGGCGATCAGGCCGTTCTTGCGCAGGTTGCGGAACTCTTCCAGTGCTGTCTTCTTGATCATACCCCTGCGGGTCGCCATAACCAGGTTGTGTTCCTGCTCCGTTTCCTTCGGCATGGGCAGCATCGTGGAGACCTTTTCCCCGCCGGCAATGTGCAGCAGGTTGATGATCGCCGTACCGCGGGCCTGGCGCCCGGCCTCGGGGATCTGGTAGCATTTCAGACTGTAGACCCGGCCGAGATTTGTGAAGAACATGATCTCCTGATGGGTGCTGACCACGAACATCTGGGTCGTGTAGTCGGTATCCTTCACATTCATGCCGCTCACGCCGCGGCCGCCGCGGTGCTGCGCCCGGTAGACGGAGGAAGCGACCCGCTTCACATAGCCGTCGTGCGTCAGCGTAACCACCATGTTCTCTTCCTGGATCAGATCCTCGATATCGATATCGTCTTCCGCGATGGTCAGTTCACTGCGCCGTTCGTCTCCGAACTTGTCCCGGATCTCGCTGATCTCGGTTTTGATGACTTCCATCAGAAGATGCTCGTCCCCGAGGATCGCGGTCAGCCGTGCAATGGTTTTCTCCAGCTCCTGGTATTCCTCCTGGAGTTTCTCGCGTTCCAGGCCGGTCAGGCGGGCAAGACGCATGTCCAGGATTGCCTGGGCTTGTTTGTCGGAAAACTCAAAGCGGAGCATCAGGGCTTCCTTGGCGGTGTTGGTATCCTTGCTGGCCCGGATGATGGCGACGATCTCGTCGATATGATCCAGCGCTTTCAGCAGGCCTTCGACGATATGTGCCCTGGCCTGCGCCTTGTTCAGCTCAAACCGGGTCCGGCGGGTAACGACATCCTTCTGGTGCTCCAGATAGAAGTAGATCATTTCCCGCAGGTTCAGCACCTGCGGCTTTCCGTCTACCAGCGCCAGCATATTCGCGCCGAAGTTTTCCTGCATGGGGGTATGCTTGTAGAGCATGTTCAGCACAACCTGCGGCTGGACGTCACGCTTCAGTTCGATCACGATGCGCATGCCCTGGCGGTCATTGGATTCGTCCCGGATGTCGCTGATGCCTTCGATCTTCTTCTCATGTACCAGATCGGCGATCTTCTTGACCAGAACGGATTTATTGACCTGATAGGGAATCTCCGTCACAATGATACGGCTGCGGTTGGAGCCCATCTCCTCAACGTTGGTCTTGGCCCGGACCGTGATCCGGCCGTGGCCGGTATGATAGGCGGCCCGGATGCCGCTGCGTCCCATGATAAGGCCGCCGGTAGGGAAATCAGGCCCCTTGATGTGCTGCATCAGGTCGTCAACCGTGCATTCCGGATTGTCGATCATGCAGATGACGCCGTTGATAACCTCCGTCAGGTTATGCGGCGGGATGTTCGTCGCCATACCGACGGCGATACCGCTGGAGCCGTTCACCAGCAGGTTCGGGAACCGTGCCGGCAGCACGGAGGGCTGCTGCATGGTCTCGTCGAAGTTGGGGTAAAAATCCACCGTGTCCTTGTCGATGCCGTCCAGCAGATGCATTGTCAGCTTCTGCAGGCGGGCTTCCGTATAACGCATGGCGGCGGCGCCGTCACCGTCCACGGAACCGAAGTTGCCTTGTCCTTCAATCAGCGGATAACGGATGTTGAAGGGCTGCGCCAGGCGGACCATGGCGTCGTACACGGAAGAGTCTCCGTGGGGATGGAATTTACCGAGAACGTCGCCGACCACACGGGCGCTTTTGCGCGTCGGCTTGTCCGGCGTCATGCCCAGTTCTTCGGACATATCATAAAGAATCCGTCGGTGGACCGGCTTCAGACCGTCCCGTACGTCCGGCAGGGCCCGGTCCACAATCACCGCCATGGCATAGGCGATGAAGCTTTTTTTCATTTCCTGTTCCAGATTGACTGGGATCAGCTTATCCTGAATCATCTTCTCAATTCCTCATCAAACGTCAAGGTCTTTAACCAGATCGCTGTTTTCCTGAATGAACTGCTTCCGCGGCTCCACATCGTCGCCCATCAGCAGTGTGAACAGCCGGTCCGCTTCCATCGCGTCTTCCGGGGTGATCTGCATCATCATGCGGGTCTCCGGATTCATCGTGGTATCCCACAGCTGCTGGGCGCTCATTTCGCCCAGACCTTTGTAGCGCTGGATATCCGGTTTCGGATCCCGTCCGATCTCGTCCAGCAGCCGGTTCAGCTCGTCGTCGTCATATACATAGCGGGATGTCTTCCCTTTTGTCACCTTATACAGCGGCGGCATGGCGGCATACACATATCCCTTTTCGACCAGCGGCCGCATGAAGCGGTAGAAGAAGGTCAGCAGCAGGATCCGGATATGCGCGCCGTCCACGTCAGCATCCGTCATGCATACGATCCGGTGATACCGGAGCTTGCTCTCGTCAAACTGGTCGCCGAAGCCGCAGCCGAAGGCTGTGATCATCGCGCGGATCTCCGCATTCTCCAGGGCCCTGTCCAGCCGGACCTTTTCAACGTTCAGGATCTTGCCGCGCAGGGGCAGGATCGCCTGGGTCTTGCTGTCGCGGCCGCCCTTGGCACTGCCGCCTGCAGAGTCGCCTTCCACCATGAAGATCTCGCATTTGGAGGGATCGCGCTCGGAGCAGTCCGCCAGTTTGCCGGGCAGGGAGGCGCTCTCCAGTACGGTCTTCCGCCTTGTCGCCTCGCGGGCCTTCCGGGCGGCTTCCCGTGCGCGCTGCGCGTCCACGCAGCGGTTGACGATGGCCCGGGCCACAGAGGGATTCTCTTCCAGATAAGTGGTCAGTTCTTCGCTGACCAGCGCGTCCACCACGCCGCGGACCTGTCCGGAACCAAGCTTGGACTTGGTCTGGCTTTCAAACTGGGGATCCTCCATCTTGATGGAGACGATGGCGGTCAGGCTTTCCCGGATGTCCTCACCCTTCAGGTTGGGTTCGTTGTCCTTGAGGATCTTGTACCGCCGTCCGTAATCGTTGATTGCCCGGGTCACGGCAGTATTGAAGCCCTGCAGGTGGGTGCCGCCGTCCGGCGTGGCTATGTTGTTGGCAAAGGTGTACACGTTCTCCGCGTAGGAATCGTTATACTGCATGGCCATTTCCACCAGAATGCCGTCCTTGATGCCTTCGGTGTAGATGGGTTCCGGGAACAGCACCTGTTTATGCTGGTTCAGGAACTTTACGAATTCCTTCAGGCCGCCTTCGTAACAGAAATCGTTTTCCTTCGGTTCTTCGCGTCGTTCGTCCCGGAAGATGATGCGTACGCCCTTGTTCAGGAAGGCCATTTCCCGCAGCCGGTTGCGCAGAGTGTCGTATTCGAATTCCCCGGTTTCAAAGATGCCTTCGGGGTTTTCTTCGGAGCGGACATCCGGCCAGAACTGGATCGTCGTGCCGGTCCGGTCCGTGGTGCCGATCACCTTCAGGTCATACAGGTATTTACCCCGGGCGTATTCCTGCTGGTAGATCTGCCCGTTCTGGTACACGGTCACGGTGAAGTGGCTGCTCAGCGCGTTCACCACGCTGGCGCCGACGCCGTGCAGGCCGCCGGAAACCTTATACCCCCCGCCGCCGAACTTGCCGCCGGCGTGCAGGATCGTCAGGCAGACTTCCACCGCGGGACGGTGCATTTTCGGATGCATGCCCACCGGAAAACCGCGCCCGTCGTCCATCACGGTCACGGAACCGTCCGCGTTCAGCGTTACGTTGATCTGGTGGCAGTAGCCGGCCAGCGCTTCGTCCACGGAGTTGTCCACGATCTCATACACCAGATGGTGCAGGCCGCGGGCGTCCGTGGAGCCGATATACATGCCCGGCCGTTTGCGGACGGCTTCCAGGCCTTCAAGCACCTGGATCTGCTCTTCTCCGTAGTCGGCGGTGACCGCAGTCACCTGTTCCAGTTCAAGGTCCATTCCTTCTGTCATAGCGCACCTCGTTTTTGTCTCTTTCACGCGCCTTGGAAAAACATGTGTTTTCAGGGCATTTCCGGGCCGTTTTTGAAATCCTTCCGGCCCTTGAAAAATCAAGCGTTCCAAATCGATTTATTATATCACTTTTTTGCCCAAAAATAAAGCTTTTTTGCGATTTTTTCTTTCCTATATATATAGACGGGATTATTTGTCCGCACAAACCCGCAAGCCCTTTTCATTGTCCGTAAGATACACAAAAACCGGAGCATGACACCCCGGTTCTCCCGCATTGAAAAGCTATTTCCTATTCCAGTTTTTCTCCGTCAATCCGGATACTTGCTGCAATCATTTTCGACAGGAAATAAAGGATCGCGCATTCGGCTTCCTGCCAGATCCGGCGGTTTCGCTTCTCTGCGCAGATCAGATACCCGTTTGTTTCCATCCCGTAACCGATCCGCAACACGCAGAGTGTTTCCATTTCAAACCTGTTTAGTGTTGTATGGAACCCGGGACTTCTCCTTCTCACTTCCTCCATATCATTTCCGGCAAACAGATCGTCATTCTGAAGCAGCAGGTCCAGTCCTGTCACCGGTTCATTCATCTCCGGATTTCTGATCGCTCTCATAACGCCTTCCGATCCCACATAATACAGATCGGAGATCTGAAGCTCTTCCATCAGCAACGGCATGACGTTCCGGAGTTTATTGATCAATCCCGGCGCAAACTCAAACTGGCGAATCATCCCGCTGAAAGCGGTATACAATCCGTGTTTTGCGATCTGCCGGATCTCGATATCCCGGTGTTTCTCTTCCACATAGATGATGTGGCAGTTCCGGCCTTTGGACTTTCCGCGGTACAGCGTTTTGTCGATCAGTTCAAAAAGGCGGGTATAGTTCTGCGCGTCTTTCGGGTAGCTCGCGCACCCTACCGTTCCGGTAACAAACGGGCTGCAGTCCTCCAGACGGATATTCCTGCGCAGGACCTTTCCTTGATACATTTCCGAAAAAAACGCTTTATTCGCGTCATAGGTTATATCCCGGAGATTGACGATCAGGAACTCATCCCCTCCGAACCGGCCGACCAGGCCGTTCCCGTCCAGCATCGCCGTCAGGTCCTCCGCTACACGCACCAGAATCTGATCCCCGGCAAAATGACCGTAGGTATCGTTGATAAACTTGAAATTATCCAGGTCCAGCATGGCAAAGGAAAACGGGATCTCATGTTCGATCAGCCACTGGGCAAACCAAAGAATATGCCCGCGGGATACGACGCCGGTCAGATAATCCGTCAGCGCTTCCGGAGCGGTATCCTTGATCCTCTCCGCGAAATACGGATACTTTGTCAGTTGTTCCACTGTATACATGTTCTTCCCCTTCCGTGTCGCAATCCCGTTTTCATGCCATCGCCTGATCCGGGCGCCAGCCGTCGTCTCTGCCCAGTACCCTGACCAGGGTAATCTCTTCTGCTTCCTTGTCCGTCAGCCGTTTCTGTTCCGGATGCCGCGTTTGCTGATTCGCCCGCGCCCCTGCGGTTCGCCATTCTCCGCAGCGTTTGGTCACAATCCGTTCTTCGTCCCAGTCGGCAAACCCTTCCGGAGCCACATGATCATCCATTTCGCATTCAAGGAAAAGTGTGCAGGAATGCTTCCGCCACGGACGTCCAAGGAATCCTGCTCCCGGTTTGCATTCCCCCGTCAGGCGGCATCGGTGGAACACAAAACCGAAAGGCTGGTTTTCATTCGTGTTCGTCGCTGTATACCATCCTCCGCGTTCATTCATGAACAGCGTACAGTTCTCAAACCAGCACCGGTACGGGCCGAAAATAAAATCAACATCTCCGCGAATCAGGCAGTTTTCGAAATACTGCCGGCTGCCGGTCAGCGGTCCGTCTTCAACCCGTGCCGCCTGCTCCGCACAGCCGGTCCGGCTGCCGATATCCGCTTTCACATTGGGCAGCCGGATCGGTCCGCAGAACAGCGTATCCTGATGAGCAATCAGTCTGCAGTTCCGCCATATACCCCGGTCTCCAGCCGCGTAAACCGCTACGGCCTGTCCGACCTCCCGGCCGTCTCCGGCGTCATTCACAACAGTCAGGTTTTCGACGGTAATGTCTTTGCCGGTAGTCATCACCGTAGCGGAAAGAAAGGTGCCCTTCTCCGTTCCGTCTTCATAACGGTCCTTCGCGCAGCCGTTCCAGGCGATTACTGTCCGATCCCGGTCTTCTCCCTTCAGGAAAACATGATCTCTATGAACCACAATCTTTTCCCGGTATTCCCCGGCACGGATCAGAACCTGTCCGCCTGTTTCCGGAAGCGCGTCGACAGCGGCCTGAACACCGGTATAATCGCCGCTTCCGTCTTTTGCCACAATCACCATATAATCCTAATCCCGCTTTTCTGTATTGTCCCGGTTCAGTTACGGTATATTGTAACAAACCGCAGCTTACTCCGTCAATTATTTGTCCGTGTAATATAATACCAATCCGTTTTACTTGTCTTCTGCCGGGTCCCATGATACAATCTCAATATAAGTTTTCTCTGTTTCCCATAATTCGACAATCCCTGACAGAACCAATACCGGGAGGGTTATATGAACGATATTACCTATGTCGGCAAGCACACGGTTATTTACACCGTTTCCCGGCATGCCCATGAAAGCTGGGAATTTGTATACTGCACTTATGGGTCCGGCACCTTCCTTTTCGACGATTGCAGTCTGGATTACCGGGAGGGTGATATTGTTATCATCCCGCCCATGACACCCCATTCCAACGCCAGTGCGGACGGTTTTCAGAATATCCATATCAACATGGTCTCGCCGGCCCTGTCCTTTGTTTCGCCACTGGTCATCTCGGATGACTCCAATCATTTCCTGCTGGATGCATTCAATGCGGTATTCTTCCATTTTTACTCTGACCGGAAAGAAACCGCTCCTCTTCTGTCTGTTTACGGCGATCTGATCAGCTGTTATCTGGTCGCGTACCGTACCGGCACAACCCTCACTCCGATTGTCGCCCAGATCGAGAACAACATCATTTCAAACTATGCTGACTGCACCTATGAGCTGGATGCCTACCTGCATTCCCTGCCCTTCAGCTATGATTATCTGAGAAAGCTCTTCCAGAAGGAACTGGGTGTGACCCCTCACCGCTACCTGACGGACAAAAGGCTGAAAATGGCGGCGGAGCTGCTCATCAGCGATGCCAATGCCGGCGCCCGGACCATCGCGGACATCGCCCCGCTGTGCGGATTCCACGATCCGTTGTATTTTTCCAAAATGTTCAAGAAAAAATACGGAACAGCTCCCCGGTATTATCTGGAATCCCGGCTCAGCAGCACTGTGCCCGAACAGGACAGCGAGCGGATGAAAGTCCGCCTGGATTGATTCTCCTGTTTATCTGTTTCCCGACTCTCCCGGAACCTTTTGTCTGATCGGAGGAATCATCTGATGCATAACCCGAAGGAACTGACGATCGCCTATATCGGCGGCGGCTCCAGGGGCTGGGCCTGGGGGTTCATGACAGACCTGGCCATGGACCCGGATCTGTGCGGCTGTATCCGCCTGTATGATATCGACATTGAAGCAGCGGAAAGAAACAGGATCATCGGCGAAAAGATCAGTGCCCATCCCGATGCAGTCTCCCGCTGGCACTATGAAGTCAGCCGGACGCTGGAGGAAGCGCTTTCCGGAGCGGATTTTGCTGTCATTTCCATCCTTCCCGCCACCTTCCGGGAAATGGCCTCCGACGTTCATCTGCCGGAACGTGCAGGCATCTGGCAGCCTGTCGGCGATACCGTCGGCGCAGGCGGGTTCATGCGCGCCATGCGCACCGTTCCCATGTTCGTAACCATTGCAGAAGCGATCCGTGACTATGCCCCGGACGCCTGGGTGATCAATTATACCAATCCCATGTCCCTGTGTGTCCGGACGCTTTACAAAGTCTTTCCGGGCATCAAGGCATTCGGCTGCTGTCATGAAGTGTTCGGGACCCAGAACCTCCTGTGCAGCATGCTGGAAACCGAAGAAGGCCTTCCCGGCATCCGTCGTCAGGATCTGAGAACCACCGTCACCGGGATCAATCACTTTACGTGGATCACACAGGCGTCCTGCGGCAGCACGGATCTGTTCCCGCTTTACGCCCGTTTTGCGGAGAAATATGCGGAAAGCGGCTATGAAGCTTCACCGGACCAGAACTGGATGAATTCCCATTTCAACTGTGCGCATCGTGTGAAATTCGACCTTTTTCTCCGCTACGGCGCAATTGCCGCCGCGGGTGACCGGCATCTGGCGGAATTCGTTGCACCCTGGTATACGAAAGACCCGGAAACTGTCCGTTCCTGGAAATTCAGCCTGACGCCTGTTTCCTGGCGGGAACAGGATCTGAAAGAACGGCTCGCCCGCTCGGACCGGTTGATCTCCGGGGAAGAAAAACCCACCCTGAAGCCTTCCGGTGAGGAAGGGCATCTGCTGATCAAAGCACTGCTGGGGCTGGGCGACCTGATCTCCAACGTTAATGTGCCCAATCTGGGCCAGGTCCCCGACCTGCCCGCTGATGCAATCGTGGAAACCAACGCCTTCTTCAGCCGTAACCGGATCGATCCGCTCTTTGCCGGAGAAACACCCCGCAGCATCCTTCCGCTGATCACCCGACATGTGCTGAATCAGGAAAACACGCTTACCGCAGCCCTGAACTGCGACAGGCATCTGGGATTCACCACCTTTATGAACGACCCCCAGCTTGCAGCAATTTCTCCGGAAGAGGGTGAAAAGCTGTTTTTTGACATGCTTGAAAACCAGCGCGCATATCTGCCTGCTGCCTGGTTCTAAGCAGAAGGAGTCTTTATGAATCGATCCGGTCTTTCCGAATGCGTTCTTCGTTTTACGCAACGTCTTCAGAAAGAAGATGTCAATATGCATGGCTTCCTTCTTTCTGTCCGCGGCAAGAAAATCGCCGAGGCTTACTATGCTCCTTTCCGTGAAGGACAGCCCCATCGTCTCTATTCAGTCAGCAAGACCTTCACCGGGATCGCCGTCGGTATGCTGGCGGATAGCGGGAGTCTTACCCTGGATCAGCATATCACTGACTTTTTCCAGGACTGGCTGCCGGATAATCCTTCCCCGTATTTACTTCATCTGACAATCAGCGATATGCTCCGCATGTCTACCTGTTATCGACGGACAGCCTATCGTGAAGGGATTGATTCAGACTGGGCACGTTCGTTTTTTACCGGTTCTCCGGATCATGAGCCCGGCATGGTGTTCGCTTATGATACCGGTTGTTCACAGGTTCTGGCAGCTCTGGTCAGGCGAATCAGCGGTATGGAAGTGATGGATTATCTGGAAGAACACCTGTTTCACCCTTTATCTTGTCAGGATCAGCGGTACTGGCTCCGGGATCCCTCCGGATGCTGTCAGGGAGGAACCGGCTTATGTATGAGTCTGCGGGATTTGCACCGAATTGCAGAATGCCTGCTTCGCGGCGGTGATGGGATCATTCCCCGCTGGTATGCTGAAAACATGGGAAAGAAGCACATCGATACTTCTCTGCAGGACAAGGAAGAAGAACGATACGGTTATGGCTGGCAATGCTGGCGCACCCGGGCCGGTTGGTCTCTCTATGGAATGGGCGGTCAATTATCTATTCTCTGTCCCGATAAGCAAACTGTCTTGTCCACAATCGCCGATACAAGGTTGGATCCATTTGGAGTACAACGAATCTATAACGCTTTTTTCGATGAAATCTGGCCCTTCCTGCCAGGAGACGGCGGGATTCCGGAAGGCACTCCTGATCAGCCGCTCATCCTGAGCCTGTCCGTGCCCGGCCTAAAAGACTGCCCCGCAGCCGGATTCCTCGGAAAAGGCTGCTATGTCTTTCCCGGCAGTAACTCTCTCGGCCTGAAAGCGCTCACATTGTCCGATACAGAACTGAAGATGTCCAGGACCACATGCTCTGTTTCACTTCCCTATGCCCGGGGAAAAACTCTTGAGATCCCCTGGCCCGGCTATTCGGATATCCCCGCGCTGGTCTCCGCAGGCTGGATCGAAGACAGGGTTTTGCGTCTGCGCTGCCATGCGGTCGGGAATGCTCCCTGTGGGTTTGATATGCTTATCAGCCTGTCGAAAGACCGTATTACAGTTCAGAGCAGGTGTTCGTCCGATCCCCTGACAATCGGCTATGACGGAATCGCCTCCGGCTTCCTGCAGAAAGGAGACTGCCAGTGATCCCTGAGCATGCATTGGAAGCAGTCCGTTCCGGCTGCTGCGATCTCATAGACCGAATGGCAGAAAACGGCGTTTTTGAGAATATCACCGTGGAAGGTAAATCCCTTTTAGTCAGAACTGCGGCGGAAACAGGACAAAGTGTCATGCTGCGCTTTCTTTTTGAAAATCATCACCTTTATTCTGCAGATCCGGACCATCGGGGCCGGAATCTGCTGCATGCTGCTGCTTCCTCCGGAGATGCGGATACAGTTCGGTTCGCGATGGACGTCCTGGGCTTTGATCCACTCAGCGGAGACCTTCAGGGCATTACACCGCTGGATCTCGCACAGCAGGCCCGGAATCAGGACGCTTTCTGCCTGCTGTCCGCCCGTCTGGATTTTACGCCGGACCGGGGTTACCGCAATCCGGTTCTGAGGGGATGCCATCCGGATCCTTCTGTATTACGGGTCGGGGAGGATTATTATCTGGTCAATTCTTCCTTTGTATTCTTTCCCGCCCTGCCGGTTTATCATTCCCGGGATCTTGTGCACTGGCGGGAAATCAGCCATGCCGTTCATGACCTGGAATCGTCCGGGTTGGCCGGACTTCCCGGCGGATTCGGATACTGGGCTCCGGATATTTCTTTTTTCCAGGGAAAGTACTGGGTCGTCGCCACCCTGAGAAGAAACACCAAACCGTATCGGCTTCAGATGATCACCTCCGCCGCAGATCCCCGCGGGCCATGGGATCCGCCGAAATTTCTGCCGCTGGACGGCATTGATCCTTCCCTCTTCACCGACAAGGACGGCCGACGGTATATCCTGCTGAATCCCGGTGCCATGATTGCTGAAATCAGCGATACCGGAGAACTGCTTTCGAAGCCCCGGCTTCTTTCTTTCGGTTCCGCACATATCAAGCCCGAAGGTCCCCATCTGGTCAGAAAAGATGAGTGGTACTATCTTTTTCTGGCCGAGGGCGGCACCGGGGAAGAGCATATGGAAACCGTGCTGAGAAGCCGCGTTCTGACCGGACCATATGAGAGCTGCCCCTTCAATCCGATCCTCGGCAAAAAGAATTTTCTGTCTCCAATCCGCCGCAGCGGCCATGGAAAACCTGTGCAGCTTCCGGACGGAAGATGGTATATGGCCTACCTCTGTACACGTCCTGTGGAGGAACGTACCCTGATGGGCCGTGAAACCGCACTGGATCCGATCGTCTGGACAGCAGACGGCTGGCCTGTGGTCAACAGCCTGAAAGGTCCAAGCTGCCTGCAGGCGCTTCCTTTTCCGGACACCTGTCCCGATCCTTACACGCCTGATTTTGAAATCTCACCTCGGAACGATCCGGATACATTTACGGACCGTTCCGGCGACAGGGTCAGGCTTCGCTGCGGGCCGGATCCCGCTTCGCTGCTGCCCTGCAGCCTGCTGCTGCGCCGTCAGTCTGAACCGGAACTGGTCCAGACCGCCAGGGTGGACCTGAGCCAGGCCTGCGAAGGGGACATCGGTGCGCTCACCGGGTATTACGACGAACAAAGCTTTTATCTCTTTGGGCTTAGAAAGGAGAAAAAAGGATGCTCCCTGATCCTGACTGAGCAGGTTGGGGACAGCCGGAACACACGAATCCTTGCTGCTTTAGATGTGCTGGATGCCGTACTGTCCGTCCGTGGCGAAGGTCTGGATCGCCGCCTGCTTCTGCAGGACAGGACCATATCTGTCCTCCGTACGGAGTACCTTTGCGATGAAGGTCTCCCGAACAGCAAGCGCTTTACCGGTGCGATGTACGGCCTGGCGGCGGTCGGCTCCGGCACCGTGGTTTTTGACGAACCGGAAACCTGTGCCCTGTGACTGAACAACCTTCCGGAGGTTTGATGATGCGCTACCAGAATCCCATTCTGTATATGGATCTCTCCGACCCTGACGTCATCCGCGTCGGGGAGGACTTTTATATGACAGCGTCCTCCTTTACTTACGTGCCGGGTCTGCCGGTTTTACATTCCCGGGATCTGGTGCATTGGGAGATCGTCGGATATGCCGCTGACCGCCTCCCTGCCGCGCGGTATGATCGGCCCGCCCATGGCTGCGGTATCTGGGCACCGAGCTTCCGTTATCATCAGGGCCTGTTTTATATTTACGCCTGCATGCCTGACGAAGGGTTGTACGCCTGGACCGCGAAGGATCCTGCCGGTCCCTGGCAATGCCATCTGGTCAAGGCGGTCACCGGTTGGATCGATCCCTGCCCGCTCTTCGATGAAGACGGGGTCTGGCTGATCCATGGCTTTGCGGCCAGCCGGGTCGGCATCAACAATATTCTGTATATCCATCGTCTGTCTGATGACGGTATGTCAGTCCTGGATAAAGGGCGCAGGGTTTATGACGGTGCGGAACACGGAGATGTCACGGTGGAAGGTCCCAAACTTTACCGCCGCGACGGTATTTACTGGATTCTCTGCCCTGCCGGAGGCGTCCGTACCGGCTATCAGCTGGCGCTTCGCTCCAACAGCCTTTTCGGCCCCTTTGAGCGACGAATCGTGCTGGAGCAGGGCCCTTCCCCGGTCAACGGACCGCATCAGGGAGGCTGGGTTGATGACGGTCACGGCGGGGATTGGTTCATTCATTTCCAGGACGTCGGCCCCTACGGACGGATCCCGCACCTGCAGCCGGTAGACTGGTCGGACGGCTGGCCTGTCATGGGCAATCAGGGAATACCTGTCGCTGAGTGGGATACAGGGCTTCCGGCTGTTCCTGTTTCTGTTCCTCTCTCAGATTTTTTTGAGACGGCGATCGGGCCAGCCTGGCAGTGGCAGGCTAATCCGGATCCTTCCTGGTTCACCCTGCTCAGACCCGGCCTGCGTCTCCACGCCGTACCGGCAGACCGCCTGTATGAAGCCGGTTCCTTCCTTTCCCGGCTGATGACCAGCCGTAATTTTGATATGGATGTCCGGCTGACCGTCCCCCGATCCGATACGGCTGTCACGGGAATCGGACTCATGGGGAACAATTATTTCTATGCCGCTCTGCGCAATGGGGCTGTCCGACTTGTCAGCGGCAGTGCGGAAGAAGCGGAAAAAGAACTGCTCTCTTTCCCGTATAAAAAAGCAGAGCTCCTGCTCCGCCTTCGGGTCCGCAATGGATTTGTTTCTTTCTTCTTTGGCACGTTCGGCTGTGATCCCGAGCCGCTCGGCGGACCCTTCCCGATGGTTCCGGGAGGATGGACCGGCGCCCGTCCGGGAATTTTCTGCACCGGGAACAACGGGTATGCGGACTTTCATTCCGTGCTGATCACTGAATACCGATAATACCGGTCATTTCCCGGTCCTGAGCAATTCCGTATAGCACAGCACAAAAGGCGCGACGCCCTTGGCATCATTGGCTACCACCGGTTCCGAAACATAGTATTCAAAGCTGCCGTCCCGGCGCCGGTTATTTTCCGGGCCCAGGCCCGCAACCAGGCAGATACCGCCAAGTTCCGGCTCGCCATCTTTCCAGATCAGTCGGTCTGCCAGCGCCTGGAAGGTCTTTCTTCCCTTTGTTGCAAAGTCCTTGTCCAGGACGCCGAGCCGGGTGCCTTTCAGCATACCGCAGGCAATCATGGAGCTGCCGCTCGATTCCAGATAATTTCCTTCCCGGCCGCCCTGGTCCACCACCTGCCAATACAGGCCGGTCTCAGGATCAACAAATCGGGCAACACTTCCAGCCAGATCTGTGAAGATTTCAGCGATCTCCTTCCTTTCCGATCCTTCCGGCAGGATTTCGCACAGATCCGCCAACGCCATGAAAAACCAACCCAGTGCCCGCAGCCAGAAGCAGCGGCTCAGACCGGTTTCCGGATTTGCCCAGAAAGCTTTCCTGCTCGCATCATAGCCATGATAGTACAATCCTGTTTCAGAATCCCGCATCCTCGCTCTTACGATCCGGACCTGCTTGAGGATATCCGACATATCGCCGTTTCCGAAATGTCTTTGATACAGCGCTTCAAAGGGCTGCGCCATATAAATCCCATCCAGCCAGACCTGATCCGGGTATATTTTTTTATGCCAGAAGGAACCTTCCGATGTGCGTGGCTGCTGTTCCAGTGTTCGATGCAGCATCTCCGCCGCCTTCCGGTATTTCTCCTTGCCGGTCATTTGATATACGAGAAACAGCACCCGGCCTTCATTGATATCATCCAACTGGCGTTTCTCCGAATCAAAGGTCAGGATCTCACCGTTTTCCCGGACAAAATAGTCTGTAACCCGTTCGGCAAAAGATGCATAACGCAGATCACCCGTAATATCTGTCATGGAAAACAGTGCTGTCAGCATACAGCCGTCGATATAATTCCAGGTCGTCGGCTTCCCTTCCCGGATCTTTTCCAGATTCCATGCAGTTCTATCCGGTGTGCTTTTTTCCACCAATCGCAGAATATACTGCTCAATACGGTCATTCATCGTCTGTTGCCTTTTCCTTTCCCTTTTCAGCCCTTCCAGTTTTCACCCGGTTCTTCCGCCATATTCCGCATCGATACAGGATATACAGCACAAGCGCTGCGATTCCGTTGCTGATCACCACGCTCAGCCACACACTCCGTACGCCGAGATGCAGTACACTCTCACAGAACCAAAGAGTCGCAAAACGATATATCCACAATCGGGATGCATCACTGAGCATCGTGATCTCCGTATGCCCGGTTCCCTGAAACAACCCGGTCAGATTGTTGTAAAACCCGTTTGTCCACGCCCAGAATGCCATCAGCGCCAGGAAATCCGCCGCCATGTCGATCACTTTCTCATCGGCAGAGAAAACACTCACCAAGCCGCGGGAAATTGTTGGACGGCTGATGATCAGTCCCCCGACAAACAGGAATAGTACACTGCAGGCAATAGAGAGGCGGCATCCTTGCCGGGCCCGGTCCGGTTTCCCTGCACCGACATTCAACGCTGTGATGGTCGCTGTAGCAGATCCCATGGCGTTGGACGGCATGGAAATTAAGCCATTAATCTTGTTGCCGATACCGTATGCTGCCATCGCCTGACTCCCGTAAGTCAGCACTGTGCGGCTCATCAGCAGAAAACCAACCTGCATCATACTGGAGCCCATCGCCGTGGGCAGGCCGATATAAATGATCTGACGGACCTGATTCTTCCGCGGCCGGAGTTCACTACGTTCCAGATGAAGTTCACCTCTCCGGCTCACCAATGCACTCAACGCCACACCGGCTGCAGCTGCTTTGGCCCCGATTGTTGCAAGCGCAGCGCCGGTGGCTCCGAGATTTAGAACAACCATCAGGAGCGGATCAAGAACCATATTGATCAGCACGCCTAAAAGATTGATCAGCATTGGCCGCACCGTATTGCCCCTGCTCTGGCTTACAGCCTGAAACACACTCATCGTAAAGAGAAACGGCATGTCCAGGATCACCAATCGCAGATAGCTGATTCCGGCATTCAGCACACCGTTTTCCGCTCCAAGCCAACGCACCATTGCAGGCGTAATCAGACAGATTAATCCTGCACAAACGCAGGCAAACAGAATCGCGCAGGAAAAAACCTGATTGACCATCCGGTTGGCTTCGTCCTTCTTTCCCGCACCAAGATACTGGCTGATCAGTACGGAACCGGCTACACTGATACCGCCGCCGAAGTTGATCACAATGTTTTGCACTGGCGTCACCAGATTGATTGCCGCCAATGCATCTGTTCCGACTTTGCCGAGCCAGTAGGTATCAGTCAAATTGTAGCAGGTCTGGATCATACTGTTGATCACCACTGGTACGGCAATTACCAAAATTGCCCGCATCAGGCTTCCTTCCAGCACCTGTTTCCGTACATCTTCGCTGATCCGTTTCAAGAGGCTCCTCCCAAAAACTTTCCTGCGCATATTTGCGCAGGAAAGCAGAATCATCCGGTGTCCGGGATCATTCCTTTACGGCACCGATATTGATACCTTTGACAAAATACTTCTGGAGGAACGGATAGAGAATCATGAACGGCAGAATTGCCGTAATGACACATGCGTTCCTGATCGTGTTCTCCGTGGCTCCTCCCACAGATTCCGGAAGGTCGGAGGACTGGATCATATCACGCAGCTTCATCTGGAAATTGTACAGATTCCGGTCGGTGATATAGAGCTTAAAATTGGTATAATCATTCCAGTAAGCCACGGCAAACATCAGACCGATAGATGCCAGCGCTGCTTTGGACAGGGGCAGTGCGATCCGGAAAAAGGCTCCCATTGGGGTACAGCCGTCCAGGTCAGCGCTCTCAAAAAGCGACTTCGGGATACCTTCAAAAAAGTTACGCATCAGTACCAGGTTGTACACGTTGATCGCCGGCAATAGAATAGGCCCGAGCGGGTTGTCCGTCAGTCCGATTCCGCGCATAACCAGATAGCTCGGAATCATCCCGCCGGAAAAAATCATCGTGAACAGCAGAATATTCGCAAACATCGTCCGGAACGGCATGTCCCACTGGATCAGCACATAGGCGCCCATCGTAGAGAGTGTCAGGCCGAGGAAAGTTCCCGCTACAGTGGTATAGATGCTCACCCACAGGGGCCGCAGCAGGCTCTGATTACTGAAAATGGATATATAACCGTCCAACCCGAATTTGGTTGGCAGGATTTTCATACCATAACCCGTTGTCAGATCCAGAGAGTCAATCAGCACCTTCCAGATCGGAACAATAATAAGCAAGCAGATAATAACAAAGACGAAGCCGTTCAGAAAGTTGAAGAATGTATACTGACTCTTCGGTTTGTTCAGGTGCGGCGGTCCCTGTACCTTCAGACCTGCGGGTGTGGTGTACTCAGCATTTTGTTTTGCCATAATGCGTTTCCCCCTTTACACAATTCCGCGTCCGCGTACTTTCTTGGACGCATAATTGCAAATCAGCATCAGCGCCAGACCCACCAGAGACCTGAACAGTCCGATCGCTGTTGTATAACCATAATCCGCGGAAGCTCCTGCATTGAACGTCTGATAGTAGACATAGGTCTGCAATACGTTGGTAGCACGCTTCACACTGTCATTCTGCAATACAAACACACTTTCGAACAGGTTCATGATTTTGGCAAGGTTCAGGATCAGCACGGTAATGATGGTATTCCCCAGTGCCGGGAATGTTACGTACCGCATCTTCTTCCAACGTCCGGCACCGTCAATGGAAGCAGCCTCATAAATTCCAGGATCAATGCCTGTCAGGGTTGCCATAAAGATAATCGTCTGCCAGCCTGTTTCACGCCATACGTTGATAATATAGTACCATATCCGCCACCAGCCTTTGTCTGCCAGGTAGTAGACCGGTTCGCTGATCACGCCCATCTTGATCAGCAGCTGGTTAATCAGTCCGCTGTTTGACGGGGATAACAGCAGACTGAATACGGAAGCTGTCACAACCCAGCTCATAAAGTGAGGCAGGTAGATGATTGTCTGACTCAATTTTTTGAATTTCAGAGAAATCATCTCATTCAGCAGCAGAGAGATAATTACGGCAAACCCGGTATTCAGCAACAGCTTCACGACCGAAAAAACAATCGTGTTCGTAAAAGATACAGAGAACTGAGACTGACTGAACAGTTTTTCAAAGTTTGCCAGTCCGACCCATTTAGGATCGCCGATGATCTTCCAGGAATAAAACGCATACCGGATACCGAACATCGGCGCATAATGGAAAACCGCCACAAATACAAGTACGGGGATAAACATCAGATAAAAACCCCAGTATTTGGACATCCGCTTCAGCAACGGTTTTTTCCTTGCCCTGATCGTCCCGTTGGAAGTAACAGAGGCCATGTTAAGCACACCTTTCTGCTTCTGTCTGGTCACAAGAAGATAAGCGGGGGCGGCGGTTTTACCGCCGCTCCCGTTGTATCAGTACTTACAGGATTATTTGTTGAGTTCGTTCAGGCTCGCGACGATCTCGTTGGACATTTCCAGGCCGCCTTCGTTCTCAAACTTGGCAAAACCTTCCTCAACAGAGAGGTTACCCAGTGCGATGTCAGCGATAATCTCGCCCTTCAGGGTGGTCAGCTCGCCGTTCAGTTCGCTCAGCGTGGGAGTTGCCGGGACAATCGCGGCCAGACGGCTGTTTTCATTAAACAGTTCAGCGGCGGCTTTTGCTTCCGGCTTTACGCTGTCTTCCTTGGGATCATAGTAACCGTCTGCGAAAGATGCCAGGCTCAGCATGGGATCAATATGGTTCTTGGTATACAGGGTGCCTTCTTTTTCCAGGTTCTCCAGCATATGGAACTGACCGTCTTCATAGGTCTTTTCTTTTTCAGTACCGGCCAGTACGGTACCGGCGCTCTTGGACCAGTGTACGCCTTCCACACCATAGGTCCACAGCATCTGGCAATCTCCGCCATCAAGCATAGTATCGATAAAGGCATCGAAAACCTTCTGAGGATCGGAGCACTTGGAAGTGATACACCATACCGGAGGTACGCGGTCGTAGTATGCCGGCAGGCCTTCCAGGGGTTTCAGGGCGATCAGTTCGCCGTCCTTGCCGTTGGCTTCCAGATTGGTCTTCAGGTTAGTTGCCCAGGTACCCGCCCAATAGGTGAACACGCCGAACTTGTCGTCATAGAATTTGTTGCGGGCGTCCGCAGTGGTATTGGTCAGGGTTTCCTTGTCAATCAGGCCGTCCTTCACGGCATCCTGAATCCGCTGCATAGCAGCTTTCATGTTATCCTGCGTGAAACCGTCCACCCAGCTGCCATCTTCCTGCTGGATAAAATAGGGATATGCATCCTGATAGAATTCAGGCAGATAATTGACAAAGGGCGCTTCATTCCCGACAAAGCCGGCCGCTGCCACTGCATAGGTACCGTACTTGGCGGTGAAAGCTTTCAGCATCTCAATGTAAGCATCGTAGGTAGTGGGGGCTTCAGTGATACCGCAGTCATCCATCCAGGCTTTCTTCACATAGGTCACACAGCCGTTGCCGCGATAGGGAGCAAACCCGTAAAGTTTTCCGTCAATCTTCAGGCCTTCGAAAACATTGTCGCCGTTAAAGCGTCCGCTGTTTTTGGTCTGGCTGTTTTCCCACGCCTCAGTCATATCCCACAGGGCGCCGTTTGCTGCGTAGTCAGCATAATAAGTGGAAGAAAGGATCAGTACATCCGGCCAGTCTCCGGAAGACATGCGCTGCTGCATAACATCATAATAAGCGCTGTGGTCCGGCTGGATGATCTCCAGGTCAAAACCGGGATGCAGTTCTTCCCAGCGGGCTTCAAAAGCGTCCCGTCCGTTGTTCTGATCGACGACAGTCGTGTCAACCATCATCACAATCTTGAAAGTCTCCTCCGCGGAAGCGGAGATGACAACCATGCTCATGCACAGGGCAAGAGCCAGCATCAAGGCTACCAGTTTCTTCATAGTCTTTTTCTCCTTTTTTTATTTTTGCTTTATTTGAACCATCTGGTTCAATTTCTGCCATTATTATACATGCAGTTGTACAGGAAAGTAAATACCTGAAATCGGCCACTATATGGACAAAACGGATATTTCACGATATCCTGCATCCGGTCAGGGCTGTTTTCCGATATAAGCCAGAATGCCGCCATCCACATAGAGAATATGGCCATTTACGAAATTACTGGCATCGGAAGCCAGGAAGACTGCCGGGCCCTGCAGATCTTCAGGGGTACCCCAGCGGGCAGCAGGCGTCTTGGCAATAATAAACTGGTCAAAAGGATGCCGGCTGCCATCCGGCTGCTTCTCCCGCAGCGGCGCGGTCTGGGGTGTGGCGATATAACCCGGCCCGATCCCGTTGCACTGAATGTTGTGTTCGCCGTACTCAGAGCAGATGTTGCGAGTCAGCATTTTCAGACCGCCCTTCGCTGCGGCATAGGCGGATACGGTTTCCCGTCCCAGCTCACTCATCATGCTGCAGATATTGATGATCTTGCCATGTCCCTTCCGGATCATGGACGGAATCACTGCTTTGGCGCAGATGAACGGTGCGTTCAGGTCCACGTCAATTACCTTGCGAAACTCTGCCGCGCTCATTTCGATCATCGGAATCCGGCGGATAATGCCGGCATTGTTCACCAGAATATCGATCACGCCGACTTCCGTTTCGATCTGCTTTACCAGAGCCTGCACTGCTTCCTCATTTGTTACATCGCAGACATAGCCTTTTGCATCAATGCCTTTGTCTGTATAGGCCTTGAGGCCTTTATCCACCAGTTCCTGGTTAATATCGTTAAACACAATTGTCGCGCCGGCAGCAGCGTAGGCTTCCGCAATTGCGAATCCAATCCCGTAGCTCGCGCCTGTAATCCATGCGATTTTTCCTTTCAGACTGAAAGCATTCATATTCATTCCTGTTTCCTCCTTGTTTTATCTCAGTTCCGCAGTCGGAATATTGTCCATATCATCAAAAGCCTGATTCTCTCCGCCCATTGCCCAAATGAACGTGTAATTGCTCGTCCCGGCGCCGGCATGGATCGACCAGGACGGCGAAATGACCGCCTGTTCATTTTGCATGACGATATGGCGGGTTTCCTGACCTTCGCCCATCATGTGGAATACAACATTGTCCTGCGGCACTTCAAAATAGAAATATACTTCCATCCTGCGCTCATGGGTATGGGCCGGCATCGTATTCCAGACGCTGCCGGATTCCAGCACGGTCATTCCCATACTCAGCTGGCAGGTTTTCAGTACCGACGGATGAATAAACTGATTGATCACCCGTTTATTGCTGGTGGCTGCGTCGCCGCACGGCTTCTTCGCCGCATCTGCAATCCTGATCAGCCGGTTTTCGCAGCTGCAGTGCGCTGGTGCAGAAACAATATAGAATTTAGCAGGGTCAGCCCCGTCAATGCTCTCAAAATAAACTTCCTTCGCGCCTCGGGTCAGGTACAGGCAGTCCTTATAGTCCAACTCATACACTTCTCCGTCGACCGTCACCTTTCCGGCGCCACCCACGTTGAACATGCCGCATTCCCGCCGTTCCAGGAAGTACTCCGTACCGAAATTGTGCCAGATATCGATTCCCTTGTCGATGGAAACCTGCTCCTTTACCGGCATCACGCCCAGTGTTACCATCCGGTCCACATGGCTGTAAACCGCGGTCACCTGATCCGCTTCAAACAGCTTTTCAATCAAAAACTCTTTCCGGATTTCCTCTGTGGTGTAGCGTTTAAAGTCTCTCTGGTTGCAGCTGTACCGAATATCCATCTGTATTCCCTCTTTCCCTTATTGTTCTGCAATCTCTTCAACATTGAACGTCTCAAGGCGTTCTCCCTGTATCCCGTCCATGCGCACATGATCCAGCGTGAGCCTCCGGATGAACTTGGCGATGATTCCGCGTCGGCAACACTCTTCCACTCCCAGCGCCATAGCTGGGATCATGGGTTTTGCCTCCGGGTCAAAATCAAACCGGCAGTCCCGCAGGATCAGATGCTCCATGGGCTTCTCCGGCAGGCCCATGGCATAGGCCGCACAGGCTTTGCACCCGGAAGCGGCAACCCGCTCAAAGATCACCTTTCCGATCTCTGGAGTGGTTTCATCCACCGGAAGCTTTTCCCGGCTTTGCACCCGTTCCGTTTTCCCATCTTTATCACAGAAATAGAAGCTGTTGACCACCAGGGGCATCTTTACCCCATCCATCCGAATATCTTCAAACCGGATTCCGTCAACCACACCGTCCCTGCCCCGGTCCCTCCGGGTCTTGATCCGCAGCGCGCGGTCATTTCCCTTCATATAACAATGATGGGCGTAAACCTGTTTGACGCCGCCGGCCATCTCGCTGCCGACCGTCACGCCGCCATGGCCGTCCAGCAGTGCGCACCAGCCGATCTCCAGATTCTCACAAGCCCGTTTGTATTTTCTGCCCAGATCTATTTTCCCGCTTTTGATAGCGATACAGTCATCCCCCACGGAAATCTCCGCGCCGAGCAGCCTGACGTTCCTGCAACTCTCCGGATCAAAGCCGTCTGTATTCGGACTGTCCCAGGGCGCCTGGATCCGGATATCAATGAAATCCAGGTCCTCGCTGTAGGCAGGATGCAGATTCCAGCTCGGACTGTTCGTAAAGGTCAGTCCCTGGATCAGCATGCCTTTGCAGCGCTGGGTATACAGTAGGTTCCCACGGCTGGCAATCCGGATCTCCTTGGGATTGACCCACCAGTCGCCTTCCTGTGCACGTCCGTCAACCACACCTTCACCGATGACTGCTGTATCCGTCAGATCGATACCATTCAAGGCCGCGGCAAACCCGTCTGTCGCACAGCCCTCAAACAGGCCGAGCAAAATCTCACCATTCGCATTGTCCGCTGGCGCCTCTCCCGGCAGAACCGGGAAGCGATTCCGGTCTGTCAGCAGCTTCAGCACCGCTCCGTCCGCGATTTCAAGCATCATATAGCTTTTCAGGAACAGCGGTCCGGTTACATATTCACCTGCGGGAATCAGAACCCTGCCGCCTTCCGGGCAGCAGAGGATCGCCGCCTGAAGCATGGCGGTATCTTCTGTTTCGCCGTCGCCTTTCGCGCCGAAACTTCTGACATCCAGCGTACAGGTTTCCCGCTTTGTGCGGAATGTGAGCGTTTCTCTTCCATCCTGCTCTGTGCGGCTCTCCAGAATATAATCCGTATCCGGTTCCAGATCGAACAGGGAAGTGATCGACCGGTATTCCTCTCCGAGACGCTCCCCATCGAGAAACAACTCATGCTTTCTCCGGGCTTCATACAGTCCTTCCGGATCCAGCAGCACACTGCAGCTGCGAGATGTAACGCACAATATTTCCATACCGGTCTCCTGTGATCTCTCCTGAGTTGTTCGGACAATTTCGCCATATTATACAGGATCAATTATATGCTTTCCATTACACTTCTTATCTTCGTTGACAGTATATATGAAAAGCCGGACAGGATTCAAGGCTTTCCGGCCAATCTCTCCGTATCCGGCTATATCGTATCCGTTTTATCCATGTCATTTCACTTGGCCTTCCAGCCAGCGGCGGGTCGCTTCCGCATTGTCCGGGGTCGTATTCTCCAGGGTCATTGGCAGGTTCTTTCCGCACGCCAGTTTCAGCAGGCCTTCGTATCTCATATGTCCCTGCCCGCAGGGTACCGGTCTGGGTCTGGGCGCATCCGGCTGCGGAACAAAATCTTTCATGTGCAGTACACACACTTGGTCCCCCAGTCTCCGGACCGCTTCACTGATCAGTGTGTCCGCTTGATCCGTATGGGCGGAATCGATCAGGTTCACCGCGTCCAGAATGATTCGCACCCGCTCACTCTTCAGGTCTTCCAGCATCCGCTCCGCCAGTACGGAATCATGGACGATATGGCTGCACACCGGTTCGACCGCCAGCGTCACACCCAGTTCTTCAGCTTCACGGGACACCGGCTTTACCCGGTCCAGGAATAGCCGATAATGCTCTTCCGTATGGCAGGCTGTCCCTTCCGGTCCCGCTGCCGGAGGCGTTTCTGTTCCGACGCAGCGTGCACCGATCCACGAGGCGAAGCGCAGATGTGCAAGATAGATCTCCCTGACCCGGAGCGCTTCTTCCTCATCCTGATGAGCCAGCTTCAGGTAACAGCCCAGCACAGCGCATTCCATCCCGGCCCGTTTCAGTTCTTCTTTTACCTCCGCGGCCAGCTCTTCTGTCAGCAGGTTTGGCGCGTCATCCATCCGGAAATCCGGCACAGCTTTACTCATGGCCAGCTGCACACAGCTGAATCCCTGTCCGGCGGCGCAGGCCAGCCGCTCCCACAGCGTGCCCGGCCGGGTGTCATGCAATCTGATTCCGATATTCATTCCTGCCCTCCCGAAGTAAAAGGCACCGGAACTGTTCCGGTGCCCGGCTGATCAGATCTTTTTCTCTTCAAACGCAAAATACCGTTTTGCGTTGCGGTAGCTGATATCCGCCACAATCTCCTTCAGCGTGTCAAAATCTTCCGGATAAAAGCCTTCTTCCACCCATTCGCCGAAGATCCGGCACAGGATGCGGCGGAAATACTCATGCCTCGGATAGCTCAGGAAGCTCCGGCTGTCGGTCAGCATTCCCACGAACCCCGCCAGGTAGCCCAAGGATGCCAGGCTCTTCAGCTGCTCGCTCATCCCGTCAAAGTGATCGTTGAACCACCAGGCCGATCCGTGCTGGATCCGGCCCACAGCCGTATCGTTCTGGAAGCAGCCCAGAATCGTGTCGATCGCGGCGTTGTCGTTGGTGTTCAGGCTGTAAAGGATCGTTTTCGGCAGATTTCCCGCTTCCTCCAGCGCGCCGAGGAATGCCGCAGTCTGGGCGCTGGGCGCATAATTATCCACACAGTCAAAGCCGGTATCCGGGCCCATCGCGCGGAACGTCACGGGATTGTTATCCCGGCGGCAGCCGTAGTGCAGCTGCATGACCCAGTCCCTGTCCCTGTATTCAGCCGCCATGGCGGTCATGAACGCATACTTGAACTTCGCTTCTTCTTCCGTGCCGGGAAGATTCCCCGCCATCCGATCCCGGAAAATGGTTTCGATCTCCTCTTCAGCAGCCGGGGCATACACGACATAGTTCAGCGCGTGGTCGCTCAGTTTGCAGCCGTGTGCGGCAAAGAAATCCAGCCGACTGTGCAGCGCTTTTTTCAATTCTTCAAAGCTGCCAATTTTCATACCGGCGGCCTCTTCCAGCGAGACGATATATTCCGGATAAGTCGGTTTTTCCAGGTTCATCGCCTTGTCCGGGCGCCAGGCCGGCAGCACCGTCACCGGGAAGGTCCTGTCCGCCGCCAGCTTTTCATGCCATTTCAGGGTATCCGCGGGATCGTCCGTTGTGCAGATCGTATCCACGTTGCTCATCATGATCAGTCCGCGGGCGGAGTATCCCTCGCTCCGCAGCTTCGCATTGGCTGTATCCCAGACTTCCTTCGCGGTCTGCTTGTTGAGGATGCCCTCATAGCCGAAGAACCGGCGAAGCTCCAGATGGCTCCAGTGATGCAGCGGATTGCCGATCGCCTTTCCCAGCACTTCCGCGTATTTCTCGAATTTCTCCCAGTCATCCGCATCGCCGGTGATATACTTCTCCGGTACGCCGGCGGAGCGCATCAGCCGCCACTTGTAATGGTCCCCGCCCAGCCAGACCTGCGTGATATTGTCATACCGGATATCCTCCCAGATCTCCCGGGGGCTCAGGTGGCAGTGATAGTCGATGATCGGCTGATGTTCCGCCGCCTCATGGTAAAGCTTCCTCGCCGCTTCCGTGTTCAGCAGGAAATCCCTGTCCAGAAACTGTTTCATCGTCCTTCTCCTTCTCCGTTCGTCGCGTTGGGAATACCGGATCACCGTTTGACCCGGGCGCTGCCGTTCTTCATGATGGACTCCACTTCTTCCCTGCTGGCCATACTGGTGTCGCCGGGGGTGGTCATGGCCAGCGCGCCGTGGGCGGCGCCGTAGTTTACGGCCAGTTCGGGATCGCCGGTGGTCATCAGGCCGTAGATGAGGCCCGAGGCGAAGGAATCGCCGCCGCCGACGCGGTCCAGGATTTCCAGTCCGTCATAGGCCTTGGACATGTATACTTTCCCGTCCGCCCAGCAGATTGCTTTCCAGTCGTTCACCGTAGCAGTCTTCACAGTGCGCAGCGTGGTGGCGATGGCCTTGAAGTTGGGATACTGCTTCGCGGCTTCGGCGATCATCTTGTAATACCCGTCCAGGTTCAGTTCCTTCAGGTTCTCGTCGTTGCCTTCCACCTGCAGCCCCAGGCAGGCCGTAAAGTCTTCCTCGTTGCCGATCATCACGTCCACGTACTTCGCGACTTCCCGGTTGACCTCGCGGGCTTTCTCCAGGCCGCCGATCGCCGACCACATGGAAGGACGGTAATTCAGGTCGTAGGAGACCAGGGTGCCGTATTTCTTCGCGGTCCTGCAGGCAGCAATCACCGTCTCGCAGCTCTGTTCGGACAGCGCGGCGTAAATGCCGCCCGTATGCAGCCACCGGACGCCGAGCTCTCCGAAGAGATGATCGAAGTCAAAGTCGTCAGGGGTGGCTTTGGAGATGGCGGTGTTGGCACGGTCGGAGCAGCCCACGGCGCCCCGGATGCCAAAGCCGCGTTCCGTGAAATTCAGGCCGTTCCGGCAGACTCGGCCGATACCGTCCGTCTTTTTCCAGCAGATCAGGCTTGTGTCCACGCCGCCCTGCTCGATCAGGTCCTTCAGCAGTTTGCCGACCTCGTTGTCCGCGAAGGCGGTCAGCACGCCGGTCCTCAGACCGAAGCACTTGTGCAGGCCCCGGACCACGTTGTATTCACCGCCACCTTCCCAGGCTTTGAACTCCCGGGCGGTGCGGATCCGGCCCTCGCCGGGGTCCAGGCGCAGCATGATCTCTCCCAGGGATACCGCGTCATAGCGGCACGCTTCAGCGGATTTCAGATTCAGTTCCATTTCTCTTACCCCCTGATCTCTTTCACGATGTCCGCGGCTTCCCGCACCAGTTTCCCGATCTCGTCAAATTTTCCTTCCTTGACCAGCTTACCGCTGACCATCCAACTTCCGCCGCAGGCCACGATCCGGTTATAAGCCAGGTATTCCCGCACGTTCGCCGCGCTGATTCCGCCGGTCGGCATGAAATTCAGCCCCACATACGGCGCTGCCAGCGCCTTGATCATCTTCAGGCCGCCCGCCGGCTCTGCCGGGAAGAATTTCAGCACATCCAGATCAAATTGCAGCGCGGCCTCAATTTCTGTAGGCGTGCAGACACCGGGAGTCATTGGCACGCCTTTCTTCAGCACATATTCAGTAACTTTCGGATTGAATCCGGGGCTGACGATAAACGTCGCACCGGCGTCAATCGCCCGGTCAGCCTGTTCCGTCGTCAGCACGGTGCCTGCACCGATAATCATTTCAGGAAAAGCTTTCGCCATCCTGCGGATGGATTCTTCCGCGGCGGCTGTGCGGAAAGTAACCTCCGCGCAGGGCAAACCGCCTGCCATCAGCTGTTCCGCCAGCGGCAGTGCGTCCTCCGCGCTGTCCAGTACCACCACAGGTACAATGCCGATCTTTTGCAGTTTTTTCATCATTTCCGTCATTTCAGTGTTCCCCCTTTTCCGTTTATATCAAACTTTTCATCATATGATGCGCCATCTTCATTACGTGACGCCTGTATTACAATGTGATCCCCTTCTTGAAGATTGCCAGATCATGGAATCCGTTTTCCTCGCTTCGGGTCTTCTCTCCGGAAGCCACCCGCAGCACGAGGCTCAGCAGATCCTCCCCGAGTTCTTCCAGGGTCATCCCGTCCAGCAGCCGGCCCGCGTCAAAGTCGATCCAGTTCTGCTTTTTCCGCGCCAGCGGACTGTTTGACGAAATCTTTACCGTGGGCACCGGACAGCCGAAAGGCGTTCCCCTCCCGGTGGAAAACAGCACCATCTGAGCGCCGGATACGGCCAGTGCGGTGGAAGCGACCAGATCGTTTCCGGGGGCGGACAGCAGGTTTAGTCCTGCCGTCTCCGCGTGTTCCCCGTAGGCCAGCACGCCTTTCACAGGCGAGCTTCCGCTCTTCTGGGTGCATCCCAGCGCTTTGTCTTCCAGCGTCGTAATCCCTCCGGCCTTGTTTCCGGGAGAGGGGTTTTCATATACCGGCATATGGTAGCTCTCGAAATATGCCTTGAAATCGTTGATCAGGCTGACTGTCTTCCGGAACAGTTCCTCCGTTTCGCACCGGTCCATCAGGATCGTCTCCGCCCCGAACATCTCCGGAACTTCTGTCAGGATTGTTGTTCCGCCCATGGCGGTCAGTTTGTCGCTGAACACGCCGATCGTCGGGTTGGCTGTAATCCCGGACAGTCCGTCTGATCCGCCGCATTTGAGGCCGATTGTCAGCTGGTCTGCGGGGCAGGGTGTCCTGTGATCCTCCTGCATGCGCGCCGCCAGTTCCTCCAGCAGCTTCATGCCGGCCTCAAGTTCATCCTCACACTCCTGGCAAACCAGGAAGCGGACGCGGCTCTCGTCAAAATCGCCCATATACGGCCTGATCTGCGCAATTCCGCTGTTTTCGCATCCGAGGCCAAGCAGCAGCACGCCGCCCGCGTTTGGATGGGTTGCCAGGGCAGCCAGCGCTTTGCGGGTGTTGTCCTGGTCGTCTCCCAGCTGGCTGCAGCCGTAAGGATGCGTGAATGTGTATACGCCTTCCACGCTTCCGCCCGCCAGTTTCTGCGCTTCCCGGGCCAGGGCCTTTGCCACGTCGTTCACGCAGCCCACTGTCGGCAGAATCCACAGTTCGTTCCGTATGCCCGGTTTGCCCTGCTTCCGCGGATAGCCCAGGAACGTGGCGGGCTCGCGTTTCTCCTGTCCCGGAAAGGACGGATGCCATTCGTATTCTTTTTCGCCGGACAGCAGGGTATGCAGGTTGTGTGTATGTACATGTGCCCCGGCAGGGATATCTTCTGTTGCCTCACCGATCGGGAAACCGTACTTGATCACAGCTTCCCCTTTTCGGATGTCCCGCAGTGCGGTCTTGTGGCCCATGGAAAGGTCTTCCTTCAGGGTGATCTCTCCCGTCCCGAAGGAAACCGTTTCCCCCGCTTTCAAGGGTTTCAGGGCAACCGCCACCATATCCCGCGCTGTGATCCTTACCATTTCGTTCATGTCTGTCTCTCCTTCGTCACAGCGTTTGCCTGTCGTTCTGAATCACAGCCGGCGAATCATAAGCACGCCTTATATGCCGCCAGCGCGCCTTCGCTCCGGATCTGCTTCAGAATACGGACAACCGCCGTCTCAAAGCCCGGCACCGCCGTCAGGTCCTGCCCCCACATTTCCGTATTTGTCATCACGGCGTGCACCAGTTCCTCGGGGCTGTCTTCCTTATGGTCGCGATAGAATTCCAGCACGTACCGGTCGTCGCTTACGGTGTAGTCGTTTCCCTTCGCCCGGCGGCAGACCAGGCCCTTGTCGTTCAGTTCCTGTATCTCGCTGGAGTAGAAGGCGATATACGCCGCGAAGCTGGTGGTAAGGCAGGCCGGCAGTTCTCCCTTTTCCTGCACGTAGTCCAGGATTGTCGGCATGTTCCGGGCCCGCCATTTGCTGGTGGAATTCAGGCTGATGCTCATCAGCTCGTGGTTTACGAAAGGATTGTTGAACCGGTCCTGCACGGCCTTTGCGAATGCTTCCAGGTCTTTTTTGTCCAGCGGAAGCGTGGGGATTACTTCGTCGTAAAGCATCTTGTTCATATAGCGCAGGATGGTGTCGTCATACATGCAGTCCCGCACGATGTCATACCCGGCAAGATATGCTCCGAGTACAAAGCCTGTATGGGCGCCGTTGAGGATGCGGACCTTACGTTTCTTGTAGGGAGTGACGTCCGGCACGACGATTACCGGAACGCCCGCCCGTTTAAACGGCAGCCGGTCTTCCAGCCCTTCCGGCCCTTCGATGACCCAGATGCCGAACACTTCGCCCACATCTGTCAGCGGATCGTCATATCCGTTTGCCGCGGCCAGCGCCTCGACTTCCTTCGGATCGCGGATCCGGCCCGGAACGATCCGGTCCACCAGCGTGGAGCAGAAAATGTTTTCCTCATTCACCCAGCGGCGGAAATCGTCGCTCAGTTTCCAGTCTTCGATGTACTGGTTGACGCACTTCAGCAGTTCTTTTCCGTTATTGTCAATCAGTTCGCAGCTGAGCATTACGATTCCCTTCTGCCCGGCGGTAAACCGTTCATACAGCACCCGGGTCAGCTTGGCGGGAAAGGAAACCGGCGGAATCTGGTCAAAGGCGCTTTCCGTATCATGTACGATACCTGCCTCGGTCGTATTGGACACGATGATTTCCAGATCTCCGCTTCTTGCCAGTTCAAGCACTTTATCCCATTCTCCGTAGGGATTGATGCAGCGGCTTACCGCGGAAATGACCCGTTTGTCATCCACCTTGACGCCGTTTTCGCTTCCCCGGAGATACAGCGTATACAGGCCTTCCTGTTTGTTGATCAGATCCGTCAGGCCCTGAGCGATAGGCTGCACCAGCACAACCTTGCCGTTGAACCCGGCCTTTTCATTGGCAATATCGAAAAAATCATCCACGAAGGCACGCAGGAAGTTCCCTTCGCCGAACTGCATGACTTTTTCGGGTGCCGTTTCCAGAATATAGCCGTCATAACCTGTCTTTTTCAGTACATCATAGTTCAGCTGTTCCATCTGCTTTTCCTCCAATATGGAATTTCTATACCAAATTTACACCAGATCTCTCATCTCCGTCAAGGATCGTAAAACCCGTCAAACGCCTGTCAAAAAAGAGAAAATCGCTCATAACGTGAGGAATTTCAAAGCTTCCGTCTCGTCCGTACATCTTATGGACAAAACGGATATCATTCCAGATGATTCGGAGAGAAATACGTTTTTCGTTCACAAACGGATCGTTTTCCCGCCTGGAATGCATATCGGCTCATCGTTTACCGAAATCCAGCAGTCTGTTGCGCTGGGGTTATGGACAAAGCTGTTGTCCGCCGCGAACTGCAGCCGGCCGAAGTTGTCCAGGCAGTCCATCAGCTCGATGTTGGTACAGTACCATATATCCTCTTTGCCGCCCATTTTCCCGCAGAACGTTTCCATCAGGTCCCAGTTGTCCCGGTCGTCAAACTCATAGCTGTGTCCCCACACGTACATCAGGTACAGGTACTGCTTCTTGAACAGCGCGAGAAACTGATCCCCCAGCTCCAGCAGATTATGGTTATGGTGGCAAGTTGCCTTCCACCGGTAGGGATTCTCCGGCAGGGTGAAAGCGTCGGAATTACCGGTGATTCGGGAATAACGGATCCCGCATCCCGGCAGCAGCTTCTCGATTTCCTCCGAAACGGATCCGTTCGGATAGCTCATGCCGCGCACCGGACAGCATGTGATTTTTTCCAGCGCTTTCCGGTCTTCAAGCACTTCCGCCGCCACTTCCGGCAGCGGACAGCGCGCGATGGTCGGATGCGTCACCGTATGGCAGGCCACCTCGTGGCCGCGGTACAGTTCCGGAATCTCCTCCGGATGAATCCTGTTTTCCTCCGCGAACCTTCCGCTGTTCAGGTGGAACGTTCCGCGGATCCCGTTGTCATTGAAGATCTTCACCAGCCGGCGGTCCTGGGTCCGTCCGTCGTCATAGCTCATCGTCAGCGCTTTGTGTTTTCCGCCCGGATAGCAGCAGTACACTTTGTTCATATTAATTTCTCCTCTTCGTTCAGGATTTCTGAACATACTCTTTTATCTTTTATATGAAGGATATCATTTCAGTCCGTATCCGGTCAATGAAGGGAACGGCTTTGTTTTTGCCTGTTTCGGAGATTGATTTTACCCCGCCGCTTTGATATACTTGATCCAGATAAAAACATTCATATCACTGGGATACCAAAGGAGGAAAAATGTATGAAGAAACTGCTTGCCCTGATCCTGGCGCTGCTAATGGCGCTGACCATGACTGCCGCTTTTGCCGAAGGCGCGGAGGAAGCCGACTGGACCGCCGCGGATTATGCCAAGGCTGCGGATATCCGCTATGAGCTGGCCGGAGACTACACCGGTAAGACGGTTATCCTGCAGTCCGGCGACGTGCACGGCCAGATCAATGGCTACGCCTATATTGCCGGCCTGCGCGACTACTTTAAGAGCCTGGGCGCCGAAGTGCTCCTGGTCGATACCGGCGACTTCAGCCAGGGCGATGTATATGCCTTCTCCAGCAAAGGCGCCTCTGCGGTCGAAATGATGAACGCCGCCGAATACAGCGTTGTATCGCTGGGCAACCATGAGTTCGATTTCGGCTATACCCAGCTCATGGAAAACCTTTCCAAAGCAACCTTCAAAACAATCTGCGCAAACGTCACCCTGGACGAGACCGGTGAAACCATTCTTCCCGGTTCCGTCGTCGTTTCCACCGAAGGCGGCCTGAAAATCGGGTTCGTCGGCGTTGAAACGCCCGAAACCGCCACCAAGGTCAACCCCGGCCTGGTAAACATGATCTCCTTCGCCGCCTTCGACAAGCTCACTGAAACCACCCAGAAAGCGATCGACGATGTACGGGAAGAATCAGACCTCGTAATCGGCCTGTTCCATCTGGGCGTGGATAACGAATCCAAGGGGAACGGTTACCGTTCCGTGGATGTCCTCCCGAAACTCACAGGTATTGACTTCGTTCTTGACGGCCACAGCCACACGGTCATGACTGCCGGCCAGCACGGTGAACCCATCCAGTCTACCGGCACCAAGTTTGCCAACATCGGCGTCGTGGTCATTGATAACGAAGCCAAGGGGATCGAAGCCAACTTCCTGATCCCGACCTATATTGCTTCCAAGCTCTATGGCTTCAAGTTCATTAACGAAGATGTCATGGCCAAAGCGCAGGAAATCATGGATGCGGTCAATGCGGAATACGACGCGGTGTTTGCCACTTCCGAAGTCCTGCTCAACGGCGAAAAAGCCCCTGGCAACCGGACCGAAGAAACCAATTTGGGCGATCTGATCACCGACGCCATGGTCTGGTCCGTCGTCAAGGAAGGCGGCATCGAGCAGGTTGAGCTCAATGCGGTCGTCGGCATCACCAACGGCGGCGGCATCCGTGCCACCATCCCGGCGGGCGATGTCTCCAAAAAGAACATCAACACTGTACTGCCCTTCGGCAACACCGTCGCCGTGGTGTATGTGACCGGCGCCGAACTGCTCGAAGCCCTCGAAGCCTCCACCTTCTGCACGCCGGATCCGGTCGGCGGATATCCCCAGACTTCCGGCATCGAGTGGTCCCTTGATACCACCAAAGCCTTTGACCAGGGTGACGTATATGTCCTCGACGGTAAAGAGACCAGCTACTACGCTCCCAAATCCATCAACCGTGTAACCATCACCGCGATCAACGGCGAGCCTTTCGATGTGAATGCAACCTACGCGGTCATCACCAACAACTTCTGCGCGGTCGGCGGCGATACCTACAACGTATTCGCCCGTTCCTCCTCCAGCTTCGACACCGGCATCCCGATGGATGAAGCGGTCATGGCCTTTGTCACCGAAGTACTGGAAGGCAAGATCACCGAGGAAGCCTACGGTCAGCCCCGCGGTTCCGTAACCATAATCACTGAATAATACTCATTCGTGTTTCCCCGGTCGGGCAGTTTCAGACTGCCCGGCTTTTTGTATCCCCCGGCCGGTATTGCTTTTTTCCAGTTCCTGCTATAGAATATCTTCGTTATACGTCATTATTCTACTTCGTGCCGAAGGAGGCTATCCCATGGAACAGACTTATGTGTTCATGACCGACAGCGACAGCGATCTGCCGTTTCACCTGAAACAGGAATATGATATTCCGGTCGTCTACATGCCCTACGCACTGGACGGCAAGGAATACTTCGACGATCTCGGCCAGATGCTGGATCATAAGAGTTATTACGACATGATGCGCAGCGGCGCGGCTCCCGTAACCTCCGCCCTGAACGAAGCGGCATATATGGATTATTTCGAGCCGGTCCTGAAAGAAAAGGATCTGCTCTTCGTCGCCTTCTCCAGCAAGCTCAGCTGCACCCTGCAGGCGGTTTACAGCGCCCGTGAAAAGCTCCTGGCCCAGTATCCGGAGCGGAAGTTTATCGTGGTTGACACCCTGCGGATCTCCGGTCCCATGACCCTGCTGGTCCTGAAAGCCCATGAGATGTACCGTGCCGGCAAGCCTATTGAAGAAGTCGCCTCCTGGCTGGAAGAAAATAAGCTCCGCGCCCAGGCCTACTTCATCGTGGACGACCTGAAGTACCTCAAGCGCGGCGGACGTATCTCCGCCACAGCCGCCACCGTCGGCACCATGCTGGACCTCAAGCCCATCATCTCCGAAGCGGCTGACGGCACCCTGACCGCCAATGACAAGATCCGCGGCCGGAAAAAGGCCATTGCTTTCATCGTGGATAAGATGCTGGAGTTCGCTCCCGATCCAGCGGAAAGCCCCATCCTCGTCCTGAATGCCGACAGCATGGAAGATGCTGAGCGCACCAAGGCCCTGGTTGAGCAAAAGCTTCCCGGCGCCAATGTCATGATCGAGAACGTCGGCCCCGTTATCGGCGCCCACGCGGGTCCCGGCACCATTGCGCTGTGCTTCATCGGCAGCAGGCCCCTGGCCTGAAAGTAAAGAGAACAGCAAAAAGCGGTTCAAACGAACCGCTTTTTTTGTTGGCTTGATCAATCATTTATTGCAGGAATCCGTTGATGATCTGCTCTTCCGCTTCTGCCGCGGTCAGTCCCAGGGTCATCAGTTTGATCAGCTGCTCCCCGGCAATCTTGCCGATGGCCGCCTCATGCACCAGCGCGGCGTCCACGTTGTTCGCCTCCAGTGCCGGGACTGCCAGGATCCGGCCTTCGTCCATGATGATGGAATCGCATTCCGTATGCCCGTGGCAGGCGGCGTTGCCGACGATCTTCGCGTCAAACTTCTGGAAAGAGTGATCCCTTGCCACCGAACGGGATACCACGTCCGCGCTGGCGTTTTCGCCGTTCAGTTTTACCTCATAGGTGCTGATTGCCCGCTGGTCCCCGTGGGTCATCAGCCGTTCCCGCACAACCAGTTTCGCGCCGGCGGCCAGTTCCGCCGTGGTGGTGCGTTCCGTATCGTCCACGCCTTTGATCTGGACCATTTCCATTTCGGCGTAGCTGCCCTCTTCCATATATACTTCCGTGCCCGGATTCAGGATTCGTTTTCCGCTGCCCGTACCGGAACCGTAGTGCTTTTCCACATATCTGATCCGGGCGTTCTTCCCGACAAAGAAGCGATGGATACCGTCATGCTGGGAATCCTGGTTTCCGCAGTTGTCGATTCCGCACCCTGCGACAATCACCACGTCCGCGCCTTCGCCGATAAAGAAATCGTTATATACCACTTCTTTCAGGCCGCTCTGGGTCATGACAACAGGAATGTGCACGCTCTCGTTCTTCGTGCCCGGTTTGATCCGGATCTCCAGGCCGCTCACATCTTCCTTGGAAACAATCTCAATATTCGCCGTGGACTGCCGCCCGGCGGACGCGCTGTTGGAACGGATATTATAAGCGCCTTCCGGTACTTCATGAAGATCAGCCACTTCCCGCAGCAGCCGCTTCTGGATCTCATCCAGTTTCAGCATTCCGCATCCCCCTTTCCGGCAGGTTTGTACGGCCCTTCGCACACTTCGGCAATCTCAGCCCTCATCAGGTGCGGATAGACGTCCTCCCGGCTTCCCTGCTTCTCCACCACGCCGCCCTTGATCACAATGATCTCATCGGCGATATTCAGGATCCGTTCCTGGTGGGAGATAATCAGGATCGAGCTGTCCCGGATATCTTCACGCATCTGCTGGAACACTTCCGTCAGGTTCCGGAAGCTCCACAGGTCGATGCCGGCTTCCGGTTCGTCAAAGACCGACAGCACCGCTTTGCGGGCCAGCACCGTCGCAATCTCGATCCGTTTCAGTTCGCCGCCGGACAGACTGGCGTTCACTTCCCGGTCCACATAATCCCGGGCACAAAGTCCTACGGAAGACAGATACTGACAGGCGTCCGACACCGACAGCGTCTTCCCGGCCGCAATCCGGATCAGATCCAGCACCCGGATGCCCTTGAAACGCACCGGCTGCTGAAACGCGTAAGCGATCCCCTTCTGTGCCCGCTCCGTAATGCTCAGGTCCGTAATGTCTTCGCCGTTGAAAAAAATACGCCCGGCCGTGGGCTTCTCAATTCCGGCAATCAGCCTGGCCAGCGTGGATTTCCCGCCGCCGTTCGGTCCGGTCACAACAACCAGCTTCCGGTCCGGAACCGTCAGGCTGACGTCCCGGATGATTTCTTTATCTTTTCCTTCGTCATCCACAAGGAAGGAAACGTTTTTCAGTTCAAGCATTGTGTCTCCTATGATTCTTTCTCACAAAAATATTTATGGAAATATCCATCCAGGTTTCCCCATTCGCTGACGGTGATCCGATCCATGCCGAGACGTTCCATAACGCCCAGCAGGATACAGATGCCGTGGACCACGATATCCGCGCGGCTGGGCTGAAGGCCCGGAAGCTTGATCCTCTCTTCCACCTTCATCCCCGCCAGCTTTTCACCGATGTCACGGATCTCCGTGGATGTGATCGACGTCCCGTGTACATGGGTCCTGTCGGTCCAGGGCTGTTCCAGCACCATTGCCGCCAGGGTCGTAAAGGTTCCGCCGGTACCGACCCAGGCTTTCGGCAGCTCCAGTTCCCGGAACGACCTGAGATGTTCGTCCAGGATCTCCGCCGCGGCCACTTCCACCGGTTTCATATCATCCGGATGTTCCAGCCGCAGCCTCCGGTACAGCCGCACGGCGCCCATCTGGCAGGAGAAAGCGCACTCAATCCCGGCCCGCGTACCGATGGCAATCTCCGTGCTGCCGCCGCCGATGTCGATCATCCCGCAGCGGTCCGCCGACAATGCTGCCGAAGCGCCCAGGAAGCTGAGTTCCGCTTCTTCTTCACCGGAGATGATCCGGAGCGGCACGCCTGCCTCCCGTTTCACCTCTTCCATGAACTTCTGTCCGTTCGCCGCGTCCCGGGCAGCACTCGTCGCAAAGATCGCCAGCTCTTCTGCGCCCTTCTGCCGGACCTCGGAAGCCATCCGTCGGACAGCGGAAACCGTCTTGTCCATCGCATCCCGGTTCAGGTTCCCTGTCCCGTCAAGGCCGGCAAACAGACGCGTACCTTCCCGGTCCCGCCACAGGCGCTGGAAATCAGCGCCGCTGACGTCCGCCAGAAGGCTTCGTACCGAATTGGACCCGATCCCGATCACGGCAGCTCTCACGGTAAACCTCCTCAGTCGTTCATCTCGTCCATTAATATCTGCAGTTCGGACTCCGAATAGGCGTAGAGGACCTCCGGGTTGGTGAACTCAAAGCGGATTGCGTCTTTCTTGACGTAGGAATAATCCTTTACCGCGCTGGACATGATGTATTCGTCCGTTCCCACCACGTTCAGCTCCCGGTTCAGGCGCTTGAATTCCTCTTCCAGCTTTGTTTTCTGTACCCGCAGGAGTTTTTCTTCCTCCGCCTTTTCATTTGCGGTGCCCCGCAGGGCGCTGTGAAGGATCAGGAAAACTGCCAGCATAACGCCCAGAATCAGCAGAAAACCCTTCAGGTTCATGGACTTGTACACGCCTGTTTTCCTCCTTCTCCGTTTCCTTATACATTTCGCTGTTCTTTCGCGCGATTCCTTCTGACTGTTTTACGTCTCAGAACATACTGATCTGGTTCGTCTCGCTCAGTCCCTGCAGTGCCCCCTGGGCCCGCAGCGTTTCGATCACGCTGGAGCCGACCTTGCCCCGTTTCTGCAAGTCCTCAATGCTGAGGAACGGTCCGTCTTTCCGCGCTTCCGCGATCGGGATTGCCGCGCTCTCGCCCAGGCCCGGCAGGCTGATAAACGGACAGCGGATGTTTCCGTCCTCAATCAGGAAGCGCCTGACGTCGCTCTTATACAGATCCACCGGCAGGAATCTGATTCCGCGCAGGTTCATCTCCAGCACCAGTTCCAGGCAGGTAGCGGTATCCTTATCCCGGGCGCTCGGCGAATCCATGTTCCGGATCTCCCTGATCTTCCGTCTTGATTCCTCCGGCGGCAGGATCATTGTCGTCGCGTCAAATCCGTCTCCGCGGACCGTGAAATACGCGCAGTAATAAGCCAGCGGCTCATGGACCTTGAACCACGCCACCCGCAGGGCCATGGTCACATACGCAACGGCATGTCCCTTGGGGAACATGTATTTGATCTTTTTGCAGCTGTCCAGGAACCAGTCCGGCACCTGTGCGTCCACCATGGCCTGTTCCATTTCCGGTTTCAGTCCGCGACCTTTCCGGACGCTTTCCATGGTCGTAAACGCCAGCTTGGGTTTCACACCCTTGTCGATCAGATAGTTCATGATATCGTCACGGCAGCAGACGCATTCGCTCAGCGTTGCGGTTCCGGAAGCGATGATCTCCTGCGCGTTGCCAAGCCATACGTCCGTTCCGTGGCTCAGGCCGGAAATGCGCAGCAGTTCCTCCATTGTATGCGGCTTGGTCTCTTCCAGCATGCCCCGGACAAATCCCGTACCGAACTCCGGCACGCCGTAGGTTCCGGTATTGCACAGGATTTCCTCCGTCGTCACGCCCAGCGCCTCCGGTGAAGAGAAGAGGCTCCGCACCGGCTGGTCGTCCAGCGGCACATCCTTGAAGTTGATGCCTGTCAGCAGTTCCAGCTCATGCAGCATCGTCGGATCATCATGGCCGAGGCAGTCCAGTTTCACCAGGATGTCGTGCATGCTGTTGAAGTCGAAGTGGGTCGTGGTAAAGTCGCTTTCCAGGTCGTCCGCCGGATGCTGTACCGCGGTAAAGTCATAGATCTCGTATTCCAGGGGTACGACGACCATGCCTCCCGGATGCTGGCCTGTCGTGCGCTTGACGCCGGTGCATTTCAGCGCCAGCCGGTCCTTCTCGGCGTTGCCGGCCTGGATCCCGCGCTCTTCCAGGTATTTGAGCACATAACCGTAGGCCGTCTTGTCCGCCAGGCCGGAAATGGTGCCCGCGCGGAATACATGGTCATGCCCGAACAGCTCTTCCACATAGTGGTGGGCCCGGTTCTGATACTCGCCTGAGAAGTTCAGGTCGATATCCGGCACTTTGTCTCCCTCAAAGCCAAGAAACACCTCAAAAGGAATATCAAAGCCGTCCTTGGTCAGCTTCTGTCCGCAGTCCGGGCAGTTCCTGTCCGGCAGGTCCACGCCGACGTGATACTGACTCTTGTCCACGTCGAAAAAACCTTTATGGCAGCGGGTGCAGCGATAGTGCGGCGGAAGTGCGTTCACTTCGGTGATCCCGCACATCCGGGCCACCAGGCTGGAACCCACGCTGCCGCGGCTGCCTACCAGATAACCGTCCTCCAGCGAACGGGAAACCAGTTTCTGGGCAATGGAATACAGCGTGCAGTAACCGTATCCTACAATGGATTTCAGTTCTTTCCGCAGCCGTGCTTCCACAATCTGCGGCAGCGGGGAACCGTACATTTCCTCCGCCGTATCCCAGGTCATCTGCTGGATCCTGTCTTCCGCGTCGTCCCAGAAGGGCTGGAAGGTATCCTCTCCCTTCGGATGTTTCGGGAACAGCTTGATCTCTTCCACCTGCTCCGCGATCTTCCGAGGGTTGTCGATGACGATCTCTTTCGCTTTGTCCGCACCGAGATAGGAAAACTCCTCCAGCATCTCGTCCGTCGTCTTGAAATAGAGCGGGGGCTGCTGGTCGGCGTCAGTATACTTCATACCGGCCTGGATGATGGCCCGGCCTATGGCGTCGTCCGGATCCAGGAAATGTACGTCTCCCGTGGCCACCACGGGAATATTCAGCTCTTCGCCCAGCTTTACAATCTGCCGGTTCAGGTCCCGCAGTTCCTCTTCGTCCGCAGCCTGGCCTTCCCGGATCAGGAAGGCGTTGTTCCCGACCGGCTGGATCTCCAGATAGTCGTAGAAGGATGCGATCTGTTTCAGCTTTTCATGGTCCTCCCGGTTCAGCACCGCCCGGAACAGTTCGCCGGCTTCGCAGGCGCTGCCCAGGATCAGCCCGTCCCGGCACTTCTGGATAATCTGCCGCGGCATATGCGGCACACGCTTGAACCAATCCAGATGGCTGATGGAGACCAGCCTGTTCAGGTTCACCAGGCCGGTCCGATTCTTCGCCAGCAGGATGATATGCCAGCTTTCCCCGATGGCGCCGCCCGTCAGCACCCGGTTCAGGTCCAGCTCGCTGACGGCGTCCGGATATGCCTGACGCGTTGCCTCAAACATATGTTTCAGGCACAGCGCCGTGGCCCGGGCGTCATGAACTGCCCGGTGGGCGTTCTTCAGGCTCACGCCGAGATGTTTGCACAGCGCGGCCAGACGGAAGGATTTCAGCTCCGGATACAGTTTCCGGGCATAGGCCAGCGTATCCAGCACAGGCATGGACATATCCATACCCAGCCGTTTCAGTTCCGCCTTCATCAGGCTTGCGTCAAAATGCGAGTTATGCGCTGCGATCGGCGCGTCCCCGATAAACTCCAGCAGTTTCGGCAGCGCCTCTTCCGCTTTGGGCTGCCCCTGCAGCATCGCGTCGCTGATCCCTGTCAGCTCCGTGATTTCCGGTCCCAGCGGCTGCCCCGGATCCACCAGCTGAGAAAAGTCTTCAATAATCTCCCCGCCTTCCAGCTTCACCGCTCCGATCTCGATGATCCGCGCCTTGCCGGTGTTCAGTCCGGTGCTCTCAAAGTCCAGTACGACCACCGGTCCGTCATAAGGCCGGTCGTCCGCGTTTTCCACAATCGCTTTTTCGTCGATCAGATAGCCTTCGCAGCCGGGAATCAGTTTGATTTTGCCCTTGGCTGCCCGGAAAGCTGCCGGGAAAGACTGCAGTACGCCGTGATCTGTCACGGCAACCGCGGGATGGCCCCACTTTGCCGCGCGCTCGATCAGTTTTTCCACAGGCGTCAGCGCGTCCATCGTGGACATGTTGGTATGCATGTGGAGCTCGACCCGCTTCTCCTCCGCGGTATCGACCCGCTCCTCTTTTTCCGTTTCAACCATGTCGCGCACGCTGATGCACAGATCCCGCGCGTAACTGTCATACAGGCATTCGCCCCGGACCCGGACGCACATGCCGTCCTTAATCCGGTCCGTTTTCTCCTTCACCGCCGCGCGTTCCTCGTCGGTGATCGGCGTCGCTTCCGCTTCTTCCTTTTTCATGAAGCGGCTGCGGTACCGGAAGAAAATCTTGCACATCACGGAGCTGGTTCCGTCGGTCACTGCGAAGGTCACCAGCAGCGTTTCGCCGCCCTTCAGTTCCTTCTGCTCCAGATGGAAGATCTCGCCCTGGACAACTACCAGGCCGCTCTCCCCGGTCAGTTCCCGGATCTCCACCGGCCGGTCCGCAATGCTCCGGCCCATGATCGGCTTCCCGACGGGGGACGCCGGGGCTTCAGGCACCGCTTCTTTCGCTTTTCCGGCCTGCTCTTTCCGGGGTTTCGCCGGTTTCTTTTCCCCGGCCGGTTTGGCAGGCGCGGCGTTTTCTTCTTTGGCGGTGCTGACCCCGGTTCCGTAGCGCTCTGCCATTTCCTGAGCTGTCACGGTGATCGCGGCGTCCCGGCGCTCTTCCATCATTTTGCGCAGGCGTTCCTCACGGGTGCCTTCCACGGTCATCTCCACCCGGATCTTTGCCGTAAAGATATCATAGACTGCCCTCGCAAGCCTTGTTCCGACGTCGCTCTGCCGCATGACCCTCAGACTGATCTCGTCCGGAAACACCAGCGTCAGCAGGCCGTCCATGTCCTCCCCGCCGGTCATTTCGGTTGAATCCGTCAGCTGGTTCTTTTCCATCTGCCAGCCGATCCGGCCGATCCACCCGCGGGCCATCGGATAATTCCTGCGCAGAAAATCATCCAGCACCCCGCGGTAGGGCGCCGGATCTTCCAGGAAATCTGCCTTCAGGTCCGGGGAACAGATCCTGACCGCCAGCGGCCGTCCGGGAAACATTTCCCGCAGAATGGCCTCCAGCTTCAGAAACTGCTTCTCTCCCGCCAGCACGGTGCTGTTGAATGTGATATAGGTTTTTCTGGAAGATTTGACATAAGTCACCCGCGGTGCTGACAGTTTCCCCGCCAGTTCCGGGATTTCCCGCGCGATCCGCGCCATCAGATCTTCGTAGCTCATCTGTTATCCTTTGATCATTTTCTTCACTTCAGCAATCAGGATCTCCGCCAGGTCTCCCTGGACCTTCCGGGGTTCCCGGCCCTTCACAAACAGCGCGCCGCCGTCCTTCCCGCCGGCGATGCCCACGTCTGCTTCCCGGCCCTCGCCCAGGCCGTTTACGATACAGCCCATCACCGCCACCTTCAGCGGCACCGTCACATCGGACAGTTCCGCTTCCACCCGCCGGGCAATCTGCTCCACCGGAATGCAGGTCCGCCCGCAGGTCGGGCAGGCGATCAGCTGAACGCCCCGGGTCCGCAGGTTCAGCGCCCGAAGGATATCCCAGGCCGCTTTCGCCTCCGGCAGCGGATCCCCGCTCAGGCTCACGCGGATCGTGTCGCCGATACCGTCCGCCAGCAGCGCGCCGATACCGATGGCGCTCTTCACCGTACCCTGTCCCGGAAGACCCGCTTCCGTAACGCCCAGGTGCAGGGGATAATCACAGCGTTCATGGGCCAGCCGGTAGGCGTCGATGGTCAGCTTCACATCGCTGGATTTCATGCTCAGCACGATGTCGTAAAAACCTGCCTTCTCCAGCATCCGAGCATGTCCCAGCGCGCTCTCCACCAGGCATTCCGCTGTCGGTCCGCCGTACTTTGCCAGCAGGTCCTTCTCTGCGGATCCGCTGTTCACGCCGATCCGGATCGGAATACCGTGGGCTTTCGCACAGTCCGCCAGTTCGCGCACCCGGGCTTCCCCGCCGATGTTGCCTGGATTGATCCGCAGTTTCGCAATCCCGTTCTCAGCGGAGCGGATCGCCAGCTTATAGTCAAAATGGATATCCGCAACCAGCGGCACGGGGCTTTTCGCCGCCAGCGTCTTCACGGTTTCGGCACAGGCTTCGTCATATACGCTGACCCGCACGATGTCGCAGCCCGCGTCGTGCAGCGCGCAGATCTGCTTCAGCGTCGCTTCCGCGTCCCGGGTGTCCGTATTCGTCATGCTCTGCACCAGTACCGGATTCCCGCCGCCCAGCTGCAATCCGCCGACATTCACCGTTTTTGTCATTGCTTTTCTCCTAACCGAACAGTCTCATAATGTCCTTGAATGTAAAGAAGATCATCAGACCGAACAGGAATACCATTCCGATCAGATGCACCATGGCTTCTTTTTCCGGCGGCACAGGTTTGCGCCGGATCACCTCCACGATCCCGAATACCAGACGGCTTCCGTCCAGTCCGGGAATCGGCAGCAGGTTCATCAGCCCCAGGTTGATCGAGATCAGCACCAGCAGCTGAACATATGCGCTCAGACCGCCTTCCTGAACTTCCGTGGATACCAGGCTCACGATCCCCACCGGTCCGGACGTCTGATCCAGTCCTTTTCCGGTCGTCACCAGGTCTTTCAGCGCGCCGAGGATCGCTCCGGAAGCGTTCGCGCACCATTCCCAGGAATGCTGAAAACCGCCCAGGAAGGTTTCCGGCTGTGTCTCCAGCCGGTATACGCCGCCGATCGTCACGCCGATCCGCATCTTGTTCTCTTCCGCGTCCCAGATCGGCGTCATTTCGGTTTCGAAGGTCTCTTCTCCGCGCCGGATCGTCATCCGCAGCGGAGCGTCTCCTTCCTTCCAGCCGCCGATTGTATCCAGCAGCGTTCCCATTGTGCCGTCCAGCATGTTCACGCCGTTGATTTCCGTCACCACGTCTCCCGCCTGCATCCCGGCGGAATAGGCCGGCCCGGCGGCCATCACCTCAGCGATATAGGGATCGATCCCCTTCACCGTGCTGACGCCGTTCGCCCAGAAAAAGACCGTAGCCAGCACAAACGCCAGCACAAAGTTCATCATCGGCCCCATCAGGATTACGAACAGCCGTTTCCACACATTCTGCTTCGGGAACGCGCGGGGATCATCCTTCGAAACGCCCTTGGTATCGTCTTCGCCGTAGAAGGCGCAGAAACCGCCCAGGGGGATCGCCCGGATGCTGAAATCCGTCTCGTACTTTTTGCTCTTCCACTTTACAAGTTTCGGACCCATCCCTACCGCAAACTCCCGGACTTCGATCTTCATCGCCCGGGCCGCCAGGAAATGGCCGAATTCATGCACCGTGATCAGGATCGCCAATAGCAATATCGCTAAAAGAATATACACTCCGTCTTTGTCCTTTTCTTAATTCTTTATCACGCCCGTGCGGCTTCGCGTGCACGCCGGTCCGCTTCCCAGATATCCTCAATGCAGTCCGCAGGCAACCCGGCCAGTTTATCCAGCGCCCGCTCCACGCGCACGGCGATCTCCCCGAAGGAAATCTCTTCCCGCAGGAACGCGGCAACCGCCTCTTCATTGGCGCCGTTGAACACGGTGCAGGCCGCGCCGCCGTCGCGCAGGCACTCCCTGGCCATCCGTAATGCGGGGAACTTTTCCTCGTCCGGCTTTTCAAAAGTCAGGCTGCCCAGCGCAAACAGGTCCGGCGCCGGGACTCCCGTTTCGATGCGTTCCGGGAACGCCATAGCGTATCCGATCGGCACCCGCATGTCCGGCTCACCGAGCTGGGCCAGCACGGCCCCGTCTTTGAAGACGATCGCGCTGTGTACAATGCTCTGGGGATGAACCACGACCTCGATCCGGTCCTCCGTCATATCAAACAGCCACCGGGCTTCCATGATCTCCAGGCCCTTGTTGAACATGCTGGCGCTGTCCACGGTGATTTTCGCGCCCATGTTCCAGTTGGGATGTTTCAGGGCCTCAGCTCTTGTGGCTTTCTCAATCCGGGCCTTCTCCCAGGTCCGGAAGGGGCCGCCCGATGCGGTCAGCAGGATCTTTTCGGGTTTGTTTCCGCCCGCCGCCTGCAGGCACTGGAAAATCGCGCTGTGCTCACTGTCCACCGGCAGGAGCGGTTTCCCGGCTTTCCGGGCCAGTTCCGTCACCAGGTGGCCGCCGGTCACCAGCGCTTCCTTGTTGGCAAGCAGCACCTGCTTCCCGGCGTTCAGGGCATCCATCACACCCTGCAGCCCGGCGATGCCCACAATGCTGACCAGCACCATCTCCGCGTCCGTTTCCGCAGCGGCAGCGTGCAGCGCTTCCCTGCCGGCAATAAAGCGGCAGAACTTCAGGTCTTCCGGGATCTCCTTCGGATCAAAGCCTTCCGTCAGTCCGGCGATCTCCGGCCGGAATTCCCGTACCTGTTCAAAAAGCTTCTCCCGGCTTCCCCGGGCGGTCAGCGCCGTAACCTGAAACCGGTCCGGATGCCGCCGGCACAGGTCCAGCGCCTGCGTCCCGATGGATCCGGTCGATCCCAGTATTGCAATCTTTCTCATCTGGCCCTCTCTCAATACGTCTCTGTCAGCCGATCGGTGTCATGATCAGCGTGCGGAAGAACAGCAGGTAGCAATACATCAGCACCGCCATAAACAACACGCTGTCCAGCCGGTCCAGCATGCCGCCGTGTCCGGGAAACAGGTTGGAAAAATCCTTGATTCCGCTGTGGCGTTTGACCAGGCTGGCAAACAGGTCGCCGATCTGTCCGGCGATTCCGCCGAAAAAGCCCAGCAGCAGGTAATGCCACCAAACCGGCAGTTTTGCCAGTGTCGGTGCGTCACAGAATACATGGCTCAGTCCGAACACCGCCATCGCCGCGACCATGCTTCCCACCAGTCCGCCGACACTTCCGGCGATCGTCTTTTTCGGGCTGACCGCCGGACAGAACTTCGGTCCGCCGATCGTACTGCCGGCATACAGGGCGAAGACGTCTCCCAGCAGCGGCACGCTGAAAGTCAGGCAAAGCAGCACAACCTCCACCGCCTTCTGCCCGGGCAGCAGGCTCAGCGCCACCAGGCTCAGCCCCGGCAGGGCCACCGTCAGCAGCGGCAGCGCGCTCATACTCAGGTCTGTCAGCTCCGGTTCCGTGCGGAAAAGAATCTGCGTTACCATGAAGAAAAGGGCGGCCGCCAGCAGCGGCACAATGACTTTCTCGCCGAACAGGATCGTCAGCGGCACAGACGTGGCCATGATCACCCAGGTCGGCCAGGAAACCACCTGGTGTCCCGCCGTTACCAGGGCATGATACTCTTCCCATACCGCAAAGCTGACGCAGATCAGGGTCGCCAGCGCCATGCACCAGTTCGGCGCCCAGAGATTGATCGCCAGAAACGCGGTCAGCGCCAGTCCCGTAATCAGTCTTTGTTTCATCGTTATCTTCCTCCAAAGCGCCGCTCCCTGTGCGCATACGCTTCCAGCGCCTCGTCATAGTCATGCACCGTAAAGTCCGGCCACAATACCGTCGGAAACAGGAATTCCGCATAGGCGTTCTGATACAGCATAAAGTTGCTCAGCCGCTGTTCCCCGCTCGTGCGGATCAGCAGATCCACATCCGGCTGGCCCCGGGTATACAGGTGATCGGAGATCGTCTGCTCGTTGATCTCCTCTTCCCGGATCGTCCCGTTCCGGACCAGGGTCGCGATCTCTTTCGCTGCCCGGACCAGTTCCGCCTTTCCGCCGTAGTTCACGGCGATGTTCAGCCGCAGGCCGGTATTCTTCCTGGTACGGTTCTCCGCTTCAATCAGCGTCTCCCGCTGTTTTTCCGGCAGGCCGCCCTTGTCGCCAAGGATCAGGATCCGTACGTTCTTCGCGTCCAGCTCGTCAATCTCGGAAGCAAAGAAATCCAGGATCAGCTGCATCAGAGCGGCCACTTCTTCCTCCGACCGGCTCCAGTTCTCCGTTGAGAAAGCATACAGGCTCAGCGCGCCGATGCCCAGGTCATCCGTATGGCGGATGATCTCCCGCAGGGTTTCCGTTCCCTGGCGGTGTCCCTTGGACACGCTCAGCTTGTGTTTCTTTGCCCAGCGGCCGTTTCCGTCCATGATGATGGCCACATGTTTCGGCAGCCGGTCAAACTCGTCCGATGTCCGCGGCGGCTTCTTCAGTGCCAGGGATAACGCCGTCTTCAGCTTCATTCTTTTTCCCCTTCATCGTCCTGCCGGAATCCGCCTTCCGGCGGTCGGAATTCAGCCATGGTTAACAGATATATTTTATCATATTTCCCGCTTTCTGTCATTGACTTATCGTTCCAGCCGGCATGAATGAAAAACCCGCCTCTCGGCGGGTTTGCGTGTCCGGCGGAGCGCTCCGTCAGACCTCCATGATTTCTTTTTCTTTCTTTGCGTAGATCTCGTCCACTTCTTTGACTGCCTTGTCCGTCAGCTTTTGCATATCCTCTTCGGCGTCCCGCTGATCGTCCTCGGTGATCTCGCTGTTCTTCTTCAGCTTCTTGATCTGCTCGATGGCGTCCCGGCGGATGGAACGGATCGCGACTTTCGTCTCCTCGGCACCCTTGGAGGCCACCTTGGTCAGATCCCGGCGGCGTTCCTCGTTCAGTTCCGGGAATACCAGGCGGATGATCTTGCCGTCGTTGGACGGATTAATGCCCAGCTCGCTCTTCTGGATCGCTTTCTCAATCTGGGGGATCAGCTTGGCTTCCCAGGGAGCAATCACCAGCAGCCGGGGTTCCGGAGAAGAGATGTTGCCGATCTGGGGGATCGGCGTCGGCGTGCCGTAATAGTCCACCATGATCCGGTCCAGCAGTTTCGGATTGGCGCGGCCCGCGCGCAGGCCCATCATATCCCGCTCGTACACCTCGCAGGATTTCTTCATTTTTTCTTTCGCGGTGTCCAAAATATCCTGAAGCATGGGGTTTCCTCCTTAATGCTTTATTCGGTCGCAAAAAATGTCTGCGGATATTATACCGTTTTTTGTCCTCTCTGGCAACAGATTTTTCCGGATTAACTGCCTGTTGACCGATAGAATCTCATTGCTTTCCGGAACAACAGGTACATGATCCCGAATAGTACCAGACCGGACAGCGGCGTCACATACGCGACCCACTCCGGCCAGCCGTACAGCGGCTTGTCCAGAATCATCGAAGCCGGCACATGCATAACCAGCGCGAAAGGCGCAATCACCGTAAACAGCACCCGCAGCGCCCGGGGATAGATATCGCTCGGATACTCGCAGGCGCTCCGCCCGCCGTAGGTCAGCGTGTTCGCCAGTTCCACGGATTTCACGCTGTGGATGCACAGGATCGCCACGATCATGAACAGCCCCAGGATCAGCCAGAAGCTGAAGAAGATCGCTTCGATGAACAGCAGGACCTTCGGCAGCGTCCAGGCGATCTTTGAAAGATTGCTGCCCAGCACCAGGCTCACGACACCGACGGCGATACAGGTAATCCGCCGCGGGTCCGCCGCGCTGCACAGCACCTGCGTCAGTACGCCCCTCGGCCGCAGCAGCACCGTGTCCAGCTGGCCGGTCCGTACCATGTACGGGAAATTGCCGGTCACTCCCCGGCCGAAGATCTCCGTCAGGTAAAAGGAAACCGACATCAGGCCGAAAAAGAAGTACAGGTCGCCCGGTCCCCACTGGTTCAGCCGGTCAAACCGGTCGATCAGCAGGATCAGCGCCAGCATTTCCCCGCCTTCCATCACCAGCTGGGCAATGGTCTGCATCAGGAAAGAAAGCGGATACTGCAGCTGGCTCTTGATCAGGATCGCCATGGACCGGCCATACAGACGAAGTGTGTTCATTCCGTCAACCTCCCTGTATGATCAGTTTTCGCTGGTTTGTCCGCCAGAACGTGCAGCCGATGAAAACCAGCAGCGCCGTCCAGCAGATCTGGATCAGCAGCGCCTCCGGCGCCTGGGAAACCGCGTACTCACCCGTATACAGCCGGATCGGCGTATCCAGCAGCTGGGCATAGGGCAGCAGGGTAATCACCCGCTGCCAGCTGTCCGGAAACAGCGTCAGCGGCAGGATATTGCCGGCAAGCGTCATCATCAGCAGGTTCAGCATTCCCTGCATTCCCCTGGGGTCCAGCGTCCGCATCGTGAACGCCATTGTGATATTTTCCAGCGCTGAAACGCAGAACAGGCCCAGGATCAGCCCGAGGAGCGCAAGCAGCAGCGCGGGAACGGACGCGGGCAGGCAGAGTCCCCAGCCTTCCGGCAGCAGCGCGGCGAACACCAGCATGGGCAGCGCCCGCAGGACGCTTCCGGTCAGTTTCTGTGCCAGGATCCGGGCGTAGTAATAGCCATACAGATGCAGCGGCCGGCACAGGTCGTAGGCGATGGCGCCCGTCCTGATCTTGTCCAGCAGTTCCGGATCCGTTGCCACCAGCATCCGGAAAAAGGCCTGCTGCAGCCAGACGTAGGTCGTCACATGGCTCAGTGGCATCGTCTGCGGCTTCCCGGCATACAGTGCCCGGTAGATCGCCACCAGCACGATCCCGAAAAAAAGCTGGCAGATGAGACCGCCCAGCACCGCGCCCCGATACTGGGTCTCCATTTTCCTTCTCATCCGGAAGATCGATAAATATGCTCTCATCTTATATCCCCAGATCCCGATACATGTCGGCAATCACATGGTCGATATTCCGATGTTCCTCCACCTGCACGGTCCGCTTCGTATCGTATTTCGACAGCATCTCCTGCAGGCCGCCGTCATACAGCTTTTCCCCGTGCCCGATCACCATCACCCGGGGACACAGGGCGGCGATATCCTCCATGTCGTGAGTCGTCAGCAGGATTGTGGTGCCTTTCTCCTGGTTCTCCCAGAGAAGGAAATCCCGCAGCGCCAGCTTGCTCACCGCGTCCAGGCCGATGGTCGGCTCGTCCAGGAACAGCAGCTCGGGGCTGTGAAGCAAGCTGCCGCACAGTTCCGCCCGCATCCGCTGGCCCAGGCTCAGAAGCCGCAGCGGCGTCCGCAGCAGGTTGCCCAGCTGCAGCGCCTCGGTCAGCTCGTTCAGCCTTTTCTGATAGTCCGCCTCGGATACCCGGTAGATATCCCGCAGCAGGGAATAGCTGTCCAGCAGCGGCACGTCCCACCACAGCTGGCTCCGCTGGCCGAAGACCACACCGATCCGGCGCACATGCGCTTTCCGGTCTGTCCAGGGCGTCATCCCGCCGACGGATACTTTTCCGTTCTCCGGCACCAGAATCCCCGACAGGATCTTGACCGTGGTGGATTTGCCGGCGCCGTTCGGTCCGATATAGCCTACCAGTTCACCCTTTTCGATCTCAAAGGAGACATCCTTCAGCGCATGGATCGTCTCTTTTTCGCGCATCAAAGAACCCTTCTCCCGCTTTTTTCGGACGGTAAAGGTCTTGCAGAGATGGTCGACGGAAATATAGCTCATGAAAAATCCTCCGGATGATATCCTGAGTATGGTCAGGAGTCTTTCCTTGCAGCGGATTATTCTGATTCTGGATCCTAATCAATACAAGCAGGGTAAGAATGTATCATATCTGCCTGCAGAAATCAAGCCCTGCGGTTTATACCGCAGGGCTAAGGGTATGCCAATGCTCCCTGTCATTCAATCCCGGCCAGGTCAAAGTTTTCGAGCCATCTGGTCGCGGTTTCGCAGACCTCTTTCAGGCATGCCTCGTCAAAGGGTGTCTTCAGATCAGCATTTTGCAGCAGGCCGGTAAACGTACGGCTGCCGCCCTGTTCGGTATACGCCATATAATGCTTCCACGCGTCTTCGGGATCCTTTTGGATCATTGCCCAGATCTCCAGGGCAACCGTCTGCGCCAGGCAGTAATCGATATAGTAGAAGGGCATCCCGTAAATATGGAGCTGGCGCTGCCAGCCTTCGCCCTCGCTGTAGAAGGGAATCTCCCCGTCCAGTTTCATCCAGGGCATATAGATCCCAAGCAGCCGTTTCCACTCCGCGTGACGTTCAGCTGGCGTCATCCCGGGTTTTTCATAAACGATATGCTGGAAGTGGTCCACCATCGTCCCGTAGGGAATAAACGTGATTGCGTCGGAAAGATGGCTGTAGACAAATTTCTTCGCGTCTGCGCCGAAGAATCCTTCCGCGTTCTTCCATCCGAAGAACTCCATGCTCATGGAGTGTACTTCGCATGCTTCCATGCTCGGGTCCGCGTACTCAGTGGGAATTCGCCTGCGGTTCATCCAGTATGCAAAGGCATGGCCCGCTTCGTGGGTCACCACCTCAACGTCATGCTGGGTGCCGTTGAAATTCGCAAAAATGAACGGACGCTCATACTGCGGAAGACTGGTACAGTAACCGCCCGCCTGCTTCCCTTCCGTAGAAAGCACATCCAGAAGCTGTTCATCAAGCATTGTCCGGAAAAACTCGCTCGTTTCCGGTGAGAGCGCGTCATAGAACTTTTTCCCCTGCGCCAGAAGATCGTCCGGCGTTCCGACGGGGCGCGGATTGCCGCTTCGAAAACTCAACGCGGCGTCCGCGAAGGTCAGCGGATAGGTTTTCCCAAGCCGCTTCGCCTGCTCGCGCATGATTGAATCCGCTACCGGGACGAGATACTTCCGTACGGCCGCACGGAACTTTTCAACGTCTTCTTTCGTGTAACAGTTCCGTCCCATCCGGTAGTAGCCCAGCCGGGTATATCCGTCATAGCCGAGCTTTCTCCCCATCCCGTCCCGCAGGCGGGTCAGCTCGTCATAAATCCTGTCAAGCTGCTCCTGGTGCTCCTTGTACCACTGCCCGTCAGCCTTCCAGGCGGCAAGGCGCCGCGCGTCATCCGCATCGGTCCGGAACGGTGCAAGCTGGGAAAGGGTATAAACGCCGTCTTCGAACGGGATCTGGGCCGAGGCGATCAGATCGTCATATGCTCTGACCAGCTCGTTTTCCTTCTGCATATCGGAAATAATGTCGGGAGAGAAGGTTTTTCGCTGGATTTCGGCATTCACAAACAGCAGATCGCCGTACTCTTTTTCAAAATCCTTGCGGAAAGTCGACTGAAGCATCGCTTCAAGCCACGCTTGTTTATATTCTTCAATTTCCGGTCCGAAGTTGTCCCAGAATGCTTTTTCTCTGCTGTAAAACTCGTCCCGCGTGTCGATGGACTGGCGGATATACGCCAGCGTTCCCGCCGTTTCCACAGCCTTTGACCGTTCCTCTTCCTCCAGGAATACCGCCCGGGCTTCCTCGTAGCTTTTTGCGTTCCTGAGTTTTTCGGTCGCTTCCTTTATCTCTGCGGTCACTTCTTCAGGATCCGGCCTTTTGTAGGGCATTTCGCTGAATGTCATCATGGTTTGTTCTCCTTTCAGACCAACCTGTTTATTGTAAAGCCTTCTTTCTATAGGCCTTCTCCGTTTTCCTGCATGATCTTTCCGGGATTCATCATCCGGTTGGCCTCTTATCGTATCCATCTGCTGAAAATCCGGCGTCATTTTCTACTGCACAAATATGTTGCCTGCTGCAGACAATAATGGTATCATAAATTCGAAATACTGCCGTTAATATATTTACCTGATATTCTCAACATGGAGGCTCATCCATGCAAACGCAGCCTTTTGTCGATCTGAAAGAGAAGATCCTGAAAAACTGCAGCCGAATCATTGTCGGCAAGGAAGAAGTGATCGAACAGATCGTTGTCTGCCTGATCGCTTCGGGGCACATTCTTCTGGAGGATGTGCCTGGAACCGGCAAAACCATGCTGCTGCGTGCTTTTGCCCGGAGTATCGGCGGCGAGTTCCGACGGATTCAGTTCACGCCTGATCTGATGCCCTCGGACTTAACAGGCATCAATTTTTTCAATCAGAAGAAAAGCGAATTTGAATTCCGTCCCGGCCCGCTCTTTGCCCAGGTCATCCTGGCGGATGAGATCAACCGGGCCACCCCCCGCAGCCAGTCGGCGCTGCTGGAGGTCATGGAGGAAAAGCAGATCACGGTGGACGGCGTCTCCTATGCCATGAAAGAACCGTATCTGGTCATGGCCAGCCAGAACCCGCTGGAATCCTACGGCACATTCCCCCTGCCCGAAGCTCAGATGGACCGCTTCTTCATGCGGCTGAAATTGGGATACATGACGAGAGAACAGGAGATCAGCGTGCTGCGCCGTCCGGATACGCGTGTACTGCTGGAGGAACTGCAGCCGGTTGTGCAGCCCGAAGAACTGGAATCCCTACGGGAAAGCTATCCCCAGGTCCGCGTCAGCGATGACATCGCCGCCTATATGATGGATCTGATAGACGCCACCCGGCGCAGTGAGATGCTGATCAGCGGTATATCCACCCGCGGCAGTCTTGCGCTGTTCCGTGCATGCCAGATCATCGCAGCACTGCGGGGGCGGGATTATGTGATCCCGGAGGATGTGAAGCTGGAAGCCCTGTGCGTCCTTCCCCACCGCCTGACCCTGATCAACCAGAGCCATCTGGACACGGTTCAGTTTCTTCAGAACCTGCTGGACGAAATCCCTGTTCCGCTGGAGAAGTTATGATCCCCGCTGTTCTGCTGCTTACGGTCATGATTCTTGCGCTGTTTGAGATCGCCAGCCGCCGGGCGGATCTCCGGAATCTTCATGTACATTTTTCCATCGACACAAAACTGTCGGAGCCGGGTGAAACTGTTACCCTTCGGTATACTGTGCGCAACAGCAGCCCCTTGCCCGTCATGTATGCCGGACTCTCCCTGCGGCTGGATACTGCCTTTACTCCGGAAGAGGATGAGGAATTCATGCGGAAGCATGCCGTCTCCGACTTTGCCGGCACCCTGATCTCCCATAATTTCTATCTGGCGCCGAAGCGGCAGTTCTCAGGAAAACTGCGGTTCTCTGTCCGACAGCGGGGTTTGTATGACCTGGGCCGGTATTATCTGGAATTCGGTGATTTCCTTGGTCTGAAGCCCCGCGTGCTCTCAGAGGATACCGGCATCCGGATCATCTGCACCGCAGCGTCCTGCGATACGCCGTCCATCCGTGCCCTGGGCGGGGAACTGGGAGCTGTTTCCGTCCGGCGTTTTCTGTATGACGACCCGACTATGGTCCTGGGATACCGTGATTATTCCGGCCGGGAACCGCTGAAACAGATTTCCTGGAACCAAAGCGCCAAAGCGGGCCGGCTGATCGTGCGGCAGCATGACTTCACCACAGACCGTGCCGCCGCGGTCATCGTGAACATTGATCCCTCCTCCCGCCGGCTGATGGAGCACTGCCTTTCCCTGACAAGCAGCGTATGCAAAATCCTGGAAAAAGAGCAGATTCCCTATGCCATGATGAGCAACGGTGATCTTCAATCCCTGACGGAAGGGCTCGGCGCAAGCCATCTCTTTTTCATTCAGCGGCGCATCGGTTTATCCCGTCTCACCGGCTATACCGGATTTGCTTCCGTAATCGAGAACTGCCTGCGCCGGAAAAAGCCAGGCTGCACCCACATCGTCATAACCCCTTCTCTGGACGAGGCCACACAGGCCGCCATCAGCCGGCTCACCCGCCATATTGACCGGAAACCTGTTATTCTCTGCGCAGAAGATGATCTGGTACAAACAGAAAGGAAGAGCGCTTCATGAAACATACTTTCGTTCTCCGGATAACTGCCGGGATCTGCTTTTATTTCTCCGTGCTGAACATTTTCGAAGCATTGCATGTATGGCGTCTGCCCATGGCTTTGTTTACGGCGTTCAGTCTGCTGCTGGGTATGATCATCGTCCGTTTCAGGAACCAGGCAATCAGAGGCATCCTTTCGATTGTGCCTGCTCTCTGTTTCCTGGTCGGCCCTTTCAGTCTCATGATAATCCTCCCGTTGCTGGCATGCTTCTGGTATTTCTGCATGATGGTCCGGGGAAACTATGCCATGCCCCTGGAAGAATACCGCAGAGTTTATATCCTGACGTTACTCGTCAACCTGGTTTTCCTGGCCGCCAACATCGCGGACTCGACCATTTATTCAAACCATGCTGTTTCCATAGACAGCCTGGTCTATACTGCTGTGTTCCTGTTTTTGGGTGTATTCGCTATGCGGCGTATGCAGATGGGAGCCGAAATGAGCATGAACTGGCAGTTGCGGAACCTGCTGTCCATGATCGGCATCCCTTTGCTTTCTGTAGGTGCTGCCCTGATCATATTCCTGGTATTGCGTTACAGCCACCAGGCACTGACCGTTATACTTACACCCATAGGACGTTTTTTTATATGGCTGTTCAGCAGGCTGTTCCCTTCCGGGAATCTGCCCATCGAAGAAATGTCTCTGGAGGAGTATGTCTGGTCAAAGAGAATTCCTCAGGTTGTGGAGATGGAATTCGGTGCCAATACTGAAATCGAAACGCTCACGCCTTCCAATGCTGACACAATGATTGTCGAACGCGCAGCTGCAATCGGCGGATGGATTCTGTTGGGGATCCTGCTGATCCTTGTGCTGGTGCTAATCTGGCGCAGGACAAAGCGGGATTACGCTGTCAAAGATCCGGAACTGTTTTATGACGAAACCGATCCGTCCGCCGCAGACGGAAGGCACAGCCGCCGTCGCAAACGTGTCCCGCTTACCGCAATCAACGCCCGCCAGCTTCGCCGGATCTATAAAACCTATCTGGAATACAGAAAAGATAAAGGAACAAACATACACGCTTCCGACACTTCCGCGGAAATCCTGGAGCGTGACCGGGAAATGAATGAAAGTGAAGACGCAGTTAAACTTCGCCAGCTGTATCTGGCTGCCCGCTACGGAAATCCCTCAGCCGTGACAAACGCCCAGGTACAGGAAGCTCAAGCCTGTCTGGAACGGATTATCGGATGATCATCGGATCATCCCTCTGCCCGGTTTGTACTGAAGAAGAAAAGCTGATCCTGTCCGGGATCAGCTTTCATGTTCATTATTTCCCGCCCTGATAAACCGTCCGGGCGGGATCCTTTTGCAGTATCCAGCGGCCCTTTATATTGTCCGGCCAGCTTACGTTTTCCGGATCTTCCGCGCAGTTCAGCAGCACCAGCTGCCAGACCGCGTCTTCCGCTGTAATCCCGCTTCCGGCGATCACAGCGTCCTCGATCCGGTTCCGGAAATCTCCGGTGCGCACGTCATAGTACGCATGCCGTTTCAGTCCGGCTGTTTCATAGGCGCCGTATCCTTCGCTGTCAGGAAGCGAAGCGGAAAAACGCGCAGTGACCGCCGGGCCGCTGACAGTCAGGGATGTTTCCGGACGTTCGTCCTCCTTGGGAAAAACTGTCAGGGTCCGGCCCTGCCCGAGCAGCATGCTCAGTCCGCTTTTGCTGAAAAGCACACCCTCTGTGAACCCCGCTCCCCGGAGGTCCTCCGCCACCAGATCAATCAGCACCGCGTCCCTTAGCACACCAAGATCCAGCACAGGCGCAGTGATCTCCATTTCTTCGATCCCTTTTTGATACGCCGGTGAAACACGGAGACAGATCTCCGCTTCCTCGCCCTTTTCCGTGATCTCCAGTGAAAAAGTCCCGGAGGTATTGATCAGCGCGGTCAGTCTTGCAATCCGATCCGCCTGGTCCGCGTTCACGGCCGGGTCAAAATCCTGCGGATCCTCCAGATAAAGAAGCGTCTGCCATTCGCTGTTCAAAGCTCCCGCAAAAACACTGTACCCGGCGTTTTCTTCCGTTTTTGCCAGGGCTTTCGCCAGTACCCTTGCCAGCGTTTTTGAAACAGTAACCTTTCGGCCTTCCTGCTCGTTCAGGGAGGCCAGATTGACAGAATCTTCATAAGTGTTCCGGGCATCCAGCAGTTCAACATTCCGGTACAGGGAATCGCTGTATACTTTTTTTACGCGTTCGGTCAGGTCACGGATCTCAGCGCCGCTGCCCTCTGCCCAGTACTGCAGCGTCAGACCGGCTGTGTAGGTTACATGCCCCTTTTGGACGTCTGCTTCAATGGTTTGCCAGCCCGGATCTTTGTGCCCGATCATTTTCACGCCGTATGTAAAGGAGAACACAGCCAGTGCAGCGGCAAAGAGAAAGAGGACCAGCCGGATCACTTTTTTCGGTTTCCGCAGCATGGTCCTCTTCCTTTCGAATGGTTTACTCAGCCGAAGCGCTTCTTTTTCGCTGCCTCGATCTCGTCCGGTGTTCCGTAAAGCCAGTGTCCGTTTCCCAGGTCAACCAGCGCCGGCTTTTCGTTCTCACCGTATTCCTTCGGTTCATACACAAACAGCTTCTTTTTCTTTTCCAGGATCGGATCCGGAATCGGAATCGCGCTCATCAGGGAATGGGTATAGGGATGCAGCGGATAAGCGAACAGTTCTTCCGTCTCCGCAACTTCCATGATCCGTCCCTTGTAGATGACCACGATCCGGTCGGAAATGAACCGGACGATGGACAGATCGTGCGCTATGAACAGATAAGTCAGTCCGCGTTCCTGCTGGAACTTTTTCAGCAGGTTCAGCACCTGGGCCCGGATGGACACGTCCAGGGCGGAGATCGGCTCGTCCGCCACGATCAGTTCCGGCTCCATGACAATGGAGCGGGCCAGACCGACGCGCTGGCGCTGCCCGCCGGAAAACTCGTGCGGATAACGCGTCAGATGCTCGGGCAGCAGGCCGACGTCATTGATGGCCCTTTCCACTTTTTCCATCCGGTCCCTGTCGTTCTTGAACAGATGGAAATTATACAGGCCTTCGGAAATGATGTATTCGATTGTAGCGCGTTCGTTCAGCGAGGCCGCGGGATCCTGAAAAACCATCTGGATCTTGCGGATCACTTCCCGGTCCTTTTTCCTGCTCAGCTTGCCGGAGATTTTCTCGCCTTTGAAATAGATTGCCCCTTTGCTGCAGGGATTGATCCGGACGATCGCGCGGCCGATGGTTGTCTTTCCGGAGCCGGATTCTCCCACCAGTGAAAGCGTCTCTCCCTTATAGATATCAAAACTGACGTCGCTGACTGCCTTGAAACTGTTCTTGCCCTGCTTGAAGACAACATCCAGGTTCTGGACGGAAAGCAGTACTTCCCGGTTGCTCTGATTATCCATGCTTTACTCTCCCTCGCCTTCAAAGTCACCGTAGATCTGAACCATCTTCTCATGCAGGTTCTGGATGTTCTTCGGCGCTTCGGTTTTCGGTGCCCGGGGATCCAGCAGCCAGGTCTTGGCGAAATGGGTGTCGCTGACCTGGAACATGGGCGGTTCTTCCTTCAGATCAATACCCATAGCATACTGATTCCGCGGTGCGAAAGCATCGCCAACAATCTTGTTGTACAGAGACGGCGGCGTGCCGGGAATGGAAAACAGGTCCGTTCCCCGTTCCGTCAGCTGCGGCAGGGAGGACAGCAGCGCCCAGGTATAGGGGTGCTTCGGATCATAGAAGATTTCCTCCACCGTGCCCAGTTCAACGATCTGGCCGGCGTACAGCACGGCGACACGTTCCGCCACGTTGGCCACAACGCCCAGGTCGTGGGTGATGTAAACCGTGGTGAATCCAAGTTCACGCTGCAGGTCTTTGATCAGCCGGATAATCTGCGCCTGGATAGTCACATCCAGCGCGGTTGTCGGTTCGTCGCAGATCAGGATCTTCGGCTGACAGCTCAGCGCAATCGCGATAACGATCCGCTGGCGCATACCGCCGGAATACTGGAAGGGATAATCGTCAAAGCGTTTCTCCGGCTCAGGGATTCCGACCTTGGCCATGATATCCAGGGTGCGTTCCTTTGCCTCTGCCTGAGAGCATTTCTGGTGTTTCAGCACCACGGTCATGATCTGCTTGCCGATGGTAATGACCGGGTTCAGGCTTGTCATGGGATCCTGGAATACCGTCGCGATCTTGCAGCCGCGGATCTGCTGCCAGTCCTTGGTGTATTTCACGTGGGCGCAGTCGATGATGGCGTAGCCTACAACCTCTTCCTTTTCCTCATCAACGGAACGGTATTCCACATAGAAGGCGCAGGTCTGGAAGATCCGGTTCAGAACGCCCTGATCGCGCAGGTCTTCTCCGGCTTTCATTGCGTCCCTGAAAGCCTTCCGGAGTTTCGGCATAAAGCTGATCTGGGAGCGAAGCGGATACCGGCCGATCGACAGCAGCGTCTCATAAGCCAGGATCTTGTTGCGCTCGATTACTTCGTCCTTCAGCCCGTACGGGTTGCCAGCCTGATCGGCTGCCGCGATCTTTTGCTGGCGCAGCGCTTTGAGTCTCTCAAGTTCTTTTGTGTCTTCCGCTGCTTCCGCGCTGTTGCTGTAAGCAGACGAACGGGTTCTGACAGCTTCATTCTTCCCGGCTTCCAGCGCCTTGAGTTTTGCGTCGATCTCTGCCAGAGTCTGCTCACATTTTGTAATCTCAGCCTGGTCAGTCTTCGAATGCTTATCCAGCGTCTGGATGTAGTTTCTTGTATCGATCGCGGCGTCTTTCAGTGCTTTGGCTTCGGCTTCGTATTGTTCCTCATCCGCCGTACTCATGCCCTTTTTATGCCGGATCTCCTGTTCTTTGGCAAGGATCTGCATATACTCGGCGGAACCCCGTTCCAGCACAGAGTACCTGTTCAGCATTTTGGTAACGTCATTCACCATACGGCGGTTCCGGCTGGTCAGTTTTACACGGGTGTCTGACAGTTCGTCATCTGCAAAGATGATGCTGCCTTCCGGAATAAATCCGTTGTTCTCCAGCATACCGGCGAATGTCTTGGTCAGCACGGATTTGCCGGAGCCGGATTCACCGACGATGGCGATGGACTCATTTTCAAAGATGTCCAGGGATACGTTGCGGATCGCTGTCAGGATGCGGCCGCGTACGTTAAACTTGACCGTAACATTTTTCAGGGAGAGGAGGATCTTTCTGTTCTCGTTAGCCATTTCTGCCTCTCCTTTCTCACATATGCGTCCTGGGGTCGGTGGCATCCGCCAGATGCTGTCCCAGAACGTACAGGATAATTGTGATCGCCGCGGCGATCGCAACCGGAGGCCAGAAGGCCCACGGGAAAGTCAGGAATGCGTTCTGCGCTTCCTGGATCATACGGCCCAGGGAGGGCACGTCCGCGCTCAGACCGATGCCGATGTAGCTCAGGAATACTTCCATGCTGATATACATGGGCAGCTCCGTGGCCAGCTGCGTCACGATCACGCTGGTCAGGAACGGCAGCATGTTTTTGCTGATCATGCGGTTAATCGGCGTACCCAGGCAGCGGGACGCCAGGGAATATTCCCGGTCACGGATGATCATTACCTGCGTACGGAAGAAATAGGCAATACCCAGCCAGCCGGTCACCGTCAGCGCGAACACGAAGCTCCAGAAGCCGGAGCCGATGATGTAGACCAGCACGGAGATCAGCAGGATATAAGGCACGTTGGCGATGATGTTGTAGATCACCAGCAGGATCTGGTCCGCCTTTTTGCTGTATCCCCAGAAAGCACCGATAATAATGCCGATCGACATGTTGATCGCCGCGCAGATAACCGCCAGCAGCAGACTGGTCCGGGCGGAAGCCCAGATGCCGGCAAAGATGCTGTTCCCTTGTGTGCCGGTTCCGAACAGCCATTTGAAGCTGAACCCGCCGAAATAGTCCATGGCAGCCGCCGGGCTCAGGTTATAGGTCTTGGCGTCCGTAACGTTTTCATAAGGATTGTAGGGAATCAGCATCGGAATGATGAAGCTTCCCGCGATCAGCAGGATAAACAGGCAGATCAGCAGAATATTGATCTTTTTCCGGAAGAAGACCCGGAATACGCTGGCCCAGTAGGAATATCGGGGTGCGGTAATCTTCTCCGCCTGGATCGAATTGATATCAATAAAACTGAAATCGCTATTGACGTTCTTGACGTTCTCAGACATTACCGGCCACCTCCTTTACTGGTGGTAAGCGAGATCCGCGGGTCTTTCTTGGCCAGCAGCAGATCACCCAGGATCACGGAAATGAGTGAGAGCGTGGTATAGAAAAGCGTACAGGCCACAATTATACCGTTGTCATGGCCGGACAGCGCGGTTGTCAGCAGGTTGCCGACGCCGGGAACAGAATAAACGCGCTCCGTAATAATGGCGCCGGTCAGGCAGCCCAGGATGCTGGCCGGAATACCGTGAACCAGGTAAATCATCGCGTTCGGAGAGATATGCTTGCGATAGATTTCTTTTTCGCTCAGGCCCTCCGCCCGGGCAAACTTGACATAATCGCTGTTCATCTGATCGATCATGTAGCGCCGCATCCACTTCATCAGGCCGCCGATATCGCGCAGCGCGAGCGAGACCGTCGGCAGCACGTAGGCCAGGATCTTTACCTGCGCGTTGGCAAATTTGTACGGCAGGTTAAACACGGTGGTACCGACGGTGGCAAACAGGAAAATGTAGGCCAGGGCCGGCACAGCCATGATGAAGATGATATAACCGTTGCCGATCTTGTCCAGCAGGCCGTCCTTGTGCCGCGCCATGGCGATGCCCAGCGGCAGACCCAGCAGATAAGCGATCAGCGTGGCGATCAGACCGATGATAAAAGAGTTTTCAATCATGGCCAAACCGTCGAAATTATAGGAATAGGTCGTGTATTGATCTGGAAACTGCTTTTCTTCTGTCGCGGTCCGTTTGTTGTAGTTATAGGTCAGGGAATGGAAATCGATCGCCGTCTCCACATATTCGTCCGTCCCCAGCTGTGCAGGATACTGAGACCGTTTTTTGATCTGTTCTCCCACCGGGCGGTGAATAACGTCCGTGATTTCCTGTCCCCGGTACTTAGTATAGGAAGTCCCCAGATTCAGATGAAGGAAGTTCTGGTGAATGAACGGGAATCGCCCGTCCACATAGAGCAGGTATTTATGGGTGGTTCCGGAACCCACCAGGGCATAGAAGCCACTGTAAGGATCCTTCTCCACCCGGATATAACGCTCCGTCAGTGCGGGATCGGTGACGTCGCCGGTTGTTTCCAATGTTACAAGATGCGTGAAATAATGCCAGACGCGGCTGAACACGCTCTTTTCATGAACGGCCAGCAGGTAGCCGTTGCCGCCTGTCTTGACCTTGCCCGACTTGGCCCGGGCGGGAGCCACATAGGTCGTTTTGTATCCTTTCGCCTCATTTTCGGCGATAAACTCCTGCACAGAAGCGTTCTCCAGATACGTGTTTTCGTCCTGGATAGCATCCTTGTCCGCCTTATAATCGGCATTCTTGGTATATTCGCTGCCGTACAGCGTTTCATACTTGTTTTTCAGAAAATTCGCATAATCTGTAAATTCCAGATAGCCGTACTTCGAATACATGGTGTATTCGTAAAAAATCCGGTCATTATTGCTTTTTTTGTTCCATGTATCGTCCATCTGGAAAATGACGTTGCGGTTGATCACGCTGAATACCAACAGCATGACCGTCGCCACCACAACAATCAGGGAAAAGATGGAGAACAGGATCCGTTTCCCCAGATATCTTTTCATGAAAGCACCAACTTAATCTTCATATTTGCCGGTTCAAAAAAAGGACAGGTGGGGAAGCGGTATTTCGCCGCTTCCCCATCCCTTCTGTCTTAATGACATCTTTGGATCAGAATAATCCGGAATCAATACAGACCGATCACCTTGGTCATATAGCCGGCGCCGCCGCCCAGGAAGGTGTTCAGGTAAGTATTGGGATCGCCGTAGTCAGGACCCCAACCGGAACCGTAGAACATATCGAAGTTACCGGCTTCGCCGTTGCTGGCGCGATAGCCGCAGGCATAGAAGTCTTCAGGCGTGGTCGCTTCGATCAGGTTCACGATGACGTTCTCGGCACCCAGGGTTTCTTCAATCTTCTGCTTGTAGGCCTGAGCCTGAGCAGCCTGGGAAGCGGAAGCTCCGTAGTAGACATCGTCGATCTGGATCGGCCAGGACACAGTGTCGCCCAGCTCTTCCTTCGCCTTGGCCAGGTATTCCTTGGCAGCGTCAGGATTGAACCAGCCGTCGATCGCATCGGCGACCTTGACTTCGCAGCCCATCTGATCGAGATAGAACTGCACGATCTCGCCGTACATAGTACCAGCCTTGAATTCATTGCCGTCCGCGTCCTTGGCGTCCGCGCTCAGCTGCACGAATTCGGGGTGAGTGTACATATTGCGCAGGGAAGCGTACTTCAGGTCTTCGCCGCGGGAAACCGCATTGTAGGTGCCCTTGTCGAAAGCATACTGCAGAGCCTTGCGGAAGTTCTTGTTCCACAGAGCGGTCTGCGTGTCGATCTTCTGCTGCTCGGTCTTCGGGGACTTGCAGGCACCGCTGGCCAGCTCGAAAGTGCCGCGGTTCATGTTCAGGCCACCGAAGTAAGAGGTGGAAGTGGTGTCGGTCACGAAGGCATACTTATCAAAGTTGCCGTCGTCCTTGGCCAGCTTCAGGATACCGGTGGACTCGGTCAGAGCTGCCGCAACATATGTGCCGGCGACGGTATCAGCATAGTACTGGGTGGGATTCTCGCCGTTGTCATAGATCCAGGTGATGCTGTCCAGCTTGATCTTGTCAGCGTCGTAGTAGTTTTCGTTCTTCTTCACTACGATCTCGGAATCAGCAACCAGCTTCTGGAGCAGGAACGGTCCGCAGTAAACCTGGGAGGATACATCCGTGTTCTGTCCGTAGGTGTAGGTGCTGGTGTCAGCGGAAGCCGCGACAAATTCCTCGCCGCCGAACACGCCGCCATGGCTCAGATACCAGTCTTCACAGATCGGCAGGAAGCAGCTGTAGGTCAGCATGGTCATGAAATAGGAAGTGGGCTTCTCGAGGGTGATAACCAGGGTGTAGTCATCGGTAGCTTCGTAGCCGACATCTTCCCAGGCGCCGCCTTCAGCATAGTAAGCAGTTGCGCCCTTGATAACGCCGTCAACCAGCCACTCCAGACCGGCCTTGGCATCCAGCATGTGGCGGAAGCCGGCAACGAAGTCCTTCGCGGTCACGGGAGCGTATTCTGCGCCTTCGGAAGTGAACCATTTCGCATCCTGGCGGATGTGGAAGGTATAGGTCAGGCCGTCATCGCTGATATCCCAGCTTTCAGCCAGCTTGGGTTCCATAACGCCCAGGTTGTTGTACTGTACCAGGCCGTCCACGGTCTGAACCGTGATCTCGGTATCAGACTGGGAGGAGGTGTTCAGCCAGTCCAGAGTAACCGGAGCAGTCTGGAAAGTGATCTTGTAATCTTTATTAAAGGTGTAGCCCAGTCCGGACAGGATCGCTTCCGCATCGTATGCGGCCTCACCTGCAACGGCCTTCTGCCAGGCTTCCTTCAAGGTTTCACGGTCTTCTTTCTTGATCAGTTCGTTGCACAGAACGATGGTGCCCCAGCGGTCATCGTCGTTTCCCCAGTTAACATAGGGAGCGGTACGATATGCGCGGCGGTCGATCTGATAGGCACCGCCCTGGGTGGTGGTGGGGATCATCACGGCGCTGTCCAGCAGATAAGCTTCTGCTTTCGCTTCCAGGATGAACCGTTCGTCGATGCTTTCAGCAGCTTCAGCCGCTTCCATCAGGACAGTGAAATCGCCCAGGACAGCATCATAGATTTCATCGTCATCGCCGCGTACATAAGCCGCTTCTTCTGCGAAGGAACCGGCAACGGTCAGCAGCATGGCGACGGCCAGAAGCAGGGATACATACTTCTTGAGGGTCTTCATGTGGTCATTCTCCTTTATAATTTTTTATTATCTACGGGGCACCCCCCGGATAATACGGTGATAAAAAAGACGCGGTACAGTTCATTCTCCCCTTTTCGTCCCAAAACAGTATAGAGATTTTAACACAATCACTGCCAAATTGCAATCAGCACGTTTTGTATGTAACCCTTCTGTATACCCCACATCTTGTTGTTCGCTTCAGGCTAAACAAATCAACGGATTGGGAACGTTTCCAATCCCTTCCGGAAGCGTTTCGGGCCGGATCCGAACTGTGTTTTCTCTGTCCTCTGTATACTGTCTTTTGTATACAGTTTCTTGTGTACAAAAGAATTAATCAGATTCTCATTTGACTTACGCTTTTCCCCTTTGTACAATTACATATGCCACAATGAACAAGCAAAGGAGTAACCCCATGAACGCACCTTTTTCTTCCTATCTGACGGGTATCGCCCCGGGACTGAAAGAACTGATCGGCCTGCTGCGGAAGCGGTATGACTACGTTTCCGTGCTGTCAACCGATTCCACCGGTTTTTCCGTTTCCATCTCCCAGCGGGCAAAATCCGTATCCCGTGAAACCATCGCCACCGAGCGCGGCACTGTCGTCCGCGTCTACCGGAACGGCCTGTATGCCGAAGCTGCCTTCACCGGTTTTGATCCGGCGAACGTACAGGAAACCTGCGATAAAATCACCGGAGAGCTGGACGCCCAGCTGCGCCTGCTGAGCGCTGCCGGCGTCAAGCCCTACGAAACCGGCATCCTGCCGGACGAAGCCCGGACCGTGTTTGCGGAGATGGAAACCGGCCGCCTGCCCGAGGAAGAGGATATCTCTTCCCTGGTGGACCGGCTCTCCGCCGTTTCCGACAAGGGAATGGAACAGGGACAGGCTGAGGGCCTGCGCCTGATCGACTGCATGGTCCGCGCCTCCTCCACCCATGTGTGCAAGATGTTCCTGACAGAAAACCAGGACCTGCGCCAGTCCTACGTCTTCAGCGAAGGGATGTGCGCCGGACTGGTCGCCGGGGAAGAACGCACGGACTTCGCCTACACCTCCCTGTCCGGCCGGAAAGGACCGGAGCTGTTTGACAACATGGAGGACCGGATCCCGAAGATCACAAAGATCGCAAAGGACCTGGTTTCCGCGGAGCGGGTCGAGCCCGGCGAGTACGACGTGATCACCGCGCCCGACGTAACCGGTCTGATCGCCCATGAAGCTTTCGGCCACGGCGTGGAAATGGACATGTTCGTCAAGGGCCGCGCCCTGGGTGCGGACTACATCGGCAAGCGGGTCGGCTCCGACCTGGTGACCATGCACGAAGGCGCCCTGTGCGCTGTGGACGTCACCTCCTACGCCTTTGACGACGAAGGCACACCGGCCGGCGACGTCACCGAAATCGACAAAGGCATCCTGCGCGGCGGCATCTGCGACGCCCTCAGTGCCCTGCGTCTGGGCGTAAAGCCCACCGGCAACGGCAAGCGGGAAAAATTCTCCCACAAGGTCTATACCCGCATGACCAACACCATGTTCGATTCCGGCACCAGCACCCTCGACGAGATGATCGCCTCCATTCAAAAAGGCTATCTGCTCGAGGGTATGCAGTCCGGCATGGAAGACCCGAAGCACTGGGGCATCCAGTGCATCCTGGACCGCGGCTATGAAATCATCGACGGCAAACTGACCGGCAAGGTGGTCTCTCCCCTGGTCATGACCGGTTATGTGCCGGACCTGCTGGGCTCCGTATCCATGGTCTCCACCGACCGTGAGGTCTTCGGTTCCGGCGCCTGCGGCAAGGGGCATAAGGAATGGGTCAAGGTGGCCGACGGCGGCCCCTATCTGAAAGCGAAAGCGAGGCTGGGATAATGGCTGAAATGAAAAACGCGGCGCTGGATACGCTGCTTAATGTGCTGAAAACTTCCGGGGCGGACGCCTGGGAAGTGACGGACAAAACCGAAAAAGGCTGGGAATTCTACTTCATCCGCCACGCGCTGGACCAGCACCGGGCCAAGGACATCCGTTCCTTCGGCGTCAAGGTGTATAAAAAGTTTGACGACTGCCTCGGCTCCGCCCGGGCGGAAGTTCCCGCGGACGCGTCTGAAAAAGAGATGCGCGGTATCGTGGAAGGCCTGTGCAAGGACGCTTCCTACGTGCGCAATCCTGCCTACACCCTGAACAAACCCGCCGCCGGCGGGGCACCGGCCGCCGAAGCGGAAAAGATCGACCTGGAAGCGATCAGCGGAGATTTCATCCGCACCCTCGCCTCCGTTCCGGAGACCGCCACGGAAGACCTGAACAGCTACGAGATTTTCGTCAGCGCCGTCAGCCGCCGCTTCCTGAACAGCGAAGGCATCGACGTTTCCGACGTCTATCCCTCTTCCATGGTCGAGGCGGTGGTCAACGCCCGCAGGGACGGCCACGAGATCGAACTGTACCGGCTCTTCAAATCCGGCACCTGCAGCCGGGAACAGCTGACGCAGGACCTGACCGAGGCGCTGACCTACGGCCGGGACAAGCTGGTCACCTCTGCCACGCCGAACCTGGGCAAGGCGGACGTCGTCTTCTCCACGGACCCTGCGCGGGAGCTGTACAACTATTTCATTGACAGGCTGGCCGCCGACATGGTATTCCGCGGCATGTCCGACTGGAAGATCGGCGACGCCGTCGCGCCGGAAAACATGACTGTTGAAGCCGTAAAGACCCTGCCCAACTCCTCGAAGAACACCGTCTGGGACGCCGAAGGCGCGCCCATCCGGGATCTGACCCTGATCGACCGCGGCAAGGCCGCCGCCTACTGGGGCAGCCGTCAGTTCAGCCAGTACCTGGGGCTGGAATCCTCCTTCGCGGCTTCCAACTTCTCCGTTTCCGGCGGCACGGAATCCGCTGCTGACCTGCGCACCGGGGATTATCTGGAAGTGGTGGAGTTCTCCGATTTCCAGACCGACGCCATCACCGGCGACATCGCCGGCGAAATCCGCCTGGGCTATCTGCATCAGGGCGGCAAGGTAACTCCCGTCAGCGGCGGCTCCGTTTCCGGCAACGTCCGGGAACTGCTGAGCGGTTTCCGCTTCTCTAAGGAAACCCGCCAGTATGACAGCCTGCTGATTCCCGCCGTAACCCGTATCCAGGGCGTGACAGTTACCGGCGCATAATGCAGAATCATTCATAGCAAACCAATCAAAAGAGCTGCTTCGCAAATCACGAAGCAGCTCTTTTTTGCTGTTCGGGTTTCAGAAGCACTTCCCGCTCTTTTTCCCGCCGCACTCCTGCAGTTTGCCGCATTTGTAGCACAGCTCGTTCACGCTCGTACCCTCTGCGAGGAAGGTGCGGATGTTGTCCAGGGTCGTGTCCGCGATGTTTGCCAGCGCATCCTGCGTCAGGAAGGCCTGGTGGGAGGAAACGATCACGTTAGGCATGGAAATCAGCCGCGCCAGCGTATCGTCCTCCACGATATGGCCGGAAAAGTCATGGAAGAAGATGCTGGATTCCTCTTCGTACACGTCCAGGCAGGCCGCGCCGACCTGCCGGCTCTTGATCCCTTCCAGCAGGTCTTCCGAATCGATCAGCCCGCCGCGGGAAGTGTTCAGGATCACCACGCCCTTTTTCATCTTCGCGATGCTGTCCCGGTTGATCATGTGCGCCGTTTCATCCGTCAGGGGGCAGTGCAGGGAAAGGATATCGCATTCCTTCCAGAGCTCCTCCAGGTCGGTATAGCGGACGCCCTTCTCCTTCAGCCTTTCGTTCGGGAACTTGTCGAAGGCCAGCACCTTCATCCCGAAGCCCAGGCAGATATCGATGAAGCAGGCGCCGATCTTGCCCGTGCCGATCACGCCCACGGTCTTGCCGTGCAGGTCGAATCCGGTCAGCCCGTTCAGGCTGAAGTTGAAATCCCGGGTCCGGATATATGCCTTATGGATCCGGCGGATGGATGTCAGAAGCAGCGCCGCAGCATGCTCGGCCACCGCGTAGGGCGAATAGGCAGGTACCCGGACCACATGGATTTTTCCGAAACAGGCCTCCACGTCCACGTTGTTGTATCCGGCGCAGCGCAGGGCGATCAGCTTCACGCCCATGCCGGCCAGCGTTTCCGCCATAGCCCCGTCTACTATATCGTTCACAAAGATACAGACTACGTCTGCGCCCTTCGCCAGGTTCACCGTATCCGCGCTCAGCCGGGTATCGAAAAACTTCATTTCGCATTCCGGCAGGTCCGGATGCGCTTCCCGGTATGCCGGCAGCGCGGTTTCAAAGGATTGGATATCGTAATCTTTCGCGTCAAAGAATACAATGCGGATCGGTTTCATTTGTGTTGTTTACCTCCGTTATTCCGCGTTCTGAACGCCGGATCATTTCAGCACCGCGCTGGTCTGGGGTCCCAGTGTCAGCAGCGTTCCTTCCAGGGTGGCGATATTTTCACTGGGATTCACCGCGATTGAAGCGGCAATCTCCCCGAAGGGCTGTTCCGTTGCTTCCGCAAGATCCACCGAAAGCGTCTTTCCCGTCGTATTGTGGAAAACGCCCACTGTGCTGCCGTTCCAGGTGCAGAGGAATCCGCCCATCTTGGTGTCTTTGAACTGCAGCGCCGTATATTCTCCCCGGGCAATCTCCGGATTCGCTTTCCGGATGGCGATCAGCTTCCGGTAGTGCTGCAGGATGCTTCCCTCCATCCCTTCCAGGTCTTTCACCGAATAGGGCGTCTGCTTGTCATAGGTGCTTCCGGCAGGATCCTTTACGGTATCCCCGTCTCCCCACAGCATGGCAAGGCGCCGGTTCGCGTCCGTATTCGCGCCGCCCCGGGAACCCCGCAGGCCGATCTCTTCCCCGTAATAAATGAAGGGTGATCCGGGCGTCAGGATATACAGGTTCGCCGCCATCGCCATCCGTCCGCTTGCCACCGTCAGATATCCGGTGGCCCGGTCGGTATCGTGGTTGGCGATGAACGGAATATTCATCGCTTCCGGATTGATCCCGTGGATCTGATCCAGATATTTCTGTGTGGATGACGTCAGTTTGTTCACGTCCCCGTTCTTGGCGGTCACCGCGATCACGCCTTCCGCCTGCGCGGTGGAAAAGCGGAAACAGTTGAAAGCCTTCAGGTAGCGGTTGGTGATCCCGTCCCCGTCCCAGACCTCCGCCACGGTGTAAATATCCGGGTTGATCTTCTTCAGTTCGTCCATATACCAGGTCCAGAATTCCGCGTTCCGTTCATGTTCCCCGTAATAGGGATACTTGGCCGCGTCAAAGCGGAAACCGTCAATACCGATGCTCAGCCAGTACGCCGCCACATCCAGCACTGTCTGGCGGACCCGCTGGTTGTCAAAATTCAGTTCCGGCATATGATCGGAGAAGTTGGCCTCCACCAGCAGATCCGGCTGCTGAATGCGCATGAAATGCCGGCCGGCAGGGATCTCGGCATCCGGTTCCAGCCAGGTATAGAAGTCATACCAGATATTGTCGGGGCTGTGCATCAGGTGAGCGTTCCTGAAGTTTTTATACCAGCGGCTGTCCGCGCCGGTATGGTTCAGCGGCAGGTCCAGGATCAGCTTCACGTCCCGTTCATGGCACAGGGCGGTCAGTTCCTTCAGGTCTTCCTCCGTCCCGAAGGCCGGGTCGATCTGGTAGTAATCTGTCACATCATATTTATGATAGGAAGAAGAAAGGAAGACCGGCGTCAGCCAGATACCCTCGACGCCGAGGCTTTTCCCGGATTGCGGATCGCCGTCGTTCAGGTAATCCATCCGGTTGATGATCCCCCGCAGGTCGCCGATGCCGTCCCCGTTGGAATCGGAAAAAGAACCGACGAAGATCTCATAAAACACGCGGCTGTTATTTTCCATCTCCAGCCCCTTTTCTTCCGCGGAGGCAGCACCGCAGATCAATGCCAGGACCAGCGCAAGCAGGAAAAAACGTTTCATGCATATTCCCTTCTTTCCACGGCCTTTTTCTGTATCATGTACCAGCCGCATTCGCTTGTCAAGTGTGAAAAAAGATGATATATTCCAAAAAAACGAGAAGGATTGACCGGAGCATATGGAACTGTTCTGCACAGACGGGGAATGGAACCGCTGTAAGACCCGTGAAAAACGCTGCACCTGGCTTTTCCGCGCCCTGGCGTGGTTTACGCCGGCGCTGTTTTTTGTTCTGTGCCTGTTTATCCGCACCGGTAATACCCGGACCATACACCCGGTGCTGCTGATTGCGACTGCGGTGCCCGGCGCCGCCGCGATCATCGTCTGGGTGCTTTTCACCCGTCCCGCCCGGCAGGAGCTGAAGCATCTGGAAATGCTGCGGAACGGATCGCTGGATATTCGGGAAGGAACGCTGACCGTAACCCGAGAAAGCTTCCGGATCCCGAAGAGCGTCCGCGTCCGCCGGGTGATCCTGGAAACCGGTGAGGAGCGCCCGTCCCTGCTGAACGTGGATGAGCGCTGGGTCGGCCGGATGCCGCCGGACGGATCAAAAGTCCGGCTCGCCGCTGTGCACAGCTATATCGCCGGGGCGGAGATCTGCGAATGTGCCGCCGGCGTAAAGGCGGAGCCGCGGAAGGTTTCCGCTGTCCGTACCTTCTTCCGGGGTGTATCGGCGGTCTTCCCGCTGCTGATCCTCTGGGCCTTCGCCGTGCTGATCTTCGGAAGCTTCATCTTTTACCAGATTACAGACACCTCCCCGGCTCACAAGATCACCCTGTATGTGGACGGTGTGACCGTGAACGAGAACCAGCTGGCCGAGCTGCTGGAAAAGCAGCTTCCGGATCCGATCAGAATGGTCCGGATCCATCCCTTCAGCTACCAGATGTTCGGAACGGACGAATTGAAAACCGCGGACCTGTATATCATTCCGGATTCCCGGAAGGAAGAGTATCGGGACTGGTTCGTTCCGGATGATCCGGGCATTCCGGTATATGATCCGGAAACCGGCCTGATAATCGCCGGGGAATGGTTCCGGTATGTATCGGAAGGCGAAACTGCGGAGCCCTGGCGGTTGTATACCGGCGCCGGATCCGCCCACCTGGAGGACGGTCTGGCCGCGCAGGCGGCGCAGCTGCTGATCTCCGTAACTGATACAGCAAAGGAGGAAACCCCATGAACGCACGGCTTCCGGTCATCATCCTGCTGATCCTCTCCCTGATCCCGGTCCTGCCTTTTACCGCCATGGCCGAAGAGGCGCCTTCTTCGCTCCATGTAAAAAAAGTGGAAAACCTGCCGGAGGATTTCATTTTCGGCATGGACGTGTCCAGCGTCCTGGCTGAAGAGGCCAGCGGCGTCAGGTATTATGACTTTGACGGGAACGAGACCGATCTGTTCCGGCTCCTGGCGGATAACGGCATCAATTATATCCGCGTCCGGGTCTGGAATAACCCATGGGACGATGAAGGCCGCGGATTCGGCGGAGGCAACTGCGACATCGCCGCAGCCGTGGAGATCGGAAAGCGCGCCGCAGCCTGCGGCATGAAGCTGCTGGTGGACTTCCATTATTCCGACTTCTGGGCGGACCCGGGCAAGCAGATGGTACCCCGGGCCTGGGCCGGCATGGAGATCGGAGAGAAGACGCAGGCAGCCTATGACTATATTCTGGACTGCATGACCCGGCTGAAAAACGCCGGCGTGGACGTGGGCATGGTGCAGCTTGGCAACGAGACCAACGGCGCAATGGCCGGGGAAAAAACCTGGATGAACATCGCTTACCTGATGGACGCCGGTGCCCGCGCGACCCGGGAGGTTTATCCGGATGCCCTGATCGCCCTCCATTTCGCCAATCCGGAGAACACGGACAGTTACCGGACCTACGCGAAAAAAATAGATTATTATGAGAAAAACGGTCTTATCCATTACGACGTCTTTGCCACGTCCTATTATCCCTACTGGCACGGCACCCTGGACAACCTCTCCGCGATCCTCACCAAGATCGCCGATACCTACGGCAAGAAGGTCATGGTTATGGAAACCTCCTATGCCTTCACAGAGGAGGACACCGACTTCTCTGCCAACACCATCGGCGGAGGCGGCGGCATCGTAAAGGATTATCCCTTCACACCCCAGGGCCAGGCCAACTGCGTCCGGAACATCACGGACACGGTTGTCAACCGTACCCCCTCCGGTATCGGTGTCTGCTACTGGGAAGGCGCCTGGATCACTGTGGGCACAGACAGCTGGGAAGAGAACCATGAAAAATGGGAACGGTACGGTTCCGGCTGGGCCAGCAGCTACGCCGGGATCTATGATCCCAAAGACGCCGGAAAATGGTACGGCGGCAGTGCCGTGGACAACCAGACTTTCTTTGACGCTGCAGGCCGCCCGCTGGAATCCCTGAAGGTCTTCCGCCTGATGCGGACCGGCAATGAGACCGACCCCGTTCCGGACGCGCTGGAAGAGCCGGAGATCATCTGCGACCTGAATATGCCCCTTGTGCTGCCGGAAACCGTGAACGCCGTCATGACCGACGACAGCCGGCAGGCCGTACCGGTCACCTGGAACCTGACGGAGGAACAGGACCGGAAGATGCATGAAAGCGGTCCCGCACAGTATGAAATTGCCGGGGAAGCCGGAGGCATGGAAGCGAAATGCTGGGTATCCATGATCGAATACAATTTCCTGCGGGATTACAGTTTTGAAGAGGATGACGGTTCCTGGGTCTTCACGGATCTGAAGAAAGCGGACGAGCTGTATATTGAGGACAAGAAGACCGACTCCCTGACCGGATCGAAACACGCTCATTTCTGGAGCGCCGCGCAGAACAGTGTGGAGTTTACCCTGGAGCAGACCGTCCCGGACCTGCCGGAAGGCAAATTCAAATTTGCCGTCTCTGTCATGGGCGGCGACTGCGGAGAGACCGATATCTATGCCTATATAAAGATCGACGGTGAAGAGGTCGCCCGGTCGGAACATATCCCGATTACCGGATACAACAGCTGGAACCAGGGGATCGTTCCGGTTTTTGATCATCCGGCAGGGACAAAAGTGACCGTCGGCGTCTATGTGAAATGCCAGGGAGCCGGCAACGGCGCCTGGGGAAAAATCGACGACGCGATGCTCAATTCTGTGCAGTAAAACCCTTTCCGGCCACAAGATATTGAAAACGATACCAATTACGGAAAATCAAGGCTTTGAGAAAAAATAACTGTTGACAAAACGACCGCTTTGGTTTTACAATATTCCCGAATTTGAACGGAATGAATCAGACAAAAGAAAAGGAGGATTTTGTCTGGTTTTGATTCCGGCAAAAATAAAATACTTTAAAAGGAGAATGTCTATGAAAAAGTTCCTTGCCATCCTGATGGCGGCCATTATGACGCTGTCCATGATGTCCTTCGCGTCTGCTGACGGCGCCTATGACATCACCCTCTGGATCCCTGAAGAAGCCGTCGAACTGACCAAGACTCAGATCGAAGACTTCAACGCTTCCAATGAACTGGGAGTTACCTTCAACGCAACGATCGAGCCCGTTTCCGAAGCGAATTCGGCGACCAGCATGATCACCGACGTTGAAGCCGGTGCCGATGTCTTCTTCTTCGCGCAGGACCAGTTCGCCCGCCTCGTGCAGGCCGGCGCCCTGGCTAAGATCGATGAAGAAACCGCCGCGAAACTCAAGGAAGAAAACGACGTGAGCGCCGTGACCGCCGCCACCTCCGGCGAGGCCATGTACGCTTATCCCCTGACCGCGGACAACGGCTATTTCATGTACTATGACAAGAGCGTCATCCCGGAAGAGGATGTCGACTCCATGGAAAAGCTGATCGCTGACTGCGAAGCCGCCCAGAAGTACTTCGCTTTCGAGATGCAGACTTCCGCCTGGTACCTGGCTTCCTTCTTCTTCGCCACCGGCTGTAAGTCCGAGTGGAAGACCGACGATGAAGGCGAATTCATCGAAGTGGCCGACACCTTCAACAGCCCCGAAGGCCTGATCGCCGTCAAGGGTATGCACAAGCTGGTCACCTCCCCCTTCCATCTGAGCAGCTCCAAGACCGCTGAGTTCGCCTCCGGCGCCGCGGTAGTCGTTTCCGGTATCTGGGACTATGAAACCGCCAAGGATATCCTGGGCGACAACATGGGCGTCACGGATCTGCCTTCCTTCGAAGTGGATGGCGTGGAATATCACCTGGGTTCCTTCTCCGGCTGCAAACTGCTGGGCGTGAAGCCGCAGGTTGATGCCGGCAAGGCGGAAGCGCTGACCGCGCTGGCTGTTTACCTGACCGGTGAAAAGTGCCAGCTGGAACGGTTCGATGCCCGCGCCTGGGGTCCCTCCAACCTGGTTGCCCAGTCTTCCGAGGCCGTCCAGGCCAACCCCGGCCTGCTCGCGCTGCAGAAGCAGAATCCCTACGCCACTGTGCAGGGACAGATCCATGGTTCCTGGTGGGATATCGCCAAGGTCATCGGTGACGATGTCAAGGCTGCTGAAGACGACGCCGGCCTGCAGGCTGCGCTGGACAACTACTACGACAAGATCGCCGGCCTGTTCAACCTGGCTGACGACGTGAAGTATGGCTGGACCGTCATCGGTATGTATAACGAAGCTGACGGCTTCTTCTTCACCGATTACAGCGACGGCAAGGAAACCTGGACCGCCGACCTGGCCATGGTCAAGGGCGACGACGGCCTGTGGAAGACCGAAGCTGCCTGGGATCTGGCTGAAGGCGTCGAGTTCAAAGTCCGTCAGGGCCTGAGCTGGGACAACGCTTTCCCGGCCGACAACTTCAAGGTTGAAGCAGCCGGCACTTACTTCATCGCCTTTGATGAAGCTTCCGGCGAAGTCAGCCTGGTGCCCGCCGAATAATTCAAAGCAGTGATTCCGGCCGGAGCCTATCATGATTGGCTCCGGCCTTTCCCGTAAAGAACGGGATCATACCGAGTCCGGAAGAAACAGAAACGGGGGATGTCTATGACAAATCAGGGTTTGGACACCGGCGCACAGACCCCGCAGCGAAAGATACCTCTGATCGTACATATTTTGCTGGCGCAGGTCGCGGTGGTGCTGTGCTGCCTGCTGGCCTGGTATCTGTGCGAAAACGTTGTGCAGAAAACGTATTCCGACGCCACCTACCGGACAGAACTGGAAATGGTGGACAACAACTACAATGCCATGGGATACCTGAAGGGAGAAGGCGGGAAGATTGCCGCCCTTCAGTATAACAAGGTCAGCGAAGTCATCACCAAGAAGCCCTTCTATCAGGATATCGTGGACGAGATGGGCCTGCTCCATGCGGACGAGCTGAAAGCGGGCCGCCCGCTCAGCGAGCAGGATCTGACCGCAGGCCGCCTGATGGACCGTGTGCAGTGGGGCTATGACGAAAAGGACGAAACCGGGCGGACCATCACGATCGATGTGACCTACTCCGATCCGGCGGAAGCCGAAGAGATCAGCAACCGGCTGGCTGAAAAGCTGAACGCGATCCTGATGGACAAGTCCAAATTCCCGGGACCGCCCATCAACCAGCCGAACCGGATCGAACATATCGGCCTGATTCAGGAGCCGGTCCGCACCGGTCCGAATACCCTGGTCTGGGTGATCATCGCGGGTATCATCGCCGAAGGCGTATTCCTGACCATGGCCTTCCAGACGGGATGGAAAAACAAGCTGACCTGCATCATCATGGGCTTTGCGAACCTGAGCCGGGGCCAGATCCTTCGCGGTCTCCTCTTCTTCGTGTTCGAAGTCGTTGCGATCGGCTATATGGTCGGATGGGGCGTCGGATGGATGCAGAAACTGCCGACGCTGGGTACGGTGAAGACAGAACATTACGCGCTGAAAGCAGGCGGCCAGGAAGTCGTTACCTACGGCGACGATTCCTTCAAGATCCTGCTCTACGGTGTGCTGACGATCTTCTTCATCGGCGCGATCATCTATACCTACTACCAGAATGTCAAACAGGGCCGTCTGGCCGCGGCTATCGAAGCCAGGGGTAAAAAGCTCAAGAGCGGCAAGGAAGACCTGCGGTCCCTGGTGGACGACCAGTTCCACAAGACCCTGCTGGCGCTGCCGGTGACCGGTATCATCGTTTTCACGGTCATGCCGATTATCTTCATGGTGCTGGTGGCGTTCACCAACTACAGCGGACCCCTGGACGGAAAAGAAAACCTGTTCAGCTGGGTCGGACTGGACAACTTTAACCAGCTGCTGACGTGGACGTCTTCCGGTTCCGGAAACAAGACGTTTATGGCGACCTTCGGCGAAATCCTGGCCTGGACGCTGATCTGGGCGTTCTTCGCCACCTTCACGAACTATTTCCTGGGCATGTTCGTGGCCATGGCGATCAACAAGAAGGGCATCAAGCTGAAGAAGATGTGGCGGACCATCCTGGTCCTGACCATCGCCATTCCGCAGTTCATCTCCCTCCTGTACGTGTCCAAGATGTTCGACAAGAACGGGATCATCAATTCCTTCCTGTTGAATATGGGCTGGATTGATAAGGCGCTTCCCTTCTGGGAGGACGCGACATGGGCCCGGGTCACCGTGATCCTGATCAACATCTGGATCGGTATCCCCTATCTGATGCTGATCACTACCGGTATCCTGATGAATATCCCCGCGGACCTGTACGAATCCGCCCGCATCGACGGCGCCAATCCCTGGCAGCAGTATACGCGGATCACACTGCCGTATATGCTGTTCGTTACCGGTCCGTATCTGCTGACCAGTTTTACCGGGAACATGAACAACTTCAACGTGATCTACCTGCTGACGGGCGGCGGGCCGACAAAGCTCGGTGCATACAGCGCGGGCGGCGTATCCGCCGGAGAGACCGACCTGCTGATCACCTGGCTGTTCAAGATCACCCAGGGCGGCGATCACCTGTATTACCAGGCTTCGGTCGTCGGTATCCTGGTGTTCCTGGTCGTCGCCCTGATCACCCTGCTGGTCTACAGCCGGCTGCCGTCCAATAAGAATGAGGAGGATTTCCAGTGATGAGCAATGCAATGACGAACACGGCCTCCTCCCAGCCGAAAATGAAACAGCATATGGGTCTGAAGGCCTCCCGGACGATCGGCAATACCCTGATCTACATCATGCTGATCGTGATCAGTATTATCTGGCTGGTTCCCTTTGTTTTCATCGTACTGCAGTCCTTCCGGGTGGAATCGACGCACCAGGTCGGATACGTTATGCCGCAGGTCTGGGGACTGAATAACTACACGGAGTTGTTCAATTCCAATTTCCCCCGCTGGTATGTGAACACCTTCATCTCCGCCCTGTGCACCTGTATCCTGCAGACGATCATCGTTCTGTGCATGAGCTACACCCTTTCCCGTTTCCGCTTCAAAATGCGCAAACCCCTGATGAAGCTCATGCTGATCCTGGGACTGTTTCCCGGAATGCTTGCCATGATCATTCTGTACCGCGTCCTGAAAGACCTCGGCCTGACGCAGGCCAACGCGGTTCCCGGCCTGATCCTGGTGTATGTCGCCTCTTCCGGCATGGGTTACTATGTATCAAAGGGTTTCTTTGATACGATCCCCAAATCGCTGGATGAAGCGGCCCGAATTGACGGCGCGACCCGGGCGCAGGTGCTGTACAAGATTATCCTGCCCCTGTCCAAACCGATCGTGATCTATACCCTGCTGACCGCCTTCATGGGACCCTGGGGCGACTACGTATTCGCCCAGTATGTTTCCAACAATACGGCGGCGGGCATGAACGTGGCTGTCGGTCTGTACGGCTGGCTGAGCCAGGATCAGATCAACAAGAAATACACCATGTTCTGCGCCGGCGGCGTACTGGTCGCGGTGCCTGTCACCATCCTGTTCATGTGCCTGCAGCGGTACTATGTTGAGGGTGTCACAGGCGGAGCGGTAAAAGGATGAAGATCTGTTGACTGCCGGTGGCAGATATCTCAACAGATCTGAATTCAAGCGAAACAAGCGAGCTCTGCAGTGCAGAGTCGCGTAGATTGAGCTTGCGGGAAAAGGAGGTTTTTCAATCAATATGGCAAGTGTAAAACTGACCAATATCAAAAAGATATATGACAACAACGTGACCGCGGTCCATGATTTCAACCTGGATATCAGGGACAAGGAGTTCGTGGTATTCGTCGGGCCCTCCGGCTGCGGCAAATCCACCACCCTGCGCATGATCGCCGGCCTGGAGGATATCTCTGAGGGCACCCTGGAGATCGACGGCCAGGTCGTGAACGACCTGCAACCCAAGGACCGGGATATCGCCATGGTCTTCCAGAACTACGCGCTGTATCCCCATATGACGGTGTACAACAACATCGCCTTCAGCCTCCGGCTGAAGAAGGTGCCGGAAGATGAGATCTTTGAGCGGGTGAACAACGCCGCGCAGATCCTGGGCATCACCGAGTATCTGAACCGGAAGCCCCGGGCCCTGTCCGGCGGCCAGCGCCAGCGTGTGGCCATCGGCCGCGCCATGGTGCGCAACGCCAAAGTCTTCCTGATGGACGAACCGCTGTCAAACCTGGACGCCAAGCTGCGCAACCAGATGCGCGCGGAGATCATCCTCCTGCGCCAGAAACTGGACACGACCTTCATCTACGTCACCCATGACCAGACGGAAGCCATGACGCTGGGCGACCGGATCGTCATCATGAAGGACGGCTTTATCGAGCAGGTCGGCACGCCCCAGGAAGTATTCGATACGCCCGTGAACCTCTTCGTGGCAGGCTTCATCGGCAGCCCCCAGATGAACTTCCTGAAGGCGAACCTGATCAAGGGCGCCGCCGGATACGAAGTGGAGATCCTCGGTGTAAAGATCCCGCTGAACGCGGAGCAGAACACCGTGCTGGAACAGAAGGGCGTCAGTTCCCAGGAGATCGTCCTGGGCGTCCGTCCCGAGCACACCACGGTCCTCTTCGACAACGCGGAAAACGCGATCGAATGCACCATCGACGTCAACGAAATGATGGGCAGCGAGCTGCATCTGCATCTGTCCAGCAAGAACGAAGACAAAATCATCGTCCGGCTTCCCACCGTGGACCTGACGCAGGAGCAGCGAGACAGCCTGACCTACGGGAACAAGCTGTACATTACCTTCCCCGCGAAGGTCATGCACCTGTTCGATCCTGCCACGGAAAAGAGCCTCATCGACGGTTGATTGTCATTACCCTGAGCAAAAGAGCGGCCTGCAGATGCAGGCCGCTCTTTTTTATGTCGGATAACAAAACTAGAACAACTTCCCCTTCATGATCGCCAGGATCAGGTTGCCGCTGTTGAACAGCGGCGCCAGCGCGCTTTGTTCCACCAGGTTGTTGATGTCCTTCACCGGCAGCAGCGTCTGGATCAGGGGCAGCAGCGCGAAAGCCACAAAACAAAGCAGCGCGCCGCGGATCAGGCCGAAAGCGCCGCCCGCGATGGAATTCAGCTGCTTGAGGACCGGGAACTTGAACACAACCTTCAGGAAGTTGATCACCAGGTGGATAACCAGCATCAGCACCAGGAAACACACAATGAAGCAGATCACGTTCAGGATGGCACCGATGATCGTCTGGGAGATATAAGTCCCCACGTCCGCCGCGGCTCCGAATACCTGGTTCTGCAGGTTGTTCTGCAGCAGGGTGCTCAGCGGCGCCGGCAGGCCGACCCTGTTAATGATCTCTGCAATGCCGTTTTCCGTCAGCGTCGCCACGTTGCTGGCAGCCAGCGACTGGTCTCCCAGCTTTGTCGCCGCATCGGTATAGGACGCCAGCGTCCTGAGGATATCCGGGTTGTTCTGGATCGCGTTGGCGAGCATCGGGCTCAGCCAGAAGCTGAGGCCCAGCGAGAGCAGGCAGCCGCCCATGGACGCAACGGAGGAAATAAACCCCCGGTACAGCCCCACCAGGACGCTCAGCCCCAGGATCGCCAGGATCACAATGTCAACTACGTTCATCTTGTCACTTTCCCTTCAGTTTCCGCGGGCAGTTTTTCCGGGCTTCGGTCATGACCGGATCATGATCTCCGCCCTCGGCGTATGTCTCGTTGATGGCCAGGATTGTCTCAATCCTCGACGGAGCTGCGCAGAGCGGGCACGGTTTGAGTTTTTTGTACTCGTCCCCGTCCAGCTGCCCGTAGGTCAGTTCTTCAATCCGCTTCCCGCGGATCGCGTTACACCGGTCTGTCGTGTGATAGTTTCCCGTCCGCTTCTTCACGCAGTACAGCGGAGTCTTGCTGTCCGGAACCGAAAGCTGTCTCCCCTGCCAGTCTTCCCAGATCAGGATCCGCGTGTTCTTTTTATAATTGGTCCACAGCCATCTTTGGTTGACGCCTTCGGGAGAAGGCTGGCGCTGGACCCGGATACAGCCGTGGCTGGCCTTTGTGCCCAGCTTCGGTTCATTGACGCTGTAATCCTTCCCGTAATCATAGGCGATGTAGGGAACCTCGTGCAGCAGGTCTCCGTCGTTGAAACGCAGCGCCATCGCGCACCGCAGGTTGTCCGAGGCGAACTCGCCCACCTTGCTGACCAGCAGGAACTCACCGGACCGGGTTTCGTTATAGGGCTGTTTTGCGTTTGAGATCCCCGTGGAAACCAGAAGCGTGGAATACAGTTTCCCGTCCCTGAACACATACAGCCGCTGGGTCAGTTTATCCACTACCAGCCCCATTTCCTGATTCGGTTTCACTTCTTTCAGGTATGCTGTAGGAACATATCCCTGAACCAGGGTGTTCCAGTTTAGGATCGGGCTGTCGTGGAAGGAGGAGGAATAGCACTCGATCAGGGACCATTCTTCACCGCGTTCCAGTACATGCACGCCCTGGCTGATGCACGTGACCATCCCGATACCGTCGCTTTCTTCACCCGGCTGGGACCGGATGATCACCTGCATCTTTTCCGCGTTCTTCTTTCCGTTGTCCAGTACGGTAATCGGCGCGGTCAGCACCTTCCAGACCGCTTCCTCATCGGTAATGTCCATGGGCAGGGTCCAGTAGTTCAGCGTCTGGTCTTCTCCCCGGCGGGGACTGATATGCGCCGGCGTAAAGCCGTTCTCCGCCTTCTCCCGGAGATATTCCGGCAGCGGTTCCGGGGTAGGCATGGCGTTCGGGTCTTCCTTCTCCAGAACCTCCAGCGAGAGGCGGACCGGTTCGGAAAGCGTTCCGTCCGCACCGGCCAGCGTCAGGATCAGCTCGTGGCTCCCCGGTTCCATCTCTGCCTGGAAACCGGCTTCTCCCGAACCGGCGGCAACATTCTCCCAGTACAGCGGGTCGGTTTCCCCGTCCGCCTGCAGCAGCAGGGTGCCGCCCTCCGTAGTATAGAAACTGATCAGGACCGTATCGCCTTCTTCAACGGTCTCGTTCTCTGTAGTGACAGCGATCAGGCAGGGAATCATCCGGCCGACTGTGACCTGCGTTTCCGCGGCCTGTCCGTTCATCCAGATCGTCAGGATCCAGTCTCCTTCAGGTACCGGAATTCCTTCGCAGGTACCGTTCCAGTACATGGAATTGTATCCCGAAGTGACCGTCCGTTCTTCGGCAACGGTCAGCTCGGTGCCTGCTTTATTCCGCAGCCCGATACTGCAGGTCCCGTCTTCCGGGACCATAAAAGAGAGAATGACCGGACGCCCGGGACGGATCTCCTCCCGGGGCGCGTCAATGCTCAGGCCGGATCCCTCTCCCAGAGCGATCCCCGCCATCAGCACCAGCAGCATGATCGCTGCTACAGCCAGTCTCTTCATCGTTCCTCCTAATATATTCCGCCCATTGCCATGGTCAGCGTCTGTACGGCCGTCAGGATATCTTCCTGGCTTCCGCCCGAATTCAGCAGCATCCTCAGGTAATCCGCCGCATTCTGCACCGCCTGGTATTTCGGGCTGGTCGGATCCAGCGTGCCCAGCATGCTTTCCGCCATGGCCAGCACCTGCCGTGCCTCCGCGTTCGACTGGGGATCATCCGGATTCTGTCCGGACGGCTCCGTGCCCTGGTAATACTCGTTATGCATCGTACAGACCGTGTTGCTGTACGCGGCGCTGGAGCCGAGATACTGTTCAATTACGTCCTTGTACTGCGCCAGCAGGTTATAAAGCGGATGCCCGCTGGGAATCGTGATCACGCCGGCCTGCACCGGATGGGGGCAGTAAGGAGACGCCGGCATTTTCGATTCGCTGCAGATCGTCTGCGTAGTATGCATCTGGCAGCTGACAGTCGGCTCGGTACCCTTCGCCCACCAGTCCGTCACCACACCGTAGCCCAGCGCGTCGTTCCGGCACGCTTCCGTCGCCAGCTGGCCGCTGACCCCGCAGGTGGTCACCTTCACCAGGCCGTAATCCTGGGGATTGCCTTCCAGGATCTCCTTTTTCGCCAGGCCCTGGTGAATCTTGCTCATATACGCCTGCCACAGGGGCGCCGCGGCGCCCGATCCGGTAGATTTGGAAGAAAGGGCCTTGTAGTTGTCGTGGCCGACCCACAGGGCGGAGGCGTAATACCCCGTGATCCCGGAGAAGAATACGCCCTTCTGGTCCGAATTGGTGCCGGTCTTGCCGCCGACCACCTGCCCGTTGATCTTCGCGCTCGTACCCGTACCGCTCTGGACGGCGGTCTTGAGCATGTCCACGATCATCCAGGACGTGCTGGGTGAGAACACCTTGCGCCGTTCCTGGTGCTGGTGTCCGTCCCAGATCACATGCCCGGCGGAGTCCGAGATACCGAGGACCGAGATCGGTTCCTGATAGATTCCGCCGTTGGCCAGCACGCCGAAAGCAACGGTCATCTGCAGCGGGGTGATACCGGAGGAACCCAGGCTCAGGCCGAACGGCGTCGCGTCGATATGTCCGTCATCGATTCCCAGCCGGTGCAGGAAGTCCACGCTGCGCTCCACGCCGACCATGGTCATGAGCGTGGACGCCGCGGAAGTATTGTGGGACTTGGCCATCGCCGTCCGCAGGGTCTCCGGACCCACATAGCCGGCTCCGCCGTAGTTCTTCGGCCAGGAATCATTCCCTTTTGCGTCCTTCCATCCGGAAATAGGAATCGGCATGTTGTAGACCACTGATGCCGGGCTCCTGCCCAGCTCCAGTGCCGGCGCGTAAACCGCGATCGGCTTGATGGAAGAGCCAACCGGCATCTTCATATCAGTTGCGCGGTTCAAGGTCTTTTTCGCGGTCACCTCGTTCCGGGAACCCACGATCGCCTTCAGCTCGCCCGTCCGGTAGTCCAGCACCGCGCAGGCTGCCTGCGGCTGGATCACCTCGGTATAGGTCCCGTCGGAGTTCTTGGTCCGGAAGACCTTGTCGGAAGGATCCCGCAGGGAAGGATACTTGCTCCAGTTCTGCAGCGTGCTCTCCACGGTTTCCTGGATCGCCGGGTCAATCGCCAGTTTCACGCTGTAGCCGCCGGTCCGGAACTTGTTTTCCATCGCGGTGCGGTTGGCGGCATTGTCCTCCAGGCCGTTCAGCTCCAGCAGGATTCTCACGACTTCCTTCACGGCATATTCCACATAGTGCGGGTACTTGTACATGCCGTCGCCGGATGCAGGCGCTTCCCGCAGCACGTTCGCCGTTGCGGGATCCAGCGCCGCTTCATATTCCTCCCTGGTGATGTACTGGTTCTCGTACATGCACCGGAGCACATAGTCCGTCCGGTTGTTGGTCACCGCGGCGTAATCCTTGTCCTCGCTCTTGCGGGTATACAGGTTCCGCCGGGGATTGTAGTAGTAGGGGTTGTTGGTGGCGCCGGCCAAGATCGCGCATTCCCGCAGGGTCAGGTCTCCCAGGTCCTTGCCGAAATAGCCCTGGGCCGCCACCTGTACGCCGTAATAGTTCTCCCCCAGGTAAATCGTGTTCAGGTAGCTCTCCAGGATCTGGTCCTTGCTGTACCTGCTCTCCAGCTGGATTGCCAGGTAGGCTTCCTGGATCTTCCGTTTATAGCTCTGTTCCGAGGACAGCAGCGTATTCTTGATCAGCTGCTGGGTGATCGTGGAACCGCCCTGGGTGCCGGAGGAGGACAGGTTGGAGACAAACGCGCCGACGATGCGCTTCAGGTCCACGCCGCTGTGGGAATAGAAACGCGCATCCTCCACAGCGATGAACGCGTTGCGCAGCCGCTTGGGCATGGCGTCCAGCGAGACCAGTACTCGGTTCTCCGTGCCTTTGTATTCCGTGATCAGGTTGTTGTTTGAATCATAAATGAAGGACGTCTGCGCCTGGCTGTCCAGGGCGACCAGGTTCAGTTCCGGCGCCGTGTCCACATAACCCTTGGCGATCCCCGCCAGCGCGCCCAGCCCGGCCACGCCGGCCAGCGCCACCAGTACGATCAGGACCCGGACCGTGTTCAGCAGTACGCTGACGACAAAATTCGGCTTCCGGTCCTCCGGCCGGAAGATCGTCCTGCGCTCCGGCTTTTCTTCCGGCTCCCCGTCATATTCGTCATCATCATCGTCCACGGCCCAGGTCGACTCCTGTCCGTCACCGTTTTCGTCATACCCGCCGTTTTCGTCGTATTCTTCGTATTCTTCGTATTCACCCTGTCCGTCGTATCCCTCATATTCAGGCGCGTCAGACCAGGCCCCGCTGTCCGCGGCGCCGTAATCTTCCGGGTCCTCTTCGTCTGTAAAGAGCGGCTGATATCCTTCGTCGGCGGGATACGCTTCATATTCCGTCTGCTCCGGACTGCGCCTCTTCTTTCCGAACATTGTGCTCCTCCGTATACTCGCTCGTCCCGGTTCAAAATGCCTAAACCAAGACAGTATATAATACCATAATTCATCCCGCTTGTCCAAAACAGGACTCGATAAAAACAACGTCACGATCCCCTTTTTTCTTCCTCCCGCCTCTTGACATGTCCGCGGAATGATGTATAATATCCATGAAGGTCAAAGTTAGTCAAACTGCCTTCAGAGGAGGAATGTCCTATGAATATGAACCAGTTCACGCAAAAGACCGTCGCCGCACTGGAGCGGGCGCAGTCCCTTGCCATCGAATATCAGCATATGAATGTGGAGCAGGAGCACCTGATGCTCGCCCTGACCGAGGACGCGAACGAGCTGATTCCCCAGCTGCTCACCAAATGCGGCTTATCCGTACCTGCCCTCGTCACCGGCCTGAAGGACAACCTGGACCGAATACCCCGTGTTTCCGGCTCCGGCCGGGAGCCCGGCAAGGTTTACATTGCCAATGACGTGGAGCAGGCCTTGCTGGAAGCGGAAAAGGCCGCCGGACGGATGAAGGACGAATACCTCTCCGTGGAGCATGTCTGGATGGGTCTGTGCGCCAAAGCGTCTTCCAACGTAAAACGTCTGCTGAAATCCCTGGGATACAGCGACGACGCTTTCCTGAAGGCCCTGAGCGAGGTGCGGGGCGCCGCCCGCGTCACCTCCGACAGCCCCGAAGATACCTATGACGCCCTGAAGAAGTACGGTTCCGACCTGGTGGACCTGGCCCGGAAACAGAAGCTGGATCCCGTCATCGGCCGCGACAGTGAAATCCGTAACGTCATCCGGATTCTTTCCCGGAAAACCAAGAACAACCCCGTACTGATCGGCGAACCCGGCGTTGGCAAAACCGCCATCGCCGAAGGCCTGGCCCAGCGGATCGTCCGGGGGGATGTGCCGGACAGCCTGAAGGATAAAACGGTTTTCTCCCTGGACATGGGCAGCCTGATCGCCGGCGCGAAGTTCCGCGGCGAGTTTGAGGAGCGGCTGAAGGCCGTGCTGGCGGAGATTAAAAAGAGCGACGGCCGCATCATCCTGTTCATCGACGAACTGCATACCATCGTCGGCGCCGGCAAGGCGGACGGCGCCATGGATGCCGGCAACATCCTCAAGCCCATGCTGGCGAGAGGCGAGCTGCACTGTATCGGCGCCACCACCCTGAACGAATACCGTCAGTACATTGAAAAGGACGCGGCCCTGGAGCGCCGGTTCCAGCCGGTCATGGTCTCCGAGCCTACGGTGGAGGACACCATCGCGATCCTGCGCGGCCTGAAGGAACGGTATGAAGTTTTCCACGGCGTCAAAATCCAGGACAACGCACTGATTGCCGCCGCCACCCTGTCCAACCGCTACATTACCGACCGGTTCCTGCCGGACAAGGCCATCGACCTGGTGGATGAAGCCTGCGCGTTGATCCGTACGGAAATCGATTCCCTGCCTACGGAACTGGACGATATCCGACGCCATATCATGCAGCTGGAGATCGAGGAAGCCGCCCTGAAGAAAGACGACGATCCTCTATCCCGCGCCCATCTGGAAGAGGTCCAGAAGGAGCTGGCGGATCAGCGGGACCAGTTCAACACCATGAAGGCCCGCTGGGAAGCGGAGAAGGAAGCCATCGGCAAAGTTACCGGCCTGCGGGAGGAAATCGAACGCGTCAACGCCGAGATCGAGCAGGCGGAACGGTCCTACGACCTGAACCGCGCCGCGGAGCTCAAGTACGGTGAACTGCCGAAACTGAAGCAGGAACTGGAAAAGGAAGAAGCCATCGCTGAGGAGAGCAAAGGCGAAAACAGCCTGCTCCGTGACCGGGTTACCGAAGAGGAGATCGCCCGGATCGTCGGCCGCTGGACCGGGATCCCCGTCTCCAAGCTCATGGAAGGCGAACGGGAGAAGCTCCTGCATCTGGAAGATGTCCTGCATGAGCGGGTCATCGGCCAGGATGAGGCGGTTAAGAAGGTTTCCGAGGCTATCCTCCGCTCCCGTGCCGGCATCCAGGACCCGAACCGTCCCCTGGGTTCCTTCCTGTTCCTCGGCCCCACCGGCGTCGGCAAGACCGAGCTGGCCAAGGCCTTGGCCCAGGCCCTGTTTGACGATGAAAAGAACATGGTCCGGATCGATATGTCCGAATACATGGAAAAGTTCAGCGTCTCCCGGCTCATCGGAGCGCCTCCCGGATATGTGGGCTACGACGAAGGCGGCCAGCTGACCGAAGCGGTCCGCCGCCATCCCTACTGCGTGGTCCTCTTCGACGAGGTGGAAAAGGCCCACCCGGATGTGTTCAATGTCCTGCTGCAGGTCCTGGACGACGGCCGGATCACCGACAGCCAGGGGCGTACCGTGGACTTCAAGAACACGATCCTGATCATGACCAGCAACCTGGGCAGCGAATACATCCTTGAAGGCATCGCCGACGGGGAGATCACCGCGGAAGCCCGGGACCAGGTGGACCGCCTGCTGAAGACCCGCTTCCGTCCCGAGTTCCTGAACCGGATCGATGAGATCGTCTGCTACAAGCCCCTGACCCGGAACGAGATCGGCTCCATCGTGGGCCTGATGATCGCCGGCCTGAACAGGCGGCTGGAGGACAAGCAGCTGAAAGTCACCCTGACCGACGCCGCCCTGAACGCCGTCATCGACCGTGGCTTCGACCCCGTCTTCGGCGCCCGTCCCCTCAAGCGCTACCTGCAGAGCAAGGTGGAAACCCTGATTGCCCGCAAGGTCATCGCCGCGGACGTGGCTCCCGGAACAGATCTGACCGTCGACCTGGACGAAAACGGAGAGATCATTATCAAATAATGTTGTCCCGATCAGGCAATATTCAGACAGAGGATCTGCCCGCACCGTATATATTTACGGGGCGGGTTTTTCTTTTCCCCGCTTGCCTGTTCCGTTTTTTCCATGTTACACTTTGTTCACAGGAAAAATGTCGCCTTAAGATTCAGAGATAAAGGAGAAACCACTCAATGAAGCGATCCGCTTTCAGATGGCTGCTCATCCTGTCCGTCCTGCTGGCCGCGCTGCTGTTCCAGTCTGCCCTGGCGGAGGATACACACATTGTGATCCTCGGGACTTCCGATATGCACGGAAACGTCTGGGGCTGGACCTATGAGGACGGAACGGAAACCTCCAACAACGGCATGGCACGCCTGTATACTTATATTCAGCAGGTCCGGGAGGAAAACCCGAATACCTTCCTGATCGACGGAGGAGATGAAATCCAGGGAACAATCCTGACGGATGACATCGCCAACAAGGAACCCGACCAGCCCCATCCCGTGATTGCCGCCATGAACGTCATGGGATACGACGCCATGACGATCGGAAACCACGAATTCAACTGGGGCGTCCCGACGCTGCTTGAAATCCTCGGCACGGCAAAATTCCCGGTTCTCTCCGCAAACATCCTGGACGGAGACGGAAACTGCCTGACCGGTACCGGTTGGACAATCATTGAGCGCGGAGGGATCAGGCTTGCCGTCATCGGTGTTTCAACGCCTCAGATCCCGCGCTGGGACGGCGGAAAGGCCGGCATAGACGACCTGATCTGTGAAGCGCCCAGCGACGCTGTCCGCCGGGCGATCACGGAGATCGGAGATCAGGCGGACCTCATCATGGTCTCCGCCCATATGGGCCTGCACGCGGAATATGACGAAACTTTCCGGACGGACTCCGCCCGGAAAATCCTGGAGGACAATCCCGAAGTGGACATCCTGCAGGTCGCCCATCAGCACATCACCGTCAATGAAAGCATCGGCAGCGTCCCGGTGGGCGGCGTACGCAACGCCGGACGCGAAATCGCCCGTTTTGACCTGACACTGGATGAGAACAAAAAAATTATATCCTCCGAAGTGACCATTGTGGATATGGCGGATTATGAACCCAGCCTGACGATCCGGGAAATCCCGGCGGTCCGTCTCGCCCATGACCGGGCGGTGGCCCTGGCCGGCGTCGGAACCGAAGGCAGCGGGATTGAACAGGGTCCGCCGCTGGGCGTAACCACTTCCCGTTTCCAGCCGGACAATGAGATCAGGGGCATTCCGGAAGGAAAACTTCATAACACCGCCGTGGTCGACCTGATCCTGAAAGTAGAGATGGAAAACGCCGGAGCGGACGTGGCTGCCGCATCGCTGTTCAGGGACAACAGTGACCTTCCGGAAGGCGAGATCCGTTACGCCGACATTTTCAACATCTATAAATATGACAACACCCTGTACCGGGTGACCGTAACCGGAGCAGAACTGAAAAGCTATATGGAATGGTCCGCGGAATGCTACAACCAGTGGATTCCCGGTGACATCAACATTTCCTTTGATCCGGATTATCCCGGCTATCTGTATGATATGTTCAGCGGCGTTGACTACGAGATCAACCTGTCCATGCCCAAGGGCCGGCGGATCGAGAACGTGATGTACAAAGACCGGCCGCTGCAGGACGACGACGTGCTGACGCTGGCCGTCAACAATTACCGCTATTCTTCCACACTCAAGGCAAGGAATCTCATTGACGGAACGCGCGAATGGGAATCCTCCAATTCCGTCCGGGATATGATCGTGGAATATTTCGGCAAAAACTCCCCCGTGGAACCGGAGGTGTTCAATAACTGGCGGATCACCGGCGTGGACCTGGGCGTCACCGACCCCCGGCGTGCGGAACTGGTCGGCTGGATCAACGAAGGTCTGCTGCCGGTCCCCTACAGCAGGAGCTGCAACCTGGCCGATTACGACGAGCTGAAAGCCCTGGCGGAAGAAAACCGGGCGAAGCACACAGGTGCTGAAGAAGAATCCTTCGAACGCTGATCCGGATAATCCGGCAATACAAAAACGGGAACGCTGCCGCGTTCCCGTATCACTTTTTCTGCTCAGAGGGATGCTTTCAGCACCCAGAACCCGCCGGACTTATCCAGCTTCTCCACGCTGCCGTAGATCGTCTGCAGGTATTTCATACAGCTTTCCGCGCCCTGCTGTTTCCGAATCACCAGATACAGCGCGCCGCCTGTTTTCAGGCTCTTTGCCGCGTCGGCAAACATTTTGTAGATGACCTGCTTGCCCGCCCGGATCGGCGGGTTGGTCACCACCGCGTCGAAGGTCTGCCCTGCCAGCGCGGCCATGCCGTCGCTCTCCACACAGGTGACTTCCGCCCGGTTCCGTTTCGCGTTTTCCCGGCTCAGGTCCAGCGCCCGGGTGTTCACATCCGCCATGGTGACCCGGGTTTCCGGCCACTTCTTCGCGATCGAAATCCCGATCACGCCCCAGCCGCAGCCCAGGTCCAGGATATCCCCGTTCATCTCCTCCGGCAGTGCCTCCAGCAGGAGCCTGGTGCCGGTATCCACTTCACCTTTGGAAAACACCCCCGCGTCCGTCTGAAAGAACAGGTCAACACCCCGGTAGCTGTATACACAGCTCACCGGCCTGGATTCGCTCTGCGGCACCCGGGTGTAATAATGATCGTTCATGCGTCTCCCATGCCTGCGGCCTCCCGCAGGGCTTTTTCCTCTTCCGCCGTCAGTTCCCGCCACTGTCCCTCCTGCAGCGCAGGATCCAGTTCCAGCGGGCCGAAAGCGCAGCGGTGCAGCTCCAGCACTTCATGGCCCACGGCGGCAAACATCCGCTTCACCTGGTGGAACTTGCCCTCGGCTATGATCACTTCCGCCAGTGACGGCCTGAGGATCGTCAGTTTTGCCGGCTGCGCGGTAAAATCCCCCAGATCCATGCCTGCGGCAAAGGCTTCCACGTTCTTCTCTTCCAGTTCGCCTTCCACCAGCGCCCGGTATCGTTTCTCCACATGCCGGGCAGGGCTCAGCAGCCGGTGGTTCAGTTCTCCGTCGCAGGTCAGGAGCAGCAGACCCGTAGTATCCTTGTCCAGCCGCCCCACAGGCATACAGTCGATGCCCCGGTAAACCGGAGGCAGCAGGTCCATCACGGTGGGCTGTCTGGCGTCCCGGGCTGCGGTCAGGATCCCTGCCGGTTTATACAGCATGACATGGCGCACAACGCGTCCGTCCAGTTCTTTGCCGTTCAGGACCAGGCGATCCTGCTCCGTCTCAAAAGAAAGGGCGGGATCCAGGATGATCCGCCCGTTCACCGCAGCCTGTCCGCCGCGGATCCATTGTTTGACCTCGCTGCGGCTGCCGACAGAAAGCGTTGCCAGCCAGCGGTCAAGCCTCATCTTCATCGGTTCAGCCTTACTCCTTCCCCAGTCCGTTCACAAACGCCGCGGGGATCAGGGAGCGGAGCGGCAGCAGTGGAATCGTCAGCACCGCGCCGGCCGCCAGGGCGATGATCACAGGTTTCATGCTCGGCAGGGGCTTCTCCTTGGTCATCACGTAAGCTGTAACGTCATTGACCACCGGCAGCAGATAGATCACCGCATATGCAATCGCGGCAATCAGCGGAATCAGCGCCATCAGGGAACACAGCCAGCACAGGATGATCTTTCCGTGATGCCCGCGGACCAGTTTCGGATTGTCCCGCACGAAGGCGTGCCGGTCCCCGCTGTGGAACGCGCAGCCGAACGCAAGCAGCAGCACCGTGCCCAGGAAGATCAGCGCCAGATAGAGGATGCCTGTCACCACGTCATTTCCGCCGAAACTCTTGATGTTCCGCATCAGGGTAAAGACGTCCGTGTCACCGTATCCGTAATAGTTTTTCCATGCAATGAACAGGGCGATGAGCATCGGCGCACCCCAGAGCAGCAACATCAGGCCGCGTTTCAGTCCGTAGGCCAGTTTCTTTCCGTAGCTGCCGGGTTCAATCAGCCGGTAGGTAAACAGGCTCCCTTCGCTGAATGCGTCCCGCATGGCCGCGGCCGCATTGACCCGCGCCCACAGCACCAGCAGCAGCCAGAACGGAATCGCCAGCAGCGCAAACAGCTTCAGTTTTTCGTTCGTCAGGAAAAGGAGCGGCGTAAGCGCGGCCAGCGTCATGCAGCCCTCCACCACCAGGAATTTGAGGGTGGAGCCGAAATGCCCGGCATAGACCCGGAATGCGTCCTTGACCGCCGCAGAAATCTTCATAACAGGTGTCCTCCTGTCCGTTCAATACGGGCCTATTATAGCGGTTTTGTCCGGGTAATGCAATCGGACGGGGCTCCTGCCCCGTCCGATGTCTGCTTTATGCGTTTTTGCGGATGAAGTTGATTAGTCCGCCGGAAAGGATCATGCCGCGCTGGCGGTCCGTCAGCGGCAGCTTTACCTGGTAACTTTCCTGTCTGGTTTCGTTCTTCAGCTCGAGGATCTCCTCCCCTGCCTCGATCTTTGCCCTTACGGCCGGCAGGCTCAGCACGTCCATCTGGTCGATCCTGTCATAGTCCGCTTCGTTAACGAAGGTCAGGGGCAGGATCCCGTTGTTGATCAGGTTGGCCTGGTGAATGCGGGCAAAGCTCTTCGCCGCCACCGCGCGGATTCCCAGGTACAGCGGCACCAGCGCTGCATGCTCGCGGCTGGAGCCCTGGCCGTAGTTGGCGCCGGCCACCAGGATTCCGCCCTTTTCCGCCTTCGCCCGGGCCGGGAAGGTCTCGTCAACAGGCGTCAGGCAGAAATCAGAAAGATGCGGGATGTTGCTGCGGAAGGGCAGCAGCTTCGCGTTGCTGGGCATGATGTGGTCGGTGGTGATATTGTCTTCCATCTTCAGAAGCACCTTGCCGCGGACTTCATCCTCCAGGTCGTGTCCCAGCGGGAAAGGCTTGATATTCGGTCCGCGGACCACGTCCACGGTATCTTCACGGCCTTCCGCCACCGGCGGGATGACCAGGTTGTCGTTCACCTCAAACTGTGCAGGCTGTTCCACCGTCAGATCCAGGTCCAGGGTCCGCGGGTCGGTCAGCACGCCGGTCAGCGCCGTCACCGCCGCCGTTTCACAGCTGGTCAGGTAAATGCCGGCGGAGGCAGTCCCGCTGCGGGCATAGAAGTTCCGGTTGTTGGTGCGAACGGAAACCGCGTTGGTCTTCGGGCTCTGGCCCATGCCGATGCAGGGGCCGCAGGCGCTTTCCAGGATCCGGGCGCCGGCGCCGAGCATGTCCGCCAGCGCGCCATTGCGGGCCAGCATCGTCAGTACCTGTTTGGATCCGGGCCCGATCACCAGGCTCACATCCGGATGTACAGTTTTGCCCTTCAGGATCCGGGCGACGCGCATCATGTCCTGATAGCTGGAGTTCGTACAGCTGCCGATGAACACCTGGTCCACCTTGATGGGCCCGATATTCTTCACGGTATCCACGTTGTCCGGCATATGGGGCTGGGCCACCAGGGGCTCCAGCTTGTCCAGGTCGATGTCTACGATCTCGTCATATTCTGCGTCTGCGTCCGCGCTGAGTTCTTTGAAGTCGGCTTCGCGGCCCTGGGCCTTCAGGAAGGCGCGGGTCACTTCGTCGCTGGGGAATACGGAGGTTGTCGCACCCAGTTCCGCACCCATGTTCGCAATGGTCGCGCGCTCCGGCACGGTCAGCGTCTTCACGCCTTCGCCGATGTATTCCATCACCTTGCCCACGCCGCCCTTGACAGTCAGCCGGCGGAGCACCTCCAGGATGATATCCTTCGCTGCCACGCCGTAGGGCAGTTTGCCGCTCAGGCGGATCCCGACCACCTTCGGATAAGTCAGGTAATATGCGCCGCCTCCCATGGCCACCGCCACGTCCAGGCCGCCCGCGCCAATGGCCAGCATGCCGATCCCGCCGCCGGTGGGCGTATGGCTGTCGCTGCCCAGCAGGGTCAGCCCCGGTACGCCGAAGCGCTCCAGGTGTACCTGGTGGCAGATTCCGTTGCCGGGCTTGGAGCAGAAGATGCCGTGCTTCTTCGTCACGCTCTGGATGTACTGATGGTCATCCGCGTTCTCAAAGCCGGTCTGCAGCGTGTTGTGGTCGATATAGGCAACGCTCTTCATGGTCCGGACCCGGCCGATGCCCATCGCCTCAAATTGCAGGTAGGCCATGGTGCCGGTGGAATCCTGCGTCAGGGTCTGGTCGATCCGGATGGAGACTTCCTCCCCGGCCGCAGGCGTTCCGCTGACCAGGTGCGCGTTCAGGATCTTCTGTGTAAGGTTCATATGTTTCCTCCGATCAGGGCATTTTGTATACAGGATACAAGTTTGCCGTCGTTCCCTTCCATTATCTTCCACAGTCCATGAAAGTCAACGCATACAGCCCATAAAGAACACAGGAAAAGCAGGAAATGGATTCTTGCCAACCTTTCCTCTGTTTGTTATAATATTTGGGTTATCGCGTTATTACTATCCCAAAGGAGTTAATCATGATGAACAAGATCTCTTCCAAGGAACTGCGGAATGCCTGGATCCGTTTCTATGAAGAACGGGGACATATCAATATCGGCGCTGTTTCGCTGATCGGAGACGGCACCACCGGCGTTATGTTCAACGTCGCCGGCATGCAGCCCCTGATGCCCTACCTGCTGGGCAAGGACCATCCCTCCGGAAAGAAGCGCCTGTGCAACGTGCAGGGCTGCGTCCGCACGGTGGATATCGAAAGCGTCGGCGACCCGACCCATTTCACCTTCTTCGAGATGATGGGCAACTGGTCCCTGGGCGATTATTTCAAAACCGAGAAGACCCAGTGGAGCTACGACCTGCTGACCAAGGTTTTCGGCCTGGACGGCAATGAGATCTGCTCCACCGTTTTTGAAGGCAACGACGCCGCGCCCCGGGACGACGAGACCGCGGAACTGCTGAAAAAGGTCGGCATCCTGCCGGAGCATATCTTCTATCTGCCCAAGAGTGACAACTGGTGGGAGCTGGAAGGCACCACCGGTACACCCTGCGGACCCGACAACGAATGGTTCTATCCCCGCCACAACAAGCCCTGCGGCCCGGACTGCGGACCGGCCTGCGGCTGCGGACGGTATGTCGAGATCGGCAACGATGTCTATATGCAGTACGTCAAGAACGCGGACGGCTATGCTCCCCTGGCGAACAAGAACGTGGACACCGGCTTCGGCCTGGACCGGATGCTGGCCTTCCTGAACGGCCTGACCGACGGCTATAAGACCGACCTGTTCTTGCCCGTGATCCGGCACCTGGAAGAGAAATCAGGAAAGAGCTACGACGAGGACGCCGACGCGCAGAAAGCAATGCGCATCGTTGCGGACCATATCCGCACCTCCACCATGCTCATCGGCGACGTCAACGGCATCCTGCCCTCCAACGTGGGCGCCGGCTATATCCTGCGCCGCCTGCTCCGCCGTGCCATCCGCTACACCCGCCAGCTGGGCCTCGAGTCCTCCGTGCTGGCCGAAGTCAGCAGGATCTTCATTGAGCAGATCTACGACGAAGCCTATCCGCTGCTGGTGGAAAAGGAAGACTACATCCTGGACGAAATCATGAAGGAGGCCGCTCGCTTCGAAGCGACGCTGGTCACCGGCATGAAAGAGTTCACCAAGTGCATTACCGGCATCCGCCGCAAGAATGAGTTCATGGCCCAGAAGGATCCGTCCTATGTGGCTGAGACCGAGATCAGCGGCAAACAGGCTTTCCGCCTGTATGACACATACGGGTTCCCGCTGGAACTGACCGAAGAACTGGCCGCCGAAGAAGGCCTCACCGTGGATGCCGCTGGTTTTGCCGAAGCGTTCAAAGAGCACCAGGCGATCAGCAAACAGGAAGGCGCTGCCAAGGGCGGTCTGACCGAACGGAACGAAGAAACCGCCAAGCTGCACACCGCCACCCACCTGCTGCAGGCTGCCCTGCGGAAGGTCCTGGGCGACGAGGTCGCCCAGAAAGGTTCCAACATCACTACCGAGCGCCTGCGCTTCGACTTCTCCTTCGGCCGGAAGATGACCCCCGAAGAAATCGCCGAGGTGGAACGCCTGGTGAACGTAGCGATCGACGCCAAGGTTCCGGTCGTCATGGAAGAGATGACGGTGCAGGAAGCCAAGGAAAAGGGCGCCATCGGCCTGTTCGAGAGCAAGTACGGCGAAAAGGTCCGCACCTACAAGATGGGCGAATACTCTTTCGAAATCTGCGGCGGCCCCCACGCTGCCAACACCGGCGACCTGGGTTCCTTCAAGATCCGGAAGGAAGAGTCTTCTTCCGCCGGCGTCCGCCGCATCAAGGCCACCATCGCCCCGAAAGCATAATCCCCGTCTGAAGGAGCATCTATGCAGTTTGATGAAAGCAGCGAGCTGAAGCGGCTGGCAGAAACCCAGGCGTCCACCGAGGACATCTTCGACGGCGTGATCCTGCACGTTAAGCGGGACATGGTGTCCCTTTCCAACGGCAGCACCGCCGTCCGGGAAGTTATCCGCCACATCGGCGCAGTCTGCGTGATCCCCGTTACGGAAGATAACCGGGTAATCATGGAGCGGCAGTTCCGTTATCCGCTGAACAGAGTGATTCTGGAGATCCCCGCCGGAAAACTGGACGCCCCCGATGAAGACCGGCTCTCTGCCATCAGACGGGAGCTGCGGGAAGAAACCGGGTACAGTGCGGACGAATGGACAGAGCTTGGCGATTTCCATCCCGCGCCTGCCTATTCCGACGAGTATATTACCATGTACATGGCCCGCGGCCTGCATAAGGGTGAACGCGACCTGGACGACGACGAATTTCTGGATGTGTACGCCATCCCCCTGGCCGATCTGGTGAAGGACGTCATGGAAGGCCGCATTTCCGACGCGAAAACGCAGGTCTGCGTCCTGAAGGCTGCCAGGATCCTCGGAATCTGATTAGACAGGAATACAGAATGGAATTTAAAGACCTTGGATTAACCCCCTCCCTTTTAAAAAACATCCGCAATACCGGCTATGAGACCCCGACCCCCATCCAGCAGGCCACAATCCCGCTGGTCCTGGAGGGAAAGGATGTCCTGGGCTGCGCCCAGACAGGCACCGGAAAAACCGCCGCTTTTGCCCTGCCTATCCTGCAGCGGCTGAAAGCGCTGCCCCCGAAGCGGAACGCGAAAGTAATCCGTTCCCTGGTTCTCTCCCCGACCCGGGAGCTCGCCCTGCAGACCTGGGAGAACTTCCAGCTTTACGGCAAAGGAGAAGGCCTGGACAGCACTGTCATCTTCGGCGGCGTCGGCCAGGGAGGTCAGGTGGAAGCCCTGCACCGCGGCGCAGACATCGTCATTGCCTGCCCCGGCCGTCTCCTGGACCTGATGGGCCAGGGACTTGTCCGGCTGGACTGGGTGGAGATCTTCGTGCTGGACGAAGCTGACCGGATGCTGGACATGGGCTTCATCCACGACGTGCGCAAAATCGTCCGCTGTCTGCCGGAGGAACGCCAGACCCTGTTGTTTTCCGCCACCATGCCGCCGGAAGTTGAGAAGCTGGCCCTGGATCTGCTTACAGACCCGGAAAACGTCAAAGTGGATCCGGTCACTTCCACCGTGGAAGCCATCGATCAGTGCCTGTATTATGTAGACAAGGCAAACAAAAAGCACCTGCTGGCGCAGCTGCTGGAGGATCCGGACGTGGAGAGCGCCCTGGTTTTTTCCCGCACGAAGCACGGCGTGGACCGGATCGTCCGGGATCTGAAAAGAAAGAACATCGAAGCCGCCGGCATCCACGGCGATAAAAGCCAGAATGCCCGCCAGACGGCGCTGAACCGCTTCCGCACCGGCGAATGCCGTGTGCTGGTCGCCACGGATATCGCTGCCCGCGGTATCGACGTGGCCGGTCTCAGCCATGTGATCAACTACGATATGCCCATGGAACCGGAAGCCTATATCCACCGCATCGGCAGAACCGGCCGGGCCGGCCGGACCGGCAAAGCCATCTCTTTCTGCTGTATCGATGAGATCAAACAGCTGAACCAGGTGGAGAAGCTGATCGGCAAACGCCTGCATGAGGAAAAAAGCGACTGGCCGATGGAGATCACCACGCCGACGCCGCCCAGGGTTCGCGAACCGCGGCCCGCGAAGGTGGACCGGGAGGGCCGGCCGACACAGCTCGGCAGAAATGGCCAGCCGCTGCCGGAGCGCCGGAAAGCCGCCGTTCCCGCGGCGTCCCCTGCCCGGCCCCACCATTCCCGGCCGAAGGCCGCTGCCGGTCGTGTAACCATCGGAAAAGACGGACAGGTCCGTCCGTCCGCCATCGGCAAACCTGTCCGCCGCATCAACCGGAACAAAAAGCGCAGCTGAACCGCTGCGTTTTTCATTATTCGATAAAGCCCATCACATCTACAATACTTGCGCCGCCCAGCGCTATCGTGACGAGTTTCTTTTTGCCCCGTTTCCGGCTCAGCAGGGCGATCGAATTCCCTCCGTCCAGGTTATAGACCCATTCCGTATTGAAATGCTCCTGGAAGAAGGCCGCCCCCCTCCGCAGGCTGATCCCCTTTCCTCTTTCCTTGGTCACGGTCAGGATCACATAGTTGTTCCGGTCGATCCGACCGATCATGGTCCGGGATGCATGATGATCCGCGAATTCCCATTCTGCCGGCAGGATATCCTCATTGTTCCGGAGTGTGGGACATCCCACATAGAATGACCAGGTCTGAACAGGATTCGTTGCCAGCACTTCCCCGTTATCCGCGTCCACATACATCTGCAGTCCGTCTTCGTCCAGCGCCAGCCCGTAATAGGCTACGCCTTCCAGGTTCCGGAGCACTTCCCCGTCGGTAACCGTAATGGAACCGAGCGGCGTATAGTAATAATCTTTTCCTTTTCCCGGATAATCCTCCGGGATCCAGGGATACAGCGGACTGACAAATCCGCTTCCGTTGACTGCCAGCGCAACCCCTTCGATCTTTTTGGCGATCGTTTCGGGTTTCTTCACGTTCTTCTGCCAGGCGGAGGTCGCTTTCCGGATCTGCCGGCCGGGTTCTTTCACCCATATCCGTGTTATATAAGCGAGTTCCCGGTCCAGGAGAAACTTGTCCACCGTATACTTCAGCGTCGGGGAATCATAGGTTCGCGTGATCTTCCCGAACTTCTGCGCTTCCGCGTCCTCAAAAAAGGACGCAGGTTCCTCCGCCAGTACTGCCGGTGCCGCCAGCATCAGGCACAGCACGAGACAGATCAGTCTCCGCATGCTTTTTCCTCCATGAACTTCTCCGCCAGTCGGACAGCCGCCATCGCGTCGCGGCCGTAACCGTCCGCATGGATCTCTTTCGCGTATTCTTCCGTAAGCACCGCGCCGCCTACCATCACCCTGCACCAGGGCGTCCGTTCATGCAGCAGCGCAACGGTCTCCGCCATTGCGGGAACAGTCGTGGTCATCAGGGCGCTCAGTCCGCAGACCGGTGCGTGCAGCCGTTCCACCGCTTCCAGCACCGTTTCCGGCGCCACGTCCTTTCCCAGGTCTGTTACTTCGAAACCGTAGTTTTCCAGCAGCAGTCGGACGATATTCTTCCCGATGTCGTGAATATCGCCCTTTACCGTGGCAATAACCACCCTGCCTTTCGACCCCTGCCCTTCCGCCTGGCCGGCGGTCTTTGCCTTGATTTCCCGGAAGGCCGCTTCCGCTGCCTCCGCGCTCATCATCAGCTGGGGCAGGAAAAGCCGCTTGGCTTCGAATCCCTGGCCGACCTCATCCAGGGCCGGAATAATCTCGTTTTTGACCAGCTCCAGCCCGTCCTGTCCGTTTTCCAGCGCCTCCCGGGCCAGGATCCCGGCCTCCCGGCACAGGCCCTTGACCACAGCGCGCCGCAGGCCCTTCGCTCCGGTCTCTTTCGGACCGGCCGCAGCCGCGGCTGCCGGGGCAACAGCCTGCATCGCCGGCAGCTCGCCGGCAAAGCGGATATATGCTCCGCAGTTTTCGTCCCGTCCGGTCAGCGTCCGGAAGGAAATCATCGCTCCCATCATCCGGTCGCTCAGCGGGTTCATGATCGCCGCGGACAGCCCGCGTTCCAGCGCCATGGTCAGGAAAGCGCTGCCCAGCACTTCCCGCTCCGGCAGGCCGAAAGACACGTTGCTGACGCCCAGCACCGTTCCGCAGCCCGTCTTTTCCCGGATCAGCTTCAGCGCGTCCAGGGTGGTCTGCGCCGCCGTGCCGTCCGCGCTGACCGTCATCGTCAGGGTGTCAAAAAGGATGTCCTTGCTTTCGATTCCGTATTTTGTCGCTTCCTCCAGGATACGTTCGGCAATTGCCAGCCGTCCTTCAGCGGTGGCGGGAATTCCGTCCTCATCCAGCGTCAGGGCCACCAGTACGCCGCCGTATTTCTGCACCAGCGGAAAGACCGCGTCCATAACCTCCTGCTTGCCGTTCACCGAATTGATCATGGCCTTGCCGTTGTATGCCCGCAGCGCGCGCTCCATTGCCGCCGCGTCCGCCGTATCCAGCTGCAGCGGCAGGTCGGTCACTGCCTGCAGTTCCTGTACCGCCTGGGTCAGCAGCGCCGGCTCATCCACGCCCGGCGTACCGACGTTCACGTCCAGCACTTCCGCGCCGCGCTCTTCCTGGGTGATGGCTTCGTTCAGCACATAGGCCATGTCGCCGTCTTCCAGCGCCTTGCGCAGCCGTTTCTTGCCCGTGGGATTGATGCGTTCTCCGATGATTACCGGATCTTTCCCCAATTCGATCACAGTACCCCGGGAAGCGATCACTGTATGGTTCTTTTTCTCAACTGGCGGCGGGACCAGGCAGCCCGCGGCCTTCTTCAGCGCGGCGATATAGTCCGGCGTCGTCCCGCAGCAGCCGCCCATGATCCGCAGTCCCTTCGGTACCAGCGCGGCAATCTGCGCGGAAAACGCGTCCGGCAGCACATTGTAGAAAGTCTTTCCGTCTTTTTCCTGCGGAAGCCCGGCGTTGGGCTTCATCAGCACCGGCACCGAAGCTGCCGCCAGATACCGTTCCACGATCGGCGCCAGCGCATCCGGCCCCAGGGAGCAGTTGACGCCCACGGCATCCGCGCCCAGGCCTTCCAGCATCGCCGCCACAGACTCCGGCGATCCGCCGGTCATCAGTTTTCCGTCTGCGCCGTAGGCATTGGACACCAGCACCGGCAGGTCGCAGTTTTCCTTGGCAGCCAGCAGCGCCGCCCGGGTCTCGGCCCCGTCGTTCATGGTCTCCAGGAAGATACAGTCCACACCGCAGGAAGCGCCGATGCGGATCACTTCCGCAAATCCGCTCACCGCCTCCTCAAAGTCCAGCGGTCCCAGGGGCTTCAGCAGTTTTCCGCAGGGGCCGATATCCATGCCGATGAACATCTCGTGGCTGCAGTCTGCTTCTTTCCGTGCCTGTTCCGCACAGGCAACCGCCGCCCGGATCATTTTCTCACAAGTATCCCTGTCATACCGCTGGGGATGAACGCCGAAGGTATTCGTCGCCACCATGTTGGTCCCGGCCTCATAGTAAGCCCGGTGGATCGCGGTAATCTTGTCCGGATGGGTCAGGTTCCACGTTTCCGGCGCTTCGCCCGGCTTCAGGCCTTCCGCCTGCAGCAGTGTGCCCATGCCGCCGTCCAGGAAGAACGGCCCTTTGTTCAGCAGTTCCCTGAAGCTCATGCTCCCTCTCTCTCTTTCATTCCGATGATCGCGGTCACGCTTTTGCTCGGCGTCATCAGCAGGCTGTCCGTCAGCGTGATGCCGACGGTTCTTCCGCAGTCCAGCGCTGCCATAACGTCGCGCTGCATCTCCAGCGTCAGGTCCCCGTATCCCGGGGAAAACCGGTCCGTCAGCTGCCGGTCCGGAAACTGCTGCGCCAGGCGTGCGCAAAGCCGGTCGCAGCCGCCTTCCACCTGCTGTGCCCCGATGGCGTGCATCAGCAGGCCCCTGGCCGGGCTGAGCAGCTTCGCCCGGGCGATCCGGCGGTCTGTTTCCGCCCCGGCTGTGCAGGCAAACAGCAGGATCTCGTCGCAGCCTTCCAGATGCTGTCTCAGATCCCGGGAGTCCGTCTTCGCGAACCCCAGGTCCAGCGTATTGCCGTCCCGGACCAGCGGATACCGCCGCCAGACTGCCCGGCACTGTGCCGCACCCTTCGCTGCCTTCAGGCATTCCTGCAGGGGCAGTTCTTCCGGCTTCGGCGCAAAAGAAGGCAGCATTGCATATCTCAGGATCTCCTTTTCGTCAAAGGGGATCTCTCCCAGTTCTTCCAGGTGAAGTCCTTCCTGCATCAGAAGGCCCTCCCCAGCATGCCGGAGAGATGGTTCTGGATCGCTTCGGCCACATCCGGCTTGTTCATGGTATAGACATGTACATGGCGGATGCCGTTGGCAAACAGGTCGATAATCTGGTCACAGGCGTAAATGATCCCCGCCCGCTTCATGGCTTCCGGCGAACTGCCGAACTTGTCCACCAGGCTGGTAAACCGGCGGGGCATAAAGCTGCCGGACAGTTTCAGGGCGCGTTTGACCTGGTTCGCACCGGTGATGGGCATGATGCCGGGCACCACCGGCACAGTCACGCCTTTCTCCCGAAGTTTATATAAAAAGTTGTACAGAAGGTTATTGTCAAAGAACATCTGTGTGGTCAGGAAATCAGCGCCGGCCTCCACCTTTTCCTTCAGCCGGCGGAGATCCTCCGCCTGTACGGTGCTCTCGGGATGCACTTCCGGATAGCACGCTGCGCCGATGCAGAAATCGCCGGTCGCCCGGATTTCACGGATCAGGTCGGAAGCGTGCGGATAAGGACTGTTTTTCATATCTTCCGGGTTCATCCCTTCCGGCAGGTCGCCCCGCAGCGCCATAATGTTCCGGATGCCCGCGTCCTTCATCGCCTGAAGATATGCCTGGACGTCCTCCCTTTTCGCGCCGACGCAGGTCAGGTGCGCCAGCGTTTCCACGCCGTCCGCATTCTGCAGCCGGCGGGCGATCTCCATGGTATACTTACCGCCCTTCCCGCCGGCGCCGTAGGTCACGGAAATGAAAGAAGGCTTCAGCGCGGCGATCGCTTCGGTTGCCTGCAGCACTTCCTCAAAGGCGGCGTCGGTTTTCGGCGGGAACACTTCAAAGGACATGCTCAGCTTTTCATCCCGGATCGTATCAAGTATCTTCATGATTCGCATCCTTTCAGCCCGTGATCGGTTTCTTGTCGCTTTCAGTATAACGCATGGAAAACCGACATTCAATTATTCCCGGCAAAACCGCTTGTCTTTCTGCCGTTTTCAGCCTTCCCGGCACGACGGCAGCGGCAGTCCGCGTCCTTTTGACGGAAACGTCCCTTTTTGTTATGATAAAGCAAATGATCCCGGTCATGACAATCTGTTCCCTTCCGAGGTGAAGCCGGTATGAACAAAAACACCGTCAATTCTCAGAAAACCAGTTTCAGGACCTTCCTCGAAGAGGAGGTCCTCAAGGTCAAGGGAATCTACCGCCCGGTCAGGGCCGGATTCCTTCGCTGCCTGCTGATCAAAAAGCTCCCCCTCCGGGCGCTGCATCCGAATCCGTACGATGAATTCTGTTCCCCGGAGATCGGACCGAGCGACAGGATCATCAGCGAATACCGGAGAACCTTCGCAACACTCGGGAGAGATTCCCAGTCCGGCAGTTTTGTCAAAAATTCTGCTTTCGAACCGCTCCAGGTACAGAAGATCAGCCCGGACGGCTACATGATCCTGAACGGCCACCATCGCTGGGCAGCGGCGTATATGAACGGATTGAAATCCATTAAAGTCGAGATCGTGGATCTGACGCAGAAGGATATGATCATCAATGCGCTCCGTAATTCCAGGCATGACAAACGGGTAACGCTGGATCTGGACGAAGTCGTTTTCTGTCCGGAAGACTTCCCCCTCTGTGAAAAACCGCTACCCTACCTCCTGCGGAAACGGTATAAGGAACGGGTCCGGCTTGGCATTCCCGCCCTGTTCCAGTACCTGAAGCGGCAGGGATATGATGTCTGGGTCTATTCAGCCCGCTATTACTCAGTGAATTATCTCCGCCAGTTCTTTTTCCATTACCGCTGCCCTGTCACCGGGTTTGTCACCGGAATCGACCGGAAAGGCCCGGCCGGGGTTGATATGAAGCAGCAACTGGAAAACATGTTCGAGGAAAAGTATCTTTCCACGCTTCATATCGACCAGCAGATGGTCCTTCGGACCGTCACCGGCTCCGCCGGGTTCACCGACTGGCCCCTGACGTACTCGGACAGCCGGTGGTCCGGGGAAGTCATGGATATTGTTCAGAAAATCGAAACGGAGAACCGGAAAAATGAAGCGTGACAGCAAAAAAATGCGGGTGTCCTTTGACCTGGATGAAGTGCTGTTTGTCTCTCCCCTGACGCACAAGACCGAACCGCAGCTGCCGTTTCCCCTGAAATACTTCTTTCCGGAACGTCTCCGGCTCGGTACTCCCGATCTGATCCATACGCTTCAGCAGCAGGGCTACGAAGTATGGATCTATACTTCATCCTTCCGGTCCGAAGACTATATCCGGCGGCTTTTCCGGGCCCATGGCGTCAGGCTGGACGGCATTGTCAACGGTGAACGCCATCTGAGAGAAGTGCAGCGGGACAATAAGAGCACCCTGCCCCAGAAGCTTCCCAACCGATACCGGATTTCCCTGCATATTGACGACGAGGAGGTCATCTGTTCCGCCGCCGGCCAGTATGGTTTCCGGGCCTACCAGCTCAACGCCCAGGACGATGACTGGGCACAGAAGATCATCGATCGGGCGGACCAGATCCGCAGGATCGAACACTTCGACTGAGGCTTCCCTGTGCTTCTGTCGTATTCGTTTTGCGATTCTGTGATATGATGGATAAAGATCCGGTCAAGGACCGGTACACTGAAAAAAAGGAGAAAACCGCAAATGGCATATTTCCGCATTGAGTACTATTCCCAGGCCCTGCACCGTGAAACTTCCTTTGAAGTCCTGATCCCCAACGATCCCCGGGAAGGCATGCCCGAACCCGCGGAACCCATGCGCACCCTGTTCCTGCTCCATGGCTATACCGGAAAGGCCGGTAATTTTATTCCTTTTGAAATGCCGGGCAAGTATAACTTTGCCATCGTGATGCCCTCCGCGGAAAACTCCTTCTACCTGAACGGCCTTTGCACCGGCCACGCTTTCCAGACCATGGTCGGCGAAGAACTGGTGAACTACGTCCGCAAAACCTTCCGCCTTGCGATGCGTCCGGAAGACACCGGAATCGCGGGCCTTTCCATGGGCGGTTTCGGTGCTCTGCACACCGGCCTCGCCTATCCGCACACCTTCGGCAAGATCGGCGCCATGTCCTCCGCCTTCATCCATCATGAAGTTGCGAAAATGAAGCCCGGCGGAGGCAACAGCGTCGCCAATTACGACTATTACCGGGAATGCTTCGGGGAGCCTTCCGAACTGCTGGAAAGCGACAACAATCCCGAGGTCCTGGTAAAAAAACTGAAGGCTGCCGGGGAAAAGCTCCCTGAGATCTATATGGCCTGCGGCACCGAAGACTTCCTGATCGAGCCCAACCGCGCCATGCACCGTTTCCTGGAGGAGGAAAGCGTTCCGCATGAATACCATGAAGCGCCCGGTATCCATGATATGAACTTCTGGTCCGAGCATATCCAGCACATCGTCCGCTGGATGTTCGGCTGATCACAGGGATAAATGCAAACGCCGCCGGAATTGTTCCGGCGGCGTTTTTTTATGAAAGAAAATTACCAGAGATCAACAGCTCCGTTTTCGTCGCCCTTGACCCAGTATGCTTTGTTCTCGTCCACGCGGACGTACACCTGGTCAACCTTGCCAACCTTCTTCAGGATCTCTTCGGGAGTGATGATTCCGCCCAGAGGGGACTGGATGATCACTTCGGGCTGCTTGACAACCTTCTTGGCGGGAGCAGCTTTCTTGGCAGGAGCAGCCTTCTTGGCGGGAGCAGCAGTTTTCTTCGCAGGAGCGGCCTTCTTCGCGGGAGCAGCAGCTTTCTTGGCAGGCGCAGCCTTCTTCGCAGGAGCGGCAGCCTTCTTGGCGGGAGCAGCCTTCTTCTCGGCCGCTTTCTTTGCAACTTTCTTTTCGGTTTCAGCCATGATTCATAATCCTTCCTTTCTGTAAGGTCGACAAATATTACCACATATCGTTTGAATGTGCAACTTTTGGGGTCCATTCGCCCCTTGTATGATAAGGCCTGACGCGATATAATAGACGCCGTATCATGCAAACAGATCCCCCGAGGAGTGAATCATATGGTATTCAATACGATTCTTGAAGCAGTAGGAAATACCCCGATGGTCCGGCTGAACCGGATGCCGGAAGAGGGCAGCGCGGAAATCCTGGTAAAGGTGGAGGCGCTGAACGTCGGCGGATCGATCAAGACCCGTACTGCGCTGAACATGATCGAGCAGGCGGAGAAAGAAGGCCTGATCACCCCGGATACGATCATCGTGGAGCCCACCAGCGGCAACCAGGGAATCGGTCTCGCGCTGGTCGGCGCGGTCAAGGGCTACCGCACGATCATCATCATGCCGGATTCCGTCAGCGAGGAACGCCGGAAGCTGATCCGCCATTACGGCGCCGAAGTCAAGCTGATCCACGACGCCGGGGATATCGGCAAATGCATGGAGGAATGCCTTCAGTGCGCCATGGACATGAAAGCCCGGAATCCGAAGGTCTTCGTTCCCCAGCAGTTCGAAAACCCGAATAACACCCTTGCCCACAAGAAGCATACCGCCCTGGAAATCATGGCCCAGGTGGCCGGACCGATCCACGGCTACTGCAGCGGCATCGGCACCGGCGGCACCCTGACCGGCATCGGCGAAGTGCTCAAAGCCCAGTATCCGGATCTGGAGATCTGGGCGGTGGAGCCGGAAAACGCCGCGATCCTCGCCGGCGGCACCATCGGCACGCATATCCAGATGGGCATCGGCGACGGCATTATCCCGGCGATCCTGAACCGGGAAATCTATGATGACATTTATGTCGTCACGGATTCCGAAGCCCTTGAAACCGCCCGCCGGCTTGCGAAGGAAGAAGGCCTCGTCTGCGGCATCTCCAGCGGCACCAATGTGGCCGCCGCCCTGAAACTCGCAAAGAAGCTCGGGCCGGGCAAAACCGTGGTCACCGTGCTCCCGGACACCGCCGAACGTTACTATTCCACCCCCCTCTTCGGTGTATAACAGTCAGACAAGAACCCCTGCAGGAAAACTCCTGCAGGGGTTCTTTTGTTCTTTCTTCTTACCTGGCGGATCCGCCGCGGGACCAAAGAATCTCTTCCGTCGGCTTGTAGTTTTCGTCCAGCGCCGGAATGCTGACCGGCAGCGTGCCGCCGGCTTTCCCCGCGCCGAAGCAGGCGAGCAGGCCCGCCGGGAGATTAGTCGACCAGGCACCGCCATCTTCCGGAACCGTCCGCATGGTGCTCCCCCAGTATGTCAGCAGGATCGCGTCCGCATCCGGGAAGCGCGCCGCGTCGTAGGGAAGCTGGCAGCTGACCAGGATCACGGTCTTCCCTTCCTCATGCACGGCGGAAATGATTCTGTCAAAGGCTCCTGAGGAGAATCCGTCGTCCGAGGCCGGATCCATACAGGCCCAGGCGTAGACCCGGTGAACCAGGATTACATGATCCGCTTCTTTTGCGGCCTGTATGCATTCCTCCTCGTTTTCCCGGGTATGCTTCATAACAGTGATCTCCGCGCCTTCCGGCAGCGCCTGCTTTTCTTCCAGCAGCAGGCGGGCAAAATCGCCTGCACCGGCGCGGCTGGCGCAGGAATCCGCGAACAGGATCAGTGTTTTCTCGCCGGCTTTCACCTGCAGCGGGAAAGCTTCGTTCTCATTCTTCACCAGCGTAACAGCGTTTTCAGCAATCTGCCATTCGGTTTCCCTGTGCGCCGCAGACCCGACGCCTTCCTTTGCCGCGGCGATCTGCTCGTCCGTCACGTCGAACTCAGCCTCCCAAAGCAGGCCGTATTTCGCCTTCAGCTTCAGAATACGGAGAACAGACTCATTGATCCGGCCCTCGTCGATTTCCCCGTCTTCCACCAGTCTGACCGCCGTATCCACATAGGTCTCCGTCAGCCGGAACAGATCGGTATTCTTCACGCTGGGCAGAATCAGCATATCCACGCCCGCCCTGATTGTCATCTTCACCGTATCTTCAATGCTGAAGTTGTCCGCGATCGCCGCCATGTCCAGTGCGTCAGAGACGATCACGCCGTCAAAGCCCATATCCCCCCGCAGGATATCCGTCAGGATTGTGCGGCTCATCGTCGCCGGAATGTAAACTTCTTCTCCGGTGGAAACAGAGGTGTATTTCTCCGTCTCAATCTGCGGATACTGGATGTGCGCAGTCATGACCATATCCGCTCCGGCGTCGATAGCCGCCTGGAACGGAATCAGTTCATTGGCCTGCAGTTCCTCATAGGTGCTGCCGATCAGCGGGAAGCCGGTATGGCTGTCCGTATCGGTGTTTCCGTGTCCCGGGAAATGTTTCAGCGCCGCCACGGTTCCGGTATCATGAAGGCCGGCCATATACGCGCAGCCGAACGCGGCGGCGTTCTGCGCGTCGTCGGAGAAGGAGCGGATGCCGATCACGGGATTGGCCGGGTTATTGTTGACGTCCACCACCGGTGCGAAATCAGCGTGGATGTTCAGCAGTCCGAGCTCCTCACCGAGGATGGCCGCCATGGTCCGGGCATTCTCCGGATCCCCGGTGGCGCCCAGCGCCATATTGCTGACCCCGTTGGTCCCGTAGCCGATCCGGCAGACCGATCCGCCTTCCTGGTCCACAAGAATCATCTGCGGAATACCTCCGCTGCTTTGATTCGTCGTCTGCAGGTCGGCAATCAGCCGAAGCGTCTGTTCCGCGTCCGCAAAGTTCTCGCCGAACAGCAGGATGCCGCCGAAATGGTCCCGGGCAATCATCTCCCGGATTTCGTCGTTCAGCTCCGTAATATTCACGGCAGGCGGTTCCTCCGCGCCTTCCGTTTCCGGCACTTCCTTCCAGATCCGGAAAGAAGCAATCATCATCTGGGCAACCTTGTCCCGCAGGGACATGCCGGACAGCATGATCTCCACCACATCATCCCCGTTATCCTCTGCCGAAGCGCAGCATGTAAACATCAGTATAAGCGCCAGCACCAGGCAAATGAATCTTATCATGCAATTCCCTCCATCTGTAAGATTCAGGCGATCACTTTGTTTTTCTCTTCTTCATCCATCATAATTGATTACCATTTGTTGCGCAAGTGTTATATTGCTCTCCGGTCAGCAGATGCAAAAACCGGTCTGTAAAGAATTGACAAATACCTGTATACAGCGTATATAAGGGCATGGAATATCCGTTTCCTTGCATATGGTACGATTGTGAAAGAAGGGTTTCATCATGGAGTATAAAATCAGGGAACTGCTGAAAAACAAGGCAATGGCCGCTGTGCTGAGCGTAGCGCTTGGCATCGTCATCATTATCGCGCGCCGGGCGGCGCTGGATCTGCTGGTCAGGATTATCGGCGGCCTGGTGATCACCGGCGGCGTCGCGCTGATTGCGGTTAACCTGATCCGTCCGAACGACGGATCAGGAAATATGACAACGGTCCTGGTAATGGGCGGCCTCGCGATCCTGGCCGGGATCATCCTGATCTCCTGCGCGGAAGGCATTGTGGACTTCTTCCCGACGCTCATGGGTATCTTCCTGATCCTCAACGGTCTCAGCCATCTGGCGGTCGCCGGAACGGATCCTGATAACCGGATCGTTGCTGTGATCATGGGTGTCATCATCATCATTCTCGGCGTTCTGATCGTCATGCATCCCGGTTTCATTGCCAACGCGATCATGATCTTCATCGGATCCGCCTTTATTGTCAACGGGCTGTTTGACCTGTTCATGATAAAGCAGGCAAACTGATCCGCAGCCTGGAATCACAAAACTCCGGAACCATCGTTCCGGAGTTTTTATGATATCTGTCAGCCAGCTTTGCGCAGGCGGATCAGTTTCCCGGTCTTCGCCTCCTGCGTCTCCGGCATCAGGCGCTGGCGAACCACGCGCATGATCTGGAAATAGCACGGAATCAGGAACAAATCTGCCATAACCCAGGCAGCGGGATTTGCAAAACAGGCGCCGGTAAACCCGGCGGAAGGAACAACAAACAGCGCGACCGCGGTCCGGGCGATCATCTCAGAAAGGCCGGCCAGCATTGCCACCCGCGTATATCCCATACCTTGGATGCTCAGGCGGATGATGTTCACAAACAGAAGGGGAATATAGAAAGCGGCGTTGATCGTCAGATACCGGATGCTCATGGACATCACTTCCGGCGCCGCGTCCGCGTCAATGAACAGACTCAGGAGGGGCCGCGCAAACAGCGCCACCACCCCGAATGCCAGCGCGCAGTATATGATCCCCAGCAGAGAGGCACACCGCAGTCCCTGATGGATCCGGTCCAGCTTCCGTGCCCCCATATTTTGTCCGGCGAAAGTCGCCATAGTGGAGGCCAGCGCGTCAAACACACAGGCAAAGAACATGCTGATCTTTATGCCGCCGCTGACGGCGGCAACAGCGTTTACGCCCAGTCCGTTCACGGACCACTGCACCATTACGGAGCCGATTGCCGTAATGGAGAACTGGAGGCCCATCGGCAGGCCGATCCCGAGCATTTTTCTCGCAAGTCTGAAGTCAAACTGCCTGTCTTCCCGGTTCAGGTGCAGCACCGGGAAGCGCCGGATCATGACAATCACGCAGCCGATCCCGGCCAGCAGCTGGCTGGCCGCCGTAGCCACGGCAGCGCCGGCCACATCCATTCCGCAGGCGATGATCAGGAGCAGGTCGAGGGCAATATTCACCAGCGAAGCCATGACCAGGAACACCACCGGGGTCCTGCTGTCGCCCAGCGAGCGGAGGATGCCGCTGGCCATGTTATACAGCACGCAGCAGGGAATCGCCGCAAAGATGATGCTGATATAGCTTGCCGAAGCGTCTATGATCTCTTCCGGGGTATTCATCAGCCGGAGCAGCGGCTTGCAGAAAACAGTGGAGAGAACCGCAAACAGGACGCTCAGCACACCGCTGAGCACCACCGCATGGAACACGCAGCGCCGCATCTCATGTTCGTCCTTCGCGCCGAACGCCTGGGCGATCGGAATTGAAAAACCGGAACACAGGCCCAGGCACAGGCCGATCACCAGGAAGTTCACCGAGCCGGTCGCTCCGACAGCGGCCAGGCGCTCCGCGCCCAGGTAGCGGCCGACAACGGCGGTATCGACGAAACTGTAAAACTGCTGGAAAAGCACGCCGAACAGCATCGGCAGCGCAAAAAGGACAATCCGTTTCAGCGGACTGCCTTCTGTCAGATCGCGGGTCAGATTCCGGGGCATACAGATAAACCTCTTTCCACGGCCCTTCAGGCCGTCCGGAAGTTTATACCACTTTTACGGAAACTGTACAAGCGGGAATATTCTGCCTGTTTTCCGGACAAAAACGCCATGAAGACCTTTCACGTTTCAGGGATCGGCTTGTCTTTCTGAGCCTTGCGGTCTTCCTTGATCTTCCGGTGAAGCTGAACGATATACCAGATGTTGGCCAGCCCGTTGAGCGCCAGGAATATGCCGATTACGCGCTGCGTCACGGCGACATCCTCCACCCCCGCCGCAGTCATGACAACCCCGAGTCCCATAATGGCAACGGCGCCGGCAACGCTGACGATGAACTTCCAGTCTTTCCTGTTTTTAATCTTCAGGGTTTCGATCAGGTTGAGGAGGCCGGTTACAATCGTCACAATGCCCACCGCAAACCTCACGAAGGGTTCGATCGTCTCCGGGCTGATCAGGCAGTATATGGCAGCGGGAATCAGCAGGCCGTTGAAAACGGCAATCACAATGTCCAGCACATTCCTTTTCTGCGGATGCCTGAGATGAAGGAAAAGCATAATCAGCGCAACGAGAATGATCAGTCCCGCCGAAATCCGGATCGTGGGCTTCATATCCCCTGACGGGGAAACCAGGAACAGAACGCCCTGCCCCAGGAGCATCAGTGAAGCGATAACTTTGTTCTGCAGCAGCTTCAGGATGCTTTTTGCTGTTCGGAACACGGGGTTCTTTTTTGTTTCTTTGGGCTTTCTTTTCATATCCGTTCTCCTTCGGATTGCCTGTCATCCCTGCACAGGGCGCCCAGTGTTTATCAAACAGGGGCGCCTTTTCCGAAAGGCGCCCCTGACTGAAGACCGTTCGCGTTATTTCAGTCCAACCGGATCCCAGCCGCTGTCTTTGTACGCAGTCACATCCAGGCCGTTCGCTTCAACATACGCTTTGATAAACCGGGTCCGGACCGCCTGGTTTGCTTCAATGCTCAGATCTGCTCCAGCGAAGTATTGATCTTCCAGTTCCTGGTCCCCATCCGCAAAGCGCCTGATATCCGCAGCATAGTCCTCGCCGTCCCCGGCTTCTTCCATGGAAGTTACCTTCCATTCATCATCCGTTTTTTCCAGCGTGATGATCGCGGGATATTCCCCGCCGGAGATGTTTTCCAGCACGTCCCCTTTTTTCACGTAGTTCAGGATCCAGAAAGTGCCGTAGACCTTCGCGTGCGTATCATCGGTCATCTCTGTCTTATAAAGCATCGGACAGGGAATCGACACAAAGCCGGGTTCCGTCAGGTACATCTCCACCCGCTCGTCTGTCGCCAGGAACTCAGCGATGGCTCCCTCTACAGGATCCTCGCCGGTATAGTTATAAGCGGGCAGCTGTTCCCCCTCTGCAAATGCTGCCGCAGCCAGTACAGCCAGCATCAATACTGCAATCGCGGTTGCCCAAATTCTTTTCATATTTGATTCCTCCATATCGTTTTATTGTATCCGGATAAGTCAATGCATCCGGATCAGCTTGACCCGATGACCTTCATGGTATGGTGATTGTATATACGGAACTGCTTCCAGTTAATTGTATGCCCTATCTTTTCCCCTGTCAACAATGCAAAAATCTCATTGTCGTACGGTTGTGGTATTTGGGCTCTCAAAAAACACAAGGAACCCTGTGGACGTTGATTCCACAGGGTTCATCATATGTGCCGAAGGCGGGACTTGAACCCGCACGCTTTTGAGGGCACCGGATTTTGAGTCCGTCGCGTCTGCCATTCCGCCACTTCGGCATCGAGGGGATTATAGCATAATCCCCCGGATCAATGCAATGAAAAGCTTACTGCGGGTTATACTCAACCGTTTCCTGGTAGGCTTTGTAGGTGGTTTTGAACAGGAGTTCCCGCCTGACCTCCCGGTTGCCGTTGTACCAGATCTTCCAGGTGTTGACTTCATAACCTTTCCGGCCTGTCACGGTCTTTTTCTGTTCGCCGGGGGTCAGGGAAGTATTGACCACATAGTTGATGCCTTCCGGCTGCGGAATCGTCCGGACCAGTTCGCTTTCCAGGTCGATCTTCACCCCCGGGCCCAGGCTCATGCCGTAGATGTTGACCGTCACCTGGCGGTTGTTGAATCCGGCAACAATAAAGATCGGCTGGTCTGTATTGTTCCGGAACTTCATATCCAGCCCGGGCCAGTTGACCGTAGCGTCAAAGCCCTTCTCGATGTAGCTGGACGGCCAGGCGTGGGGATTGCGCTCGACAATCTCCAGATCCGCCCGGACCACGGCATTGAACAGGGTGGAGCTTGTCTGGCAGACGCCGCCGCCGACCTCGTCCTTGCTCTGGCCGCCGGCGATCGCCGGGGCTTCCTTGTAGCCCTTGGCGGCAGTCCGCTCGCCCGTAGCGCCGTTGAAGGAGAAAATCTCCCCGGGCTGTACGGTCTTTCCGTTGATTGCCTCGGCGCTGAGTTTGATATTGGTGTTACGGTTGTTGTTCTTGGTGGTCTGGGTCGAATAGGCGGAGATCAGGCCGAAGTTGTTCATCAGGTCGGTTTTGGTCACGTCCGCAATGATCTTTTCCGGAACGACCCATATTTCCTTCCTGGTTATGCCGCTGTCCAGGGTCTCCGTCAGCTGGGCGTACAGCTCGTCCGGATCGATCCGGGCGCCGGGTTTGTCCTCGGTAAAGGTGAACGTCTTGGTGTTGAAGTTGAAAGACTGCACCATGCTGTTCACCGGATCCCGGTTCACATAGTTCACGATGCCGTCGGTCAGGTTCCGCAGGGCTTCGTGGTCATAATCCTGGACCGTGGCGAAGGTCAGCGGATGGGGATTGCCCGTATCGACCCGTTCGGACAGGGTCCGGACGCGCTCCTGGAAAGGCGTCGTATCGCCGGCGCCCAGGCTGGCGGTATTGCTCCGCCCGCTGGCCCACGCCCGCTCCACGATCTCCTCCGTGTTCCGGGATACCGGCACCCGCTCGCTGTTGACATGCCAGCTCTCGTTTCCGACAGAAACAGTAATGTCGAACGCCCGGTCCTGGTCCTGATGAACGGCCGAAACCGCGCGCACCGCTTCCTCCCGGGTCATGCCGTCCACCTGGACGTTATCGATATAGGTACCGGGATAGATCCGGTCGGTGAACATCGCTTTGCGCTGGTTGGCGAAATCCTCCGCCCGCTTGCTGTCCATGCTGATGAGATTGCCGTTCACAAAGGCCAGGTTCGGCAGGAACTTGTAACGAAGCCCCGTCAGCTGCGGGATCACGGCAATCCCCATTGCCGCGAGCAGCAGCAGGCAGGTCAGGATCACCGCCAGCCACGCGCCGCGGTTCCGGGTTTTCTTTTTATATCTCGGCCGGTCGTTCCGGGTCGGCGCCTGGGTCTCAAAACGGTCAAAATCGTCAAACAAGGAAGAGGGTGCACCAAGTCCGTCGTCCTTTTCATTGGAAGCAAAATAACGTCTTTTCTTTGCCTCCTCCGCTGCGGCCCGGCGGTCATATTCGTCCCGCTCCTTCAGATCCTTGTCCCGGCCCAGCGGCTGTTTCCCGGGCAGTGAGATATACTCGTCATCGCCCTCGTACAAGTCATAACGCTTCAGTTTGGCCATTATCTCTCTCCTCGGTGGTTGCGGACCGGTCCGCGGAGCATATCCCCGCATCGGCTTCCCGGCAGTTCCATCCGGATAACCTCGCCGGCTACGCCCAGCGTGTCCAGGATCTCTCCCGTCTTTTCCCGCAGGAAGGATTTTGCCGTGACCTTCCTCACGCCTTCCGGGGTCATCAGCTCCAGCTCATCCCCGGCAAAGAACCGGTTCTTCAGCAGCAGCCGGGCCTGTCCGTCCTCCCCGGCGTCTTCCAGCACCCGGCCGGTGTATTCCCTGCTCTGCCAGAAGCCTTCCGCCTCCCCGGGCGTTTCCGGGTTCCCCTGCAGGAAGCCCGTATCGCTCAGCCGGTGGCTGGCGCACTGGAGTTCCTCCGTCAGCTCCGGCAGTTTCGCTTCAAACTGTTCCCGTCCCTGTGCCAGCAGATCCAGGGCCCGGCGGTAGGCGCCGGTCACCACGGCGACATAATACTCGGTCTTCATCCGGCCTTCAATTTTCAGGCTGGATACGCCCGCTTCGCACAGTTCCGCCAGCAGCGGCATCAGGCACAGGTCCCGGGCAGAGAAAAGGTACGTCCCCTTTTCGTCCTCCGCCACCGGCATATATTCGCCCGGCCGCTTTTCTTCCATCACGGCATACTGCCAGCGGCAGGGCTGTGCGCATTCTCCCCGGTTTCCGCTGCGCCCGGTCAGGTAGGCCGAGAGCATGCACCGGCCAGAGTAAGCCATGCAGCTTGCGCCGTGTACAAAGGTTTCCAGCTGGATGCTGTCCCCGACGGCTTCCCTAAGCGCCCGGATCCTCTCCAGGCTCATCTCCCGGGCCAGGATCACCCGCTCGCAGCCGAGCTGCCGGTACAGCTCCGCGGCTTCCGCGTTCACGGTATTCGCCTGGGTGCTGACATGGACCGGAAGCTGCGGTACTTTTTTGCGCAGGGTCACAATCGCGCCGGGATCCGCCACGACGGCGGCGTCAACACCGATCTCCGCGGCCAGGGCCGCGGAGGCCGCAAAATCGTCCAGTTCGTCGTCGAAGGGATAGCTGTTCATGGTCACATAGAACTTTTTCCCGGCGCTGTGGGCCAGCGTGACCGCTTCCCGCAGTTCATCCGGATCAAAGTTGCCTGCAAAAGCCCGCAGGCCGAAGCGTTTCATCCCTCCGTAGACCGCGTCCGCACCGAAGTGCAGCGCCGCCCGGAGCGCATCCATGTTTCCAGCCGGAGAAAGCAGTTCGGGGATCCTCATCAGCGGATCCCCCTGTCTTCGTCATACTTCTGCCAGTAAGGCGCGTAGATCTCCACGGCGCGTTTGTGCTGGTCCAGCGTCTTGGAGAAATACAGTTCGCCACTTTCCGGCTCCTTGGCGCAGAAGTAGAGGTATTTTTCCTGGATCATGCTGCTGTCCGGATACAGCGCCGCCCGGATCGCCGCCGGGGAAGGATTGCAGACCGGGCCCAGGGGCAGTCCGGTCACCTGATAGGTATTGTACGGGCTGCTGACAGTCAGGTCGCTGTCCCCCAGCGCCATCTTCCGCACGCCGGTGATATAGTGGATCGTCACATCGCTTTCCAGTTTCATGCCTTCCTTCAGGCGGTTGTGAAACACGGCGCTGACGCGGGCAAAATCGCTTTCCTTCGCTTCCTTTTCGATCAGGCTGGCCAGGGTCAGCACCTGGTCCATGGTCATGCCGAGTTCCTCCGCCCGCTCCTGGTTCTCGACCGTGAAAACCGCTTCGGTCTGGCTCAGCAGTTTCCGGATGATATCGTCTTCCGTGGCGGATACATAGACTTCATAGGTATTCGGGGACAGGTAGCCCTCCAGCACGTATTTCCGTTTTTCAGGTTGGCCGGATGTCAGCACATCCTGGATGTAATAGTATTCCCGGTAAGCTTTGCCGTCCCGGCAGGCTGCCAGGAAGGTGTCCGCGCTTTCAAAGACGCCGTTTTTGACCATGCGCGCCGCAAAGTCCTCCACGGTCTCGCCGGGAATCAGGGTAATGTTCCGGACCAGCGGATTGCCGTCGCCGGTCGTCAGCAGGTCCGCAATCTCCGTCATGGCCATATCCTTGCGGATCGCGTAGGAACCGACCTGGATCTTCTGGCTCATGCCGGCAAAGTCGCAGTAGTATTTGAACACGCTCCGGTTCCGGATCAGGCCGGCGTCCTCCAGGTTGGTCGCAACCCGGTTCAGGCTTTCGCCGCTGCCCACCTCAAACGTATATTCCTGTGAATCCTCCTGGTCCACAGGCGCAAGAAAACTGCCGTACAGTTTCCCCCATACGGTCATTCCGATGCCGATCACCAGCACAAGCACGGTCAGCCCTACCAGGATCGGGCGGAGGATCATCCACAGCCCGCTGTACCAGTAGAGTCCGTATTTGCGCTCCTCCCGCATACTGCGGTAGGTATATTTCTTTTCGTCGCTCAATGCTTAACCCTCGACCCCCGGCATGGTGATATCGAGATCCGCTGCTTCAGTCACGATCTTGAAGATATCGGAAAGGGCCTGCTGAAGCTGCATCTCGGAAAGCAGGAACCGGCTGACTTCCGGTTTGGAGAACAGCAGAGTCGAAATGCCGGAGAAACGCTGCATATCTTCATTATCGGCCGTTTTTCCGCTCATGGCGGTCATCTGGATGGTCATCTGCAGCTTCCGGTATTCACGGACCAGTGCAGCGGTGGTCTCATCCGACATGACGGATTCCTTCAGCTCGTGATAGGTCTTGTATTCATCGCTGTCGCGGATATCCTGTGCCAGGCGGTAAGTGGATGAGTAGTCCATCGTTCGTCCTCCTCTGCAGATAATTAAACGGTCAGGAGAATGATCTTCTTCCTCCTGACCGATATTATATCCATTTTTGCCTTAAAGCGCAACGAAGCGCCCCGGAGTGGGGATCAGACGTCCAGGATGATCGGCAGGATCATCGGGTTCCGTTTGATCTTGTCAAAAATGAAGCGGTGCACTTCGTCCTTGATCGTGTTCTTCAGCTCAGGCCAGTTCTCGCCGTCCAGGCTGTTGTTCGCAAGGATCTCCCGGACCAGTTCCTGGGTGGAGTCGATGATATCCTCGTTCTCCTTCACATAGATGAAACCGCGGGAAACGATGTCCGGCCCGGAAACCAGTTTCTGTTCGTCCCGGTCGATGGCCAGCACAACGATCAGCAAGCCGTCCTGGCTCAGGTGCTTCCGGTCGCGGAGCACCACGTTGCCGACGTCGCCGACGCCCAGGCCGTCCACCAGCACGCCGCCCACAGGCACCTGTTCGCCCAGGGCCAGCACGTCCTGGTTCATCTCGATCACCTGGCCCAGTTCGGGAATCACGATGTTCTGGCTGGGAATGCCCATGGATTCCGCCAGGATGGCATGCTGCCACATCATGCGGTATTCGCCGTGAACGGGGATGAAGTACTTCGGCCGAACCAGGGCGTGCAGAAGCTTGAGTTCTTCCTGGCAGGCGTGGCCGGAAACGTGCACTTCAGCCATGGCGCTGTAGATCACCTGCGCACCGAGGCGGTACAGCTGGTTGATCACGCGGGAGATGAACTTCTCGTTGCCGGGGATCGGCGTGGAGGAGATGATGACCATGTCGCTCTGCCGGATCTGCAGTTTGCGATGTTCCGCGTAGGCCATCCGGGTCAGGCCGGCCATCGGCTCGCCCTGGCTGCCTGTGGTCAGGACCAGCACTTCGTTGTCCGGATATTCATCCAGCACGTCCATGTCGATCAGCCAGCCCTCCGGGATCCGAAGCTCGCCGATGCTCATCGCCACGCGGCTGACATTCACCATGCTGCGTCCGATAAAGCAGACCCGGCGTCCGTAGCGGATCGCGTCGTCGATGATCATCTGCATCCGGTGGATGTTGCTGGCGAACATGGCCACGATCACGCGGCCCGTCGCCTGGGCAAACAGGTTCTCGAAGGTCTCGCCGACCTTGAACTCGCTCATGGTATAGCCGGGGCGTTCCACGTTGGTGGATTCGCACAGCATGGCCAGCACGCCCTGCTCCCCGTAACGGGCAAAGGTCTGCAGGTCCGTGATCTGCCCGTCGATGGGTGTATAGTCCACCTTGAAGTCGCCGCTGCAGATCACCGTGCCGGCCGGGCAGGTAATCGCAATGGCGCAGGCACCGGCAATGGAATGGCTCACGTGGATGAACTGGCATGTGAACTGCCCCAGCTGAACCGTGTCCTTGGGCTGGATCACGTGCATGGGGATCCCTTCCACCCGGTATTCCTTCAGTTTCAGATCCACCAGGGCCAGCGTCAGCTTTGTGCCGTAGATATGTGCAGGCGCCTGCTTTAAGATATAAGGCGTGGCGCCGATATGATCTTCATGGCCGTGGGTAAACAGATATCCGCGGATATGATCCCTTTTGCCCATCAGGTAGGTGATATCCGGGATTACAAGGTCCACTCCCAGCATGTCTTCCTTCGGGAAAACACTGCCGCAGTCCACGACGATGATATCGTCTTCGTATTCAAAAACATACATGTTTTTGCCGATCTCATCAACACCGCCGAGAGACACGATCCGCAGTCTGCTGGTTTCCTTTTCCTTGCTCTTCGCGCTCACAGTGAACCTCCTTTCGTACGTACAAATATTCAAATGTTTCACAGAACACGATAGGCATACGATGCCCCTCCGTTTTTGTGAAGCGCTGTATGAAACTCATACTTGAGGGTAGTATATCACAGATTTTGGAAATGCGCTACCCCTTGCCGATCAAAATGTTCAGCGATTTTTGTTTTTTTCCTGAACCTCAGAAACGACCGGATCTGCACATGAAAAAGGCTGCCGTTCCCGGCAGCCTGAAAAGCTTGACACTGATCAATTTTTGTTATTGATACAGCGGATATCCTGCCATCATGTTTTCCACCTGCGCCTTGATCGACGGCACAGCGGCTTCGCCTTCGCGAAGGACTCTGGCGATCCAGCTCGCGACTTTCTTCATCTCCGGCTCCTTCAGTCCACGGGATGTCGCGGCGGGAGTGCCGACGCGGATACCGCTGGTTACGAAGGGGCTGCGGGTTTCATTGGGCACGGTGTTCTTGTTCACCGTGATGTTTGCTTCTTCCAGGAGTGCTTCCATCTGCTTCCCGGTCATTTCGGTGCCGGTGAAGTCCAGCAGGAGCAGGTGGTTGTCCGTTCCGTCGGAGACCATGCGGACGCCTTCTTCGCGGAAGGTGCGTTCCATCTCTTTCGCGTTCAGGATGATCTGGTGCTGATAGGTCCGGAAGTCTTCCTTCAGCGCTTCGCCCAGGCATACTGCCTTGCCGGCGATCACATGCTCCAGCGGGCCGCCCTGGGTGCCGGGGAAGATTGCCTTGTCGATCGCCTTGGCGTATTCTTCACGGCACAGGATCATACCGCCGCGGGGGCCGCGGAGGGTCTTGTGGGTCGTTGTGGTCACAAAGTCGGCAAAAGGAACGGGGCTGGGATGTTCACCCGCCGCCACCAGGCCGGCGATGTGGGCCATATCCACCATCAGCATGGCGCCGACTTCATCGGCGATGGCGCGCAGGGTCTTGAAATCGATCACCCGCGGATAGGCGGAAGCGCCGGCAACGATCAGCTTCGGTTTGTTTTCCTTCGCCAGGCGGAGCACTTCGTCATAGTCGATCATCTCCGTCTCGGAGGAAACGCCGTAAGGAACAAAATTGAAATAGGAACCGGACATGTTCACGGGGCTTCCGTGGGTCAGGTGTCCGCCATTGGACAGGCTCATGCCCATGACGGTGTCGCCCGGCTTCAGCACGGCAAAGTACACAGCCATGTTGGCCTGAGCGCCGCTGTGGGGCTGGACGTTGGCGTGGTCCGCGCCGAACAGCTCGCAGGCGCGTTTCCGGGCCAGGTCCTCAATAATGTCAACGAACTCGCATCCGCCGTAATAACGTTTGCCCGGGTAACCTTCCGCATACTTGTTTGTCAGGCAGGTGCCCATCGCAGCCATAACCGCGGGAGAAACGAAGTTTTCGCTCGCAATCAGCTCCACATGGGTCCGCTGGCGGTTCAGTTCCAGGCCGATCGCATCGGCCACCTCGGGATCAGTCTGACGGATCAGTTCCAGTTCCATTTCGAATCATCCTTCCATGCTTCAATCACACCGGCATGTAGTATAGCATACTTCCAATATTCTACATATACTCTGCACGCCGGAAACAGAAAAAAAACCGCCTGCGCTCAGATCGGACAGCCCTGCAGCACATCTTCACAAGCGCTTACTGCTGCTTCCGTCAGGACCTGACAGGGTTCACACCGGAAGATCGCACAGGATCCGGTCTTCATCGCGCAAACGGCAAGACACAGTATACCGTTTTCCGTCCTGAAAAGCAAGGGCCGTTTCCGCTTTCACGCCTTGTTTTTTCTTTTGGTTTTTATCCTGTTTCACCTTGACCCGCGCCCCCTGCAAAGCGTAAAATATGCTTTGTTGTTTGATCGTTCTTGGCAAGGGGGAATACGGCAGATGAAACTTGGTTTTGATCATGACAAATATACCGCGATGCAGTCCGAGCGTATCATCCAGCGCATCGACGAATTCGGCGGAAAGCTCTATCTGGAGCTTGGCGGCAAGCTGTTTGACGACTTCCACGCCAGCCGGGTGCTCCCCGGGTTCCAGCCGGACAGCAAGGTCCAGATGCTGCTGAAGATGAAGGACAAGGAAGAGATCCTCATCGCGGTCAACGCCAATGACATCGAGACCAGTAAAGTCCGCGGCGACCTGGGCATCACCTACGACCTGGATACCCTCCGCCTGATCGACGCCTTCCGGGGCATCGGCCTGTATGTCGGAAGCGTGGTGCTGACCCGCTGGGCCGGACAGCCCGCTGCCGTCGCCTTTGAGCAGCGGCTGAATGCCCAGGGCATCAAAACCTATCGCCACTACCCCATTGAAGGATACCCCACCAACGTAGACCTGATCGTCAGCGACGAGGGCTTCGGCCGCAACGACTATGTGGAGACCACCCGCCCCCTGGTGCTGGTCACCGCGCCCGGTCCCGGAAGCGGCAAAATGGCTACCTGCCTCAGCCAGCTGTATCAGGAAAACCACCGGGGAATCAAAGCCGGTTACGCCAAGTTCGAAACCTTCCCCATCTGGAACCTCCCGCTCAAGCATCCGGTCAACGTGGCCTATGAAGCCGCCACCGCGGACCTGAGCGACGTGAATATGATCGACCCCTTCCACCTGGAAGCCTACGGCCAGACCACGGTCAACTATAACCGGGACATCGAGATCTTCCCGGTACTGAACGCCCTGTTCGAGCATGTCTGGGGCAAATCCCCCTACAAGAGCCCGACCGATATGGGCGTCAACATGGTGGGCTACTGCATCACCGATGACGAAGCCTGCCGGGCCGCCGCGGAAAAAGAAATCGTCCGCCGGTATTATGCCGCCCGCTGTTCTTTCCTTCAGGGTCATGCCAAAAAGGAAGAAGCCGAAAAGATCTTCCTGCTGATGAAACAGCTGAACCTGGACGACGGCATCCGGCCCGTGATGGCCGCCGCCCGTTCCCGCGCCGAATCCACCGGCAGTCCTGCCCTGGCCATTGAGCTGCCCAACGGCGAGATCGTCACCGGCAAGACCACGGATCTGCTGGGGCCCTCTGCCGCGGTGATCCTGAACGCGCTGAAGAAACTGGCGCGCATTCCGAAAAAAGCGCACCTGATTTCTCCCGAGGTTGTTGAACCCGTTCAGGAACTGAAGTGCAAGTATCTGGGCAACCACAACCCCCGCCTGCATTCGGATGAGGTGCTGATCGCCCTGTCCGTTTCCGCGGCCACCAACTACAACGCCGCCAGGGCACTGAGCAAACTGCCGAAGCTGAAGAACTGCGAAGTTCATTCCACGGTCATCCTGCCCGCAGTGGACGACAACACCTTCCGCCGGCTAGGCGTGAACCTGACCTGCGATCCCGGATACCAGAGCCACAGGCTGTACCATAAGTAAACCGAAACAATAAAACCGTCTTCCCGGCGAGACCTTGGGAAGACGGTTTTGTAATCCGCCTGTTATTTCATGTTTCTGATCTGGGGAATGTTTTTCAGGGACCGCCAGAGCAGGAGGCCCAGGATGCCGCAGGCGATGATTTCGCCGGCGCCGACCGTCAGCACCAGATACCACCAGGCGTCCGGTACGCCGTATACCTTGATCAGGATGATCGGCACGATCGCCGCGTTGCTCACCACCGGCGGGATCCAGGCAAGCAGCGGCTTGTCCTTCAGCAGGCGGGTGCCCACGGCGCCGATCAGGGTCGCCAGGCTGCCGAACACCACGTCCCACGCGGCGCAGCCGGTCAGCAGGTTGGCGAGCACGCAGCCCACCGTCAGGCCGGGAACTGCCGCCACAGTAAAAACCGGCAGGATCGTCAGGGCCTCGGACAGGCGGACCTGGATCGCGCCGCTGGCCAGGCCGAGCAGGTTCGCAATCCAGGTAAGCACCACATACAGGGCGGCGATCATACCGGCGTTCGCAAGTTGCAGGGTTTTGTTTCTGTTCATTTCGGTTTCCATCCTTTAGTTTTGTTTTAGGTGAGGAAGGTCTCGAACTCACCGCGCAGGCGCGCCATCGGAATATACCATAATTCCTCCGTCAATTCAAGCGCCTGTGTTTAATCATTCTTTGCTTTTTCTTTTTTTCTGTGTTATACTCTGCCTGAACAACGTACAATCTTTTACAAGCATCATCCGCACAGGAGGATCAGCGTTATGGCTGACAGGCAAAAACTCATCGCCGTCTGCCTTTCTCAGGTTCACAATTTTCTGAATACCGGATTCCTGAACGAACTGAGCCGCATCGGCCAGGCCGAGGGTTTTGGCGTGGTCGTTTTTAATACATCCCTGGATTTTCACTGGTACCAGGGAGAAAACAAGATCCCCCGTGCCGGCTTCCGGTCGATCCAGTACCACCTGTTCGACGCGCTTGTTTTTATCTGTCACGGATTTCATGACGATGACCTGATCAAAGAGATCGCAGACGGTGCCAGGGCGCATAACGTCCCGGTCTTTCTCGCCGGGATGGAGCTTCCCGGCTGCTGGACCATCGTCAACAACTATGAAGAAGGCTACAAGGATCTCATCCGCCACGTCATCCGTGACCATGGCGCGAAGGATACATTTTATATCGCCGGAATACAGGATGACCCGAATTCCGAAGGCCGGCTGAAGTGCTGGAAGGAAGTGCTGGAGGAAAACAACCTCCCTTTCAGTTCAAACATGGTTGCTTACGGCAATTTCTGGACCAAGCCCGCCGCTGACGTGGTCCGGAGGCTGATCCGGTCCCGGGAAAAGCTGCCGGACGCTATTTTCTGTGCCAACGATTTTATGGCACTCGCCGTCTGCGACACCCTGCGTGAAGAGGGTTTCAAAGTGCCGGATGACGTGATCGTCACCGGCTTTGACGGTATGCCGGCCGTTTATATGGCTACTCCCCGCCTGACTACCTGCGGCGACGACCCCCGTTCTCTTGCGGAAACCATTGTAAACGTGATCCACAGGCTGAAAGCGGGAGAGCATCCGCCGTATACCATCACCCATTCCTTCCAGCCGATTTTGTCGGAATCCTGCGGCTGTCCCTCTCCGGTAAACGAACGGTATGACGCGCTGAGCGTCTACCGCCGGAGCGAAGCGCTGAACAACCACGAAAACGACCTGTACCACACGGTAGAGCGCCTGCTCGTCCAGAAAGAGCCGGAAGCCTTCCTGAGAATGATCTCCACCTCCATTCTGCCCGGTTCCTATATCTGCCTGAACAAGCGTTTTCTGGGGATCTATTCGGGCATGGACTATACCGCCGACAGTATCGAGGAAGAACTGCTGTATATTCCCTACCGGAATCAGGAAGAGGAGCTTGTCATCTCTGACTGCAGGCTCAGCGAGCTTCGCCCGCCGAAAGGGCTTGAGACCGGCATAACCCTCTTCAACACACTGCACACAGGCGCAGTCGTCTGCGGCTTCTACGCAGCCCACACGATGGATCTGGACAACGACGCCCAGCTGATCAAGCGCCTGGCTGATGTCCTGAACCTGGTCTTTACGATTCACCTGGGCAACGCCCGCCAGCAGCTGCTGATCAATCACCTGGACAGCACGCTGTATACGGATTCCGTCACAGGCCTGAACAATCTGAAGGGACTTACCCGCTGGTTCGAGGAATATGCTGCCGAGGAGAGCAATCACGTGCTCCCGCTGGCACTTTCCGTCTACAGCATCAACCGCTATAATTTTATCTATGAAAACTACGGTATGAATGAAACCGAGGAGATCGTCCGTCTGGTCGCCAATCGTCTGACCTCCTCCAATCCGAACGCACTGGCCATCGCCCGGATCGGCGCCGACCAGTTTGTCGTCGTGGACGCCGGAGATACGCTGGAAACCATCGGCCGGGCAATCAACCGGTGCACCGCGGATTTTTATACCCAGATCGAATCCTATAATGCCATCAGTTCCAGGCAGTATTATGTGGAAGTAAACAGCGGCTGCACCACCGTGGAAGGCGGCTGGAAAGATACCGCGCTGGAAAATCTGATCAAGCTTGCGCTGGGCGAACTTTATCTGAATAAGCTGCGCAGCAATACCCACGCTTCTGCCAGGCCCTCTTCCTCCGCCGCAGAGCTTTACAGCGCCTTCAATCTGCTGATGGAAAAGAATCTGTTCAAGTTCCATTTCCAGCCGATCGTTTATGCGAAAAACGCACAGATCTTCGCCTATGAAGCCCTGATGCGCACAGATAACCTGATCAATCTTTCCCCGCTGGAAGTGCTGGCAGTTGCCCGGGAATACAACCGCCTGTACGACGTGGAAAGAGCCACCATTTTCGGAATCATGGATCGCTTCGTGCAGGATTACAGCAGTTTCTTCGGCAGCAAAGTCTTCATCAACACGATCCCCGGCCACTTCCTGAACGAGGAAGACTGTGCCGCCATCAGGGAAGAGTTTGACAACTATCTCGATTGCTTCGTCTTTGAACTGACGGAACAGGACTCTACAAGTGATGAGGAGCTTTTCCGCCTCAAGAGTCTCAGCAAAACCGGCAGCAGCGCCCAGATCGCCATTGACGATTACGGCACCGGCCACAGCAATATTGTGAATGTGCTCCGTTATACGCCGCAGATCATCAAGATTGACAAAGAACTGATCTCCGATATCCAGAACGACCGGAACAAGCAGCTTTTTGTCCGCAACACCATCGACTTCGCGCATCAGAACGGGATCAAAGCGCTGGCTGAAGGCGTCGAAACTTCCGAGGAACTCCGGACCGTGATCGATTACGGCATTGACCTGATCCAGGGATTCTATACCGGCCGTCCCTCCGAGGTGCCGGTACGTACCATCCATGAGTCCGTCCGTCAGGAGATCCTTGCCGAAAACCTGTCCCTGACCCGCTTCGACCGGGAAACGAAAGTCTACAACGCTTCCGACGGCGAAACCCTGGACCTGCTGAACCTGGCCATGGACCACTATACCTGCATCCGGATCTCCGGCGGACATGTGACCCTGACCGGTCAGAAAACGCAGAGCGTGGATATGCTGATCCTGATCGCAGAAGACGCCAAGGCCGTTCTGACCCTGCGGCAAGTCAATCTGAAGGGCGTTAACGAAACGCCCATCCAGCTCGGCAACCGCAGCGACCTGACGCTCCGTGTGGAAGGCATCAACACGCTGAACAAGGAAGGTATTCGCGTTCCGGCGGCCGCTCGCCTGACCCTGCAGGGCAGCGGCGAACTGAAAATCATGAACAACCGGAACTATTCCGTCGGCATCGGTTCCAATTACAATGATCCCTACGGAACCATTGTCATCGATATGGACGGCATGCTGACCGTACAGGCCTCCGGCGACAAGGTCGTCTGTATCGGCGGCGGACGCAGCGCCGGGGAAGGCATTTCCATCCTGAAAGGCACCTGCAACCTCTCCGCCAACGGCATCAGCGTGATCGGCCTGGGCAGTTCCACCGGGGATACGCAGATCGCCATCGGCCCGGCCGCCGTGTCTGCTGTGATCGAAGGCAATGACGCCCTGGGGATCGGTTCTCTCTCAGGCCAGGCGATGATCCGCTCCTCCGGCCTTCTGAACATCACGGCAAACTGCGAGCGGGCGACCGGTATCGGCTCCATGACCGGAACCGGTGAAATCCGTCTGGAAGGCGGGTACGCTTCCGTTACCCTCCATTGCGATGTCGGGGCCTGTATCGGTTCCTTCAGCGGGGAAGTTTCCGCCCTGTTCAGCAGCACCCGCGTCCGGATTCACGGTGAAGGAAACCGGCTCGCCGGTTTCGGCAGCACGGACGGCGCCTGTGACACCCGGATTGAAAGCGGCCATGTCTCCGGCGAGCTGCTTGCAGGAACCCGGCTGCTGCTTGGGAACGAGCATTCCCGCGTGATCATTACCGGCGGAAATATCCGCATCTTCCCGGAGAATGACCAGGGCCCGGTTTCTCCCGACGGACGGTCGCTTCACTGCGAAACGCCCGCGGAAGACCATTTCGAAGCTTCCTTTACAGATAAGCGTGAATCCTGGACCTATATTGCGGACCGGGATGAAGACGGCCAGCTTGATGTCTGGATTCCGGGAGGCTGAATTTGACAAACAGCAAAAACGGCAGCAGCGCTGCCGTTTTTTGATGGCTTTTTTGTTATTCTGCCGCTTCTTCCCGAAGTCCGAAAGCGATCATGCTGCCCATGGAGCGAAGATTCGGCTGCCCCTGGATGACCACCTTGCCGTTGAAATACATACAGGCCGTCCCGCCGCCGTCCAGGTTCAGCGCCTCCACGCAGCCCTGTTCCAGCAGCCTGTCCGCCAGCCAGCTCAGGCGGACGCCGGCGTATTGTTCCTTCGGCCGTCCCCTGACCATGATCGCAATATAGTGATAGGGTTCGATCATGCCGAGCCCGCACAGCGGCTCCATCTGTTCGTAATAACCGCAGCCCTCCACGGCCTCTTTTTCATTGATTTTGCCTTCGCTGATCAGCCAGGGCCCGAAAGCGAACGTTTGAACAACACCCTGGTCCAGGTATTCCTGAGCGGTCAGCGCGTCGTTATAATAGGTCTTCATGCTGCCGTCGCCGTATACGGCCAGGACGTCCAGGCACGGCCGGTGGCGGCTGTATTTGCTGCCAGTTTTTTTCGTTTTTTCCCAGCGGATCTCCCCGTTGCGGATGATAATGCCGGGCTGTATCCCGCTGTTTTTCTTAAGAATACTCAGCTGCCTTGAACCGTAATAATCGTCCGACATGGCGAAGATGCACGGATGCTTCTGCACCAGCAGTTCCGGGCTGACCTGGTTGACGCCCTCCGGCCATTTCCCTTTCGGCGCGGTCAGGATCGCTTGCAGCGGTTCGTCCTCTGACGCCCAGATCTCCGCCACGCAGTATTCCCGGATCTTTTTCTTGTTGTACTGTTCCCGCACCCGGGTGATTTTCACCGACAGGTTTCTTGACGCATACTGCCAGTATCCGTTTTCCGCGTCCTCCAGAATATATTCCTCCCCGGGATTGTCCCCCGTCAGGAAGCCCTTCGCGTCAAAATGCCAGCCGTCCTTCTCCGTTACAGTTTCACCGTCTTCCGGGTATGCGGGACAGGGCAGCAGAAGCAGCGCAAGAATCAGCGCGGCCAGCCGTTTCATGTTGTTTTTCATTCTGATTCTTTCAGTCCGAAAGCGATCATGCTGCCAAGATTCCGCAGCTTTTTGGATTCCATATTCCCGTGAATGATCACCTTGTTATTGAATGCCAGGGCAACGGTGTCCCCGCCGTCCAGGTTCAGCGCTTCCATAACGCCGTATTCCTGCATCTTCTCCGCCAGCCAGGTGAGTTTGTATCCCTGGTACTTGCTCGTAGGCCGGCCCGCGGTCACGATCAGGATGTAATGATACGGTTCGATCATGCCAAGTGCCACGCGGGGTTCGGAATAGTTGTTGATCTTCTCCAGGTTCGGGTGTACTTCTCCCCCGGACAGCAGCCATGGCCCGAAAGCGAACACCTGTACCGCGCCCTGCTCCAGATATTCTTCTGCGGTCAGCGCGTCGCAGTCAAAGGTCTTCATGCTGCCGTCCTGATAGACCGCCATTGTGTCCAGGTTCGGCCAGTTTCTCCTTTTCTGGCTGTTCCGCGTCTTGGTCGCGATCACTTCACCGTTTCGGATCACAACGCCGTGATAATCATACTTCGTTTTTCCCTTGCTTACCGGCGTGATCCGCAGCCCGTACATATCGTCAGATACAGCCAGCACGGACGGATGCTTTCCAATCAGGTCCTCCACGTTGCGCTGTTCGATCCCGGGCAGCGCCTCGCCCTTGAACTTCAGGCTGCTCTTGGGATCCGACTGGATGATTCCCAGCGGGGATTCCGGAGAACACCAGATCTCCGCGATACAGTATTCCTGTTTCTTTTTCTTCTTTGTCTGCTCACGGTACCGGGTGATCTTCACCGAAAGGTCTTTGGAGGCGTACTGCCAGACGCCCTTCTCCTCGTCCTCCAGGATGTATTCATCCCCGGGATTGTCTTCCCCGGTCAGGAAGCCCTTCGCATCGAAATGCCAGCCGTCTTTTTCCGTCACGGCTTCCCCGTCCTCTGCAAAGGCGAGGCCTGTCAGCAGGAGCACAGCCATCAGGAACAGCACAGTCACTCGTTTGATCATGTTCATCATTTTGATTTCTTCTTTCGGATGTAATAGCTTCTCAGGATCGCCGCGTTCAGTTTTGCCGGCAGAAAGCGGTGGATATAAACCGCCATGTGCTGGTCTGGGCTGGCGATCCGCTTCCGGAAGGGAATCCTTTTCCGGTCCAGCGTACGGGCGATCTTTCGCCCCAGCACATCCGGATCGGACCCGTTGTGCTCGTCATGGGCAATCTGCTTAACCGAACTCTCATACTCCGCCGCATAGGGAGAAGCGTCGTTCATCGCCGCCGCATGAGGTCGGTACTTGTCGCTTCCGCTCCGGTGATCCCCGGGTTCCACCAGCATTATCTGGATCCCGAACGGTTTGACCTCCATCGCCAGGCACTCCGCGTATCCTTCGATCGCGTGTTTGCTGGCGGTATAGGCGCTCTGGAAGGGAATCCCCATCAGGCCGTTGATGGAGGAAAACAGCACGATCTTTCCCGCGCCCCGGGCCCGCATCAGCGGCAGGACCGCCCTGTTCACCCGGACCATGCCCAGGTAGTTGGTGTCGATCACCCTGCGGAATTCCTCCAGCCCGGTTTCTTCACAGGAGCCCAGCACCAGCATACCGGCACACTGCACCAGCGCGTCAGGCGGCGCGATCTCCTGCGCCTTTTCACAGAAACGCCGGATGCTTTCTTCATCCGTAACGTCCAGCTTCAGCCGGTGGATACCGTCCTGCTCACCGTCCTCAAAGCTGCGGGCGCCCGCGATCACACGCCAGCCGTCTTCCTTCAGGGCTGCCGCAGTATGCAGTCCCAGCCCGCTGGAAGCTCCGGTCACCCAGACTGTTTTCTGTCCGCTCATGCGTCCTCCCGTATCCGGTCTTATCTTTCATATACGACAGCTTATTTTATTATACCCTCCGCTTTTTCGCAAGCAAACCTTACATGGTTCTTCGTTTCTTTCTGCGGGGTGTAGGGAAGAAAAGGGGAAAAGGGAAAGACAAACAAAAACTCCCGAAGAATAACTTCGGGAGCAATTCATTGATACCGGATTACTTGCTCATCGCTTCCTGCACAGCCACGGCCACCGCAACAGTCATACCAACCATCGGGTTGTTGCCGGCGCCCAGGAATCCCATCATCTCCACGTGAGCGGGAACGGAAGAGGAACCTGCGAACTGCGCGTCGGAATGCATACGGCCCATGGTGTCCGTCATGCCGTAGGAGGCAGGGCCGGCAGCCATGTTGTCGGGATGCAGGGTACGGCCGGTGCCGCCGCCGGAAGCCACGGAGAAGTACTTCTTGCCGGCTTCCCAGCGTTCCTTCTTATAGGTGCCCGCAACGGGATGCTGGAACCGGGTGGGGTTGGTGCTGTTGCCGGTGATGGAGATGTCAGCGCCTTCATGCCACATGATGGCAACGCCTTCACGCACATCGTCCGCGCCGTAGCAGTTAACCTTGGCACGGTCGCCGTTGGAGTAAGCGGTCTTCTTGACCACGGTCAGCGCGTGATCTTCCTTCACGTCAGCGGACAGATAGTCATACTTGGTCTGCACATAGGTGAAACCGTTGATCCGGGAAATGATCATGGCGGCGTCCTTGCCCAGGCCGTTCAGGATAACCCGCAGGGGCTTTTTACGCACTTTGTTGGCGTTCAGGGCGATCTTGATGGCGCCCTCGGCAGCGGCGAATGACTCGTGGCCGGCCAGGAAGGCGAAGCACTCGGTCTCTTCGTCCAGCAGCATCGCGCCCAGGTTGCCATGGCCGATACCGACCTGGCGCTGGTCCGCAACGGAACCGGGGATGCAGAAGGCCTGCAGGGCGGTGCCGATCCACTTGGCGGCTTCCGCAGCGTTCTTCGCGCCTTCCTTGATGGCGATAGCGGCGCCCAGTTCATAGGCCCACTTTACGTTCTCGAAGCAGATGGGCTGGGTGCTCTCCACGATGGAGTAGGCGTCAACGCCCTTGCCGTTGGTGAACGCCTTCACCTCTTCGAAGTTTTTGAATCCGTACTTGTCCAGGACAGGCTGCAGCTGAGGCATGCGGCCTTCATAGTTTTCAAACAGAGCCATTCGTCGCACCTCCCCTTACTCTTTGCGCGGGTCAATCCACTTGACCGCGCCGTCTTCAGCCTTGAACCGGCCGTAGGTGCCCAGGTTCTTCTCGTACGCTTCATTGGGGCTCATGCCCTTCTTGATGGCGTCCATCATCTTGCCCAGGCTCAGGAACTGATAACCGCAAACCTGATCATCCTTGTCCAGGGCCATCTTGACCACATAGCCTTCCGTCATCTCCAGATAACGGGTGCCCTTTTCCTTGGTGCCGTACATGGTACCCACCATGGAACGCAGGCCCTTGCCCAGGTCTTCCAGGCCGGCGCCGATGCGCAGGCCGTCATCGGAGAAGGCGGACTGGGTGCGGCCGTACACGATCTGCAGGAACAGCTCGCGCATGGCGGTGTTGATGGCGTCGCACACCAGGTCGGTGTTCAGCGCTTCCAGGATCGTCTTGCCGGGCAGGATTTCGCTCGCCATGGCGGCGGAATGCGTCATACCGGAGCAACCGATGGTTTCCACCAGCGCTTCCTGGATCACGCCGTCCTTCACATTCAGGCTCAGCTTGCAGGCGCCCTGCTGGGGAGCGCACCAGCCGATACCGTGGGTATAACCGGAAATGTCTTTGATTTCTTTGGCCTGGATCCATTTTCCCTCTTCGGGAATCGGCGCGGGACCGTGGTTCGGGCCCTTCGCAACACAGACCATTTCTTCCACTTCTTTGGTGTATTGCATGTGACTCGGTTCCTCCTGTCTCAGGTTGAATAGTAGTGTGATTGGTAACCGATTAAGTATAGCACATCCGGGCTTTTTTATTCAACTGCTTTTTACAGCGCCTTCAGCACTTCCCGGATTGCTCCGAATGCCTTTTCTGCGCTTGCTTTAACGTTCTTCTCAAAGTCCGCCCCGTTTCCGTCGAACGTATCGCTGATGCACTTGATGCTCAGGCATTTCACGCCGCAGCGCTCGCAGGTACGGGCGATCGCGGCCAGCTCCATCTCGCAGATCCCGCAGCCGGATTCCCTCAGGCGCAGCTTCTCCGCCCGGTCTTCCACAAACTTGTCTCCGCTTGCCACCGCGATTTTCCGGATACCGGGGATCCGTTCAGTAACCAGTCTGACCAGGCCGGCATCCAGCGGGATAAACTCATCCTGATATTCTTCATACTGGCCGATCCTGTCGCAGCCGGTGAAAGGCGTAACGTCGAAGTCGTAATGCCAGGCTTTCTCCGCCACAAACAGGTCCTCCACCTTCAGGTCTTCTTCCAGGGCGCCGGTCACGCCGAAGTTCAGGATGACCTCGCATCCGTACTTCACGATCAGCAGCATCGTCGCCGCCGCCGCGTCAATTTCGCCGCAGCCGGACTGGATGGCATAGACTTCATGCCCCTCCATCCGGGTCCGGTAAACGGTCTTTCCCGCCACGGTCTCCTCTGTCCGCTCCTCCCCGCTCTGCAGGAAAGCCGCCAGTTCCCGTTTAATCGCAATCAAAAGCCCGATCTTCATGTTCTTTCTCCTCAAAAACAGGGACTGTCGTCTGACAGTCCCCGGTGTATAAGCTTTGCTTATTTGGTCATGGCGGCGATCTCAGCAGCTAGGTCGTCCTTCCGCTTTTCGATGCCTTCACCGCGCTCGAAGCGGCTGAACTTCACGATGTCCAGCTCCGCGCCGGCAGCCTTGGCGATCTCGCCCATCAGGTTCTTGATGTTCTTGTCGGGATCCTTGACGAAGGGCTGCTCCAGCAGGCACACTTCCTTGTAGTACTTCTCGATCCGGCCTTCGACCATGCGGTCGACGATCTTCTCGGGCTTGCCTTCGTTCAGAGCCTGGGCGCGAAGGATTTCCTTTTCCTTCTCCAGCTTGCTGGCGTCCACTTCTTCACGGCGGACCGCTTCGGGCTTGGCCGCGGCGATCTGCAGGGCCAGGTCATGGGCGAAGGTCTTCACGGCTTCATTGCCACGGCCGGCAGCGTCAGCGGCGACTTCGACCATAACGCCGACCTTGCCGCCCAGGTGGATGTAGGTGGAAACCACACCGGTGGTCTCATAGCGGCTGAACCGGCGGATGGAGATCTTTTCTCCGATCGCCACGGTCGCGTCGCTGACCAGGTCGGAAATGGTCTTGCTGCTGTCGTCCACGAAGGCCTGGGCCATCAGGGCGTCCACGTCAGCGGGGTTCGCCAGGGCAACCTGCTTGGCAACCTTGTTGGCGAAGGCGATGAAGTTATCGGTCTTGGCCACGAAGTCGGTCTCGCAGTTGACTTCGGCGATGGCACCGATGGTGCCGTCTTCATTGGTGTACTGGGCGACCACGCCTTCCGCGGCGATGCGGCTGGCTTTCTTGGCGGCCTGGCTCAGTCCCTTTTCACGCAGCCATTCAATGGCCTTGTCCATATCTCCGTCGCTCTCGACCAGGGCCTTTTTGCAGTCCATCATGCCGGCGCTGGTACGTTCGCGCAGCTCTTTAACCATAGCGGAAGTAATTGCTGCCATCTTATTGTTCCTCCAATTATATTGATTTGATCGAATTAAGCCTCGGCAGGAGCTTCGACTTCGGGCTTCTCTTCCGCTTCAGCGGCGGGGGCTTCTTCAGCTTCCGCTTCAACCTGCTCGCCCTGCTTGCCTTCCAGCACAGCATCGGCCAGCTTGCCGGCGATCAGCTTCACGGCGCGGATGGCGTCATCGTTGCCGGGGATCACGTAGTCGATCTCGTCAGGATCGCAGTTGGTATCAACGATACCCACGATCGGGATGCCCAGGATGCGGGCTTCGGTCACGGCGATGTGCTCTTTGCGGGGGTCCACAACGAACAGGGCGCCGGGGAGCTTCTTCATCTCACGGATGCCGCCCAGGTTGGCTTCCAGCTTTTCCCGCTCATGGATCAGCTTGATGACTTCCTTCTTGGGAAGCACGTCGAACTGGCCGTTCTGCTCCATCTTGTCGATCTGGTTCAGACGCTCGATCCGGGTACGGATGGTCTTGAAGTTGGTCAGCATGCCGCCCAGCCAGCGGTTGTTGACATAGAACATGTTGCAGCGCTTGGCTTCGGATTCGATGGATTCCTGGGCCTGCTTTTTGGTTCCGACGAACAGGATGCTCTTGCCTTCCATCGCGATGTCGCGGACGAAAGCGTAAGCTTCATCAACTTTGCGGACGGTCTTCTGCAGGTCGATGATGTAGATTCCGTTGCGTTCGGTGAAGATGTACTGCGCCATCTTCGGGTTCCACCGGCGGGTCTGATGACCGAAGTGTACGCCGGCTTCCAGGAGCTGTTTCATGGAAATGACTGCCATAGGGGTTCCCTCCTTGTTATTTTCCACCCCTTTCCCTTGTGCGGCCGGCCACCGCGGTGTGCGGCACAAGCAGTCGCAGGGAAAAGGTGCGTAATCGGATGGATTCTAACACACTTTTATGCCAAAAGCAAGCTTTTTTCGTTGATATAATTCGCTTCTGCGGCTTTTGTTTTTTTCTTGCTTTACTTTTCTCCTTAGTCAATGGTATAATCCCATCAGGCAAACGCCGGAATTGAAAATATAATATTTGGAGGTAAATCATTATGAAGTGGGTATGCCCCGTATGCGGATACGTGCATGAAGGACCCGAACCGCCGGAAAAGTGCCCGGTATGTAAAGTCCCCGGTTCCAAGTTTATCAAGCAGGACGGCGAAATGTCCTGGGCCGCCGAGCATGTGATCGGCATCGCCAAGGATGTTCCGGAAGAGATCAAGGCCGGCCTCCGTTCCAACTTTGAAGGTGAATGCTGCGAAGTCGGCATGTACCTGGCCATGGGCCGCGCCGCTGCCCGTGAAGGCTATCCGGAGATCGCCGAATACTGGAAGACCGCCGCGTTTGAAGAAGCGGAACACGCCGCCAAGTTCGCGGAGCTCCTGGGCGAAGTCGTCTCCCCCAGCACCAAGGAAAACCTCCGCGTCCGCGTGGAAGCCGAAAACGGCGCCACCCAGGGCAAGACCGACCTGGCCAAGAAAGCCAAGGAACTCGGCCTGGACGCCATCCATGACACTGTGCATGAAATGGCCCGCGACGAAGCGCGGCACGGCAAAGCCTTCAAGGGCCTGCTGGAGAGGTATTTCAAATAATCCGCAAACCAAGGTAAATCAACGGTTTCAGGCAAGAGTGATCCGAAGAGGGTCACTCTTTTTTCATGCTCATCTCAACGATCAGGGTTGGGCCTCGGTTGGGACTTCCCTCCTTCCCGCAGGTAAAAACTGCTCGATTTATCTCAAATGTTGGGTCTCCAAAATGTTGGGACCTTTCGCGCACTCATTTTACCACTCAGAAGCATTGAAAACAATAACAACTCTGCTACAAGCCGCAAGTGAGATCGAAGCATGTTTCAAACGACTTTGATACATCTTTCTGTTATCTCTACACGTTGATTTTACTTGTTTTCAAGCGCATTTATGTTTCGCTCGAATTCTTTGAAAAATCTTTTTTGATTTCTCCAACGTGTCGCATTATAACGACACATTTTGTAATTTCCAGAGTTATACTATGGTCACAAGGTTGAGGTGAGCAACCGAAACCAGAAGTAAAGGTCGGCGGGCCAAATAATCCGCATCAAAAGAAAGAGAGGTTCAAATGAATCGCAAAACCACGAAAATCATCGAGATCAAAGCAAGAGCCACAAGCGGAAACCTGCGGACAGTTCAGGCCATCGCGCCTCTGGACTTCACTCTGGAAGATTGTTGCAAGCTCAACAACGTTCCGATGCTTTCCATCATCTCCGTCAAAGAATCCAAGCCACTGATGTTTGAGGAAGCCACTGACTACGTGATTGCAAATCAGATTGCAATTGCCATGGATCCCAGCACTATCATCGTAAAGTCATCCATCAAAATGATGGTTGCCTAATAAGTAAGGAAAGGAGTGAGAGAAAATGAATACCATCCACGTTCTGCCCGTCATTGATCCCAATACCAGTAATTTCGTAAAGGCATTCATGGAAAACATCAAGGTGGCTGCAACTCTGGACTATTCCCCAGATTCGCTGGAAACCCTGAAATCCATCGATTACTCAGATCGGAAGCTGCTGATGGCATACAACAAAAACTTCTATGCCACTGCCATCAAACTGTGTGACGGAATCATCGACACAATGATCAGGGACATCAAAAGGCATTCGCGCAGAAAATGTCTGAAAGGCGTCAGCAATCTCGAAGATTTGTTGAACTGCGGTTACTACTTTGACGATTATGAATCATCGCGCCGTGAATTCGTTACGGTTCTGTGCGAAGACTATCTGACTGACTGATCTGAACAACTTCTAAATGTGTACCAATAAAACGACAGGTTATCAAAACTCAAGAGTTACAATAATGACATCAAGTGAAGGAAAACACTAAAAAAACCCATGAGAAGGAAGGAATAAAAAAATGAGTACCATCAAAATCAACGACAAGAACTGCACCCTCGAGATCAACAAGACCTTTGCCGCAAAAGCCAGCATCTTCGACAGTAAAGCCTACAGACTGCTTCGGGATGCACGCAACGACCATCCGACTTACCGTGTTGTGATCATCGCTCAGAAGACTGTAAAGCCTGTCTTCAAGGGTCTGACCTACAAGTACATGGAAAAGTACATCTCCAATCATGATGATGAAAACAACAGCATCATGAAAGAGTACAAATCCCTGCGCGCCAAGGATACCGAATCGGAAGAAATGCTGGACGAATCCTTCAGCTATCAGGAAATCAAAGTATGGTTCCTGAACCGGTATCCGCAAATCGCCGCTCATCACGAAGCACGTGCCAGGCTGCTTGATCGGAAAGCAGCCTGACCCACGGCTCAACCTACTATTCATGCAATTTGAAGGGAGAAATAAGGATGAAGAACACATTGATCGTCAACCACAAAGATCGGACTATTGTCATGGATCGCACTTTTGCCAAGAATGCAACAAAGACATGGTTCAAAGAATACGAACAGTTACAGCGGGTTCGCCGGGATTATCCTGAATACAAAGTGATTCAGCGTCAAATCCGCAAGAATCCGCACAAAGAAACCTATCAGGGTTTGACTTACGAGTACATGGAAGACTACATTTTGACTCACGGACCAGAAGAGACACGGAACGCGAATCTGGCAGAATTCTACGAGAAGCGTTTGATCTCCGAATGTCACGGAAAAGCATTCCGTTATCCCGCGATCAAGAGTTGGTTTCTGGAAAAATACCCTGAAATTGTCAAATTTGGTCTGCCGTCTGAAAAGCAAGATGCTGATCGCGCTTCCAAATCAGAAACCACTTTGCAGACCGCTGCATGATCCTCTCCTCAAAGGTTGATCATGCCATAACATAAAACAATTAGAGGAATCAACCTTTGAGGAAAAGGCGGAGGGATGGATCATGGAACAGTTAGAATTGCGGAGTTATGATCGCAAAGAGATTGCAAGCATCCTGCATGTGAATCCTGCTCCAAAGAATTTCAAGCGTGACACGGAAAATCGTCTGAGCAGATGGGGTTATCAATACGTCATCGTTGACCGCGGCCCTGTCATCATCACCGGCAAGCCCGAAACACCCGAAGACAGGCTGAAAGAAATTATGTTCAGGCTGTTCGAACTGGATACCCAAACTGGAACTAATGGTGAGATGGATAACGGATCAACAGTGTTCGCCTGCTATCTTCACTTCATGATGACAGAGGAGATCGCAGAAACCATGCCTTGGGATGAGCGTTACGCTTGGTTGAACGAAAACTATGGTGTCACAGCTTGTCCGCCGTGTCTTCAACGATGGACAAACCGCCTAATAGCGCATGACATCATGAATAAAAGCAGTACCGGAGCTATGTGGTGGATGACTTACTACATCGATGGAGTCAAGCATCGTGTCCCCGTTGATGAAACCGATCCTGAGTTGATCAATTACCGGGAATACAAAGCAAAAATACTCCCAGAGATGCTCCGCCGAACCAATGGCAATGTCAACACCGCTTATCACCTACTGGAAAAATGCTTGTGGGCAGTATTCCATTGCCGTTACTATCAGTGTAAGTGCTTGCAGGTAAACGGCCTCACAGATGAAGATACCGAAACCGTGCTGGCGCTGGTTGATAAGATCGTAGATGATCACTTTGCCGCACTGATGAAAGGTCAATAATCCCCGCAGAAAGGAATCGTCTGCACATGAACCGAAAACTGAATAAACTGCGAAGATGGAAGCAAATTGCGCTTCCATCTTTTTTCTGATTCATCAATCTTCACATTGAATAGATAACTTCCGAGATTTCATTCCATAATTTGCTCAATAAACCAAAAAAATATTTCCAGCACGTCGGGCGAATACTCAAGGTTGTCCTACTCGTTCTGTAGCCAGAAACTGATACCACTCTCCATCAATAAGGCACACCAGAATATCATCCGATTGTTCATCGTTTATGAACGCATATGCAGTTATTTTTTTATCAGTCATACTTCCATTTATTGGAAGTTCCTCGTTTACAATAGCACTCTCTTCAGGTTCAACCGGAATGACTTTTTTCGTGTTGTAATATACGATGCCGTGAATCTTTACGGTTGTATCTCCGCCTTTTTCGTCTGCAGCATACAGATTCAGCCAGAAAGCGGGGCGGACAACACCATAGTCGCGGAAGACAGCTTCGTAGTAGAGCGAGCCGCCGTTGTGCACGTACGGGGCGTCGAAATTACTGAGGCCGGGCATCCGAAGCCACCACCACCCTGCCGGCTTTCCGTCTGCCGTCTGGTAAATGTCAGTGCTGTATGCGCCGGTTTCGATGGCGTAATCTGTAGGCGCAACGCGGGATTTTGTGTTATTGCCGTCGTCCTCTTTCCAGTATTTTACACTGAGGTACCGGTTCGCCTCCGCATAGCTCAGCAGGAAGATTTTATCCTGCGTATTGTTCCCATCGATCGAATTCAAATCGTTGTAACCCTGGCTGGAGCTGTTGTCCACCGTGGTGGTCAGGATGGCGGATTGTTCTTCCGCGCTGAATGCCTTATTCAGGAAATCGCTGTTCAGCCAGGCACGCAGCGTGCAGGTTTCCCATGTAACATCTGTATATTCCGTATTGTACGGCTTCGCTTCCAGCCCGTATTTGCTCAGCAGCAAGGCCTTTCCATCCTGCACATCCAGCACAACCCACTCAATTTCCTCATGACCGTTCTCTTTGTCGCCGTCCTGCTCATAGCGGCCAAAAGTCACAATACTGCCAATGGTATCGAAAGACTGAGTGATCGGTGTTTCTGCCAGGACTGTACTTATAGAGACAGCAAAAACCAATATGAGCAGAATTGCGATCGCAAAATGCTTTTTCATCAGCTTCAATTCCTTTTCATGGATTCCACTGATATAAACGAAATATCCTGCAAATCTGTTTCCTCCATACCGATGGGCAGGAAAATCAAAATATATTTCGATTTATCCGGGATCTCATTATGTTCTGTTATGCTGAATCCAGTCAGTTGCAAAATCCACAAGCTCTCGCTGCTTCATCAGGCGAAGTTCAGCATTTCCAAGTTTACCATGTCTGACAGTGCATGCCTGTTCAAATGCCGTTCCAATCTGTTCAAAATCTTCGCCGTCAACGAAGAGCGTTTCATATGCTTTCCAGACACGTTTTTCGTTTTCCATAATGGCGCTGTGTTCAACGCAGTTGTGCTTGCCGGGGTAGGCAGCGCGTGTATCAGCGAGGTGGAGCGAAGTGTTCTTGTCATAACCAACGCCGAGAAGCAATACGTCGCCGTCCAATTCGTATAGTTTTCCAATGGGGGAGCCGTCTCCGAAAATGTTGGAAAAATCATGACCGGAAACAAGATACTCAGCGTGCTTTCCCCAGGCTGCTACCGATCTTGCGGGGTGATCGCTCCGAACAGCGCCGGGCCAGGAACGAAACATTTCAGCTACAGATCCCATCGTATTGGTAGGTGTAATACGCTTGTCGTATGCAGGCCAATGATCCCGGATCATTTGCCAGTATTCTTCTGCAACGTCCCAATGGACTCCGTCTTCGGGGTCGAGATTCTTCCACGACTGTGTCGGCATCATAACCGTACCCTCTTCACCGACCGTTTCAAGAAGAGCCTCAATGACAGTTTGGGCGCCGCCGCACACATATCCGAATTTCGACAATGATGTATGAACCATCAGCGTATGTCCCTTCTCCAGTCCGAGAGAATGAAAAACGCGCAAAAAATCATCCTTGATTATTGGACGCATTGAATACTTCCTCCATGACTCTTGATTGTTATAGCCGACAAAATCAAAAAATAAACATTGATTATTATATCACGAATATCCAGATTCACAACAAAGAACGTGCCTCTCCTGATTGATTTCACTGTGTTCTTCTGGCTCTGATCAGTGTGCTTTTGCTAATCCCTGTCATCTTCTGCACCTGCCCGTAACTCTTGCCTGATCCCAAGAGGTCAAGAGCCAGACTGATTTGTTCATCCGTAAACTTGCGCGGTCTGCCATCCCTGAAATCAGGGTTCTGCCGCAAGACCTGTTTTGCTGATTGAGTGCGTTCTACGATCATTCCACGCTCGTATTCTGCAAAAGCGAGCATCACAGTCAATATAAGATTCCCTGTCAAGGTATTCTCCACCAAGCCCATGTTGAGGATGTGCACCTTCACACCACGCTGAAACAGGTCCCGCACAGTCTGAACACCTTGAATCGCTGTGCGGGCGAAACGATCCAGTTTCGTGACCACAAGCATATCTGATTCGGTCAGCTTACCCAAGAGAGATTGAAAGGCAGGTCGTTCCATCGTCTTCCCTGTAAAGGCTTCCTGAATAATCTCTTGGCATCCATATGCAGTGAGTGCGGCAACCTGTTCTTCCAGACTGTTGCCATCGCGGCTCTGCGTGGCGGTTGACACGCGAGCGTATCCGTAAATCATTGCTTTTCGCTCCTTCCTGATGATCCTATCTTTTGAACCGATTTGATCATAAGTTCTGGCACGATTTCAGCTCCGTGCCAGAACTCAAAAGTTCTGACACGACTATCAATTCGCGCTGCTCATGAACCACTCACGCCCTGCAAGCCAGACATACATTTCAGCGTGGTATTCGGTCGTTTGCATATGCGCTTGTGCGTCTTCCTGACTGTTGTATTCATAGTCATTGACTCCATCAGGTTCCCAGACCCGCACGATGTAGAACACAATCAATCACCCTTTCCAGACCTGACGGGGATCAAGTCCCCATCAGGATGTAATCTACTGCTTTTTCAGCCTTACCCGCGGCGCTGACAATGAAGCGCTTGTCATCTTTCAAGGCTCGCAGCCATCCCTGAATGTACGCGGCGCTGTTGTGGAAGGACTGCGGCGTTTCCAGTCCGCAATGACTGACAAGGGCTGCGCTGCCGATCTCGGCAATCAATTCCTCTTTGCTGTACTCTTCGCCGCCAAAGTGTGCAGGCGTTTCCAGTCTCGCAAGCCGTTTCATATGGCCTGTGCTGTGAACCATTTCATGGAAGGCGGTTCCGTAATACTCGGCAGTCTCGGCGAACTGTGCCAAGAGAGGAAGCACAATCCGATCTGCGGCGGGCTGATAAAAAGCGGCATCCCCTTCGGCATGTTCCAGACTGACGCTCTCACGCTCCACATATGCGGCGATGATGCTTTCCGCAGTTTCGTCTGCGGTTGCGCTGTTCGGCATGGGCTGCGTGTGCTTTGCCGTGATCCCTTCGCACTGGTCGATGTGGAAAACGTTGTAGTATTTCAGGAAGGGAACCTGCTTCTCTTCCTGCGTGTCTTCGTCAATCACCGGCAGGAACTTCCAGAAAACCACGATGTGAGATTTTTCACCCTGCCGCACGTGCCCGCCTTCCTGCTGTGCCTGCTTGAAAGTGATGTACTCGCCGGGACGACCCAAGAGCATCTGATTCAGCAGGGAGTAACGCTTGCCGGTCGTGTGGCTGATTGCCGCGCCGCTTGCGATCCAAGGCTTTTTCCAAGGGATGATTCCCTTTTCCATTTCACTGATGATCCTGTTGGTTATTTCGCCGTAAATGTCCATTTGATTTGCTCCCTTCCTCTTGTGAGGGGAGCGGGAACCGTGGTAGAATGTTCCCGCTCCCGTGGTTTGTCATGATTCCGTGGTGAGCATCTGACCGGGTGCTGTGGTAGGTGCCCGGTTTTCAAATAACCTTGAAGGGTCTTGTGACCACGGTCTTGTAATACCCTTCAAGCGCATCGCCCAGAACCTTTTTCAGTGCCGTGGTGTCCATCCTGCGGGAAACCGTGGCTTTGTAGGTGACTTTCCAAGTTCCCGCCATCATGGTTTCCTCTTCGCCCATGTAAGCCTTGATTTCATCAGTCAGGGCTTCGGCTTCGGTCTGCAAGTCTTCGATCATTTTACGGAGTTCCATCAGATCGGAAACCTTGGTGATGATGCTGTCGTTCGCCTTACACATTGTTTTTTACCTTCCTTTCATTCGTGGGGACTTGCTGCCCCTCTTGACATTGTTATTATATAACGAATTGCGTTATTTGTCAACACTTTTTCGTTATTTTCTTTCATTTTTTTAGAATTTTTTCACGCAAACAGTTGTGAAATAACTCAATTCGTGATACAATCCCGCCTGAAAGGGTGTGATTCGATGATCAAATTTCGCGTGAGGGTACAACTTGCCCTGAAAGAGATCAATCAAAAGCAGTTGGCTGATTTGACCGGGGTACGTCCTTCGACCATCTCGGCAATTTGTACGGGGTCTGTGAAGCACCTGCCCATCGATGCACTTGAAAAAATCTGCGCTGTGCTTGAATGTCAGCCCGGCGATCTGATGGAATACATCCCAGACGAACAGGCGTGAGCCGCCCAAGCATGCGGGAGAGCTGATTCCGAAGTGGTGGCGGGGGGGCGTATTACGGGCGGAAAAACTGGCGCATCCCACACCCCGCCCGCCCAGGTCTGCACAGATTCCAAGAGTGTCTTCGATTTTGAAAGACGGTGGCGGAGGCTTGAAAAACAAAATACGGGCTGCTGATTCTTACATCAGCAGCCCGCCGCATGTCATTTGAAATACTGTTTGAGCATTTCAGTGACTTTTTTTTCAACCTGTTTCAACGTTTCCTTGTCGATCACAATTTCAGTATTTGGTTTTTCAGCTTCATCGTCCATCATTTGTGGCACTTCTGAATCAATCCAATTATGCAATTCGTTTGTACCGGTTTTTCTTTCTTTTGTTACGTTCATAATAAATACTCCCTTCGCATTAGTGGAAAATGGACTTGATCATGTCTGTGATTTTCCGTTTTGCCTCGGCTAATGATTTTTCATCAACCTTGGTTTCAATCGCAACTTGATTCCTCGGGTCTTTCAATACCCGTTGAACGATCTTCGGCACTTCGGATGCGACCCATGCTTTGATTCTCAATTCTGTTGCTGCGCACTGCGCATCTGTGTATCGGATTTGGTTTTCCACATGCCGCATGTGGTTTGGTTGGTTTTCTAATTGCGCTTCCGTTCTCATAACATGAGAAATAACAGCCGCACGATCACTGGCAATGTCTGCTGTGGATAGTCCCATGATCAACGCACTCCTTCCTATCCGCTGTAAGGATTGTACTGTAATACTCGCCTGCGAAAATCGTAATCAGTCAAGTAGATTTCTACCATGCGCCGCATGATTGTAGAAAGAGATAGTTCGCATTTCGCCGCATCATGCGCAACGCCTGTTTTCTTGTCATAATCAATTTTGAACTGAATCGTTGTCAAAACAAACAACTCCTTCTCGTGTTTTTTCTTCACTATTGTTGAAGATTCAGAAACACTCCGTAACACGCTTTGCCCAAAGGTGTTTTCCTCAAACGTTGATCAATCCAATAAATGACTATTACAAGAATCAACGTTTGAGGAATGCAAAGTCAGACGGCACATGACGACTGTGACGGGATTTTCGGTTGCGTTCTGATTTGCCAGATTTTATAATGTATCAAGAGCATGCAGATCGGAGTGATGTTCGTTGAAGAAATCACAGCGCGGGAAAAAACCAAACCAGAAACTCAAGCCATACGCTGTTCTACAATACCTTTTGAAAAATTCTGATGAAAACCATTTCGTCTCTGCAACAGAAATCAAGGGATTCCTACTTGAGTGCTGCGGAATGTATGCTGACCGTCGGTCAATTTACAAAGACATTGAGGAAATCAACAGAATCGCCTTGGCTCTGGATGAAGACTGCACTTTGGATGAAGCAGATGAAATGCTGAGTGAAGACGATTCTGACGAATTGAAATTGGTCAAATACGACAGTTCAAAAAAAGGATTCTACATTGATCCGTATCGCCGCAAGTACGATCTGAATGATATTCGACTATTGGCAGAATGTGTTTACTCCGCAAAATTCATCGCTGAAAGTCAAGCCCAGCGGCTTGTCAACGTTGTGAGCAGCTTTGTCAGCGATCATGAGGCAGAAAAAATCCAGCATGATGCTTTCCTGACTGATCGTGTAAAAACCAACAATAAAAATGTCCTGAATTACATTTCTACTTTGAACGATGCCATGAGCAAAAGCATCGGCGGGGTCAAGCATGTTCCAGAAAAGGTGACTTTCAAATATCTGAAGTATTCGATCCATGATCTAAGCAATCAGGTTGAAAGGCGGCAGGGCGAAACCTACAAAGTCAGCCCTTACAGACTGCTGATCAATGATGGAAATTACTATCTTCTTGCTTTTGATGACAAGAGCCAGAAAATGCGGACTTATCGCGTTGACCGCATGAAAAACGTCAGTCCAACCAAAGAGCCGCGTGACGGCGAAGAAGTATTTCGTTCAATCGACATTCGAACATACGCACAACGAACCTTTTCGATGTATGAAGGAAAACAGGAGCATGTAACGTTGCAGTTTATCATGCCCCTGTTGGATACCGTGATTGATCGGTTTGGCACCAGTCGAGATGTTCAGTATTTTCAGAAAGGTGATCAGTATTTTACAGTGACCACAGATGTCAAAATCAGTGATCAGTTCTTTGGCTGGATCTTGGGCTTCGGGCGGAGGGCAGCGATTCTTTCTCCGAATCACGTTGTAGAGCAATTCACAGCGTACATCGAGAAGATCAGTGAAATGTATAAAGAATACGCAGACGGTTGATCCGCCTGCGATTCTTCATTACAGACTGTTCAGATTGTGGCGGAGGATGTCTATCCCACTCTTTGAAATCGCGATGTAGTATCGCTGCGTGACATGAATGTTGCCATGCCCCATCTGATTGCACAGCAAATGAGTTGGTGTATTCATTTCCGCCATCATGGTTCCGAAAGTGTGGCGGAGGAAATGATACTTGAAGTTGATCCCCAGTTTTGATTTGATCTCTCTTGATGGATACTTGAACGAATTGACCGTCTGAATCGTACCGTTCGGCAGGCAGTTTACAAGTTCTGTGGAATAAATCTTCTTTCCATCAACATCATCGATCAGGCGGCGCTTCTGCACACGGACTGCCTTGTAGGTTTTCTCGTCTTCGTCCCGCTGTTTTTTCTTCTGCCGAAGATGCTCTTTCAGCACATCGCACAGGATGATCGTTCTCTTGGAATTGATTGTCTTCGGGCCAACCAGTTTGATCAGGCTGTCCTGATACTGCATCTGCCGATCAATGGTGATTGTCCCTTCGTCCAAATCCACGTGATCCCATTTCAGGCCAAAGGCTTCGTTGATCCGAAGCCCGCAGTAACGGCCCAGCAGGTAAGCCGTTTCAGCATTCGTTCCCTTGAAATACTCGTCCAGCCGTTCCAATTCTTCTTTGCTGAAAGCAACAATGTCCGTGTCGTCTTCAGTTTTCAGTTTCGGCATGTGGATTTTTGTGTTTTTGTTGACGCACAGCTTGTTGTAGGTGTCCACATCCAGATAATTACGGGAATACGCCTGCCCGAAGATCAGGTAAAACATTTTCAGGAACGATTCCACGTAGCGAAATGCCAAATTGTCCACGTAGTACAGTTCTGAAAGATAGTCCACAACCTCCGCGCAACTGATCTCATCAACGTAGCGATCTCCGAACCGATCCCGCAGGTGGTTTTCCCAGATGCTGTCCTGTTTGCGAATTGTCATGTAAGCACGATCTTTGCGGCCCTCCGCGCAAAACTCATCAAACACTTCCTTGACCTTGCGGCGAACAATCTTTGGTCTCTCAGTCTTTTCGATCCGCAGATTCACAATCGCCGCTGCTCTTGCCGCAGCCGCTTCTTTCTTTGTTCGGAACTTATTTCCATGTTCATCAAAACTGCATTTGCGCTCAATCCTCTTGCCATCAATCTTGACAACAAAACGATAACCCCAGTACCCATTATCCTTTTGAAAAACACTCCCAGTGTTCTTTGTAGCCATGGTTTCACCTTCTACTGTTGGGCTAAAAGGTGGGTCAACATGTTTGGAAAATGTATTTGAGATGCCCAACAGTTGTGTTGAAGATGATAAAAAGATGTATCAAAGTTGATTCCCTTTTGCATCCTTCCAGATTCATTGACAATCAGAGTATTTCACGGTAAAATGTCAATGAAATCAATCGTTCTGGCATACTGACTACCACTGAAAGGCGGTAATTCCAATGCAGAATTATTTTGTTACCTTCACCAGCCGCAGGGCGGAGCCCTGCGATGAAATGGCCCGCGACGAAGCCAGACACGGCAAAGCCTTCAAGGGCCTGCTGGAGCGGTACTTCAAGTAATCTGTCCTGAAGGAGCAATACGTCATGGGTATTATTCCGATCGTGATCCTGGTTCTGATCGCGGCGCTGGTCCTGGTCAGTTATCTGCTCTCCCGCCAGGGGAAGGACATCACGGAAAATGCGGCCACGTTCCGCGACCGCTTTCACCGCGTCCGGAATATGGATCAGGACGGAAAGTAAGAACTGAGCAGAGGACTGCCTGAAACGGCAGTCCTCTTTCTTTACCCCTCCGCGGTTCCTGCTCTGCCCCGGCCCCGGCTGCGATGGGACGTTTCCAGGAAGAAAAAACCGACCGGATGAAGGTTTTCAAACAGTCGATAATATGATAGGATAGGTTGCTTTCAGCAGACCGCTGGCCGAATACCCGATGGCAGCGCGTCTTTTTTTGCGGCTGCAGAGATGAGGTATGAACAGGTGAATGCCATGCGCATGGAACAGTATGATCCGTCCAGCGAGATCACAGTGCTGGCGGTCTGTTTCGTCATGCTCGTGCTCCTGTTCGTTTCCTTCAAGGTCCGGATGAAATCCTTCCGGATCTTCAGCGCCATGCTGGGCATGCTGATCGGCGCCACCTGCGCGGACCTGCTGCTCCACTACCTGATGGACAACGGTCCGAATCCTCCGCTGGCGCTTTTCTACTCCCTGCGCAGCATTTATCACATCCTGCTTTTCGGCATACTCCATCACTTTATTTCCTATACCTGCGAAGCCACCCTGCTGGGTCCGAACAGCCGGAAGCCCTATATCCGGGCGGCGACCGCGCTGCTGATCATTTTCTCCGTTGCCGACACGGCCGGCATTTTTTCGGGCCGGACCATGCACATCGTCAACGGCACGATCTCCTTTGAAGGATCTGCGATCTTTACCGTCGGCTATATCCTGTTCGTTCTTCTGCTCGCAGCACTCCTGATCCGGGTTCGCCGGCGGCTGTACCAGAAGGTGATGAAAGGTTTCTTCGGCGTTTTTTTTATCTCCCTGGCTGTTCTGGCTTCCGCGCGGATACGGATCCAGTCTTCCTTTACCGTATCCACCTTCCTGTTTCCCCTGATTGCGGTCATGTACCTGCTGCATTCCAATCCCTACGACGCGCAGCTGGGCGCGAACGACCTGCGGGGCCTGCACAACCTGATCCGCTACATCAGCGAAACAAACCGGCAGTATCTGTTCATGAGCCTGTATATGCGGGAGCTGGATGAAAACGGCAAGACCATGTCCGACGAACTGCGGGACCTGATCCGGCATGTGGCGGAAACCTATTTCCGCAAGTCCGTCCTTTTCCAGGTCAGTAACGGTCATATGCTCCTGATGGTTCCGAAAGACAGGAACCCCAACTGGGAAGAGCGCCTGAAGGAAATCCTGAAAGAATTCCTGGTCGAGTATGAGAATTTCCGTTACGACTATAAGCTGGTCGTCGGCCACAGCAGCCGGGAACTGACCGGAAAGAGCGACTATATCAGTTTTATCCGCAGCATCCACACCAGGATTCCGGACAACACCATCTATCAGGAGCAGCCCGGCGACCTGGATAAGTTCCGCCAGTATGAAGTCATCCTGAAGGAACTGGCCGATATTGCGGAAAAGAAGGACCCGAAGGATCCGCGGGTACTGGTCTACTGCCAGCCCGTGTATAATCTCCGGACCGGAAAATATGATACTGCCGAAGCGCTGATGCGCCTGCAGCTGGAAGAAACCGGCCTCGTTTTCCCGGACCGGTTCATTCCGCTGGCGGAAGAAAACGGCTACATTCACGCCCTGACGGAAATCATCCTGAGCAAGACCTGCCGGATGATGCACACCCTTCTCTCGGAAGGATATGAAATCACCCGCATCAGTGTGAACGTCTCCGCGCTGGAACTCCGGGATCCGGACTTCTGCAGTGATATCGAAGGAATCATCAGCAGGTGCGGCCTGGATTACGGCAGGATCGCCATCGAGCTGACGGAATCCCGGAATGACAGCGATTTCCTCCTGATGAAGGAAAGGATCGACGAGTTGAAGGCACAGGGCATCACCTTCTACCTGGACGACTTTGGCACAGGTTACAGCAATATGGAACGGATCCTGGAACTTCCCTTCGATATCGTCAAGTTTGACCGCAGCATGCTTATTGCCGGCAGCCAGAGCGAGCGTTCCGAACAGATCCTGTCCAGCCTGGCCTCCCTGTTCAGCAAGCTGAATTATTCCGTTTTGTATGAAGGCGTTGAAACTGAAAAAGACGAACAGATGTGCAAAGATCTGTGCGCCTCTTATCTGCAGGGATATAAGTATTCAAAGCCGATCCCCATCGGGGAGCTGCGCGGGTTCCTGACCAAAGGCTGAAGCCCGGTCATTCCGTCCGCGCCTTTTTCCAGGCGTCCTTGTACAGCCGCTCCAGTGAACGTTCCGTTCCGGGGCGGTAGTTTTTTGCCAGGTATTCCGCGATGCTGCCCTGCACGCCGGTCACCTCCCGGCGGAACTCCCGGGCGGAGGTCCGCAGCGCTTCGTTCCCCAGGGCGATCAGCTGCTCCGGCCTGTCCGACGTCACCACCCGGACCCAGGCCTGGTTCCGGGCCAGCAGCGTGGTCTTTTCAATATAGGCGTCAGCCGTCTGGGCTTCCCGGGTATAGACGACATAGATGTTCTTATACTTTTCCGCCGCTCCCGGGTTGCCTTTGACCTTATAAGCGTCGAAAACCAGAATAATTTCCCGCCCGGTCATGCCCGCATAGTCGCACAGCAGCTCCGTCAGCTGCATCCGGGCCGCCTCAAAACTGTCCTGAAGCAGGTCTTTCCATTCTTCCCAGGCATAGAGCACGTTGTACCCGTCTACCAGCAGGATCTCGCCTTCCGGCGCGGGTTCCTGTTTTGTCTGCGTCTCCGGTTCCGGGGCGCCCTGCTTCGGTACCGGCGTCATAAGCTGGCGTGCTTTTGCGGGCCCGTAGGTCTTTTCAAAGATGATCCGAAGCGTTTCCTCTTCTTCCGCCGATCCCGGGCGAAGCGCCGCTCCCCGGGGCCGGGTTTCCGCTTCCGCCGCCTGTTTTTTCATTTCCTTCAGCGGCAGATGCATATACTGTTCCACCTGGTCCCAGGACACGGCAACGCCCGCTCCGTGGGAACAGAAAACGGAATCCGGGGAATTCATCACATCCCGGAGCGGATCGTATCCCTTCTCCGCAATAACCCTTTCCGCATCCGCGCAGGGCAGGTATGCGGCAAAGGCAGCTGTCATCCGGCCCTGTCCCCGGGTCTGGCCGCTCAGCTCCCGGGCATAATTCCGGCAGGCGGATGCCGGTACGGTTGCCCGGACCCGGCAGAAACCGTCCTCTGCCTCCTCCGGTCCTTCCGGCTTTCCACCCATCAGCGACAGGTCGTTCATAATCCGGCCGAGGCAGTCCTGCGGTGCGGTGACCTCCAGCGAAAGATACGGCTCCAGCAGCACGCTCCGGGCTTTCATCAGGCCCTGGCGGACCGCCCGGTAGGTCGCCTGGCGGAAGTCCCCGCCCTCGGTATGTTTCAGGTGGGCACGTCCGGCGATCAGCGTGATCCGCATATCCGTAACCGGCGCGCCGGTCAGCACGCCCCGGTGTACTTTTTCCTGCAGGTGGGTCAGGATCAGCCGCTGCCAGTTCAGTGCCAGATCGTCCGGGGATACGTCTGTATCAAACACCAGGCCGCTGCCGGGAGGAAGCGGTTCCATCCACAGATGGACCTCCGCGTAATGGCGCAGCGGCTCATAATGCCCTACGCCTTCCACCGCTTCCGCAATGGTCTCACGGTACAGCACGCTGGTCTCCCCGAAGGAGATCTCCATACCGAAACGGTCCTTCATCTGCCGGCGCAGCACTTCCAGATACACGTCTCCCATGGAGTGGACCCGGATCTCCCGGCGCGCTTCGAGAAACTCCGCCTGGATCAGCGGTTCTTCCTCCGTCAGCGTCTGCAGGCAGTCCAGCACTTTATGCAGATCCTCCCCCGGCCCCGGGATCACCCGGCAGGCATAGCAGGGGCGCAGGGTCTGTCCGCCTTCACGGCGTTCCGTTCCCAGCCCGTCCCCGGGAAACACTTTTGTCAGTCCGGTCACGCAGCACAGTTCCCCGGCCGCCGCCCGCGGCACGGAAGTATACCGTGCGCCGGAATACTGCCGGATCTCCGCGATCTTCTCCGTCCAGGCGCCGTCACCTTCCCCGCCGCTCATCTGGTCCCGGGCCTTCAGTTCACCGCCCGTCACCTTCAGGAAGGTCAGCCGGTTTCCCTGGGGATCCCGGGCGATCTTGTATACACGCGCGCCGAATTCCTTCGGATATACCCGTTCCTGCGCAAAGTCCGCCAGGAAATCCAGCAGCGGTTCAATCCCTTCGTTCCGCAGCGCCGCTCCGAAAAAGCAGGGGAACAGCTTCCTCTCCCGCACCAGCGCCCGGATCCGGTTTTCCGGAATATGCCCTTCCCGCAGAAACAGGTCCAGGCAGGTTTCGTCGCACAGGGCGATCGCCTCAGCCGGGTCTTCCGTAAAGTCCGCAATCCGGTCAGACAATTCCCCGAGGGCGGCAATCATAGTCTTCCGGTCTCCTTCGTACCGGTCCGTTTTGTTGACAAACAGGATCACCGGCACCCCGCGCTGTTCCAGCAGCTTCCACAGGGTACGGGTATGGGACTGGACGCCCTCGGTCGCGCTGATCACCAGCACTGCGGCGTCCATCACGCTGATCGCCCGCTCCGTTTCACCGGCAAAGTCCGTGTGCCCGGGCGTATCCACCAGGGTCAGGTCGGTTTTGTTCCAGGCAAGCCTGGCTTCCTTGGAGAAAATCGTGATCCCGCGTTCCTTCTCCATCTGTTCTGTATCCAGAAAAGCGTCTCCGTGGTCCACCCGGCCCTGCTTTCTCACAGTTCCGCTGAGGAACAGCATGGCTTCGGACAGGGTCGTCTTGCCTGCGTCAACATGCGCCGCCAGGCCGACTGTCAGATGATCCGCCATCGCCGTTCCTCCCTTCTTTTCCCGTTGCCCGAAGTATAACAGTATTCCCGGTCTTTGTCTATTTGAGTGCTTGACGAAACCCATCGCATTGCTTATGATGAATTTATCAGGGAATCAGACGTTCCCGCAAAAAACAGAAAGGAAGTATCAATCATGAAGTATGAATGTCCCTGCGGCTATATCTATGATCCTGAAGTCGGCGATCCCGAAGGCGGTATCGAACCCGGCACGGCCTGGGAAGACATCCCGGAAGACTGGGTATGCCCCATCTGCGGTCTGGGCAAAGACGCTTTTACGCCCGTCTGAGGTTGAAGAAGCATGAACATTGTTTGTTTGGACCTGGAAGGCGTCCTGGTCCCCGAGATCTGGATCGCCTTTTCCCAGGCGAGCGGCATTCCTGAGCTGAAACGCACGACCCGGGACGAGCCGGATTATGACAAGCTGATGAAATGGCGGCTGGGAATCCTGCGGGAGCACGGCCTGGGCCTGAAAGATATCCAGGCGACCATCGCCACCATCGATCCCATGCCCGGCGCAAAGGAATTCCTGGATACGCTCCGCAGCGAAACCCAGGCGATCATCCTGTCCGATACCTTTACCCAGTTCGCTTCTCCTCTGATGAAGAAGCTGGGCTGGCCTACGATCTTCTGCAACGAGCTGGAAGTCGGAGAGGACGGCATGATCACCGGCTACCGCATTCGCGTGGAAAAGAGCAAACTGTCCACCGTGAAGGCGCTGCAGAGCGTCGGTTTCGAGACCATCGCCGCCGGCGACAGCTTTAATGATCTGGGCATGATCCAGGCCAGCAAGGCCGGTTTCCTGTTCCGCTCCACGGAACAGATCAAGAAGGATTATCCGCAGTATCCTGCCTGTGAAACCTACGACGAACTGCTTGCGCTGATCCGCAAGGCGCTGTAAGGACCGAAAACGACCGGGAGAGCTTCACCGCTCTCCCGGTTTTTGTTTTACCCGTTTGCATCCCCGGCGCCGGTTGTCACTGATCGCCCTTTGTTTTCTTCATCCCGGCAATCCGGTACAGCTCATATCTGCCCGGCATCGTCCGGACCTCGAATACCGTCTCCCCGTTCCTGCGGTACAGCGGTTCGATCCGAACGGGCTCTCCGGTAAAGGGCTGCTTCCTTACCGGCATCTCCAGCGCCTCCGCCTCACCGGTCACATGGACCAGGACGGAGGCCGGCTGCGCCTGGCTGGTGGAATAGGGATAAACGATAAAAGTATCGTTGTCGTAGGGGAACAGGCTGATGCCCGCCCGGCTCTCCAGGTACACCCCGCCCGCAGGGAATTCCCGGCGGATACGGGTCAGCGCCTTTCCGGGCAGTTTATACAGATCCGGGAAATTGTCCGGAACGGCCAGCGTCCACATCTGCCCTCTCCCGTAGGTGTCCCGCAGCAAAACGCCGAAGCTTTCCTCCGACTCCGCCACTTTTACCAATGCCCAGGTCGCATTGTTCCGGAACTCGCATACCGGGATCCCGATCACTTCCGTACCTTTCGGATACTCCACAGGGCGCCACTCCCCGGCGGTTTCCACCCGGTAATTCCGTCCCCGGATCCTGCGGCCGGTGAATCGGATCGACGTCATCCGCTGGATACCGCGGTCCATCGTCGCCTCCAGGAAGCCGCTGGTCACCAGCGCCTTGCCGCCGGCGGCCACATACTGCTCCAGTTTTTCCACCACGTCCGGATCAAAAGCGGACGCGCGGGTCAGCAGGATGGACTCCGCCTTTTCCGGCCAGTAGGGCGTCAGCATCACCGGCAGGCCGCACATGCCCAGGAAATCCTGAATATTGTCCTCGCCCTGGCTGTTGTCCGGCAGATAGCACATTATGCCTGCCGGATTCCCGCAATGATCCAGCACCTCGTCCAGCTTGTCCAGATGATATCCCAGCGGTGGAATGAAAGCGTTGTCTTCCAGCGCCTGGAAGCAGAACATCATCAGCTCCTTCGGTTTGGAAAACGCCGTCAGGTATGCCTGTTCCAGGTATTGTTCCGTAATATGGAGATCAAAAGGATCGAACCAGCCGCCGCCGTTATGCCCCGGCCACATATTCTCAAAATAGATCATCAGGGAATAGCTCAGGTAACGGGGCAGGTGCTGGTCCGTTGTCACCGTATCCCGGGCTTCCGTACCGGTATAGATCATGTCAAACAGTTTCCGCTGTCCGGCCGGGTTGTAGCCTGTCTCCTGATAACTCTCCGCCCAGTTGGGATATTTGATCGTGATCCTGCAGTCCGGGTTCGCTGCCTTTGCAGGCGCGATCACATTCTCCCGGCTGACCTGCTCCATCAGGTGCAGGCGATAGGCCTTCCAACTGCCGTCCGTGATCCCGTGTTCCCGGTTATAATCGTCCCGGCCCTTCCGGCAGGCATCACAGGTGCAGTTGGTGAAAAAGAAATCGTCAATAATGAACTCATTGAAGTGTTTTCCGATAAACGAACAGGCTTCACGCAGTTCTGAAAGCATCTTTTCATCGTTGTAGCAGAAGGTGTCAAACAGCCGTTGTTTCGGTTCGTCCCCTTCCGGCGTCCGGATTGTGGTGGTCAGTCCGCCGGCCACCTCCACGCCGTGCTTTTCAAAAAGCTCCCTGCACAGTTCCACATGTTCATGGTCAGCGAATACGCTGCTGCGGTAAGGTTCCAGATAAACCTTGTCAGGGCGCATATACCGTTCAAAGAAGCGGATCCCCTTTTCCAGACGGTCCCTGTCCGCACGGGCAGTCCCCTGCGCCGTAAAGTAATATACCAGTTTGAAATTCCGATAGTTGCCCATCTGGTTTATCCTCCGTCAGTCTGTTGATCTGTATTGTTTTTTCAGTTTTTGCAAACGATTACATTTTTGTAAGGACATTATAGCGGGTTTTGCAGTTCCATGCAAGCCTTCCCCTGTGTTTTTCAAAAAAGATTCCTTGTCTTTTGCAGTCGGATAGTGTATGATGTGCTCGCATTGAAATCATTAGGAGGGTTTTCTCATGGCTGAACAGTATGTTACCGGTGAAACACTGGTTGGCGAAGTTGTTACACAGTATCCTGAAGCGGTGGAGATTCTGCTGTCCATCGGCATGCACTGCCTGGGCTGCCCGGCTTCCCGCGCCGAATCCCTTCAGGACGCCTGCGCCGTCCACGGCATCCCCGCGGAGCAGGTTATTGAAGCCATCAACAACAAGATCGCCGAGAGCAAATAACACGGTTCCGATCAAAGGCCGGATGGATCAGTTCCATCCGGCCTTTGCCATGTCTCTTTTCTGTTATTCCGGCTGTGCCGCTGTCAGGCTCTCATACGTCACCCCGTATTTTTCCGCAATATCCCGGGCAAAGGACTGTCCTTCCGGCGGAGCGATAATCATCCGGAAAGAGTGCTCCTTCCCCTTCGTCTCAGCCACCAGGGAAACGGCTTTCCCGTTCGTTGCGCCGGTGTTGATCACCGTATCCAGGTCCTGCGCCAGTTTGTGCATGTGCGTATTGTAGATTGTGCGGCTTCCCCTGCCGAGGATCGCCCGCACAGCATCCGCCGCGATGAAATACCCTTCCTCAAACGAGGTCGTGGAGAAGGTTTCGTTCAGCAGCAGCAGGCTGTCAGCCGTGGACTGGACGAACAGTTCCCGGAACCGGCGGCATTCCTCGCCCAGCCGGCCCAGGTCCAGCGTCTTGTCCTCGTCCGCAGGAAAGTGGGTCAGCACCCGGTCCACCGGATCATAGCGGAAAGAGGCCGCCGCCACCCGGATCCCGCTCTGGGCCAGAATGAAAAGCTGCCCCACCGCCTGGGTCACGGTGGTCTTACCGCCGCGGTTGGCGCCTGTCAGGATATAGACCCGCTTTTCTTCGTCAAAAGTCAGGTCGTTCGGAACCGTCGTCTCCGGACTGCCGCCGTCGATCAGCTTCAGGTTGTAGAAGCCTTCCGCCGCCATCCCTGCCGTCCGGTCTTTCTCCGGACGGACTTCCGGTTTGCAGAACTTCCATCCTGCCTGCTGCTTTTTCTCGAGATATTCCGCCCAGCGGGTATAGAACACCAGTTCGGGAATCAGGTCCGCCATTTCCCGGACGCTGACGTTCAGGTACTGCGCCAGGGTCTCCCTCAGTTTCCGGGCGATCCGGGAGGTCAGCATCGTCGCCGCGCTGTCCATCTGGCGCGGCACGTTGGCGGAACCGTCCGCTTCCGGGATCCGCGCCAGCGACATGGCCGCCAGGGGATTCCGCAGGATCACGGATGACTCGACAAGCTGGCCGACGGACTCCAGCAGCCCCGTCTCCGTATTGGCCGGATAAAAAGCATAATCACCGCTCCAGTCCGCTTCTTTCCGGACGTCGTCCCGGGGATTCACGGAAGCCAGGAAATTCTTCAGCATACCGGATTTGGTGAACGGTTTCCCGTTAACGGAGACCAGGCCCATGCTGACCGCTTCGAACCGGTCGTTCAGGTTGATGCCTACCGTCAGGCTGCGGATCTCCGACGCGGAAACCCGCATCTCTTCCACATCCTTCCGAAGCGCTGCAAAACCCTGGTCCCGGTAGATCCGGTCCACCGTGTCCCGCAGGTTTGTCAGGCCTTCCGAACGCAGGTCTTTTTCCGACAGGCACTCCCGGATCGCTTCCACCGTCAGGATATAATCATGGTATTCCTCAAGCCGGTGCATCAGGTCCCAGATGCCGGTCTCGTCTCCCTCGTGCCGGTTCACCACGCCGTAATCATAGAACATCTTGATTTTGTCCAGCAGCTTGGCCAGCCGCTCCCGGATCTCCGGATGGCGCAGCATATCCTCAAACACGTCGCTGCGGAAGGCTGCCACCCGCGGATCCGCCGTCAGGCTCATCATGACGCGGCGCAGCAGCGGCACTTCCTGCGGCTGGGAAGCCACCTTTTCCGTCAGCGCGTCCAGGCCCAGGTCATGCCAGCTTTCTTCCGGAATTTCCCGGTAAGTGACTTCATCCTGATAAGGAAAAAGAATGCTCAGTTTGTTCTGTTTCATGACGTCTGCCTCTTCATACAGGATTCTTCCTTCTGATTATATCCGAACGGTATCCCTGCGTAAAGCCCGGAGCCTTCGCGGATGACAGCGGCCCGGCCTTGTGATACAATATTTCCCGGCCGGAAGGAGGGTTCCCCATGGGTAAACAGGACAAGACCAACTGCATGCGCGTGCTGGAGAGCAAAAAGATTCCCTATACGCCTCATCTGTACGAAGCGGATCCTTCCCTGAGCGGGGAAGATATCGCGCACATCCTGGGAGAGGAACCTTCCCAGGTTTTCAAAACCCTGGTCACCGTCGGCAAGCCCCAGCGGTATTATGTGTTTGTAATCCCGGTAAACGCTGAACTGAACCTGAAAAAGGCGGCCTCCGCCGTCGGGGAGAAATCCGTCAGCATGATCCCCCAGCGGGACCTGCTGCCCCTGACGGGCTACGTTCACGGCGGCTGTTCCCCGATCGGGATGAAAAAACGCTTCCCTTCGTATATCCATCAGAGTGCTGCCGGGCTGGACCGGATCTTTGTCAGCGCGGGCCGCGTTGGCTGCCAGGCGGAACTCGCCCCGGGCGACCTGATCCGTGTCGCGGAACTGAAAACCGCCGATCTGGTTTGACATCCGAAGGCGCTGCATGATAAATTATAGAGTAATGATTTTGTGATTTTTCCGCCGGAAAACGGCGTTGACGGAGGAATGAACGATGAAGAAAAACCGGACCCTGCTGTGGCTGATTCCCCTGATCCTTCTGCTGCTGCTGATTCCGTTCATTGTGCCTTCCTCCCTCTCCGTGGCAGGTGCGGAATCCGATCTGCCCGTATATCAGCCTGTCGTTCTCACCAATCCCGATCCGGGACCGGTCCCGACGAAAGAAATCGAATGGAAAAACAATACAAAACGCGAAAAAGTGCTCTACGCTCCCCATGTGAACGCCTTCACCAGAAATGAGAAAGGCCTTCCCTGCAGTTATCAGGACGGAACGATCTCCGTTAAGATGGAAGAGCGGATCATCCAGAACACCCGGGTCATATTTACCTGGGTACAGATTGCAGATCCCAGCCAGTTCCGCGCCCAGTTCACTGAGCCTTATCCGTCGGAAGGCGCCATGTATGCCACCAAACTGGCCGAGCGGGAACATGCCGTCCTGACCATGAACGGCGATTACTGCGTCGGCGTCAGGTCGGGCGTTGTGATCCGGAACGGAACAGAATACCGCCGGGTCGAGGCAGGCAAATATGACCTGCTGATTGTCGACGACGAAGGAAACTTCCATATCTTCCGCGCACCCCAGCTCAGCGATATCGATCCCTATTACGGGAGTATCCTTCACAGTTTTGTCTTCGGACCCGCCCTCATCATCGACGGCGAACTGGTGGATATCGGCACCGAACACGATTATGTGCCCAATTCAACATTCAAAAAGAAAGCCCAGCGCCAGATCCTCTGCCAGATGGATACCCTGAGCTATCTGATCATCACCACCGAAGGTCCTGAACAGAGCAAGGACGGCGGATTTACCCTGTATGACGCGGCGCAGCTTGCCTATGACTGCGGCGCGAAACAGGCCTATACCATGGACGGAGGTTCCTCCACCTGGCTTGTGCTTGGCACAGAACAGATCAATAATTCCAACCGCCGGAATCTCCGGAGGATCACCGATATCGTCTACTTCGTCACTGCTGAACCGGATCCTGATCCTGTCGTTGATCCAGTCGGAGAGACGCCGTAAGGAGGATCATTCGCCATGAACCACCCCATCCTGACCCTCGGGCCGCTGAACGTCACTCCTTTCGGACTGACTGTTTTTGCCGGCGTCCTCTGCGGCGTGCTGCTTTCCCTGCGCAAAAAAGAGAACGGTCCTGTCCTGCCCTTTGTGATCCTCGGCGCCCTGCTCATCGGTCACATGTGGTGGGCATTTTTCTGTCCGCCCGGCTATACAGCGCAGGCGGGCACCGCAGCAACCGTGCTCCGCATCTGGAACGGCGGCTATACGCTGTACGGTGCGCTGTTCGGCGGGTTCCTCGGCGCCGTCATCGGCTCGAAGCTTTCCCGGCTTGATCTTACAGCAACCCTGGATTCCCTTGCCCCCGGAGCCTGCGCCGTGCTGGTTTTCTGCCGGCTCGGCGAGTATTTCACAGGTCAGGGATACGGCGATATGGTGGAAAATGAAGCGCTCTGGTTCCTGCCGGTTTCATTCTGCACCTGCCAGGAGGAAGGATACCAGGAGTGGAGCTATGCGGTCTGGGCCTGGGAAGCCATTGCCGCGCTGATCCTGCTGATCCTGCTGCTGCTTCGCGCCCGCAAAGCCCTTCGCGGCCAGCAGGCTGTGCTCTTTGTCACCGGTCTCGGCGCAAGTCAGATCCTGCTGGAGCAGATGCGGAACGATGATTTCGTGCGTCTGAATCCTTTCGTCCGTTTTTCGCAGATCGCCGCCCTGGTTTCCATCATCGCGGTCCTGATTCTGCTGGTTGTCCGCCGGAAGCCCGGAAAGAAAACTGTGATCGCCTCCTTTGCAGAACTGGTTTTTGCTTCCCTTGCCATTGCTTTCGCAGAATTTGTTTTTGAAAAACCCCAGTTCCTGCCCGCGTTCTACGCGTCCTTTATTGCCTGCGTCATCGGCTTCGGCTTCCTCCTGTGGCTGTTTGTCGGAAAGCGCTGTCTTCCCGCAGCAGCCGCCTTCATCCTGGCGTCCGCTGCCCTGTTGGCTGTTTATATCGCAGACCAGTGGCAGGATGGTTCCTGGCTGATTTATGGCATGATGGCCCTGGCTTTGGTCGCTCTTTCTTCGGTCGTTTACCTGAATGCCCGCCGTCCGCTCCCTTCCCGGTCCTGATTTATACGTTTTAAGGAGCCTTTTTCATGGCTGTTCTTCGGAACAGCTTTTTCTTTTTAAAAAAACAGTTGACAGTCATATTGTTTTAGTGTACTATTTACCTCGTACACTATGTCACTGCGAAGGAGGTTCTTATGGAATACGATCCCATGAGCCCCATCTGGCTTCAGGTTGTGAACCGGATCAAAGGCTCGATCGCGACCGGAAAGCTCAGCCCCGGGGAAAAGATGCCCGGCGGCCGGGATCTGGCGGTTCAGTATTCAATCAATCCGAACACAGCGGCCCGTGTGTATCAGGAGCTGGAACGTGCCGGCCTGTGCGAGACGCGGCGCGGTATGGGTACCTATGTGACCGGAGATGCGGAGCGGATCGTGCTTTTGCGGACACAGATGGCGTCAGACGCCGCCGGCCGGTATCTCCGGGATCTGAAAAACCTGGGCCTGTCCCGGGCGGACGCGGTCCGGCTGCTGAATGAAAAGGAGGAAAACGAAAATGCTTGAAAGCAGGGAACTGACCAAGAAGTTCGGCGCGAAAACCGCCGTTGACCAGGTCTCCGTCTCCATGGAGCCCGGCCATATCTACGCGATGCTGGGGCCGAACGGCAGCGGCAAAACCACCTGGATGAAGATGGCTGCCGGTCTCATCAAACCCACCTCCGGTGAAGTGTTTTTCGCCGGCCAGCCGGTCGGCATCGCCAGCCGGAAAGAAGTTGCCTATATGTCCACCGAACCGTATTTCTATGCCTGGATGTCCATCGAGGATGCCGGAAAATATTACGCGGATTTCTTTGAAGACTTCTCCATGGAGCACTTCCTCAATATGCTCCATACCATGGACCTGAACGAGAAAGACAAAATCCGCAACCTGTCCAGCGGTATGGTGGCAAAGATGAAGATCGCCCTGACGCTGGCCCGGGATGCCCGGGTATATATGCTGGACGAGCCTTTCAACGGCATCGACCTGCTGGCCCGGGATGAGATCCGTTCCGCCATCCTGGAAGCTGCGGCTCCCGGAAAACTGCTGCTTTTGTCCAGTCACCTGGTCGAGGAAATGGAAGCCATCGCGGACCGGGCAGTCTTTATCCGCAAAGGAAAACTGGTTGAGGTCCGGGATCTGGAGAAGATGCGTGAAACCGACGGCGTCTCCATGGCAGACCGCTACCGCGAGATCTTCGGTCACGGGGAGGTGCAGGCATAATGCTTCGTCTTTTGAAATATGAACTGAGAAAAACACAGTTTTCCAAACTGATCCTGCTGGGGATCACCCTCGTTGCCCAGGCTGTTTTCCTGGCCGGCCTGTGGGGCAAAAAAGAAGACACGCTCGCGATCGGCGCTTTCCTGCTCTTCGCCATTGCCATCGTCGGCATCGCTTTAATGGGAATCCTGAGCGTCGTAACGCTGCATCGGGACATGAACACCAAACAAGGCTACATGCTCTTCATGACGCCCAACAGCTGCTATAGGATCCTCGGAGCCAAGGTGATCGAATGCGCCCTCTCCCTGCTGCTTGCCGGCGCGTTCTTCTTCGGGCTGGGCTATCTGGATTTCTCCCTGATCCTGGGTGAGGGAACCAACAAACAGCTCTGGGATATGTTTAACCAGATGGTCCGGACCATCAATCAGCATATCGTCCTGGATGCACCCCATATCTCCGCCCTGATCTTCGAGATCATCGCTACCTGGCTGTGCACGATCACCACCGCCTATCTGGCCGACGTGATCTCCTCTTCCCTGCTGAACGGGAAAAAAGGCGGCCTGCTGATCACCTTCCTGATCTTCCTCCTGCTGAATTACGGGATCAGCAAACTTCTCCAGCTGGTGCCTTCCACCATCGGCGTCATCCCGGTGCTGCTCTGGCAGGGCGTGATTGCCCTGGTGCTGGCCGGTATCATGTATGTGATCACCGCCCGCCTGATGGAGAAATACCTGAGCGTATGATTGTTAAAAAACACAGAAATTGATCGATTTAATCAGCATTTCGGAGAATAGTAAAGCTTTCTGCCTACAATCGGCGGAAAGCTTTTCTTTTTGACCTTTTATTTCTTTGACTTTCTTTGACTATTGAGTATACTATAATCAGCGCTTGAGAGAGCGGGGTGGCTGACGACCACGGAAAGAAACTTACCCGGAACCGGAATAAGGACGGAACCGGATCAAAAGAATGGAGGGTTTGATATGAGTACTTTCCTGCCTGCTGTTTTCGGTGAAAATATGATGGACCTGTTTGATGATTTCGACCGTGATTTCTTCCGCGGCTTCGGCCGTCCGGAACGGATGCTTTACGGCAAGAACGCGCCCCGGATGATGAAGACGGATGTAAAGGAAACGGACGAAGGTTATGAACTGGCTGTCGATCTGCCCGGCATGAAGAAGGAAGAGATCCATCTGGATCTGCAGAACGGCTGCCTGACCATCTCCACGGAAAAGAACCTGGAGAACAAGGAAGAAAAGCACGGCAAGATCCTGCGCCAGGAACGCTATACCGGCACCATGCAGCGCAGCTTCTACGTCGGCGAAAACCTGACGGAAGAGGATGTGCAGGCCAAGTATGAGGACGGCGTCCTGACAATCACCCTGCCGAAGAAGGAAGCCAAAAAGGTTCCCGAAAAGAAACAGATCCTGATCGCATAATACTTGCCGGACAAAGGAGCGGCTCGCCTGAGCCGCTCCTTTTTATAATGAATCAATATACCTGCATGCTGCCAGCGCAGCCGTTGCGCCGTCTGCGGCGGCGGTTGTCAGCTGCCTCACCGTCTTGCTGCGGCAGTCCCCTGCCGCGAAGATCCCGGGGGTCTTTGTCTCGCAGCGCTCGTCGCTGTCAAAATAACCCCACTTGTTCAGGTCCGCCAGGTGTGCGAAGGCGTCGTTTTCCGGGATCAGGCCGATGGCGACGAACAGGCCGTCGCAGGAAATCTTCTGTTCTTCTCCCCCGGCCTGCGGCCGCACGCTCACGCTTTTCAGGATGCCTTCTTCCGTATTCAGCGCCGTAATCTTCACACCGGTCAGTTTTTCCACGTTCGAACGGGCAAAGAGGATCTCCTGCAGTTTCTTCTCGCCGGTAAACTCCGGCAGGTCCTGCAGCATGATTACCTTTTCGCATTTGCCGGAAAGCAGGATCGCTTCCTGCAGGGCGGAATTCCCGCCGCCGGCAACACAGACCGTCCTGCCGGTATAGAAATCACCGTCGCAGACGGCACAGAAGCTGATCCCTTCGCCGACCAGCTCGTTTTCCCCGGGCAGACCCAGCATCCGGTGCTTCACGCCGGCGGCTATGATCACCGCCTTCGCGTCCCGTTCCAGCCCGTCGTCCGTAAAGACCCGCTTAAAGCTCCCATGGTCCTCGATCCGGATCACCTCCGCCAGGTCCACTTCGGCGCCCTGGGCCATAATCTGGTCCAGCAGCGCCTCTGCATATTCGTTTCCGCTCATCTGGGCGGTTCCCGGCCAGTTTTCCACCTTCGGGCTGTAGGTGATCTGTCCTCCGAAGCCGTGCTTCTCCAGCACCAGCGCGTTCTTTCCGTTCCGCTGCGCATACAGCGCCGCCGTCATGCCTGCCGGGCCTCCGCCGACCACGATAATGTCTGTCATCGTACTTCCTCCGAAAAAAAGGGACGCGGCCGCGTCCCCATGTTTTTTTGTCGTCAGATCAGCCAACCTGTTTGGCGGTCAGCATACCCTTGATCTCGGATACGCCCTTGTATTTGGTAAATTCGCCGTCCTGTCCGAGCACCACCAGGGTGGGCGCCTGCTTCACGCCGTACTGGTTGGTCAGTTCGGGATTGTCCGTCGCGAGCACCTTCTTGAACAGGAATCCGGCCTTCTCCAGCATGCTGATCGCCAGCTTGCAGTTGGGGCAGGTTGCGCTCACAAACAGGATAGCGCGGCTCGTGCAGGTCTTGCATTCCTTCTCCGCCTGGGCTTCGGGCTGCGCGGCGGGTTCTGCCGCGGGAGCGCTCACCATCACCGGGCCGGAATGGGTCAGCCGGCTGTGGCCGATGTCATAGACCTTCCTGTCCTTGAATTCCTGCGCCTTGCCGTCGTTCCAGTTCTGAACGGGACGGTAGTAACCGGTGATCCGGCTGTAGACTTCCGTCTTCTGGCCGCAGTGCGGGCAGGTATACTGCTCGCCGGACAGATAGCCGTGATCCTTGCACACGGAATAGGTGGGGCTCATCGTGTAATAGGGCAGCTTATAGTTTTCCGCGATCTTGCGGACCAGGTTTGCAGCCGCTTTCCAGTCCGGCAGTTTCTCGCCCAGGAAGGCGTGGAACACGGTACCGGAGGTATAGAGGGTCTGCAGTTCGTCCTGCACGTCCAGCGCGGAGAAGATATCCTCGCTGTAGCCGACGGGCAGGTGGCTGGAGTTGGTATAGTAGGGCGTTCCGTTCATGTTCGCCGTGATGATGTCCGGATACTGTTCCTTGTCATGCTTGGCAAAACGGTAGGTCGTGGACTCGGCCGGCGTCGCTTCCAGGTTGTACAGGTCGCCGTACTGCTCCTGGTAGTCGCTCAGGCGCTCCCGCATATGGTTGAGCACGTCCTTGGCAAACTGCTGCGCTTCCGGATCGGTCAGGTCTTTCCTCAGCCACTTGGCGTTCAGCGCGGCCTCGTTCATGCCCACCAGGCCGATGGTGCTGAAGTGGTTGCTGAAGGTGCCCAGATAGCGGCGGGTATAGGGATACAGGCCGCCTTCCAGGAGCTTGGTGATGACCGTACGCTTGGTCTTCAGGCTGCGGGCCGCGATGTCCATCAGGCGGTCCAGCTGGCGGTAGAAATCCTTCTCGTCGGCCGATTCATAGGCCAGGCGGGGCATATTGATCGTCACGACGCCGATGGAGCCGGTGGATTCGCCGCTGCCGAAGAAGCCGCCGCTCTTTTTGCGCAGCTCCCGCAGGTCCAGGCGCAGGCGGCAGCACATGCTGCGCACGTCACTGGGCTCCATGTCGGAGTTGATGTAGTTGCTGAAGTAGGGAGTGCCGTACTTGGCGGTCATTTCGAACAGCAGGCGGTTGTTCTCCGTCTCGGACCAGTCGAAATTCCGGGTGATGGAATAGGTGGGAATCGGATACTGGAAGCCGCGGCCGTTGGCGTCGCCTTCGATCATGATTTCGATGAAGGCCTTGTTGACCATGTCCATTTCCTTCTGGCACTCGCCGTAGGTGAAGTCCATTTCCTTGCCGCCGATGATCGCCGGCAGGTTCTCCAGGTCCTTCGGGCAGGTCCAGTCCAGCGTGATGTTGGAGAAGGGCGCCTGGGTGCCCCAGCGGCTGGGCGTGTTCACGCCGTAGATGAAGCTCTGGATGCACTGTTTGACTTCTTTCTGGCTCAGGTTGTCGATCCGGACAAAGGGCGCCAGATAGGTATCAAAGCTGGAGAAGGCCTGGGCGCCGGCCCATTCGTTCTGCATGATGCCCAGGAAATTGACCATCTGGTTGCACAGCGTGGACAGATGGCTGGCCGGAGAGCTGGTGATCTTGCCGGGAACGCCGCCGAGGCCTTCCTGGATCAGCTGCTTCAGGCTCCAACCGGCGCAGTAGCCGGTCAGCATGCTCAGGTCGTGGATATGGATCGCGGCGCTGCGGTGGGCCTCGGCGATCTCGTTGTCATAGATCTCGCTCAGCCAGTAGTTTGCCGTGATGGCGCCGGAGTTGGACAGGATCAGTCCGCCCACGGAATAGGTAACGGTGGAGTTTTCCTTCACCCGCCAGTCGTTGATGCGCAGATAGTTGTCCACCAGGTCTTTATAATTCAGGAGCGCGGAATTGACGTTGCGGACTTTCTCACGCTGTTTGCGGTAGAGGATGTAGGCCTTGGCCACGTCGGAATAGCCGGCTTCGGACAGCACCTTTTCGACGCAGTCCTGGATGGTTTCCACCGCGATCTTATTGTCGCGGATCAGGGGTTCGTATTCCGCCGTAACCCGAAGGGCGAGCATATCGATCACGCTGGGATGGTACTGTTTCTCCAGCGCCTCAAACGCCTTGGTGATGGCTTTTGAGATTTTGCTGATCTCAAACTCGGTGATTTTACCGTCTCTTTTGACAACCTGATACATATTGATTTGCGCTCCTGTTTCCATAATTTTGAGTTTTCATGGGGCAGAACCGCCCCTGTCAACGTGCCTTGATAATATATCATGGTCCCGTATGGAAGTCAATATGTTGTACGGTAAAAACGAAAAATAAACTATATATTGTGCATATAACCCTTTTCGCTCTTTTGCTGTATGTAACCTTGTATGCAGAAAAAACGCGGTGTATACTGGCGTTGTCAACAGGAGGGATGCCCATGGTCAGCTTTTCCGTTACCTTCAGCAACGTGCTGCTGATGCTGCTGTATCTGCTGCCCGGTTTTTTGCTGTGTAAAAGTAAAAAGGTCAGGCCGGAGCACCTGAGCACCCCCAGTGTGATCCTGCTGTATGTATGCGGGCCCGGTATGTTCCTGAACGCCCTGATCGACCTGGACGTTTCCCCGGAGCAGACCGCAAAGATGGGGCTTTTCATTCTCTTCTCCCTCCTGGGAGAAGCGCTGCTCATGCTTCTGATCCTGCTCCTGCTGGGCAAACGGCGGAAAGAGTTCCGCCTGCGTATGCTGTCCATCGCTTCCGTCATGGGCAATGTCGGTTTCTTCGGCATGCCCGTGGTCCGGGCGCTCTTTCCGGTCGCGCCGGAAGCCGCCGTTTATTCCTGCATGTTCAATATCTCCCTGAACCTGATCGCTTGGACCGTGGGCGTCTTTACCCTGACCGGTGAAAAGAAATACATGTCGCTGCGGGCGGCCCTCCTGAATCCTTCCGTAATTGCCGCCGCACTCGGCTTCGTGCTGTATCAGTTCCGGGCCAATACCTGGCTGCCGGAGCTGCTCCGGGGCGGATTCAAAACCCTGGGCGCCATGTCCACCCCCCTGTGTATGCTGATCCTCGGTATCCGCCTGGCGACCATGGAACCGAAAAAGCTCTTCACCACGCCGCTGATCTGGCTGATCTCCGCCGGGAAGCTGTTGGTCTTCCCCCTGTTTTGCTGGGCGCTGACCCTTCCCTTCGGGCTGGATCCGGTGTTCAGGGGCAGCATCCTGATCATTGCCGCGACGCCCTGTGCCAGCATCCTGCTGAACCTGGCCGAGATCCACCATAACGGACAGGAGATCGCCGCCAACTGCGCCCTGCTCTCCACCCTGCTCAGCGTGATCACGATTCCCCTGTTAAGCTTGCTCGTATAAAAACAGCCCGGCTTTCGCCGGACTGTGATATGATCTCATTTCTGATATCCTATTATAATTATGAATTATGAATTAATAAGTGCCGTAAATTGCCCGGTACTGGGTCGGCGTGCAGCCTTTTTTCTCCCGGAAGACCCGATTGAACGTCGCTACGCTGCCAAATCCGCTGTCGATCGCCACATCCCGCATGGAGCGGTTGGTCCGGATCAGCAGGTCCATTGCCACCTGCAGCCGTTTCTGGCACAGGTAATCCTTGAAGGAGTACCCTGTCTGCCGCTTGAAGGACCGGGAGAAATAGTACCGGCTGAAGCCCGCAAACTGAGCCACGTCTTCCAGCGAAAGCTCTTCCCGGTAATGATTGTTGATATAGGTCATCACCGCGGTAATCACTTCGGAATCCATGTTCCGCACGTTTTCCTCCGTCCGCGGCCGGATCCCGCTCAGGTACCGCTGTCCCAGGGTGGCATAGATCCTCAGGATGCTGCTGTAGCAGACCGTATTCCACATCAGGTCCTGCTTTTCATAGGCGTCCCTGGCCCGGAGAAGCAGTTCCCGGATCCGGACATGCGCGTCAGACCCGTCCCGGAGATGGAACGGTTTGTGGAAATACATGGCCATGGATTTGATATCCCGCATGGTCATGACCGCGTCAGGCTCAAACAGGAAAAGATACCGGCTGCTTCCCTCTTCCATGGACAGGGAATGCGGCGTGTCCGGCGGAACGATGAGTACTTCACCCTTCCGGACCTGATAGACCATGTCGTCCACAGTATAGGTGACCGCGCCTTCCATGGTCAGCAGGATTTCCACAGCGGAGTGATCGTGTGTCTCATACCGCCACGGTACATCCGAAAACCAAATGCGGATGGAGGAATTGTCCGGATAAGTGACGTACTCCCGCCGTCCCTGCAGAACCCGGAAGCCGTCCTCATAGCGTGCGGCTCGGGCTGTTCCTTCCCTGATTCCCATCTGTGACACCGGGCTGCACCTCCTGACTAATGATTTCTTATCTGTAATCCGGGATTAACCCTTCACGCTGCCCAGCGCCATACCGGTAACAAAGTATTTCTGCAGGAAGGGATAGACCACCAGGATCGGCACCGCGGAAACCACGGTGATCGCCGCGCGGACCGTGATCGGTGTGGTTTTCGATTTCTGCTGCGCGGCCAATGCTTCTGCCGTGGCGGCTGCCGCGTTGGAAGCCTGATTCTGTGTCGTAGCCAGCTTCATTTTCAGCAGATACTGCATGCTGTACAGATCCTTCTTGCTGCCGTTGTACAGATATGTGTCGAACCAGCTGTTCCAGGCACCAACAGCTACAAACAGAGCAACCGTCGCCATAACCGGCAGGCACAGCGGCAAGATTATCTGGAAATATGCCCTCAGGTCTCCTGCGCCGTCAATCTTGGCCGATTCGACCAACGCATCCGGCAGGCCGCCGATATAGGTCCGGATCACGATCATGTTGAAACAGGAGAACATCGACGGGATAATATAAACCCAGTACGTGTTCTTGAGTCCCAGCGTTTTCGAGATCAGCAGATAGTTCGGGATCAGGCCGGCATTGATGTACATTGTGAACACCAGCACCAGGGTAATGAACTTCCGAAGAACATATTCTCTCCGGGACAGGGCATAAGCCAGCATCCCAGTCCAGAACAGGTTCAGAGCAGTGGTCAGAATCGTCTTGGAAAAAGAGATCCAGAAAGCCTGATAAATCGCCGGATCCTTCACCAGAGCATCATAGGAGTCCAGGCTCCACACCCGGGGCCAGAGGCCGATGCCACCCTTGACGGCGTCAAGGCCGTCATTGAAGGAATAGGCCACCGTGTTCAGTACCGGATACAGGGTAATAAAGCATAGAAGGATCAGGATGAGCGTGTTCACGATCGGGAATACCCGGTCCCGCTTGATCTTGTTTTTGGGTTTGATCGTAGCAGTCGTCATGGTATCACCTCCATCAAATCAGCGTCTCTTCATCCAGGAGCTTGGCGATCCTGTTCGCGCCGAGCAGAAGGATGATACCAACGAGCGTCTTGAACATACCGGCCGCGACGCCGTACGCGTAATGCGGTCTGCTTCCGCCGAAGCTGTAGATCATGACGAACACATCGATCGTGTCCGAGTATTTCATGACCAGGCCGTTCCGCATCAGGTACTGCATTTCAAATCCGGCTTCCAGCAGGTGCCCGATGTTCATGATCAGCAGCACCATGAAAGTGGACTTGATGCCCGGCAGCGTCACGTGCAGGATCCGCTGGAAACGTCCCGCGCCGTCAATGGCCGCCGCCTCGTAGAGACTCGGGTCAATGGACGTCATGGCCGCGATATAAATGATCGTGCCCCAGCCGACTTCCTTCCAGACGTTGATCACACCAACCAGCCACCAGAAGTATTCTCCCTTGCCAAGAAAGAACACTGGCTCCTTCGCCAACCCCGTACCCAGCAGGAAATCGTTGATGGCGCCGTTGCTGGAAAAGATGTTCTGCGCCATGCTGACGACGATAACCATGGACAGGAAGTGCGGCAGATACGTAACCGTCTGGACCGTGCGTTTGAACGTACGGTTGCGAACCTCATTCAGCAGGATGGCCAGCAGAACCGCGGACACCGTGCCGAACACCAGGTTGATCAGGCTCATAGCGAGCGTGTTCCGGATTGAAAGAAGAAAGTCGCTGTTGCTGAACAGCCATTTGAAATTGTCCAGTCCTACCCATGGACTGTTTGCAAAGCCTTTCTTGGTCGAATAATCCTGGAAGGCCGTCATCCATCCCCACAACGGGGCATAGTTGAACAGCAAAACATACAGCAGCATGGGAACGGACATGATAACCAGCTGCCACTGTCTTCCAAGCTTTGTAAAGAATCCAGGCTTCTTTACCGATCCTGCCGCATTCTTACCGATTGCACGAGCGGTCATTTTCTCTTTCTCCTCTCAATAAAGCGAGGGGGGGAGAGATGAATCCCTCCCCCTCGCGTGGATACTGGGAATTACTGATACCGTTCCGGATAGACCAGCTTCAGGATTTCTTCATGCATGAAGTTGGCATAGATGTCAGAGTAAGGAGCGATTTCAGCGGTGAACGCTGCCCAGTTGGCATCGAAGTCAGCCGGATCACCGGAGATGATCTTCGGCAGCCATTCAACCTGCAGCTGCAGCCACTTCTGATAGTCCACATCGATCGGTCCCTTGTCGATCTGCCAGGCTTCTCCGTAGGGAGCCAGCTCGATCGGGTCGCTGAACAGCTCTTCAATCGCGTTGATACCGAGCTTCTCATACAGGGCCTTGTCGTAGTCAGACAGGTTGGCATTGCGGATTTCGGGCTGGAGGTCAGGAGACCAGCTGTTGCCGTTGTCCATGGTACCGGCCTTCTTAGGCGCAGAGGTGAAGATGGCGTCGGCCTTGTTGGCACGGACCCACTCGCTGTCGGAGCGCTGCTGATACTGTTCGGCGGTCATGTTCATACGGCCGTTCTCATCGGTGTACCAGTCTTCGTCTTCAATACCCCACTGGAGGGCGATCTGCCACTCGTCAGAGAGCAGGGTATCAATCAGCTGCACCAGGCGTTCCGGATCTTCAGCGGTCTTGGCGATACCGAAGCCGCGGTCCTTATTGATAACGCCGGCGTTGATGTAATGCTCGGAGAGATCCCAGTTTTCAGAGGGCAGCGCGATGCCTTCCAGGTCGCTTTCGGAATACATCAGCGGGATGGGCAGGAAGGTCTCGGCGTAGCGCTTCTCGTTCGTCAGGGAAGCGGTCGCAGAACCGAAGTCCCAAGCCTGATCGAACATGCCCAGCACGTGGCCGTTCGCCAGTTCGTTGGTGTACTGTTCAAAGTTCATAACGAAGGTGTCGGGGCTGATCAGGCCCTTGTGATATTCTTCGTTCAGCTTCTTGTAGTAGGGAACCGCATAGGCTTTGTCAACAAAGGTCCAGGTCGCGAATTCCGGATCATGAACATCAACGATGACTTCACCGTCGTTCGGGCGGCCCATCAGGTGCTG
>CAMKNZ010000002.1 GCA_946414315.1 uncultured Clostridia bacterium
AGTAGTCCAGCAGCCATTTCAGCTTCGTTCCGCTGAAATATGCGTCCGGCACCAGTCCGGTCTTTTCCCGGATCATATCCGCGCAGCCGTCCGCCACCAGTCGGTCCACGATCCCGCTGGTCCGCCGGCACTGCCAGACGATGGCGTTGCCCGCGCACTCGCCTGTCTTCCGGTCCCACAGGAAAGTGGTCTCCCGCTGGTTCGTGATGCCGATCGCCGCGATGTCCGCAGGGTTCACCCCGCTCAGGCGCACCGCTTCCCGCAGGGCCGTCACCTGGCTGTCCAGGATGTCCTTCGGGTCGTGCTCCACCCAGCCGGGCTTCGGATAGTGCTGGGGAAATTCTTTGTTGAACGCCGCGATCATCTCGCCGTCTTCGGTGAAGATCACCGCGCGGGAACTGGTCGTTCCCTGGTCAAGCGCCGCCAGGATCTTTTTCATCAGCCGCCCTCGCCTTCTGCATCAATGTCGTATTCTTCATACTCGTCGTATTCTTCATACTCGTCGTATTCTTCGTATTCGTCCGCAGCTTCTTCCGGCCCTTCTTCTTCATATCCGGCTTCTTCGTAGTTTTCTTCTTCGGCTTCCTCCGGCGCTTCGGTCTCTTCCGGCGCGGGGGTGGCCGTGGTCTCCTCCACCTTGTCCAGCTTCACTTCGATGCCGTACACGAACGACTTGCCTTTGCCCGTCGTTCCGAGCACCACCACGTTGTTGTACGCGGCGGGTGACGCCTCGATCTCGCCTTCGATCTGCAGGCTGTCCACCAGGCTGCCCGTGAGACCCTCCACCAGGTGGATCACGCCGTTCTGCTCGCACTGGACAATCCAGCCGTTCCCGGTTTTGTCATACAGGGCGATCGGGGAGCTCTCGCTCCGGCTGCCCAGGCCATAGGCCCAGACCACCTTGCCGTCGCTCTTGTTCAGGGCGATCAGCGCGGCCGGCGTATCCGCCTTCAGGTTCAGCTTCTGCGCGCCTTCTTCGCTCAGACCGGTCACCGTGTAATATACCAGGTCACTCAGCCCGTTCTGCCCGATCACGGGAGAAGCCTTCGCGCCGATGTTGTCCTTTTCCTTGTCCTTCTTGCTCTTGAAAACGCCCACGTCCGTGCACCAGATCTCCCGGCCGCTCAGCGCGTCATACCGGCGGATCTGGACGTCGCCGTTCCCCTTCTTCCGGTTGTTCAGCATGTTCGCCGTATAGAGGTTCAGCTCCCGGTTCGCCGTCAGGTCCAGGGCCACCGCCGCCATGACGCTGTCGCCGGTATCCACCGCCCATACGGGCTTCAGGGTGTTCGTATCCACGCAGCGGAGCACGCCGCCCATGTCGGCGTAGTAGATGTATTTGTCGTACGCGGCCAGGGAGCTTTCCACCGCCAGCAGCGCGTTGTTCTTCTGTCCCTTCGCCCGGCTGTTCATCGCCACGATGGAGGGAGAAATCTGGAACACGCCCAGGGAATAGTCAAAATTCGTCTGCAGCGACTCAAGATAGACCATGCCGTTCGTTCCGGCCACGATCAGGGTGTCGCTCACCCGGTCGATCAGCGCGCTGGTCTCAAAGCTTCCGATGTCGTTCAGCGGCCGGTGGTATTTACCGTCCAGGCCGTCGATCAGTTTCAGTTCCTTCTGGCTGTACAGGTTATACTGCCGCAGGCCAATCTGGCCGCGCTTAACCTTCATCTTCCGGGCGAACTGGCCCACTGACATGAACGGATATCCGCCGGGATGCAGCGACGGCGTGCCCTTCATCGGATAACCCAGCTTGATGCTGTTGCGGGTGATCTTTCCGTCCTCCAGGTCCAGGAAGCGGATCACGCCGTCCACGCCGGGAATGATGACTTCCTTCAGCGCGCCCTTGTCGATCTTGCTTTCCGTGATATTGCTCTTCGTGCGCACCTCCGTGCTCCACCGGGCGATCACGGGCTGGTCGGTCCACTGGTATCCGTAGAAGGTCTGGTTCGTGCCCCGGGCGCTGCCGGCCTCCGTCTGCCACATCACGGAGAGTTTCAGCGGCGTGGCGCTCAGGTTGCCGACGGCCGCGTTCCGCCGGAAGTTGTCTCCCCGGAAGGTCAGCACGCCGAGCTTCTTTCCGTCCTTGGTATATTCATCCGCGGCCGGCATATGGATCAGTTCCTTCGCCGGTCTGCTGTATTCTTTTTCCTTCTTCGTAACGCTGGAGTACACCGTCGTCTGGGTAATCAGGGACGGGTCCGCTTCCGCCACCGCTTCCACGGTCAGGGGCGGGGTCGGCGTCACTTCCTCCGGCACCGGCGTAGGTGTAGGCGTGGGCGCGGGCGTCAGCGGCGCAGCGGGCTCCCCGGTTTCCTGTTCCTGCGGTTCCGCCTTCGGCTGTTCCGTCACCTGTTCCGCCGGCTGGGGCGTCGCTTCGGGCGCGGCCTCCGGCGTCGCTTCTCCGTCTGCGCCGGCCTGTGCCTGGGCCCTGTGCTCGTCCTCGTCGTAATAGTCGTCGTCTTCCGGATCCGCTCCGGCTGTGCTGCTGCCCGCCGTTTCCATGCCGATGGGCGAGCTCACGCTGATCTCCGCCGTATATCCGGTGTCGGTCCATTCTTCTTCTCCGGCCCGACGCGCATACAGCATCACCGTGCCTTCAAATCCGGTTGGCACCGGCATCTTGATCGTCCATACCTTGCTGTCCGCGTTGTCACCGAAGATGATCTCCGTCTCCGGTTCCCGGTCGCCGTCCGCCAGGAGCCTCAGCTCCTCCACGTCTTTCCCGGTCTGGGCCGAGAAGGTCAGCGTCTGGGGGGCGATCAGGCCCTGGGTCTCCGGCGCCACGAAGTCGATGATCTGCGGGGCGGCCTTGGTCACGGTCGTATCCTTGCTGCCCAGTCCCTTCAGCAGCATCCATCCGGTTATTGCCAGCCCGGCCAGCACCAGCAGCGCCACCGCAATCCGCAGCGTTTTGGTCTGGGCGCGGTTCGGCGCCGGTCCCTTCTCCTCTTCCATGCGGAAGGGCTGTTTTCTTTTTTCAAGATAGGCTCTGGCGTCCCGGCCGTAGAGGGATTCGCGCACGTTATCCGCCGCGGGCACCTGCTGTGTCGCGTCGTCGCTCATCCGTCCCGGGGCGTAGCCCACGTTTACCCGCGCGGTCCTGTCCTGCCGGACTGCCGCCCGGGGATCCCTCGGGTCTCTCAGATTCCGCGGGTCCCGCGGATCCCGTGTTCCGGGAGCCGCCGCGGTGCGCATGGTGCTCTCCATGGATGTCTCGCGATCCATCGGAACTTCCCGGCGCGGCCGGGGCGCGGGCCGGCGCTGTTCCGGCATCGGGGGCCGTTTCGGAGCCACCTGCGGCCGCGTTCCGGGGCGCTTCGCACCTTCCCGGGGAACGCCGTAGGGAGCCGCGGCCATGCGGCGCGCTTCCGGCGGCACCCGGCTGTCCGCGGACTGGACCACCGGCTCAGCCGGCGCTTCGGTCTCTTCCGCCGCCTTGGGTTCCTCCGCCTTCACGGGTTCTTCCTGCCCGGCGGGCGCTTCCGGTTCGTCGGCAGTGATCGGCTCCATCGTGATCACCGGCTCCTCGGTATCAGCCGGCTCCGCCGGCGCAGCCGCTTCCTTCAGCTCTTCCGGTTCTTTGGCAGCATCCGTTTCCGGGCGCATGGAAAAAACGCCTGGTATAGCTGTCTCTGCCAGTTCCTCGATCCGGTCTTCCTCGTCGGAAACCACAGGATCCAGCCTCATGCCGATCTGGCCTTCAATCTGTCCGTTGACCGGTTCGCTCCGCCGCCGGTTCCTGCGCTGGGCGGTCATGCCCGTATATTCATTTTCGTGATTGCTGTTCCAATTGTCCAACCTTCGTCGTCTCCTTTACATACAAAGATTTCGACATCGTATATTATAGCCGAAAGCCGGTCTGATCTCAAGTCCTGACCCATTGCCATTCACATTGCAAGCCCCTATAATACAACTGTTTCAATTTACTTTCTCCGCCCGCAGGCGGCATTCCCGAATGATGAATTGTGAATTATGAATTCTGAATTTTCCCGTTGCTCCCTCTGCCCGCGGCAGTGCAAGGCTGACCGCTCCGTCAGGCCCGGTTTCTGCGGTCTCGGCGATCAGCTGCTCATTGCCCGCGCGGCCCCGCATCTGTGGGAGGAGCCGCCGATCTCCGGCACCCGCGGCACCGGTGCGGTCTTCTTTTCCGGCTGCACCCTGCGCTGCGTCTACTGCCAGAACGGGGATATCTCCCACCGGAACGCGGGCCGACCCTTCACCCCGCGGGAGCTTTCGGATACGCTGAAGCGCCTCTGCGATCTCGGCGTCCATACCCTGTCCTTTATCACGGGCACGCCCTTCGTGCCTTGCATCCTGGAGGCGCTGGAGCTCTGGCGCCCGCCGCTGCCCCTGGTCTGGAACACCTCCGGCTATGAGACCGTGGAGACCCTGCGTATGCTGGAGGGCGTCATCGACGTCTACCTGCCGGACCTCAAGCACTTCACATCCCATGCCGGCAGACTCTGCGCCGGCGCCCCGGATTACTTTGCCGTCGCCTCCGCGGCCATTCAGGAAATGTGCCGCCAGACCGGCATCCCCGTCTATGATGAAAACGGCATCATGCTTCGCGGCACCCTGGTCCGCCATCTGATCCTGCCCGGCTTCACCTCAGAAAGCCTGCGCCTCCTCACCTGGATCAAAGACAACCTTCCCGAAGGCACCCCCGTCAGTCTCATGCGCCAGTATATTCCCTGCAACGGCGTCTCTGTTCCCGGCCTGGACCGCCGCATCACCGAACGCGAATATACCCGCGTCCGCGACCATATGCTTGCCCTTGACCTCCCCGGCTTCCTCCAGGAACCCGACTCCGCGGACCGGGACTTCATCCCCCTCTTCAATTCAGACGAAAGCTTTGTTTGATTAGTTCCGGTATTGAAAAAGAGGACCGTCCGGTCCTCTTTCGTTTTACTCAGCTTTCTTCACTTTCGGCACATGATACTCATACTTCCCGCCGAAATCAAACTTCACGCTTTCCGGCGGCATCTCCAGCAGCTCGGGATTGTCCATATGCTTCACCATGGACGCAAAGAACGCCGCGTAATGCGCCCCGGAGCACATCCGCTCATCCGCCGTCATACCCAGCGGCAGCCACCGCTTCATCCGGGCTTTCCCCTCGCTGTCCACCGTTGCTTCCTTCAGGATGTTCCCCATCCCGATGAACATGCCCACGTTGCCGAAGTTGTAAATATGATGCCACACATGATTCAGCCCGATGGAGGCATTGTTCGTGATAAACAGCCCGCTGAAGAACGGCAGTTCCTTCACCAGGCTCGCCGGTACCAGCCCGTACCGGTCCAGCAGCCGCCCGATGCCCACAAACGCCGTCGCCAGCCCGGGAATCTTCAGCAGCGTTCCCGCCAGCTTCGTCACGAAGGCGTCGTCCTCCGTGTTCCGGATTTTCTCCTGCGCGGCGATCATCCGGTCCCGCACATCAAAGATCGTGTCCGTCAGGTCAAACTCGATCCGGGCTGTGACCTCGTTGCTCTCATTGTTCTGCGGATCCTTCAGCACCACATAGGAGATGGAGCAGTTGTCCCGCGCGTAATACTGCTTGTTGTAGATAAACCGGTTCAGCTCCGGCAGCTGGCTCACCGACCGGACGTACGCCGCGGCGATCACCTGCATAAAGGTGATCTTCTCCCCCTGCCGGTTCTTTTCCGCGATATAACGGGCCACTTTTTCATAGTCCATCCTGTGCTGCAGGAACACCTGCGCGTCGCAGCGCATGGGCATCAGATAGGGGGTGATCTGCACCAGGGGATCCACATCCTTGAGCCGTCTTCCGTCAGGCCTGAAACCGAACATATCTTTTTACCTCCGTCAAAAAAATAAGGATCCCCCGCTTCGTCCTGTGTCCTCGGACGAAGCGAAGAATCCTGAATGATCTCAGAACAGTCCCGTTGCTTTTTCCAGCGCTTCCTGCTGTGCGTTCAGCAGTTCTTCAAACTTCCGCCGGTAGTCCGCAGCCGCCTCTTTCAGCGCGGCCACTTCCTTCTCCAGCCCTTCCCGCTCTTCGGCCAGGCCGTTCAGGCGCTCGTTCGCCTCGGTCTCCGCCTTCAGCCGGATCGCTTCCGCGTCCTCCCGGGCCTTGCGGATGGTCTCTTCCTTCACCGTCGCCGCCATCTCCAGGATCTCCCGGAACTTGGTCTCGTCCTCCCGGCTCACTCCGGAGGTTTCCGGCGCGGGCGTCGAAGGCCGCACGATGGTCGTCTTCTGCCGGAGATCCGCGATCTCGTTGTTCAGCCGGTCCATCTCTTCGCAGATCAGGTCAAGGAAGGTATCCACCTCGTCCTTGTTGTATCCCCTGCTCTCAATCCCGAATTCTTTCTCCGCGATCATATCCGCCGTGATCCGTTCCATCTGGTGGCCCTCCTCATATTCTCTTTAATACTCAAAACTAAAATGTATTCATCCGAAGGGGTATGGGGCGTTTTCACGGCCGCTGCCAGTGGCAGATGAAGGCCGGGGAAACGTTAATCCATCCATCGGAAAGCCCCCTGTCGCTTACATTCCATATCCGCCGAAACTGGCGTAGCTTCCCGCTGCCACCGGCATGGTTCCGGTATAGGGATTATACCCTTCCAGCTGGCCGTTCCTGGCCGCGTTGAATTCCGCCGCATTCGGGCCCGTCCGGCGCTCCCGCCGGTTCGGATAAGGCGCTTCCGCCGCTGCGGCCATCCGCGTCGCCTGCATGTCCGGCATCCGCGGCGCTTCGAAAGCCGCCGCCTGCTCCGGCAGGATCTTCACACCTTCCGGCGCGATCACGACGATCCGCGCGCCCTGCAGCAGCCTCACGCTGCAGCCCAGCGTAAACGCCGCGCCTGCCAGCATATCCTGGCACCGCATGCTTTCGCTCTCGTTGGCGATCGCGTCCAGCATTACGATCAGGGTCTCCCCGTCCTTCATGAACTCGATCGCTTCATAGCAGCTCTTCAGCCCCGTCAGCGTGATGATGTGCTCCACGTGCACCTGTCCGCGGCCTGCGCCGGGCTCCACTCCGGGCATGTAGGAGATATTGCTCTTTTTCGCCATGGGGAAGCCGTTCTGGCCGGTAAAGCTGCCCTTGCCGACGTAGTCCTGCCGGGGCGCCGGGTCCTGGCGGAAATAGTTCGTCTGGCCGCCCTGCTGCTGGCCGTAGACCGGCGCAAAGGACGTGTTGCTGTATCCCGTCTGGTCGTAGGCAGTCTGCTGGTCATATCCGCCGTAATAGGCCGGCGGGTTCATCCCCGTAAATCCGGTATGCACATACTGCGGATCCTGCGCGGGAGCCTGTCCCTGGATCATTTCGCCCATCTGGGGTTCCGCCGTCTTTTTGCGCAGCGGGCGGTAATGGCTCGTTCCCCCGTCAGGCCGGCGGGTAATATCCGCCGACATGCGGGCAAAGACCCCGCCGATGTTCTTCATCAGATCCTTCAGTGCCATACTCTATCCTCTCCTTGATCCCCGTTATCCCCGGGGCCCGAAAATTGCGCTTCCCACCCGGACCATGGTCGCGCCGTGCTTTGCGGCCAGGCGGTAATCCCCGCTCATGCCCATGCTCAGCTCTTCCATCCGGGCTCCGCCCAGGTCTTTCTCCCTGAGCCGGTCAAACAGCCCGCGCATCTTGGCAAACAGGCCGTCCAGGTATGCTTCGTCATCTGTCAGCGGCATCACCGCCATCAGGCCTTTGACCTCGATCCCTTCCAGCAGGGCGATCCGTTTCAGGAACGCTTCCGTCTCCTCAAAGGGAACGCCGCCCTTCTGCTCCTCTCCTGCCGGGCTCACTTCCGCCAGCACCGGCATCCGCCGCCCGGCGGCGATGGCCCGGTTATGGATCTCCATGGCCAGCGGCTCCGAGTCCACCGACTGGATCATGCACACGTCCCCGATGATCTGCTTCACCTTGTTCCGCTGCAGCCGGCCGATCAGGTGGATCCGGAACCGGTTCTGCAGTCCGGGCAGTTTGCCCGCAAGTTCCTGAACCCGGTTCTCGCCGATCTCCGTCACGCCCGCTTCCGCCAGCGGCAGGATCTCTTCCGCGCTGTGGGTCTTCGTCACCGCGATCAGCCGCGGTGCGGGATACCGTCCCTCCGCCGCTTCCGCCAGCTCCTGCCGGATTCGCGCGACCCTGCGCGCCATCTCTTCGGGAGTCATGCCTTCCTCCTTGATCAGAACAGTCTTACCGTTTCGCCTTCGTAGATCGAATCCTGCTGGATCGGAGCGATGTAGACCATCCCGTCCCGCTTGTCGACCACGTTCACCGGAACAAAGAACTGATATCCTTCCCGCACGACCACCACGCCGGGCATTCCGTCCTGGGTATACAGGGCCCTGTTCGGCACGCACAGGCTGCTCACGCTGTCACCCAGCACGCCCGTGCAGGTGCGGATATACAGGATCGGCTTCACGCTGCTGATCACGTCCAGTCGGACCAGCAGTTCGCCGCCCGTCCGGGTGAAGCTGATTACCCGCGCCTGGACCATCGTATCCTTGAAGTTTTCAAGCTTCAGTTCGTACGTGGCGCCTTCCACCGGGTTCCAGTTGCTGTCCTTGATCAGCATCAGCACGATCCAGTGCCCGTCCCGGACCAGTCGGTAGATCGTCGTCTTGCCCTTGGCATACTGGTCGCTCGCCCCCGAGGGCTTCTGGCCGTTGATCATCGAACGGACCTGTGCGGGGGTATACTGGTCGCAGTTCGTCGTCGTCAGGTTGTATTCGTATCCGTCGGAATAGAAACTTACCAGTCCCTCGCTCTGGGCGCCGTACTGCTTCGTCCAGCTGCTGATACGCTGCAGCTGGCTCTGTTCGTCGTCATACAGGCGGGTCATCCGCTGGTCTTCGCTGTACATTTCCTTCAGCCGGGCCTGCCGGGCCTGGATCGCTGCGGAAAGCAGCGCTTCCTGGTTATTCATGTTGCCCCGGGCGCCGCCGATCAGCTCCCGCACTTCCCGGGCGCGGGTCATAACGTCGGCCTCCAGCTTTTCCATCCGGGCGTCTGTGGTCACCTGCTGCTTCAGCAGTTTGATCTGGTATTCCTTGATCTGGTCCCGGTAGTCCTGCAGCGCCGTCATCTCGCGGGTACTGAAACCGGAGGAATATACGTTGCAGACCACCGTTCCGCGGCCGACCAGGCTTCCTTCTTCCGCGATATAGTCGACGCTGCTCACGCCTTCCGCGTCAAAGGGGCTTTCGTCCCGGACGATCAGGCAGTCCCCGGTATACCGGGAGCCGATCACGCCCGCCGAGATCGTCGCGTAGGGGGATGACTGAGGAGTCAGCGTGGTGACCAGATACCAGATCGCGAACGCGAGTACCAGCACGATCAGCATGATCTGCGGCACGCTCATGCGCTTGTTCTCCTGCGGCTGCGGCATCTGAACCGGCTGCGGAGGCTGCATATCGTACACCTGCTTAACCCCTCCTTTCCAGCATCCGAAAAAGCCTTTCGGCTCCCCCGGAAACGAAATCTCAAATAAGAATTATATCATGCCTTTTTATTTTTTGGCAAATCACCGGAGCCATTCAGCCGGACGGACGACCGCCGCCGGCGGTTCTCCGTCGGTCACTTCCAGGGTCATCAGAGCCTTCTCGCCGCTGATGCGCTTCTTCTCCGGCGCGGCGGTGCTCATCACAAACGCCATCCCGACCACCTTCACGTTGAACTCCCGCATCAGTTCCACCATGCCGCCGGCCGTGCCGCCGCCCTTGAGGAAATCGTCCACGATCAGCGCCTTCTGGTTTTCCTTCACTGCCCGGCGGCTCAGGCTCATGGTCTCGATGCTGCCGCTGCCGGAAACGTAGTTGATGTTCACTGCGCTGCCTTCATACACCCGGGAGGAATGCCGGGCGATCACCAGCGGCACGCCAAGCGCGTTCGCCGTCGCAAAAGCCACCGGAATGCCCTTCGTTTCCATCGTCAGCACAAAGTCCGGCTCCTCGCCGTAATACTCTGTCGCGATGATCTCGCCCATCTTGTTCACGATCTCCGGCGTACTCAGGATATCGCTGTAATACAGGAATCCGCCCGGCAGCACCCGTTCCGTGCCGCTCAGCTTTTCGCACAGCTCCGCGATCGTCTCGCTGGCCTTCTTCCGGCTCACCGCAGGACGGTATCTCACGCCGCCGGCCGCGCCGGTCACCGTCTCGATCTCGCCCAGGTCGAAGGCCTTCATCACCTGCTGCAGCAGGTCCACGTCCTCGCTCATCGTGCTCTTGGCGGAACCGAACATCTCACAGAAACTGTTCAGCGTAAAAATCCTGTTCGGCTTTCCCGACAGCAGTTTCATCATCGCTGTCATACGCTCATTCCGGCGGATTCTGTCCATACTTCACCTCTCCTAAATCTGGTAATCCCGATAATAAATCATAACACATTTCCGAACAATATAAAAGATTTTTTCTTGCATTGTTCGGAAAATCGAAAACTGCCGGCTTTTCAGCCGGCAGTTCGTCCGTCTTTCAAATATGAATAGCTTCTCTTTCAGTTGCTTCAGGTTATTAACCAGATTGCCACTCTCTTAAGCGAGCGCGGCCGGGATTCTGGATTTCGGGAGATCCACAGCGTTGGTTCTTAGCGATTGGCAAGCCGTCAGGCGCCGACAGAGCTTAGAATCGCTACGCGAGGACACTAGCGCGAGCGCTCCCGAAATCAGGATACCGTGACAGCGAGCGTCTCAACTCGCGGTAGGAATAACAATTTATTCTTCAGCCAGGAAAGGCTTAATATCTTCCAGCAGCGCCTCACACTCGTCGCTGTAGATCTCCAGCGTGATCGGCTTGGACAGATCCAGGGAGAAAATGCCCAGGATCGACTTCGCATCAACCACGTGGCGCCCTGCACGCAGATCCATCTCAAAAGGATAGCGCGTAACGATATTGACGAAGTTATTCACATTTTCAACCAGACTCAGTTTGATCATAACGGACTTCACGGCAAAGCACCTCCTTTTACCCGTGTGTTTGGGTGGCATGACCGTTCTGACTGCGTTTTGCCTGTCAGTCGCGGATGCTCACCGCATCATACAACGATCCGAAACCGGTTTCAATTGCATGACCGGCAATTTCCGGACCGGATCTTCCATGCTCAGTCTTCCGGGCCTTCCTTGTCCTGGATCCGGAGGATCAGCGTATTCTCCTCCTGCGCCCAGACGCATTCGCCTTTCAGGGCGGTCGCCAGGAATTCCGCGTTGATGAAGTGGCCTTCCGACACAAAGTCGAAATCTTCCGCCTTCATCGGAACGTCGTTCCCGTCCACCGACGCGGAGCAGCCCGCGTCTTCGTTATACAGCGCCAGGATGTAGCCGGCCGCTTCCAGCACCACCGAGCCCGCGCCGTCGTCCGTCAGCTCCCAGCTTTCCACGCACTTGCACAGGTCGTCCAGGCTGATCCGGATCTTCGCGCCGTTCTGGCTCAGCCGCGGCTGCGCCTTCACCGGAACGCCGTCTTCCATCGTAACGAATTCCAGCGGACCGTCTCCCTCGTTCAGCGCCACCGCCGCGGTAATCAGCTCGTATACGTCCGCGTCCAGGTCCACGTTCTCGATGATCTCGTCCGGCTCATCCGTGGGCGCCGGTTCTTCGGTCTCTTCGGGGGCTTCGGTTGCTTCCGGGGCTTCTGTAGCCTCAGGCGCTTCGGTCGGCTCCTCCGCAGGAGCTTCCGTGGGTTCCTCAGTCGGCACTTCCGTGGGCGCCTCAGTAGGTGCCTCGGTGGGCGCTTCCGTCGGCGCTTCTGTCACTTCCGGCGTCGGCACTTCGGTTGCCTTGACTTCCGGGTTCGCCACGATGTCCGGATTTTCAAACAGGTAGGTCTGCGTCCGCCGTCCGGCGATACCGTCCGCCGTCAGACCGTTGTAATACTGGAATTTCTTGACCGCGTTGGCCGTCTGCCGTCCGTAGGCGCCGTCCGCGGTGTCTGCCGGCAGGTAGTTCAGTTCGATCAGCTTTTCCTGGATCCGCTTGACTTCCTTGCCCTTCGCGCCCATGGCGATGTTGTGGTAGGCCCTCTCGTTCGGCGTGATTGCCGGCACCGGGAAGGGCGTGATCTTTTCCGTCTCAGCGCCCGGCTGCTGCGCCGGGGCCTGCGTTGTTTTCGGGGTAATCATCGGTTCTTCCCCGGGTCCGGGGGTATTCACCGTCTCCACCACCGCCTGGGGCGCCTGCGTGGGCACGGGCGTTTCCACAGGAGCAGCTGTATTCTGCACCGCCAGCGCCAATGTCGCCGACATGTAAATCAGCAGTGTTCTCATCAGATCCATACGCGCCACTCCTCTGTTTCCCGTGTTTGTTTACGTTTCAAATTATTATATCAAACCCATGCCCTGATGACAAGCGGTTTTCATCCGCTCAGTCCCCTGTGCGGGGCCGTCACGGTCAGGGCGTAAAGCTCTTCCGCGCCGCCGGCGCGCAGGGCCTCCGCGCACCGGCACAGCGTGGTGCCCGTAGTCCGCACATCGTCCACGATCAGCACCGGAAAGGAGATCTTCTCCTTCGGCGCAAAGGCTCCGGTCAGGTTTGCCGTCCGCTGCGCCGCGCCGAGGGTGGCCTGGCTCTTTTCATGCCGGTCCCGCCGGTCCAGCAGCTGCCGGCAGTCCAGGCCCAGCTTCTTCGCAAAGGTCTCCGCCAGCAGCCGCCCGTGGTCGATGCACCGCTCCCGCCGTCGGCTTTCCGGCATCGTGACCCAGGTGACCACCGTCTCCTGCGGAAAGGAGATATCCGGCGGCAGGGGCGTCAGCAGCTCCGAGAGCAGCCCCGCCGCCCGGGCTTCCGCCTGGTATTTCAGCCGGTGGATCAGCTCCCGCGGCACGCCGTCGTGGGGCCGCAGCGACCAGGCCGTCAGGCCCGGTTCCGGGTCATCCCGTTCCCAGGCGAAAAAAGCGCCGTCGTGCAGCAGCGACTCCCGGCAGGCGTCGCACAGGCCCCCGCCCTTCGTCACCCTGCCGCAGGCGCAGCAGAAAGCGCCCTCCGGCCAGACCACGTCCTTGATCCACTCCCCGGCAGCTTTTTCCAGTGGTCCCCATTTGCCGAAGAGCCATTCTCCGAACTTCCCGCTCATTTCACCAGCTCCCGGGTGCCGATCAGCCGCTCCGCCAGCGTCGTATACCGGCGGACCACATGGTCGTTCTCCACCATCCGGCGGATCACCTGTTCCGTACCCACCAGCACCACCAGGCTCTTCGCCCGGGTCAGGGCGGTATACAGGAGATTCCGGGTCAGCAGCATCGGCGGCCCCGGCGTCACCGGCATCACGATCACCGGGAACTCGCTGCCCTGGGCCTTATGCACGCTCAGGCAGTAGGCCTGCTCCAGGTCCTCCAGGTCGCCGCTTTCATAGGTCACCTCCCGGTCCTCGTCAAAGCGGACCGTGAGCATATGGTCTTCCGGGTCCACCGCGACGATGAACCCCACGTCCCCGTTGAATACCCCTGCGCCTTCCTCCACACCGGCGGCGGTCTCCCTCCGCCAGGGCAGACGGTAGTCGTTCCGGGTCTGGATCACCTTGTCTCCCAGGCGGAACACCGTCTCGCTCCAGGTAAACTCAGGCTTGTCCGGGGCAGGCGGATTCAGCTCCGCCTGCAGGCGCAGGTTCAGGTTGTTGACTCCGCATTCTCCCTTCCGGGAGGGGGCCAGCACCTGGATGTTCCTTACGGAGCGGGCCAGCCGTTCCTTTTCCGGATATTTCAGGTATCCCGGCAGCCGGGCGGTCACCAGGGCGGTAATGCTCTGCGCCGCGTCGCCCAGGGACGTCCGGCGCTCAAAGAAGAAGTCCGTGCCCTTGCTGTTCAGCACGGGCATCTTTCCGCTGTTGATCAGGTGGGCATTAAGGACAATGTGGCTTTCCCCGCTCTGCCGGTAGATTTCCGTCAGCCGGGCGCAGGGTACCTCCCCGCTGTCCAGGATGTCCCCCAGCACGTTCCCCGCGCCGACGCTGGGCAGCTGGTCCGCGTCGCCCACCAGGATCAGGCGGGTGCCCGGCCGGATGGCCTTGAGCAGGGCCCGCATCAGGATCAGGTCGATCATGGACGTCTCGTCCGCAATCACGCAGTCCGCGTCCAGCGGGTTGTCCTCCGTCCGGATAAAGCTGCCGCTCTCCCCGCTGTATTCCAGCAGCCGGTGGATCGTCTTCGCCTCGGCGCCGGTAGCTTCGCTCATGCGCTTGGCGGCGCGGCCCGTGGGCGCACATAGCACCGTCTCGTGGTCCTTGGACAGCAGTTCCAGGATGCAGTTGATAATCGTTGTCTTGCCGGTGCCGGGCCCGCCGGTGATCACGAACACGCCGTTCTCCAGCGCCCCGGCGATGGCCTTGCGCTGGGTCGGCGAAAACTCGATCCCCCGGCGCTTTTCAAAAGCGGAGATCGCCCGGGAAATGCCCGCGTATTTCCCCGCGTCCACGGAGATCATCAGGCGGCGGATCATCAGGGCCACCTCCTGCTCCGCCCGGGCGTAATAGGGCAGGTAGACCCGGCGGACGTTGTTTTCGTCCGCCTCGCTCATCAGCGCCCCGGAGATCAGCATGCTCCGCAGCGCCTGCCGGCACAGTTCGTTCGGCACGTTCAGCAGCGTGGCGGAGGTGGCGCTCAGCTCTTCCTCCGGCAAATATACATGACCCGAAGACGCCGCGGCGTCCCGCAGGATATATCTCATCGCGCAGCGGACCCGGTTCTCGCTCTCCGCCGGGATGCCCAGGCTCAGGCCGATCCGGTCCGCGGTCTTGAATCCCACGCCTTCCAGGTCGTCGCACAGGCGGTACGGGTTCTCCCGGATAATCTCCGGCGTCTGGTCCCCGTAGTACCGGCTGATGCGCACCGCCAGGGCCGGGGAGATCCCGTAGCTCTGGAGGAAGATCAGCGCCCGGCGGGCGCTCTGCTGTTCAAAGAAACTCTCGGCGATCATCGCGGCCCGTTTTTTCCCGATGCCCTTTACCTCGCTCAGCCGCTCCGGATGCTCGGAAAGAACCGTCAGCGTGTCATCGCCGAATTCCGCCACGATCAGCGCCGCCGTGGAAGGCCCCACGCCGTGGATCAGGCCGGAGCCCAGAAACCGCTCGATGCCCAGCAGCGTCGTCGGCGTTTTCAGTTCGACGCAGGTGCACTGGAACTGCTTCCCGTAGGTCCGGTGCTCGGTCCAGTGGCCGCTGAAAACGGCCTGCTCACCGGGGCTCAGCTCCGGCAGCGTGCCGATCACGGTCACCTCGGAACGGCCGGAACGAACGGTCAGCACGGAGTAGCCGTTTTCCGGGTTCCGGAAGACGGTTCCTTCGATGGTCGCTTCAAGCTGTTCCATAAACACCTCGTCCTTTGAATGGATGGATTCATTATATCAAGGGAAAAAGATCCGCGCAACAAACCCGGATGACCAAAAACGATTGACACACAAGGCCTTCTGGCAGTATTATATACGTTGGTCTGTTGTGCGGACAAAGCGCTGTTGCAGCGGACAATTATAAATCAGACCGGAGGTCTTCCCGTGCTCGAATGTATCGTGACAAAGTTTGGCGGCAGCTCGCTGGCCAATGATGAACAGTTCCGCAAGGTGCGCAGCATCCTGGAGCTGGAACCCACCCGCCGTTACCTGGTCCCTTCCGCGCCCGGAAAGCGCTTCAGGGAAGACGATAAAGTGACCGATCTGCTGTATAAATGCTTTGCGCTCGCTTCCGAGGGCAAGTCCATTTCCGAGCCCTTCGCCCGCATCCGGGATCGCTATCTGTCCATCGCCCAGGGCCTCCACCTGAAGGTGGATATCGTCTCTCATCTGGACGAAGTGGAACAGGGCATTGCCTCCGGCAAAAACAAAGACTGGTGCGCCAGCCGGGGCGAATACCTCTGCGCCATCCTCATGGCCGATTATCTCGGCTGGAAGTTCGTGGACGCTGCCGACGGCGTTGTCTTCAATGACGACGGCACCCTGAACAGCGCCAAGACCCAGGAAAAGCTTTCTGCCCTCCTGAAGGACGGTCAGTCCGCCGTCGTGCCCGGTTTCTACGGCGCGTATGAAAACGGCGAAGTCTGCACCTTCTCCCGCGGCGGCAGCGATATCACCGGTGCCCTCGTGGCCCGCGCCGTGAACGCCGACGTTTATGAAAACTGGACCGACGTTTCCGGTTTCCTCATGGCGGATCCCCGGATCATCGACGGCCCGGCGGAAATCTCCTCCATCACCTACAAAGAGCTCCGGGAGCTGAGCCACATGGGCGCCTCCGTCCTGCATGAGGACGCGATGTTCCCCGTCCGTGAAGCCGGCATTCCCACCAATATCCGCAACACCAACAAGCCCTATCATCCGGGCACCATGATCAGCAAGAACGCCCCCAACGAGATCTCCGTTCCCACCATCACCGGCATCGCCGGCCACAAGGGATACAGCGTTGTCTCCGTTGAAAAGACCATGATGAACAGCGAAGTCGGTTTCGGCCGCAAGGTCCTGCAGATCTTCGAAAACTACGGCGTTTCCTTTGAGCATATGCCCACCGGCATCGACAGCATGTGCGTCGTCGTGGAAAGTTCCGCCCTGGATCCCCATCGCACGGAAGTCCTCCGCGATCTCGAAAAGCTCGTCGAAGGCTGCGGCTCCGTCTCCGTCAGCGACAATATGTCCATCATCGCCACCGTCGGCCGCGGCATGGTGCATAACTGCGGCACCGCCGCCCGTCTCTTCGGCGCCATGAGCCGCGCCCGCATCAATGTGCGGATGATCGACCAGGGCTCCAGCGAACTGTCCATCATCGTCGGCGTCAATGACTCTGACTTCGAAGCCACCATCCACGCGATTTATCACGAGTTTGTTGGCTGATCTTCGTAATTAGGGGTATGGGGGCGAAGCCCCCATACCTTCATTATTCCCCGTCCCCGCTCCACTCAATCAGCAGACTGTTTCAATTGTCAGAGCGGGGAAGGGGGTAGGGGGAAAGGGTGAAAATAATGAGAGTTTTAGTAACAGGCTATGCCGGACAATTAGGCTACGACACCATCCGTCTGCTGGAAGCCCGGGGCATCGAATGCCGCGGAGTGGATATGCAGGATTTCGACCTGACCGACGGCCAGGCCGTCAAAGACTACGTCCAGACCTACCGCCCCACCGCCATCGTCCACTGCGCCGCCTACACCAACGTGGACAAGGCCGAATCCCAGCCTGAAATCTGTGCCGCCGTCAACGGTATGGGCACCGTCAACATCGTCCGCGCCGCCCTGACCGTCGGCGCCAAGGTCGTCTTCATCTCCACCGACTACGTCTTCCCCGGCACCGGCGACCAGCCCTGGAAGATCAACGACGCCTACGGCCCCCGCAACGTCTACGGCATGAGCAAGGTCCAGGGTGAGGACGCAGTCCGCTCCCTCATGACCCGCTACTTCATCCTGCGTACCAGCTGGGTCTTCGGCAAGAACGGCCATAACTTCGTCCGTACCATGATCCGCCTGGGCAAAGAAAAGAAGGAGATCCGCGTGGTCGACGACCAGATCGGCTCCCCCACCTATACCAGGGACCTGGCCCGGGTAATCTGTGATATGCTGCCCACCGAGAAATACGGCATCTATCATGTCCGCAACGAGGGCTTCATCTCCTGGTTCCAGTTCGCGAAGATGATCATGGAAAAGGCCGGCCTCCCCTGCCGGGTTCTGCCGGTCCCTTCTTCCGAATATCCCACCCCTGCGAAGCGGCCCCTCAACTCCCGCCTTGACGGCTCCAAACTCGCCGAAGCCGGTTTTGAGCCTATGCCCACCGTCGAAGACGCCCTCGACCGCTACCTCAACGAAATCCGCGACGAGATTTAAATCTCAATCTTATTGCTCTTAAGACCTTTCAGGAAGTCCTCTGGCAGAGGCGCCTGGAAGGTCATTTTTTCTTTTGTCCGCGGATGCTCAAATGCCAGGCTGTAAGCATGGAGCATCAGGCACGGCACCTTCACACCCCTGCCGTTCCCATACAGCTCATCCCCGCACACCGGATGTCCGATGCTCTTCAGGTGCACCCGGATCTGGTGTGTCCTGCCTGTCAGGATATGCACATCCAGCAGCGTGCATCCGTGTCCTTCCGCCAGCACCTTCCACCGGGTCAGCGCCGGCCGGCCCTCCGGATCCACCGCCATCTTCTTCCGGTCCTTCTTGCTCCGGTCGATGGGTGCGTCGATCTCGCCTTCCGGCTCCTTGAACTTCCCTTCCGCCAGCGCCCGGTAGTGCTTCTCGATCTCCCGGTCCTTCAGCATCCGGCTCAGGGCTTCCTGGGTCTCGTCGTTCTTGGCCACCAGCATCAGGCCGCTGGTTTCCTTGTCCAGCCGGTGCACGATGCCCGGCCGCAGTTCTCCGCCGATGCCGCCCAGGGAATCCAGGTTCGCCAGCAGGGCGTTCACCAGCGTTCCGTCCGGATGGCCTGCCGCGGGATGCACCACCATGCCCCGGGGTTTGATCACCACGGCCAGGTCGCTGTCTTCATACAGGATCTCCAGCGGGATATCCTCCGCCTGGGGAATCGCCTCTTTGGGCGCAGGCACGGTCAGGATAACTTCCAGCCCTTCCGCCAGCTTCGTCCCGGCTTTCCGGATCTCTTTCCCGCCGGAAACGCACAGGCCGTCTTCCATCAGGGAGGCCACCCGGCTCCGGCTCAGGCCGGTTGCTTCGCTTAATAGCACGTCCAGCCGCCGCCCGTCGGAAAGCACTTTGTATTCCGTATCCGTCATAAATCCATTTCCTTCCAGTCCTGCTTCCTGAACAGTAAACTGATGATCAGCAGAATGCAGCCGATCACCAGGCAGCTGTCTGCAACGTTGAACACCGGAAAAGAGATAAACCGGGTTTCGATCATATCCGGCACATATCCCCGGATCAGCCGGTCGAACATGTTTCCCGCCGCGCCGCCGGCCATCAGCGCCAGGCCCGCCAGCGGGAAGGTCGCGATCTTCTTTTTCCGCAGCCAGATATATCCGCCGACGATCAGCACCAGGCTCAGCACGCCCAGGATCCTCGACGCTCCGCTCAGCATGGAGAACGCCACGCCCTTGTTCTCCGCATACAGCAGCCCCACGACTCCCGGAATAACCTCAATCCCTTCCGCCGGAATCCCCGGCGCCAGCTCCTTTGTAATCCGGTCAGCAATCAGCACCAGGATCACGATCGGCCAGAATATCAGCTTGCTCTTTTTCACGTTTAGCCTCTTCCAGTTCATTAACTCGTTTGACGACCTTCCGGGCGACCTTCAAAGCCTCCTGCATCAGATCGCTGTCCTGCATCCCGGGCACTTTCAGAATCATCCTCGCCGGCGCCCTGGCGGACAGCGCCAGCCGTCCGTCGGTTTCCGAGATTGCCTGCAGCAGGCAGGCAGGATCAGGCACATACCGCTCGTCCAGCTTCATGATCAGCCCTTCCTTGCCGCGGCTCACGTTGCTCACGCCCAGCCGGTTGCACAGGGCCCTCAGCTGGCTCACGTCCAGCAGCGTCTCCGCTGCCGGCGGCAGCTCGCCGTAGCGGTCGATCAGCTCGTCCGTCACGTCCGCCCGGTCCTCGTCGGTCACGATGGAAGCGATCCGCTTATACATCTCCATCCGCTGCTTCTCTTCGGCCACATATTCCGGCGGCAGGAAGGCGTCCACCCGCAGGTCCACCCGGGTTTCCAGTTCCCGGTCGGTCCGCTTGCCCTGGACCTCGTTCAGCGTCTCTTCCATCAGCTTGCAGTACATGTCATATCCGACCGTGGCCAGATGCCCGTGCTGCTCCGGTCCCAGGATGTTCCCCGCGCCGCGGATCTCCAGATCCCGCATGGCGATACGGAAACCGGCGCCGAATTCGGTAAATTCCCTGATGGCGGTCAGTCGCTGCTGCGCCGTCTCGGTCAGCATATGGTCCGCCCGCACGGTGAAATAGGCGTAAGCCTGCCGGTTGCTGCGGCCCACCCGGCCCCGCAGCTGATACAGCTGGCTCAGGCCGAACCGCTCCGCGTCGTAGACGATCAGGGTATTCGCCGTGGGCACGTCCAGGCCGTTTTCGATGATCGTCGTGCACAGGAGCACGTCGTAGTTCCCGTTGTAGAAGTCCATCATCACGTCCTCGAGCTGATGCTCCCGCATCTGCCCGTGGGCCACACCGATGCGCGCCTCCGGCACCAGCTGCCGCAGCCGGTCATAGAAGCTGGCGATGCTCCGCACCCGGTTATACAGAAAGTACACCTGTCCGCCCCGGCCGACCTCCCGCAGGATCGCGTCGCGGATCAGGGCGTCGTTGTATTCCGTCACCACGGTCTGCACCGGGATCCGCTCCTCCGGCGGGGTCTCCAGCACGCTCATATCCCGGATGCCGGTCATCGACATATGCAGCGTCCGGGGGATCGGCGTCGCGCTCAGGGTCAGCACGTCCACCTGCCGCTTCATGTTTTTGATGATCTCTTTATGGGCTACGCCGAAACGCTGCTCCTCGTCCACGATGAGCAGCCCCAGATCCTTGAACTTCACATCCTTGCCCAGCAGCCGGTGGGTACCGACGATAAAGTCGATGTCCCCTGCCGCCAGCTTCGCGATCACCTCCCGCTGCTCCGCGGGTGTGCGGAAGCGGCTCAGGAAGTCCACCCGCGCCCCGGTATGACGGAAGCGCTTTACGATGGTGTTGTAGTGCTGCTGCACCAGGATTGTCGTCGGGGCCAGCAGGGCCACCTGTTTGTTGTCCGTAATCGCCTTGAAGGCAGCCCGCAGGCTGACCTCGGTCTTGCCGTAGCCCACGTCGCCGCACAGCAGCCGGTCCATGTTCCGGTCGCTTTCCATGTCCTCCCGGATCTCCTGCACGCTCTGGGCCTGGTCCGGGGTCAGTTCCCAGGGGAACTCGTCCTCAAACTCCCGCTGCCAGGCGCTGTCCGGGCTGAAGGCGTAGCCGGTGTTCTGGGTCCGCTCGGCATAGAGAGCCTTCAGGTCGAAGGCCAGGGTCTTCAGGCTTTCCTTGACCTTCCCCTTCTGCCGCGCCCATTCGCCGCCGCCCAGGCGGTTCAGCTTCGGCGCCTGGTTCGGGTTGCCGATGTACCGCTGCACCCGCTCCAGTTGTTCCACCGGCACATACAGCTTGTCGTTCCCGCCGTAGTGGATCAGGAGATAATCGTGCCAGCAGCCTTCGCTCTGGATCCGGGTAATCCCCTGGTAGATGCCGACGCCGTGATCCTCGTGGACCACATAGTCGCCGACCTTCAGGTCCGTAAAGGTGGAGATCCGCTCGCCGGAATGCTTCCGGCTCTTGCTCCGCCGGTAGCCTTCGCCCCAGATGTCCGCGTCGGAGACCACCGCCGTGCCCGGGATATCTTCTTTTCCGGCAATCACAAAACCGCCGCTCAGGGTGATCGGCAGGATCACTGCCTCCCCGGGTTTCGCGGTTTTTTCGTTTTCGCTGAAGACAGCCTTCTCGTCCAGTTCCTTCAGGCTCTCTTCCAGGCGCTTTCCGCGGCTGCTGCCGCCGGAGAGCAGCCAGATCCGGTATCCGTGCTCCCGCCACAGCGCCATATCGTTTTTCAGGGCTTTCATCTGTCCGCCGTATCCCTGCAGGCCGGTGGCCTGCACGGTCACAGTCTGATCCGGTTTGATGCCGCCCAGGCCCAGCAGCAGTTCTGTCAGCAGGCCCTGGGGATAGGCGCCGATCTCTTTCCGGACCTCGTCCCAGCCCTTCAGCAGGCTTTCCTGCCCGGAAACTGCTTCATGCCGGACCATGGCGCTCTGCAGGTCCTCCGCGAAGCCCTGCAGCCGCTCCTCCGTCCGGTTCCGGAGCCGGTCCGGCTCGCACAGCAGCACCAGGTCCGGCCTGAACCAGTCGCAGACCGATGCCGTCCGGTCCGTCAGCACCGGCAGCCAGGCCCGCATCCGGCGGAAGGGAAGTCCCTGCTCCAGCAGTTCCGCGTCGGACCGCAGGCGCTCCATGCGCCGGTCGTTCTCCAGTTCTTTCTGTTCCTGGTACTGTTTTTCCCGCACCTTCGGCGCGATTTTGGTGTCGAAGACTTCAACGTCATCGTCCTCCGGCAGCGGAGGGAGGTCGTCAAACAGGTTTGCGTTCCCGCCCTCTTCGCCGGGCATTTCCCCGATGGCTTCCCGCATCCGACAGGCCGCCTCGGTGTATTCTTCCTCGTCCAGCAGCGCTTCGCAGGCCGGGGTCAGCACGGCTTCCGCCGCCTCGCCCAGGCTCCGCTGGCTGATGCAGTCAAACTCCCGGATCCCGTCGATCTCGTCGTCGAAAAATTCCAGGCGCAGTCCCTGGCTCAGGGCCGGGGGATAAACGTCCAGAATTGCGCCCCGCTGGGCGAACTGGCCTTTGCCTTCCACCATGCCCACCCGGTCATATCCCATGCGGCTCAGTTTCCGCGCCAGATCCGCCGGCTGGATCACGTCCCCCGCCTTCAGGGTCAGGCATAGCTTCCGGAAGGGCTCCGGCCGGCCCATCCGCTGGGCCATGGCTTCCGCCCCGGCGCACAGGATCTTCACCTTCCCGGTGGTCACCGCGCTCAGCGCTTCCAGCCGCCGCCAGCTGCTCTCCAGGCTTCCCGCCGCCCGGGTCAGGTCGATCTCGCCCCCGGGCAGGCAGCATCCTTCGCCGGTCAGCTGGCGCACGTCGTCCGCTGCCCTGGCCGCCTTCAGGTCGTTGTCCATCACCAGCAGGGTCTTCTTTCCCTTTTCCGCGGCAAGGCATGCGATCACCGCGGCCAGGGTCTGGTTCACCCCCGCCACCGCCGTCGCTTTGCCTTTTTCCGTTTCCCACAACTTCTCCAGCCCGGGAACGGAAATGGAAGATAAAATACTCGAACTCATACTCCTCTTGTCATCCAATGTGTCATCCCGACCAAGCGAAGCGCGTGGAGGGATCTCATATCATTATCCTGAATTAATTCTGATTTCCTTTTTGCATGGCAGCCTCAATGCCGTCCTTGATCCATACGCGGACAACTTCCGCCGCCTTGTCGAACGCGGCTTCCATCTTCTCTTTCTCTTCCCCCGTGGGCCTCCCCAGCACCCAGTCCACCAGGCTCTCCCCCGCAGGCCGGTCCCCCGTCCCCACGCGGATCCGCGGAAAGTCCGTCTTCCCCAGGCATCCGGCGATGCTCCGCATCCCGTTGTGCGTTCCGGCCCCGCCGTTCTTCCTTACCCGGACCTTTCCCGGCGGCAGGTCGATATCGTCAAAGATCACGATCATCTGCTCCTGGGGCACCTTGAACCGGTTCAGCAGCTTCCGGATGCATTCGCCGCTCTTGTTCATATAGGTCAGGGGCTCGCACAGGACGATCTTCGTTTCCCCGTCCGTGATCTCCGCCGTCTGGCCCTGCAGCAGAAACTTCCGCCGCAGCTTTACGCCGTAATATCCTTCCAGCCGGCTCATGACCTCAAACCCGACGTTATGGCGGGTATGGGCATACTTCTCCCCGGGATTCCCCAGGCCGACAATCAGCAGTGTTTTCTTAGCCATATGCGTTCTCTTTTCAACTTAAACAGGTATTGGCGTGATGATCTGTCCGAAGCTTTGCTTCGGGTAATAGATCACATGCAGATTTCATTTCCCCAAAAACAGGTATCTGCAAAGTGGGAGATTCCCCCTCCCCTTCGCTGGACAGAATTGTCGCATCTTTTGCTTTGTCTGTCAAGGCAGACCAGAACATAAGCAATACTTTATTTTTCGTCTTAAAAGTGTTATCCTTCTCCTATCTTTTATGACAGGAGTTGAACTCCATGAACCTGATTGTTCCGAAGAATTATAACCCGGTCCTGGACCTACGCGATACGGAGATCGCGATCAAGCTCGTCAAGGACTTTTTCGAACAGGAACTGGCCAAGGCCCTGAACCTGACCCGTGTTTCCGCGCCGATCATGGTCCATCCGGAATCCGGCCTGAACGACAACCTGAACGGTGTCGAGCGCCCCGTCTCCTTCGACGTGCTGGAGACCGGCGCCACCGTGGAGATCGTCCATTCCCTGGCCAAATGGAAGCGCCTGGCCCTGAAGACCTACGGCTTCTCTATGGGCGAAGGCCTTTATACCGATATGAACGCCATCCGCCGGGACGAGGAGACAGACAACATTCATTCCATCTTCGTGGACCAGTGGGACTGGGAGCGCATCATGGCTCCCTCTGAACGGAACGAACAGTTCCTGCGGGACATCGTCAGCCGGATCTATATGACCCTGCGCAAGACCGAAGGTTTCGTCTGCGCCCATTATCCCCATATCAAGCCGGAGCTGCCGGACAACATCACCTTCGTCACCACCCAGCAGCTGGAGGATGAGTATCCGGACAAGACCTCCAAGGAGCGGGAATACCTGGCCGCAAAGAAATACGGCGCGGTCTTCCTCATGCAGGTCGGCGGTCTCCTGAAGAGCGGCAAAATCCACGACGGCCGCGCCCCGGACTATGACGATTGGAACCTGAACGGCGATATCCTCCTGTACGATCCGCTGCTGGACATCTCCCTGGAGGTCTCCTCCATGGGCATCCGCGTGGATCCGGAAGCCCTGCGCCGCCAGCTGAAGATCCGCGGCTGCGAAGAGCGGGCGGAGCTTCCCTTCCAGAAAGCGCTGCTGGCGGGCGAACTGCCCCAGACCATCGGCGGCGGCATCGGCCAGAGCCGGATGTGCGTATACTTCCTCCGGAAGGCGCATGTGGGCGAGGTCCAGGCCAGCATCTGGCCGGACGAGGTCGTCAAGGCCTGCCGGAACGGGAACATCCCGCTGCTGTAAATCGTCTGTATATCAGGGGATCCCGAGGGATCCCCTGTTTATTCAATCTGATTACGGACCATATAAGGAAAACAATGATTCAAATGAAACGCCTGCTCTCCCTCCTGCTTGTTCTCCTGCTCATCCCGCTTTTTGGATTTGCAGAAGAAGATGAGGATATTCAGTGGGAAGACGAAGACCTCTCCGCGCCGGATACGCTGCTTGCCACCGACGTCTTTTACCATACGCCGAACGAGCAGAGCGCCGTGAAATGCGATCACGACGTCTGTTTCTGGCACCTGGAGATGGGCCGCATGGACGAAGCGGCCATCTGGAAGGTCCTGACCCAGCCCGTCACCGTCATCGAGGGAAAACAGCGGGAACAGGTCCGGATCCTGGCGGAGCCGGATGAAAAATGCAAGGACTACGTCGGCGTCGTCACCTGCGCCAGCCAGGCGGTCCACATCCTCCGGGAGGAGGGGGACTGGACCCTGATCGAAGCCTACTCTTCTTCCGAGGAAGACTCCGCCGTCAAGGTCTTTGCCGAGCAGTTCCAGGGATATGTCAGGACCAAACGCCTGAAACAGGTAGAGGTTGACCAGCACTACGGCCTGGTCATCGACAAGCTCCAGCAGCGTCTGTATGTCTTTAAGGACGGCAAGCTCTTTACCACCATGCTCTGTTCCACCGGCTTCGCCAAGGACAAAGCCACGCTCTTCCATGAGACCCCCGCCGGGGAGTTTCTTATGATCAGCTGGGTCGGCGGTTTCCAGGCGGAGACTCTCTGGTGCGCCTACGGCATGCGCATCAACAGCGGCATCCTGATCCACGAAGTGCCCAGCCGCCAGGAGACCAATAAAGCCGGCGAGACCTATACCTCCTATGCCCGCTGTGAGCGGTACCTGGGTGAAAAAGCCAGCCACGGCTGCATCCGGGTCCAGCGCCAGCTGACGCCCGAAGGCGTCAACGCCAAATGGCTCTGGGACAACCTTTCCCGCAATCCCTGCACCAAGGTCATCATCTGGGACGACCTGGACCGGGAGCTGGCCTATCCCAGCGACGATCTGCTCCTGTATTACAATCCCAACAAGGGAGAGAATTATCACTCCCAGCCCACCTGCTCCCTGGTGAAGGACAAGTACGAACCCATGACCGCCTTCCGCTACGGCGAGCTGGACGAGAAACCGTATAAGAAACTGAACCCCTGTCCCGGATGTGCGCCCATGCCGCGGAAGGACAAGATTGACGAACTGAACAGGAAAAGCCGCAAGCATTAAGCTTGCGGCTCTTACTATTGATTCTGAATTGTGAATTATGAATTATGAATTCCAAAAGCTGAAGTTTACTTCAGCTTTTGAGTGGTCGCCCAGCCCGCGTCCTCAACCTCCTGGTGCTTCGTGGCGTAGGGCCCGATGGCTTCCACCTGGGCCTGGGTCCGGGGGAAGTGCAGGCAGCTGTGGCCTTCAAAGTTGTTGTCCCTGTTGTGCTGCACGTCGTGGGGCATGGAATGGGTCGATCCCAGGTATACGCTGCCGTTTGAGAACTTGACCCATACGGACTTCGGGTTCCAGGTGTTTCCGCCGAAGGCCTTGAGCATCTTCGCCGTGTCGTTGGCCGTCACGGGCTCGTAGTCCGCGTGGGCGCCGACAGAGAAGATGTGGATCTGCCAGCTGATGCCCGTGGAATAGTCATAGACTGTTGCGTAGGGATATTTCTTCGCCACGGCCTTCACCGTGTCATACCAGCTCGAATACTGCACGGAGCCGGCACTGACCTTCGTGGAGGCCGAAGCCGTCGATGCGGTTGTGGTTGTGGCAGCTGCGGTTGTGGTCGTGCCGCTTTTCGACGTACCTTCCAGCTTGCTGATCGTCTTTGCGCCCGCCACACCGTCCGCGGTCAGTTTGCTGGCCCGCTGGAACGCCTTCACCGCCTCGGCGGTCTTGCTTCCGTATACGCCGTCGGCTTTGCCGGAGAGATAGCCCAGCTCGATCAGCTTGTTCTGCAGGGTCTTCACGTCGGTGCCTTTGCTGCCGATCTTCAGGATGTCGCTGTCGGGTTCGGGCGTCGCCGTGGCCTTCGGGGTGGTTGTCGCGGTGGCTTTGGCTTTCGCCTTGGCTTTCCCGCCGAAGAGCACCTTCTGGGTCTCTTCGCCGGCGGTGCCGTCCTCGGTCAGGCCGTTCGCCTTCTGGAATTCCTTCACTGCGCTCACCGTGCCGGCGCCGTAGTTGCCGTCTGCCTTGCCGGTCAGGTAGCCCAGCTGGATCAGGGCTTCCTGCAGCTGCGCCACGTTTTCGCCGCTGTCGTTCCGGCGGAGCGTGGGCCAGTTCTGGGAGGCTGCCGCAGCCGTTTCAGTCGTTTCGTTCGTTTCCGGCGCGGGCGTCTCGGTGGCTTCCGGGGTCGGGGTCGTTCCCTTCACCAGCGCCGCGTCGCTGAACAGGATCGCGTAGGTCGCCTTGCCCGCCACGCCGTCATCCGTCAGGCCGTGGGCCTTCTGGAAATTCTTCAGGGCCTTCACGGTTTCCTGGTCCATTCTGCCGTCAATCGTGCCCACATAGTATTTCAGGGCTTTCAGCCGCTTCTGCAGAATCTTCACGTCCGATCCCTTGTCGCCGCTGCGCAGGGTCTGGCTGGGAATCTCCGGCGTGGGCGAGGGCGTTGCCGTGGGCTTCGGCGTAGGCGAAGGGGACGGGGTGGCCGTAGTTGCCGCGTCCAGCGCCGTGCCTGAGAACAGCAGGTCCTGGGTAGCCTTGTCCGCTGTTCCGTTGGCAGTCAGCCCGTTCTTCTTCTGGAAAGCCCGCACCGCGGAGATCGTATCCGCGTCATATGTACCGCTGGCTTTGGCCTTCAGGTAGCCCAGCCTGATCAGTTCCGTCTGCAGCTGCGTCACCTGGGTGCCGGTGTTGCCTTTTTTCATGCTCACGCCGTCCACCGGGCTCAGGGTCTTGGTATTGGTTTTTTCTCCCTTGGCATTCTTCACGTTGCCGGAAAACAGGAAAGCCTGGATATTCGCGTCCATGATGCCTGTCGCCGGATAGTCGTTGGCCTGCTGGAAGGCGATGACCGCCTTCTCCGTGCCGCCGCCGAAATTGCCGTCTGCCTTGCCTTTCAGGAAGCCCAGCTCGATCAGGGCCTCCTGCAGCGCGGTGACCTTGGCGCCCTTGTCACCCTTCTGCAGGACCTGGTATCCGCCCGCGTCCTCTTCCGGGCTCAGGGTCGGCGCCGGCGTAGGGGTGGGCGTGACCTTAATCTTCTTGACTTCCTTCAGGACGATATAGTCCGTCTTCACATAGCCGGAATACTTCTTGTATTCCACTTCGGCCCAGGAGCCCTTCACCGCCTTCACAGTGATCTGGGTCTTGGCCGGGATCTTCTTCAGCAGGGTGCTCCGGGTGGAACGGCTCGCCCGCAGGTTTACCTTGACCTTCGTCGTCGTGGTATAGGGATAGCTGCTGACAACCTCCAGCGCTTCCGCCGTATCAGAGGATTCGGCAAAAATGGAAGCCGGAACAGCGCAGACGAGAATCGTCAGCGCCATGACCAGTGCCGTCAGCACACGAAGGTGGTTTCTCAGCTGAGACATACGGTTAACCTCCCGGAAGGCGGGAAAGGGTATAAAAATCCCGCCGGCATTCGTATACACAGTAATTCTATCCTATGCGTTACGAAATGTCAACGGGATGTTCATTTTTCCGTAATAAGTTGTTAAGGATTAAAGTCACTGAATATAACAATTAGGAATAACAAAACCTGTTTGTTTACTGGCAGCAGAAAGAGCTCCGGCTCTTTCTGTCATCCTGAGCGTAGTCGAAGGATCTCATACTATAAATCCTCTCCAAGATCTTTCCAGTATGGATTCATCTTCTCAATCAACGCAATCTTCTTTTCTCTTCTCCATCCTTTGAGTTGTTTCTCCCGTGCGATAGCTGCATTAGGATCTGTGGTATACTCATAATATACCAGTTTATGAATATTATAATGTTTAGTAAAACCATCGATTAGTCCATTTGTGTGTTCATACAATCTTCTTTTCAGATTGTTGGTAACACCAATGTATAATCGATGGTCTCTAATGTTTGTTAGAATATAGACGTAATAATATCCTGTTTTCATTTTATCATGAGATCCCTCGGCTTCGCTCGGGATGACGCTCTCATTTTACCTGCTTGAGTGCCAATAGCGCAGCAGCCTGCTCCGCCGCTTTCTTGGTCTTCCCTTCGCCCTTGGCCAGCAGCTTCCCGTTCCAGTAGACTACCGCCTCAAACACCGGATTGTGCGGCGGGCCGCTCTGCCCGGTGATCTCATAGGTCGGGCTCTCTCCCCCGTCCCTCTGCAGCACTTCCTGCAGCGCGCCCTTGGCGTCCTGCAGGGGCCTGGCCACCTCGTCTTCGCCGGGCCAGCAGCGTTCCACAACGCCCCGGGCGGCTTCCATGCCGCCATCCAGGTATACCGCGGCCAGCACAGCTTCCATCGTGTCGCACAGGACGCTGGGCTTCTCCCGTCCGCCGGTCAGCTCCTCGCCCTTGTCCATGATCAGGGCTTCGCCCAGTCCCAGCCTTTGGGCAATGGGACTCAGCGCGGCTTCGCAGACCATCAGCTGGCGCCGGTGGGTTAGCGCGCCTTCCCGTTCATTGGGATGGGCCTGGTACAGTTTGTCGCTCATCAGGTACTGGAGTACCGCGTCTCCCAGGAATTCCAGCCGCTGGTTGTCGTTCTTTCCCATGGACGGGTGCGTCAAAGCGCGGCGAAGCAGTGCTTCGTCGCGGAATGTGTAACCCAGGGCTTTCATCACCTGATCCAGCATGGCAGGCCTTTTTTTATCCCTTAACGCTGGCGATATAATTGGCCACGTCGCCCACGGTCTTCAGCTTCATGATCTGGTCATCTTCCACCGTGATGCCGAAGCGGTCTTCCATGTCCATGATCATAACCATGATGTTCGCGCTGTCAGCCTTCAGGTCTTCCATCAGGCGGCTTTCGGGCTTGATCTCGGCAGGGTCCACCTTCAGCTGTTCTGCGATCATAGCCTTGACGGTTTCAAAATCCATTGCAATGTCCTCCTTAAATAGATAATGACGTATGAACAAATGAATTATACCATATCTTGTGATGAAATAGAATAGCCAATCTGGCACATCAGGGCTTTACGGTCTGATAAAGATAAAACACCGGTCGTCATCACCCGTATACATGTTGACCGTAATCCCTTCAGTTCCCTTCATGTCTTCCGCGTTCACATCGAAGATCGCTTCTTCCTTTTCTCCCGTTGTCGGACCGGCAGACATGTGAATTTTGTCCCCGTTCGGCGGGTCGAACACGAAAATGTTCAGTCCCTCTCTGGCGGTAAACTGGATCGTGAACCGGGTATACCCGTTGTCCAGCGCCTCCGCGGTCACGCTGTGCACGGTCACGTCCCCGCTCTTCAGTTCTTTGATCTTCTGGTATCTGACCTTCTTTGGTTTGCCCGTTGGGTTTCCGTCGGTCTTCTGCAGCGATGCAAACCGCGATCCGCCGCCTCCGCCCGATCGTGCCTGGATCTTCTTCGGAACACTGTCCGCCGACTGGGTGATCAGGCACTTCGAATCGCACAATGCCATAGAGGCGGCATTGGGTTCCAGCACGCCGAAGTTATGGTACACCAGCAGGTTGTACAGGTTAAACTGGGGATTTCCCTCCCCCCTGTCAATTTTCTTCGTGTCAGTCGGCTCAAGTGTCCGCCCGTACTCCTGCTGGGCGGTTAAGAAAGCCCGGGAACGGGGCTGTCCTTCTTTCAGCGCTTTCAGATAGTGATAGTAGAAATAATAGAAGTTGCAGTCCGCCATCTGTTCCAGCGATGCTTTCACCTGAACCCCGTTGTTTGAGATGATGTGCGTCGCAGCGTACATACCTGCACACTGCCCGTTCAGCGCCGTTGTCACCAGGTTTTCGGCCATGCCGTCCCCGTTTGAGCAGCACCAGCCGTCCAGGTAATACGGGTTGGCGCTCAGGACCTCGTTGATGTTTCCCATGTTCACCAGGGAGATCCGTTTTTCTTCGTCGTTCTCAAAGATCGCGTTATCGATGTTGTCCCGCTGGCCATGGGTGTTGATAATGAACTCAGCCGGCCCCTGTTCATTTTCCTTCGCCATATTCTCCGCTTCAAACCCGCCCAGCACCTCATTCGTTACAGGATACTGCCCCTTCAGGTTTCCGTACAGCCGGTACGGCACGTCGAGAATCCCGAACTCCGTATCCGCCCGCTTCAGGAATGTTCCGAAGTCATCACTGTGATTCTTCGCAGGGAAGATCGGGTTGGAAAAATTCACGATATCCAGCCGCTGCAGTCCCGTGGACAGGGCAAATGTCCGGTATTTGTCAAAGAACGCTTTGTATTCCCCGGGGTTCAGCGGCAGCCGGGCCACCGGCCATTCCGGTATCAGCTTCAGGTCCATCGTCCCGTCCGCCGCGTCGTCCATTACATTCCACTCCGGAACCAGCCGGCCCGGGTCGTTCGCGAAATTGCCGTAAAACAGGTCCGTCAGCGCGGGTCCTGCTTCGTCCGCCTCACCTCCGGCCATCTGAACCTTGTACTGGATCTCAAAGGCCGGCACCTGTCCAGGCGTCCCAAAGATCTGCACCCCCGCTGTGATTCCGCCCCGCTTCGCCGCATCTTCCTGCATGGCGTTATACAGACCCTGTGCGTCCTCAAAAGCTGCCGCGTCCACGATCACTGGCCGCACGTCCGTCATGTTCGCCAGCCAGGCACCGATCGCGTCCAGGTCGTCTTCTGTCAGCTGCGCTGTGTCCATCACGGCATACAGATACTGCTTTCGCGCATCCGCTTCCGCCTCCATGGCCTCCGCTTCTTCGTTCCTTCCGACGCTGCGCAGTACTGCGCATACGAAGCCCAGCGGATTAACCAGCCGCATGCCCTGCGCATTTTCATACGCGGTCTCCCGCACGGTCTGCCGGATCTCATCCTTCGTCATCCCCGGGTTGATCTCCAGTCCGATCGCGTACAGTCCCAGGATATACGGCATCGTCCAGCTCAGCCCGCCCTTGGCCCAGTAATAATAGTCCGTTTCCCCGCTGTCGGCCGCCGATGTCACGCCGCTTCCCGGCACATAGACCAGCTCCGGATCATCGCCGCCAAACTTGAAATCCGGAATCAGGCTGTCCGGATTGTTCCGGTCCGCGAACGGCAGGAACTCAGCCACCGAATAATCCCCGCAGAACCAGACCATGATCCCTGCCTCTTCACAGGCTTCCGCCGCCGCAACCAGCTGATCGTTGTTTTTTTCTCCCGGCCGGATATTGTCGGAAAAGCCCACCATCCGGATCTTCTGCCCCTCCGGCAGCTGCTCGTTCTGTTCAATAATCTGATACAGGCACTCCGCCCGGGTTGCCATATCACCTTCCCAGGATGCATGGGCGTAGTAGTATACTTCCGCTTCCGGCGCGGTACCGTTGTCTTTTCCGGCCAGCATGGAGGATACCACCGGCCCGTGCATGGAGTCTTTCGCGTCGGTGTTGTTGGTGTAATGGATCCGGGCGTCCCGGATCTGCTCATGGGTTCCGATGGGCTGGTCCACATACGCCACGGTCATTCCTTTCCCGGTGAATCCGTGGGCATGCAGGATATCGAAATCCAGTCCCGGATATTTTCCCCATTCCATCAGCGCTTCCGGGTCATATCCCTTCGGCAGTTTTTCCGCCTCCGGAAAAACCGTTGTGCTCGAGAAGTTCAGCGACCAGGCCAGTCCCGGCACGTCCGACAGGTCCGCCGTGATCTTCCCGTCGTACTGGTATTCGCCGAAGGGTTCGATTCCGTCCTTTGTCGGAATCTCCGCCCATTCCCGCACAATGATCCCGTCCCGGAGTGCCGGAAGGGCTTCCTGTTTCTCTGCGCCGGCACAGCTGAACAAACCGATCGCCATCGCCAGGCACAGAATCAGCGCTGTCAGTCGTTTCATGTCTGGATCTCTCCTTTTTTCCGGGATTGCAAAAGGGACGACTCTCGTCGTCCCTGTAATTCGTTTTAAGAATTCTGAACCGGTTCCGCTTCTTCCTGCGCCTTCAGCAGCTTCGTCACGTTCTCTTCGATCGTCTTCACAACGTTGCCGTCGATCATCTTGATGCACTGCTTGATCGCGCTGCAGAACGCGTAGGCGTTGCTGCTGCCGTGGGCTTTGATCACCGCGCCCTGTACGCCCAGCAGCGGGGCTCCGCCGATCTCGTCGGAGCTCATTGCCTTTTTCACCCGTCTGAAGGCGGGCTTGGCGATCAGCCCGGCGATCTTTCCCCGGGTGTCCGCCATCAGTTCGTGCTTGATCAGGCCCATCAGCGCGCTGGCCAGTCCTTCGGTATACTTCAGGATCAGGTTGCCGCCGAAGCCGTCTGTCACGCACACGTCCGCCTGGTTCAGGGGCACGTCCCGGGCTTCCACGTTGCCGATGAAGTTGTAAGGCGCCTTTTCCATCAGCGGATAGGTCTCCTTCACCAGCGCGTTGCCCTTTTCGGCTTCCGCCCCGATGTTTACCAGGCCGATCCGGGGATTCTCCATACCCATCACGCCGCGCATATAGGCGTCGCCCATGATGCCGAACTGCACCAGGTACTCCGGTTTGCAGTCCACGTTCGCGCCGCAGTCGATCAGCAGGAAATGTCCCTGTCCGTTGGGGATCAGGGGCGCCAGGGCAGGCCGCTCGATGCCGGGAATCCGGCCCAGGCGGAACATGCCGCCCGCCAGTGTCGCGCCGGTGGAACCCGCGGAAACAAAGCCGTCGGCTTCACCGCTGCGAACCTTCAGCATACCCTGCACGGTGGCGCTGTTAACCTTCTTGCGTACGCCCATCACGGGGCTTTCATGGTTCGTGATAACCTCCGGTTCCTCTTCCAGGATCAGCCGGTCTTTCACGTCGTTATAATCGCCCAGGAAAGGCTTCACTTCGTCCAGCTTGCCCGCCAGGATGATCGTCAGGTGCGGGAACTGGCGCAGGGCCATCAATGCGCCTTTGACCGGCGCCTCCGGCGCCAGATCGCCTCCCATCGCGTCAACGTAGATCTTCATACTCAATTTCCTCTTTCATTTAACCATTACGTCAGGCATGATTCCCCTATTTCACATCCCGCAATCAATACGCTTTGGCAAAATACATGACCTTGTCCGCCGGTTTTCCGCAGCAGACGCACTTGTTGCCGAAGCGGAACTTGTCCTGGTCAAAGGGCATATTCCGCGAGGACGCGTTGAACTTGTCCTTGATCTCATCCTCGCAGGCCCGATCCCCGCACCACATGGCCCGGGCAAATCCGTTCTCCACAGCCTTGCCAAGCTCTTCCATGTTCTCGACCTGCACCGTGCGCTCGTCCCGGAAGGCCTTGGCCTGGTCATACAGCGTCTTCTGGATGTCGTCCAGCAGTCCGCCCAGCTTCTCCGTCACTTCATTCAGCGGCATCGTGAACTTCTCGAAGGTATCCCGGCGGAACACCGTCACCACGCCGTTTTCCAGATCCCGCGGTCCGACTTCCAGCCGCACCGGCACGCCCTTCAGCTCCCAGTCGTTGAACTTGAATCCGGGGCTCACGGTGTCGCGGTCGTCCAGCTTCACCCGGAAGCCGGCCTTCTTGATTTCGTCATACAGCTTCCCGCAGGCTTCCAGCACGCCGCCCTTGTGGGCCGCGATGGGCAGGATCACCGCCTGGATCGGGGCAACCTTCGGGGGCAGGCGCAGTCCGCGTTCGTCGCCGTGGGTCATGATGATCGCGCCGATCAGCCGGGTGCTGACGCCCCAGCTGGTCTCGTGCACGTATTCCAGCTTGCCTTCCTTGCTCTGGTACTGGATGTCGAACGCCTCGGCGAAGTTGGTGCCGAAGTTGTGGCTGGTGCCCGCCTGCAGGGCCTTGCCGTCCTGCATCATGGCTTCCATGGAATAGGTGGCCCGGGCGCCGGCAAACTTTTCCTTGTCGCTCTTGCGGCCCACATACACCGGCAGCGCCAGCACGTCTTCCGCGACCTCGCGGTAGACTTCCAGCATCTTCAGGGTCTCTTCCTCGGCTTCCTCCGCCGTGGCGTGGATCGTGTGGCCTTCCTGCCACAGGAACTCGCTGGTCCGCAGGAAAGGCCTGGTCGCCTTTTCCCAGCGCATCACGGAGCACCACTGGTTATACATCATCGGGAGATCGCGCCAGGTCTGCACCCACTTGGAATACATGGAGCAGAAAATGGTTTCGCTGGTCGGCCGCACCGCCAGCCGCTCCTGCAGCTCTTCCGTGCCGCCCTTCGTCACCCACGCGACTTCCGGTGCGAAGCCTTCCACGTGCTCCGCTTCCTTCAGCAGCAGGCTTTCCGGGATCAGCATCGGGAAATAGACGTTCTCCGCGCCGGTTTCCTTGAACCGCGCGTCCATTTCCGCCTGGATCCGTTCCCAGATGGCGTAGCCGTAGGGCCGGATGATCATGCAGCCGCGGACCGGCGCGTAGTCGCACAGCTCCGTCTGCTTGATCACGTCCGTGTACCACTGACTGAAGTCCTCGTTCCGCGGTGTAATGAAGTTCACAAATTCCTGTTTCTGTTCCTTCGCCATAGTCGTGTCTCCCCCAACCTTTTAATCTGAATTGTTGAGCAGCTGTCCAAATCTTTGATTTGGGTAACGGCTGCCATGCTACAGCCGTCAAAGTTCTGAAAGAACTTTGGTAACGGCGATCGCAGAATCGTTACCGCTCAGGAAGCGTTAACGAATACATCGTCTCCCCTGACGCCAGCAGCATTTTCCCGTCCTCCGTAATCCCGTAGAACGCCGTCACCTCGACGCCGTCCGGCAGCGGGATCTGGTACCCGAAGAACTTCTGGCTGTTCATATCCGCCCGGTAGATGTAGTCCTGCGACACCGCGTAGATATTGCCCTTGTGGATGCTGGCGCCCACGCAGTTGGTCGGCAGCGTATACCGCTTGTCGTTCATGCCTTCCAGCACCCGCAGTTCGGAGATCAGCTGGGCGCTGCTCGTCTGGCTTGTCGGAGCCAGCAGGAGCTTCGCCCGTCCCCGTTCCGGCACCTCCGCGTCGATCAGCTTCCAGCCGTAGACCAGCATCGTCGCGTTGGTGTCCTGCACACCCTTGTAGTCGTAGGTATAGACCTGCTGGGTTGTGAACACGCGGAGCTGGGCGTTCTCATAGACCACCTTGTAGGTCAGGTTCTCGCCCAGCGAAACCTCGTTGTAGTTCATCTTGCCGACCTGGAAGGTGTTCAGGATCGTGTTCGGCGCCGTGCCGAACACGTCCAGCGCCAGCGTCCACAGATATTCGCCCTGCTCGCCGTAGAACCCGGCGTCCAGGATCATCAGGCCGCTGTAGCCTTCCTGCTCCGCGTCCACCTGGCCGCCCTTCATGTCCTTCACGATCATCTTGGGATCCGTATCGTCTCCCACGACCACCGCCACATACCGGCTGCCTACCCGGACGAACTGCACGTTGGCTTCCATGCTTTCGTTATAGGTAGCGTTTCCGTCCTTGTCCACCAGGAACAGCTGGGTTCCGCTCCAGACCGCCATGTTCGACGGTCCCACGGTAAACTTCACGTCGCTTCCCGCCGGAAAACTCCAGCGGATCATGCCGGAAGAACTCAGGTGATGGATGCTCGCCCCGTCGTAATACACCAGGCCGTCCCGGAAGGGCGTCACGTTCTGGTTGGAGTAGCACGGCAGCTTGCTCAGGCCGATCTCTTTTCCCTTGCCGTACCGGCCCAGGAAGTGGATCCCCAGCCCCACCGCCAGCGCGACGCATACCAGAATGATCCAGCTGCGGATCTGCCGCCGCCGGATCTCCTCCTGCGTCTCCCGGTTCTCCGCGGCGTTTCTTCCGCGGGTCCGGAACAACTGGTCGTTTATGCCCTGGTTTCCTCTGGCCATTGTTACTCCTTGATTACTTCAGTTCCCTCTTGGGGCAGTTTTCCACTGCGTCCAGCACCGGATTCAGCCAATCCTCATTGAACAGCTCGATCACGCCGGTATCGCACTCCTTTGCAATCGCCGGATCGATCGGCAGCTGCGCCAGCAGCGGAATCCCCTCTTCCAGCGCCACCTTCGCCGTCTGGCTCTCGCCGAAGGGGAAGATCTTCCTGTTGCAGTCCGGGCAGGCGATCCAGCTCATGTTCTCCACCAGACCCAGCACCGGAATGTTCATCATCTTCGCCATCTTGGCGGCCTTTTCCACGATCATGCCGACCAGTTCCTGCGGGCTCGTCACGATGATGATCCCGTCCACCGGCAGGCTCTGGAACACCGTCAGCGGCACGTCGCCGGTTCCCGGAGGCATATCCACAAACATATAGTCCACGTCGCCCCACTGGACGTCGGTCCAGAACTGCTTCACCGTGCCCGCGATCAGCGCGCCGCGCCAGATCACCGGATCCGTGTCGTTCTCCAGCAGCAGGTTGACGCTCATCATCTTCACGCCCGTCCGGCTTTCCACCGGCAGGATGCCGTCTTCCGTGCCCATGGCCTTGTCGTGTACGCCGAACATCTTCGGGATCGACGGTCCTGTGATGTCCGCGTCCAGGATCGCGGTGCTGTGGCCGTTGCGTTTGGTCAGCACAGCCAGCAGGCTCGTCACCAGGCTCTTGCCCACGCCGCCCTTGCCGCTGACCACGGCGATTACTTTCTTAACGTTGCTGTAAGCGTTCTGTGCTTCCAGCAGGCTCTCCGGCTTGTTCCTGCTCGCGCAGTCCGCACCGCAGCTGGAACAGTCATGCGTACATTCAGACATTTCTTCCACCTCAGCCAGTCAAAGTCTTAACCTTGATATTATGCACCAATAGCCCTTATTTTTCAAGCATGATCACTGTACCCGCTTCAACAGACGGCGTCATCGCGTCGCCGACATAGGAAACGATCTGCAGCAGGGCTCTCCCGTCCTCTCCCAGGCTCCCGGCCGTCAGCCGGATCTTCCGTTCCTTTTCTCCCGGGGAGAGCAGGCCGCGGATCAGCCCGGTCTTTTCCCTGTCCGGCAGCCTCACCGCATGCTCAAAGTCCCATTTCCCGTTCCGTCCGGGCACCAGCTGGTATATGATCCTGACCCGCTCCCCGGCCCGGAACCGGATCGGCAGGATCACCGCGTCCCCGTCCCTTTCCGCTTCGCCGAAGCTCACGCCCTGGAGCCTGGCTCCGGTTTTCCGGTCCGCCGGGATCCGGAACAGTTTTTCTTCGCTTTCCTCCGGCCAGCAGCAGACCGTGCTGGCTCCGTGGATCCCCCGCAGCCGCTCCGCCAGTTCCTTCAGGCTGACCTCCCCGTTTCCGTCCGGGTCAATCTGTTTCGGATCGCTGGCCCGCAGCGCCCGGTCCATGGCGGCGGTAAAGTATCCTGTGCCGGTGTATTCGTCCGTTTCCGTGTTCCAGAACCAGCTGTCCTCCTGCGCGCTGCTGGAGCACAGTACCAGGCAGCCGCTGCCTTCAAAGGGGTTCGGCCCGTCCCATCCTTCCCCGATCACCGCGCCGCTGTGGCACGCGTCCAGGATCAGGATCTTCCGGCCCGGGATCTTTTCCAGCGCATTCCGGAGCGCCTCTGGCGAAAGCTTTCCCTCTGTTTCTCCATCCGACAGCAGCAGGAACATCTCCTGTTCTTCCGCTTCCGTCTTCAGCACCCCGTGGTTGCTCAGATAGATCAGGGAAGTATCCGCCTGCTTCGCCTCCCGGAATGTGTCCGCTGCCAGCTGTCCGAATCCTTCCACGCTTCCCGGTCCGTTCACCTGCCGGGAGATTTCCGTACCCTCAGGAAGGAAATCAGCCAGCAGCGCCTCCATCGTTTCCACGTTGTTGGCGCTTGCCGGCTCAGTTCCGGGCATCGATACAAACCGGTCGCATCCGATGAGCAGACACCGGGTCACCCCGTCCGCTGTGCGCTGTTTCATTCCGAATACGCCGTACAGAGCGAACAACAGAATAACCAGCGCGCAGCAGATCAGGCCGAATACTTTTTTCTTCATTCGTAAATATCATCCTGAGCGAAGTCGAAGGATCTCCTCCCGAGGACTCTTTATTACCAGTTGCTTCAGGCCGACCGGCCGGGGGCTTCCACTGAGGACTATTGGGTTCCCGCCGGTGCTTAACGATAAACGAGCCGTAGGCGAAGTTTGAGTTTAGCATCCGCTGCGGGGTTCCGTTAGTGCGAACGTGTCCGAAGGGGAACCACCGGCGGTAGGGAGGCCGATTAATACCCAAACAGAATCAATAAGGTTTTTTCTCCGCACTTGCCGTCAGGCGTCAGCCCGTTGGCGCTCTGGAAAGCCTTCACAGCGGCCACCGTCGCGTCGTCATATTCGCCGGTGACCTCCTCCAGGTATCCCATCTGCACCAGGCAGTCCTGGATCTCAACCACCAGTTCGCCCTTCATGCCTTCGCTGGCTGTCTCATAATTCATGTTCGCGGCCGTCGCGGCGATGGCGTCACTGGAATACATCCGGCTCAGCGTCTTGGTCCCGGCCACGCCGTCCACCGGCGAAATGTTGTTCTGGATCTGGAAAGCCCGCACCGCGTCCGAAGTCGTCTGGCCGTACTTCCCGTCGATGGCGCCGTCGTAGTAGCCCAGCTCATACAGCGTATACTGCAGGTTCTTCACGGCGCTGCCGTCGTCTCCCTGACGCAGGCTGCCGTAGGAGATGTTCGCCTTGCTGCCGTAGAGGGCGCGCTGGGTGGCGGGGCCGGCCTTGCCGTCCACCGTCAGGTTGTTCATCAGCTGGAAGGCCATCACGGCCACTTCCGTGCTCTCGCCGTAGCTGCCGTCCACACTGCCGCTGTAGAAGCCCAGGTCTTTCAGCCGCTTCTGCAGGGTCCGCACCTGGTCGCCCTTGCTGTTCCGCTCCAGGGTGATATAGCCCGTGGAGGAGATGTCCGAGGTATCCCGGCCGGAGCTGCTGTTGCTGCTGCCGTCGTCGATCTTTGCCGATGTGCCGGTGGACTTCCTGGCCGATCCGCTGTAGAGCTTGCTCTGGGTGGCGGTGCCGGCCTTGCCGTCCGCGGTCAGGTTGTTGTTCTTCTGGAAGGCGATTACCGCCGCCTCCGTCGCCGCGCCGAACTTCCCGTCCACGCTGCCGCTCAGGTAGCCCAGGTCCTTCAGCTTCTGCTGGAGCTTCCGTACCTCGGCGCCTTCGCTGCCGTATTCCAGGGTTTCCGGGTTGGTGCTGGCAGTATTGGAGCCCCGCGCCGCACCCGAGGAATACAGTGCCCGCAGGGTGTCCGGACCGGCAATGCCGTCCTCCCACAGGCCGCTGGTCTTCTTCTGGAAGGCGCTGACCGCCGCAGCGGTCCGCTCGTCATAGGTGCCTGTCACCCCGCCGTTCAGCCAGCCCAGCTCGACCAGGCGCCGCTGCAGCGTCTCCACCTTCTTGCCCTTGCTACCGATGTCCAGGTAGTAGTCCTTCTCCAGGTTCGGCGTCGCCGTGGGTCTGGCGGTGGGTTTGTTTGTCGGTTTATTGGTGGCTTTTCCGGTGGCCTTCGGCGCCGCCGTGGCGTGGGCCTCTTTATAGCTCACCGCAGTTTTCGCGTTCATCTTCGCCAGGGTCTTTTCCCCGACCTTGCCATCCGCGGTCAGGCCGTTGGCCTTCTGGAACTCCTTCACGGCGCTTTCCGTCGCCGGGCCGAAGTCGCCGTCCGCGCTGCCCTTGTAATAGCCCAGTTCCTTCAGCCGCCGCTGTACAGCGCGCACCGCGTCGCTGCCGGTAAATCCGCGCTGCAGGCTCTTGGGTGTGGGTGTGGGTGTCACCGGCGCCGGGGTGGGCGTCGGGGTCTCCGGCTCGTTCGTGATCACCGCAATGGTGTTCTGGGTTCCGTCCGGATTCGTGGGCTGGATCTCGCCGTCGCTGGGGATCGGCGTGTTGAAATAGATCATCTGGCCCGGTTGCGGGGTGGGCGTGGGCGTATCCGTGGGCTGGCTGCCCCAGTTGTCCCAGCCGTTCCCGCCGCTTTCCGGCGGCGTCGGGGTGGGCGTGTTCTGGGTGGTATTGCCGTAGTCCGGCCCGTAGATGTTCTGGGTCTCCACCACGATCGTGTCCGGCGTCACCGCCACCGTCGCCGTCGGCGGCATCGTGTCAAACAGCGCGGCTGTCTGTCCGCCGCCGTTCGGCAGGCCGTTATTCACTTCGTCCGGCGGCTGGTAGCAGCCCGTCAGAAGCAGGCACAGCGCCAGCGCTCCCGCCAGGGCGAGGATCTTCAGTGTTTTCTTCATTCTTCACCCTCCTTTGAAGGGAAAAGTTCGGTAAAGGTCTCATAGTGGTCCCCGGTGAACCAGTAATGTCCGTCGTTCGAATAAATGAGCCTGTATCCATTTCTGGGACCGCCCTGATAATAGCAGTCCGCTTCGTAATACTTCCGGCCCTTGACCACCGGCAGCTGTTCTTCATAATTCCCGAAATAGTCGCAGACGCATATTCCTTCTCCCAGATCGCTCACAAGCCGATATGTCGATTTCCAACCTCTCGCCTTCGCTTCTTTTTTCGTGATAAAGTTCTCCGGAAGTTCCCCGTGCTCTTCGATATATTCCGCCAGTTTCTGCGCCGCCTCCATCGCCAGGGATTCTTCCGTCACTTCCGGCTTGTCTTCTTTCTTCCCGGACGCGCTGGCACCGCAAGCGCTCAGCAGCAGAATGGCTGCCAATAATATGACGATTACGGCAATAAACTTATTTCGTCTGATCATTTGAGATCCTTTCTCCCGAGGACTCTTTACAACTAGTCATTTCAGGCCGACCGCTTGTACTCTTACTCGTTTAAGCGAAGCGCGGCCGGGATTTCCGATTTGGGCGACATCCGCAGTGCGGGTTCTTAGCGATTGACGAGCTTTTGCGAAGTCAGAGCTTAGAACCCCTACACGAGGACACAAGCGAGAGCGGTCCCCAAATCGGGATACCGTGACAGCGAGCGTCTCAACTTGGGTAGGGAGGCCGATTCTACTATTTATGGTATCTTTCTCCTGCATTAATCTTCTCGGCTCTGTATAGTTGCTCTAACAACATAACGCGGGCCAGCTGGTGCGGAAACGTCATCGGGCTCATGGAGAGCTCCTCGTCCGCCCGTTCCAGCACATTCTTCCCCAGCCCCAGGCTCCCGCCGATCACAAACACAGTACGGCTGACGCCCGCAACCTTCATCTCTTCCAGATGCTTCGCCAGCTCCTCCGACGACCTGCGCTTCCCGCCGATCGTCATCGCGATCACCCGGTCTCCGGGACGGATCTTGCTGAGGATCGCTTCGCCTTCCTTTGTTTTGATCTGCTCCTCCAGCGCCTCGCTGGATCCGCCTGCCGGTTCCGGCAGGTCCGGAATCTCCGCCTCTTCATATTTCCCGTACCGGCTCAGGCGCTTCAGGTATTCATCCGCCATCTGCCGGTACGCTTTTTCCTTCATTTTCCCCACGCAGAGGATCAGCGCGCTCATCGCCGCTCCACCCTCGGCAGGCTCTCCCGCTCGATCAGGTTCCAGGCCATGTTGACGCTGCGCTCCCGCTCGCCGGAGATCATCCGCAGCAGCTTTTCCGCCACCAGCGATCCGAAGGCTTCCTTCGGATGCCCCAGGGTGGTCAGCTTCGGGTTGCTCAGCTCCGCGTAAATCGCGTTGTCAAATCCGATAAAGCCCATCTCCTCCGGCAGCTTCATGCCGTCCTGCTGCAGGATGTTCATCAGGGAGGAGGCGAAAGCGTCGTTGTAGCAGGTCACGCAGTCCGCTTCACGCCGCTTCAGCCGTTCCACAAAAGCCCGGCCTTCCGGCGTGCTCTGCCAGTTCATCCGCTCTTCCGTGCTGAACAGCAGCAGCCGGTCGTCCGGAATGGAAATGCCGCCGGCCCGCATCTCGTCCAGGAAGCCCTTCAGGCGTTCCTTGCCCTGCAGGTCGTCTACCTTGAACATGCCGCCCGGCCGCCGGTATCCCCGGCTCAGCACCTCCCGCGCCGCGATACGTCCTCCGCCGTAGTCATCCATGACCACGTGGGGCATGTTCATCATGCCGGGATAATAGCTGTTCATAAACAGCACCGGGATATTCCGCTCCGCGAGCCGCCGGTACAGGTCCTCGTTCTCGTTTTCCCGCGCGGTCCGGGTGCCTTCCACAATCAGGCCGTCCACCTGCCCGTCCAGCATCCGCTCCAGAATGCTCCGCTCGGTCTTCACGTTGTTGTACGTGGCGCTCAGGGTCATCACCACGCCGTTGTCGCTCAGGACGCTCTCGATCCCGCTGACGATGTTGGGAAAGATATAGTCCGTGATATATGTCGTAATAACGCCCACATGCAGCGTACCCTGCATCCGCCGTCTCGGCCCGTGGCGCACATAGGTGCCGCTGCCCCGCCGCCGGTCCACAAGGCCGTCGTCCTCCAGCAGTGCAATCGCCTGGCGTACCGTCTGCCGGGATACGTTGAAGCGCATCCGCAGTTCTTCTTCTGTCATCAGGGTCTGTCCGTCACGGAATTTACCCTCCGCGATCTCCTTGCGCAGGATATCCGCAACCTGCAGATATTTGGGCTGTTCGGCCACAGTAAACACATCCTTCCATGTTGTTCCTACGATACCATACAAATAATATCATAGATATCCTCCTGTTGCAAGATATGTACGGACAAAAAACGTGGAACCGGGGGACGGTCTTTGTAGTTACACTTCAGTGGAACGAAAGGACCGTCCCCTCCGTTCCACGATGGTCCGGAGGGAATATTATTATTTCATAAATTCATACAGGCCGATCGCCGCCGCAATGCCCAGGTTCAGCGAATCCACCTTGTCGTTGCTCTCGATCCGCACCGCCTGCCCCATCCGGGCAAATTCCGCCGGCAGCCCGTGTCCTTCGTTTCCGAACACCAGCGTCCAGGCCTCCGGTTTGTCCTTCACCGCTTCCCGCAGCGGTACGCTGGCGTCCAGCATGAACGGATACAGTTTCCGCTCCGGAAACTGCTCCCGGTATTCCTCAAACCGGTCATACACCCGGATCCTCAGCCGGAACATGGCGCCCATGCTGGCCCGCACCGTCTTCGGGTCGAACACGTCCGCGCAGGGCCTCACCAGCGCCACATCCTCGATGCCCAGCCCCAGCGCCGTCCGCAGAATCGTCCCGACGTTCCCGAAGTCGCCCGGATTGTGCAGCACAATGTGCGAAGCGTCTTCCTTCAGTTCGTCCTCAAACTTCTCAAACACCGCCGCGGCATAGCAGTTCTCTTTTCCGCTGATCCTTGAGAGTGCCTTGTCCGCTTCCTCGATCCGGATCCGGTAATTTTCCGCCAGGGCGCAGAGCTTCTCTGTGCCTTCCCGGCCCGCTGCGGAAGAATGCACCAGAAGGCGCCGGACCTTTTCCGGCCGGTAGGTCAGGCATTCCATGCTGGGGAAGATCCCCGGCGCGTAGCTGTAATCCAGCCCGCTCTTATAGCTTTCCAGGCTCGGCATCCCTTACATCCTTTCTTTATTGTCATCCCGGGCGAATTCGAGGAATCTCCCCTCGTTATCATCCCGACCGAAGCGGAGGGATCTTCGCACGGTTCATGCCTCCCATGTTACAGCCGTCAAAGTTCTGAAAGAACTTTGGTAACGACGATCACAGAATTTCGTCTATCGCTACCCAGATCTCTCTCTTCTGGTTGTCAAACACAAAGGCCACCTTGGCCCGCTCTTTCCGGTAGTCGATCTCCATAACCCTGCCTTCGCATCCGCTGAACAGCGGATCCTCCAGCTTCACTTCGTCCCCGACCTTGCAGGCCTTCATCCCGCCGACGGTCCCGTCCTTCTCCAGCAGCTTCATGGCGAAGTCCAGGTCCGCCCCGGCCAGTTCATATCCCGTTTCCGTCTTTCCGACCCGCCGGATCACGCCGTCAATCCCGAAGAAGAACCGGTAGTCCGACAGCTTTTCCTCGCTGTAGATAAACACATATCCCGGCAGCAGGTCGAACTGCTTCTTCACGTTCTCTCCCTGCTTTCGCTGTTTCCGGATAATCTGCGGAGAAAAAGCCCTTTCCGCTCCGCGGATCTCCATCAGCTTCGCGATAACCTTGCACCGCTGCGTCAGGCAGAACAAACAGTATGCGTAAATGGCTCTCCCTCCTTTCTGTTTCCGTTTCTTTCCAGCCATGAGATTATCTCATATTTTTAAGGGTCGGGCAAGGTTAATTGGAACCAAATTGAGTTGAACCGCGAAGTGTGCCGCGCGGCCGAATGGGCATAAAAAAGGCAGAGGTTTGAAATACCTCCGCCCTGTTTGACCGTTATTGCTGAAATATTGAAACATGCAGCCTTCTGTAATTCTGAATTAAAACTTTACCTGTTACCATACATCTTCTCATAATAATGCTGATATTCGCCCGAGACGATTTCTTCCCACCAGTCCCGGTTCTCCAGGTACCATTGGATGGTCTTCTTAATGCCGTCAGCGAACTTCGTCTCCGGCAGCCAGCCCAGCTCGTTATGAATCTTCGTCGGGTCGATGGCGTAGCGTAGGTCATGGCCCTTCCGGTCGGTCACGTAGGTGACCAGGTCCTCGCTCTTACCCAGTTCCTTAATGATCAGCTTCACAATGTCGATGTTCGCCATCTCGTTGTGTCCGCCGACGTTGTAGACCTCGCCGATCCGTCCCTTCCGGACGATCAGGTCAATAGCCTTGCAGTGGTCTTCCACATACAGCCAGTCCCGCACGTTCTTTCCCTCGCCGTATACCGGCAGGGGCTTGTCGTTCAGGCAGTTGGCGATCATCAGGGGAATCAGCTTCTCCGGAAAGTGATAGGGCCCGTAGTTGTTGCTGCACCGGGAGATCGTTACCGGCAGCCCATAGGTCCGGTAATAGGCCATCACCAGCAGGTCCGCGCCCGCCTTGGAGGAGGAGTACGGAGAAGAGGTATGGATCGGCGTTTCCTCCGTGAAGAACAGGTCCGGCCGGTCCAGGGGCAGGTCGCCGTAGACTTCGTCCGTGGAAACCTGGTGGTACCGGATATTCCCGAATTTCCGGGCCGCGTCCATCATGGTCGCGGTACCGATGATGTTCGTCTGCAGGAAGATACCGGGATCTTCGATACTCCGGTCCACATGGCTCTCCGCTGCGAAGTTGATCACCGCGTCCGGTTTCTCTTCCTCAAACAGCTGGAAGATCCCGTCCCGGTCGCAGATGTCCAGTTTGCAGAACCGGAAATTCGGATTGTCCATTACCGGCTTCAGGGTGGACAGGTTGCCCGCGTAGGTCAGCTTGTCCACGCAGACCACCCGGTCTTCCGGATGCTCTTTCAGGTGATAATGAATAAAATTCCCGCCGATAAACCCGGCGCCGCCGGTTACGATGATCGTCATTTGTTTATACCTCCCAACCCGTTTCTTCCTGTCATTCCGACCGAAGTGGAGGAATCTCACTTCCATTCCGAGCGCGATCGAGGAATCTTCGATTGTTTTATTCTTCAAAAACAAAATTGCAGTCGCTGTCGTCCAGCAATGGAGATGTTGTGTCCTTTTGGCTGAGCAGTTCTTCCTTGACTTCTCCCCAGTCGACACCGATTGTGGGATCATTAAACCGGATCCCCCGGTCGCATTCCTTGCTGTAAAGGTTGTCCACCTTATAGCAGAACTCCACATCATCCGTCAGCGTCTTGAATCCGTGTCCGAATCCACGGGGAATCATAAGCATCCGCTTGTTCTCCGCGCTCAGTTCAACCGCAACCCATTGTTTATAGGTCGGGCTTCCTTTCCGCAGATCCACCGCCACATCCAGCACGGCGCCCTTGGTTACCCGAACCAGCTTCGCCTGCGCCATCGGATTGTTCTGGAAATGGATGCCTCTCAATATTCCCTTCTGAGAAGAGAAACTCTGATTATCCTGCACAAAGTTGTAATCCAGACCCATCTCTTCAAAGTTCCGGGTGCTCCATGTCTCCATAAAGTAGCCCCGCTGGTCTCCGAAAACCTGCGGCTCAACGATATATACTCCCGGCAGTTTTGTCTCTGTCTTTTTCATCAGTACCTTACCTTTCCTTCCGCCACAGCTTTCAGGTGCGCCCCGTACGGGCTCTTTCCGTAAGCCTTCGCGGATTCCATCAGCTTCTCCCGGTCAATGAATCCGTTGATAAACGCAATCTCCTCCGGCGCGGAAATGGTAATTCCCTGCCGGCTCTGAATCATCTCCACAAACTCCGCCGCCTGCAGCAAACTTTGCATTGTTCCCGTATCCAGCCAGGCAAAACCGCGGCCCAAAAGCTGAACGTCCAGAAGACCGTTTGTCAGATACATATCGTTCAGCGTCGTGATCTCCAGTTCGCCCCGGGCGCTGGGCTTCACCTGGTGCGCTCTGCCCGATACCCCTGCCGGGTAGAAATAGAGTCCGGTGACCGCATAATTGGATTTCGGCGCTTTCGGTTTTTCTTCAATGCTCAGGGCTTTCCCTGTTTCATCAAATTCCACCACGCCAAACCGTTCCGGATCCGGAACGTAGTATCCGAAAACGGTCGCCCTTTCGTTCTCCTCGGCGTTTCTTACGGCTGCTTTCAGCATTGTCCGGAAACCGTTGCCATAGAAGATATTGTCACCCAGCACCATCGCGCAGGCTTCATCCCCGATGAACTCTTCGCCCAGCAGAAATGCCTGGGCCAGCCCGTCCGGGGAAGGCTGAACCTTGTACTGCAGGTTTACCCCGAACTGGCTTCCGTCCCCCAGCAGGCTCTCAAACCGGGGGGTATCCGTCGGTGTGGAGATGATCAGGATGTCCCGGATCCCGGCGAGCATCAGGGTGCTCAGGGGATAATAGATCATCGGCTTGTCATACACCGGCAGCAGCTGCTTGGACGTAACCATCGTCAGGGGATAGAGTCTCGTTCCGGCGCCTCCGGCCAGGATAATGCCTTTCATGCGTTCTTTCTCCTCTTCAGGTTTCGATTTAGAGAGCAATCAAGGAGCATCGCGGTTTGCGATACTCCTCGATGACATTTGTTGTCTTATGCCTGTTTTTCTTCTTTTCTTCTGCTCCGGATCAGCAGTGACATGCACACCATGAATCCGACTGCGCAGATCGGTCCGGCTGTCTTCAGCGCTTTCACAATGAATTCCCCGGAGATCAGGCTCGGTGTCTTATACTTCACCGCGGTCGTGGAAACGGTCCGTTCGTTGATCTCCTGTGCGCTGTAGGCGTCCAGCATCGCCGCGAAATCGCTTACGATGGCATCCTTCTTGGTAGTCAGGGCGCTGATCTTTTCTTCCACGGATTTCCGCAGCTCTTCCAGTTCTTTCCGGTTCAGCTGCTCCACCGCGGAAGCGTCTTCATCCTCGCCGGCTTCCTTCATCTTCGCTGCGGCGCCGGTCATGTCGTCCAGTCGTGCCTGATACAGGGTGATCTTCGCGTTGGTTTCGGCGATCTTGTCCGAAACCTTTTTCCGGGTTTCCACCAGTTTGTCGTAGGTCTGGGTCGCGCTGCTGCCCACCCGGCTCAGGCTTCCGTTCGCGCTGACATAGATGATACCGTCTTTGTCGTAGGAATTGACCTGTGCTTCGATCTGTTTCAGTTCTTCCGTCAGGCTGTCCAGCTGGATCTGCAGTTCGCGGATCTCCATTTCATACCGCTTTTGGAGCCGTGTCCGGTCCTTCGACACCGCGTTCATTGTGATCGTCGCGTTCAGCCGGTTGATGTCGCTCTGCAGGTTCTGATACCGGGTCACGATATCACCGAAGCCTTTCCCGTTCATCCGGAAATCTTTCGCCAGCTCTTTCATCTCTTCCGCATAGCGGATCTGCTGGCTCACGCTTTCGGAGATTGCCTCCATCTGCTGGGCATAATCGTATTCCGGCAGATTCGTAATCGGGTTCGCCTGGTCCAGGCTCGCAGCGTAGGTCTTGGCGAAATAAGCCCGGTAAGCCGTCAGGATATTCCTCAGCAGCTCGGACAGTTTGCCGGAGGAGATACCTTTGTCAAAATCGTTATACAGTGTCACGCTGAACTGGGTCGGATGGTAGTCCGTCACCGCCGCTGCATTGTCCGCGTTTGCGTCCAGCAGGGACACATATTTCGTCATCTGTTCCGCAATTTTTTCCGGATACACACCGGTCACCGTCAAATTCTCCCGCAGTTGTTCCGCAGTATAGGTTCCCGCCAGTCCGGATGCTTCCAATGCCTTATCCAGCACCTCATCGGTTGTAAGCCCGCTCAGGTCAAAGGGATAGCCGTTGGGCGCCTTCCCTTCGGCGGAGCCTTCAAAGGCAAACTGAATGGAGGCCACGGCATAAGTCCGGTTGTTTTCACCGTTGAACAGGATCGCCGCCAGAACAGTGCCGGTCAGTCCGCAGATGATCAGGACGATCAGGGTATTTCTCAGCCAATGCGTCTTTTTCATTTTGCAGCCGCCTCCTTTCCGTTCATGTCATCTCCGTTCATGTCATCCCGAGCGCAGTCGAGGGATCTCGTCTCTTTTTTCTTTAATTCTGAATTATTACTAAACTCCGGCAGCAGCGCTGCCAGGAACCAGATGCCGCAGGCAATGACCACGCCGGCCACCGCGCCGATGATCATCTTTTTCAGGGAGGCAGCCAGGAAGTTCTGCAGCTTGCCCTGCGGTGCGCTGTGATCTTCGTAGGTCTTGTACAGCGGGCTGTCGAATACTTCTTCCATATGCGCGCTGATCTGTTCATATAACGTTTTCGCGGATTCGATAGACCGGGCCAGTTCAGCTTCGACTTCCTCTGTCACTTCGGTCTGGGTTTTCTCATCCATCCGGGTAATCCGGTCAGTATAGTCTGCGATGGTTGTTTTCAGCTCGGCGACTTTTTCATAATCCTTGGACTGCTGCAGAATCAGGTCGTTGTAGTACTCCGTGGACGCTTTGGTACTCTTTGCCGCGTCGCTTTCCTGCATGGAGACGATGACCTCGTCGTTTTTGTAGGCGGCCAGCAGTTTCTTCGTCTCTTCGATTCGCGCGTTTACTTCGTCCAGCTGGTTCTGCGCTTCACGAAGCATGTATTTCCATCCGGTCAGCAGCGTGCTCTTATCCCGGGTGATTGCGTTCTCGCTCACCATGGAATAGAGATAGTCCACATTGATGCTCCGGAAAGTCTGCAGCGTCTCCATCCAGTCTTCCAGACTGCGCCCGGTCTTCCAGGAACGGTAATTCTTTACGCTGTCGGTTTTTTCGTCGCAGTAGTCATATAGTTTATCGATACCGCTCCGCAGCTGATCCAGACTGTCCAGTACATCTTGATCTTGAATATCGATCACGGAAATAGCGTCATCCGGCAGGGTGATATCCGCGTAAGTCCGTACCAGGTAGTCATTGTAAACAGTCAGGATCCGGTCCAGCAGCAGGGAAAGCTCTCCGTCTTTGAGATCCGTAACAAAACGATCTTCCTCGTTTTCTTTGAAACCGTTCGTTAGCGAGACCACGAATCGGTTCTGATATTTCATCTCTGCCTCTTGCAACTGTTTATATGCATCCGCATTTTTCGCATCCGCCAGGCCTGCCAATGCTTCTTTGGTCCGTCGGCTGTCCTCCGTCAGTACTGTCTGGATCCGGATACCGTTTCGCAGTGATGATACAGTGATCGGTTTGGACAGAGTCATCCCGTCCAGTGCCGTCTGCAGCACATAGGCCGAAGTGATCTGATTCAGATCCAGATCCGTACCGTCCGGAGCAGAAAGATCTGATACGGGTTCATATTCCGGATCGTCCGGGACGATCCACTCATCGTCTTTCAACACCTTCACCGGGGCTTCATACCGAAGCACCACCACAGAGGAAACTGTCAGTTCGGGTTTGCTGAACTGATATAGCAGCAGCGGTGCACAGAGTCCGATGGTCAAGCATAGTACCAGCACCCAGGCAAACAGACGCTTCCGTATCTTCATGTTGTGGAATATATTGCCCAGATCGATAGTGGCCTCATCCTCACTAGTACGGTTTACCACTAGCTGGATCTGCCTGTTCGGATCTGTCGGCAGGATATCCTTCCTGTTCTCATTGTTGTCCAAATCAGTTTCACCCCTTACGTTCGTCCTAACAAAATATTATACCAACTCGTTGACTTTTTTCAACGCCGCTGCAATCACCTGATCCATATCGTAATACTTGTATTCACCCAGCCGGCCGCCGAAGATGACCTTCGGTTTTTTTTCGGCCAAGGCTTTGTAAGCCTGGTACAGGTTACTGTTCTTCTCGTCGTTCACCGGATAATAGGGTTCGTCTCCCGGTTTCCATTCAGAGCTGAACTCCCTGCTGATTACTGTCTTCGGCAGATCATTCCCGTTTTCGTCTTTGCCGAACTCAAACCACTTGTGCTCGATAATCCTGGTCCAGGGCGTTTCCGCGTCAGTATAGTTCACTGCGGCATTGCCTTGAAAGTTTGGTTTGTTCAGCACTTCTGTCTCGAACCGCACACTGCGATATTCCAGATTGCCCAAGCAGTAATTGAAATAGGCATCGATCGGTCCGGTAAATATCACCTTCTCAGCCATTCCGTCCCATTTTGCTTTATCTGCCAAATAATCTACTCCCAATTGAACCCCGATTCCGTCCAGCATGTTAGCGACCATCTTCGTATATCCGCCAATCGGGATTCCTTGGTACAGGGCATTAAAGTAGTTGTTGTCAAATGTCAGACGCACCGGCAGCCGCTTGATAATGAATGCCGGCAGTTCATTGCAGGGTCTTCCCCACTGTTTCTGGGTATAGCCTTTGATCAGCTTTTCATAAATATCCGTTCCGACCAAAGAGATTGCCTGCTCCTCCAGATTTTTGGGCTCAGTGATCCCGGCTGCTTTCCGCTGTTTTTCGATCTTCGCAGCCGCTTCCTCCGGCATTACTACTCCCCACATTTTGTTGAAGGTATACATATTAAAGGGCAGGGAATATAGTTCTCCGTGATAGTCGGCCACCGGGGAGTTCGTAAATCGATTAAATGTCGCGAAACGCTGTACATAGTCCCATACCTGTTTGTTGTTGGTATGAAAAATATGTGCACCGTATTTGTGTACATGGATCCTTTCGATCTGTTCTGTGTACACATTCCCGGCGATATGTGGACGCTTGTCGATGACCAGACAGGTTTTGCCCGCGTCCGTCAGTTCCCGGGCACAAGTCGCACCGAATAAACCGGCTCCGACAATCAGATAATCGAACATTATTTCCCGCTCCGACTCAATATAATTCCTAATTCACTGAATAAAAATGATCTCAATTAACAAAAAACCCCTTATAACCAGGATATTTTGAATAGCTCTGATCTGCTGCAATAAGCTCTATGAAGTTATCAATCTCCAAAATGTCCGATTTGTGACATTTACGGATCTCAAGCTTATAATTTTTCTTGCATATTTTCAGCGGCACCATTTCCCAAAGGTTTTCTTTTCCGCCTCTATTATTATACGTCTTTTTGAGATCTTCTTTCAGTTTTTCAGCATCTTCTCCATTCCAGTAGGAAATACCAAACGCTTGATAACAATCTGTTCCTCCCATTTGGTAATTGACCGCATATCCATTCCGTTTTTTGAAGCTCCAATCGTCAGTTTCAGATACTTTTGCTCCCAGATAATTAGATTGGAATTCATATTTGTTTATTATATCCGGATTGCTGATATACAAATCAGCTTCACAGATATAACAACGATCAATCAGGTCAATTGCACACATTGCTGAACTGATATTATTTGCCAGGTTAAACTCTGGATTATCAATAAAGCGAAGTGTCGGATACTTCTCAAGCAGTTGATCAAATTGTTCTTTTTTATATCCCCGAACAATGGTAATGTTTGTGATATCTTTCGCGTACAAAGCGTCAAGCAAAGTGTCAAGGATTCTCACACCGTTGATTTTCACAAGCGGCTTTGGCGTATCCAGTGTCACAGGCGCCAATCTCTGCCCAAATCCTGCTGCCAGGATAATCGCTTTACGTACTCTGTACGGTTCAAGCATCTTTAGACCTTTTTCGCTGATTTCAATCTCACCATTTACTGTCTCATTGATATAATCCTTATCAGCAAGGTCTCGAATCAGTTTCGTGGTATTACTGAGCGTGATTGTCAAATCGTCTGCAAGTTTTCTCTGGCTATACTGCCCTTTCCCATTCTTCTCCAGATATGTCAGAAAGTCGAATTCATATCTACTTAATCCAATTCCGCCTTCTGTTTCTTTATTGTCGGCTTTTTTCAGGGCATTTGCGATTATTGAAAATATTACTCTTGCACCCACATTCAATACAAGAATGATCAGTGAGATCACACTCTGCATTTCATAGTTGCTGTTCTTTTCATAAGTTGTGATTAAGATTGATAATGGTTGATTATCATAAGTGCAAAGAAAAGCAACAGCTGAAATTGTGATCATGCTGTTCAGGAAGAAATAGGAAAACATTTCGATCAATGTTGAAGCAGAATTCGGAATCAATACTTTCCGGATAATTCCACCTTTTCCAATCCCCAGTGTCTCGCCGATTACTTCATAATCGCTGTTGATCTTGCTCAGGCAATTTTTCGCAAGCAGATATGGTGATCCGAGGAAGTGAAAGATATTAACTACAATCAGGATCAGGATCGTTCCATAGAATGTTCCGTTGGTTCCTTTGAACAAGAAGATAAAGCCTATGCCAAGCACGAGGCCTGGAATCGCAATGGTGGATAATGCCAGCAGATCAACTGCTTTCGCCATCCTACCGCTTTTACGCACGCTCAGATAACCGAGAAGATAGGCAAAACAAGTACCGACCAAAGCAGTCAGGCAAGCAAGTAGCAGGGAATTCTGAATATACTGAGAAAGCCCCACACCGTGCGTGTTTGAGAATATATTCGCAATATGCTCAAGCGAGAAACTCAGATCGTTAGGAAAAGACTTCGTCAGTGATAAGCTGATAAATGCTAGTTGCGGCAGGAACAGGATTGCACAAAGCACTATAATCACAGCAATAGCAATTCTGTTAAAACCCTTATCCGCTTTTATCAGTCTCTTTTGTTTTTCGTTTACGCTCTGATCTTTAAAGATCACATCAAACACAAAAGAGATAATAGCCGGAATCAACAAAACAAAACCGGCGATAGATCCTCTTCCGTATTGGAATGAAGACATAAACTGATCATACAGATACATCGGTAAAGTTTTTACTTTGCCGGCAATCTCCATGGGCATCCCATAGTCCGAGAAGATCAGTGTGAAACATGCACAGAATGCAGAGATTAAGGCGATTTTGAGATATGGGATTGTCAGTTTAAAGAATGTACTGATCCGTGGAACTCCCATGATACTGGCCGCGTCATACGGCCCTTTATCTTCATAATGAAGGGCATCATACAAAATCAAGAAGGTTGCCGGAAATGAGGTCATTACCGAGCCCATGATCAAACCTGGAAATCCGCGAACTTCAATTTCCCAGCCGAGTAAAAGATCCAGAAATCCGTTTTTCCCAAAAAGTATACGCAAGCCAAGACCGACTGATATCGTCGGAACCAACATGCCAAGCGTAAGAAGAATAACAAAGACGTTCTTTTTCTTTAGGCTGGCAGTATTCAGCAGGTAAGCTGCTATCAAAGCAAGCGCCGTCGTGATAATTGCAGATGCTCCCGTATAAATGAGCGAGTTTGTGATTGAATGCCAAAAACTCTTGTTCTTTGCAAGATGTGCCCAGTCCTCACCTGTAACATGAAATGCAAGCGTCAGCAACGGCAGGATTGCAAACAGAATAATGCATCCCACAGTAATGCATCTCAGATATTCATGCTTGAGGATGCTGCCAATTTGAATCATTCTTTTCTTCATTGGATACTGTCCTCAATTGATTTCACTTTCATGTCCAGATGATCCACAACAAACCGCTTAACGAACGCATCTGCCGGATTATGATAGATATTGTAGGGAGTATCCAACTGCGCAATCCGCATATCATTGATGACCATGATCCGATCAGACAGGGCAAAAGCTTCTTCCTGATCATGGGTCACATAAATCATGGTAATTTTCAGTTTCTTTTGAATATCTTTTAATTGCTGCCGGAGCACCACTTTTATTTCCGCATCCAGTGCGGACATTGGTTCGTCAAAAAGAATAATATCGGGATTCAATACAAGCGTTCTTGCAATAGCCACCCGCTGCTGCTGACCGCCGGAAAGCTGTTTCGGCTTTTTGTAGATATGCTCTTCCAAACCTACTGTTTCAATAATCTCACGAACTTTTTTATCAATCTCGTCTTTATCCAGTTTTCGGCTCTGTAATGCATAGGAGATGTTATGATAAACATCCATATTGGGAAAAAGAGAATAGTTTTGGAACACAATCCCGATATTCCGGTCTCTCGGCGCTGCTTCCGTAATATCGACATCGTTTTTATAAATTTTGCCAGAAGAAGGTTTCTCAATGCCGATCAGCATCCGCAGAATTGTTGTCTTCCCGCATCCGGAAGGCCCGAGAAGAGACAGGAATTCTCCCCTCCTCACTTCAAAAGAAACGTCTTCAAGCACCGTTTTGGACTTGAATTTCTTATTTATGTTTTCTGCCCGGATAATGGATTCTGTTCCCATGGTTCTCCTCCAAACAACATTACAAATGAAAAGAATAGCAGATTATGACATCTGCTATTCCTGTTTTTCAAAGTATTAATATTCCCATTGATCCAGCAGATCCTGTTTGTATTCGAAATCAAACATGCCTTCCATGGTGATTTCACCAAAGCCTGTCGGATAATTCGGGATTTCTGCTGCGGGCATATCCACATAGATAATGTCCGGGTTGAACTTTGCGCACTGGGGCTTGTTCAGTTCATTATACAGATAAGTAAATACTTCCTTGACAGCCGGCTTTTCGTCATGGCCGGAGATCATGCCCATGGTAAACAGATCGTAAGCCAGGCCTTTTTCGGGAACAACAACTGTCATGCCTTCGTTAACGTTAGCATAATTGACGCATTGCCACAGCAGACCGTATGCAATCGCAACATCGCCGCGCACCGCCGCTTTGGCCGGAGCGGAACCGGAAGTCGTATATTCCTTGATATTGGGATTCAGTTCTTCGAAATAAGCCAGACCTTCATCCTGTCCCAGTACAGTCACCATGCCATTGTAATAGCTGTAGCCAGTGCCTGAGGATTTGGGGCTCGGCATAGAGATCAATTCAGCATATTCCGGTTTCAGCATATCTTCGTAAGTCTGTGGGATCTCCAGGCTGTTTTCTTCCAGTACTGTAGTATTCACCAGGAAGGCTCCATAGGTCTTGCCGTTGACGGCATACTTGTGATGGCGATCGGTATAACCGGTAACGGAGGCATCATAGATAGAAAAATCATAGTCAGACAGATCAACAAACAAATCCGGATCAGCATTCAGAATAATCTCAGCATTTACAACTTCCAGATCGTAGAAGATGTCACAATCTGTATTCTTTCCTTCTGCCTGAAGTTTGGACAGCAGTTGACCGGTTCCCAGAGATTGGATCACGATTTCAACATCGGGAAACTGCTTGTTCAGTTCTTCCTGCAGGTACGCAATGCGCTCGTCTTCTGCGGCAGTATAAATCACTACACGATCAGTAGCCGCAAAGGCTAAGCTGCAGAACACCAGCGCATAACTCAAAATCATAAAAACAGCAACAAATTTCTTCATGTTCAAACTCCTTTGCTATCCCTCGTGGCTCGAGTTTCACAATCCTGTTTCTGAACACGATGCGGCCAAAAACATCACCAGGAGGGAAATCTTTTGTTCAACAACATCGCATACGAGCCATCGAACTGAACGTGATTGTAAATCAAAAAAAACCAATTGTCAAGAGGCTGGTGTTCGATTTTAATATCTGATCATCACAGATTGAACACGTCCGGCATTCGCCCGGTCTCTCGGTATATCAAATTCGGTTACATAATGTTCATTGTGTTTCCATCTTGTGACACATATGAACATCCGAACAAATCAAACGAAATCCTTCCCCAGTACGGTGCTTTCCTCTTCGGTTGTTCATAGGCTTCCCTCGTGAGTTCTGGAAGTCGTCTGCCATCAGCTTCGTTCCCTTAAGATATGTCACAGTTCTGCTTCGTTGACAGTCTTCAACTAATCCCATTTATTCAAATCTTTGTCTACTTTAAACTGAATATTCAGGGGCTTTTCACATTTCTTTCAGCTTAACATATGAAATGTATACCTATTATTTGCTCGTCTTTGTTTGCTCCGAAAAAAGCTTATAATAATTTGAAGCGTCATTCCTCTTGGATCTGTTATAATTGTACCGTTCACCATCCACAAGGCAGATTACTGGTTATACATCATATGTTTTATCGATGGCTTTCAACTCATTGAAGGTATCAATTTCCACAACATCTTCTTCATGACACTCACGCACTTCCACTGCATAGTGTTCTTTCTTATACACCAGTGGAACCTGCTCCCAATAACGTTCCTTCCCACCAGGACTCTGATATACATCTTGTATATCCTGACTTAATTTATGGCCATCTTCTTCATTCCAATAGCTTATACCTACCATCTGCCAGATGTCATCACCTTCACCGCCGACTTTTTCTTCCACAATAACGCCATCCTTCACCCGAAAGCACCAGTCGTCTGTGCGGTTCTTCTTTATCGCCAGAAAGTCCGAAGTATAATGATAAGGTGTGATAATAGCAGGATTGGAGATCAAAAGATCCGCTTCGAACACATAGGCATTTGATAGAAGGTAACGCGCAACCAAAGAGGAGCTTATGTTATTCGCCTCGTTAAATTCCAGATTCTCCAGGAACTTCACCATTGGATACTTATAGAGCAGCTGATCAAACAACTCTAACAGATATCCGCGCACAATGTATATCTCGTTGATTCCGGCAGCAAGGCAAGCATCTATGAGCCTGTCAATAATCCGTACACCGTGAACACGAACAAGGGGCTTAGGAGTATTGAAGGTGATCGGTACAAGACGTGTTCCAAAGCCGGCGGCAATAAATACAGCTCGCTTGACTCGATATGGTTCAAGAGCTGATAGACCTTCGGGAGAGATTGTCGTGCCTTCAACATAGCTATGGCTCGCCAGTTCCTTAAGGATTCCATTTACACTTCCCAATGAATAAGAAGTTGCTTCTGCAAGCTCTCGCTGGGTAAGATTTGCTTTAGTCGTTGCTAATACTTTCAGTATATCAAATTGTTTCCTTGATAGTTGCATATGCTTCTCCCTCTTTAGTTACTAAAGTTCTGTCCTCAATGCATTTTATCTGTTCTATTTGTTACTGACCGGTTCTTTACACCCATCAACTCCTATTGCTTTTTATGGTTTGTTTTACTTTTTTTGCTAAGCTCCAAAGAAATTTTATTACACCGCTTCGTTCGCGATAATTGTAATACACTTCTCTTTTGATTTGTTCAATTTTGTGAAACCTTTGCCTTTTACTTGGAACTTTTTCTTCTGGAAGCGGTTCGACTTCAGGAAAAGGACATTCCTTTTGCTCCACAGCAGCATCGAGAATGTCTAACATCATCGGAATGCAATGTCCTATATTCGCAAAATGCTTGTTAGAATATAGTTTGGCTTCTGTCGCATATTGATCGTAATTCTGTATAACACGAGCCACACAATCAGTTAATTCTTCTTTTTTTGTTTTTACAACATACTCATAATCATCCGCGGGATAACGACTTGGAATAACGTCCGGGATCAGCCAATTACATACTGAAATTGCCGGTTTGCCCATCATCACACATTCACACATTGTGCTTGATTCTTCCGAAACAAGAATATCGGATATCATTATTACATCCAGAATATTTGTCTTGGGATCAAGCTGTATTACTCTATGATTATTTTTATGTAATTCTCTCATCTCGGCTATGTTTCTCAACTGTTCCTGATATGTATCAGCCCACGGCGCCTGTTTCACAATTATATTTACATCAAGTGGAAGCATAGCTTGAACAAATTCATCTTGCTTTCCATCATTCTCCCACGCTGGAGCATATAGAATTGTTGGTTTACTTGGATCTATGCCAATTTCTTTTATATAAGCTTCTCTTTTATTTTCATTCATAAATGCTGAAAGCCGATCAGCCTTTGGCCACCCAGTCAGAAATACCCCCTTCTTTGGTTTGGTATAATAATATCTTGAACATTGTTTCCAGTTGTCGACCCATACATCGCTCGGAAGAAAACCTATATCATACTTATTCCACGGTTCTCTTAACCAAATATCCGGCCAATAACCATATTGTTGTGTGATGTCGTGAAGCATAATCACAGAAAACTTGCTGTATTGAGGGAAATTAATATGTTCACAATACCAACCAATTTCGCATTTTGCAAATTTATTATTTGTGATTTTTGTCCTGTAACCACGTTTCTCCGCTTCAGCAGCAATCATCTCGTAAACTTGCTTCTGAACAGCGTCTTGGTAGATGAAGGTTATTTCTTTTTTTATCATTTTTGCTTTATTCCTTCCATCACTTTTTTATGGATAAAATCATGTTCATTATAGTTTTTTTCTTTAATATGCACATTCCAATAATCAGAGTAAGCAGAATAACTCTCACAGCTGTATATGGATATGTTGCCATACACGCCAGACTCACAATCGAGATGAGAATGGTTAGCAAAAACACGGTTCTGTTATCATAAACCGGAATGGTTATGCACTGTTCCCGGAGCACCTTCCCGGAAAAAAAATAATGCATAATCATAAAAACCAAATAGCAGCCAAGTGTTGTATATGCTGCTGCAGCAAATCCGTACATTTGGATAAAAACAGCATTTAATACGATGTTAAGCACTGCACCTATAACAGAGGCAAACATAACATACTTTGTAGCACCATAATAGAATTCTATAGATGCATACAAATCATAAACAAATGTGTAAAACATTCCGATTGTTACAACTGGAATTACATATACCGCCACTTTATAATCTGTCGTTCCAAGTATATTGATAATCTCCGGAGAAACCAAGGCTACAAACAAAACAATTGTACCCATCATCAGTACCAATGCGTTTGTAATCGTTTTTAGCTTGTTGTATGTTTTTGTTTTTAACTGCTCATATGTCCATGGAACCCTGGATCCGTTTATTGCAGATATCAAGACGCTAATGGAAGAAGCTATCTGATATGCAAAACTATAGATCCCTGCATCACTATCACCACAATAATGTTTTATCATTATGCGATCAGATTGGTTAAGAACAATAAGGCTCAAATAATGTGGAATAAGAGGTATGTTGAATTTTGAAGCATACTTCCAATAATTTCTATCGTAGAAACATCTTCCTTTCCAGAAGTGATAAACATAAAACACGACGCCAATGGCACATTGGACCATCAGATAACCGAGAATCAGCGCGTTTGCACGCAGCCCCGTATTTTTGATAAGTAGAATGCTCACTGCGGGAGTCAATACAGATACAATAATTGTAATGATGACCATCGGGCGATATTTGTACTCAACTCTCTGCGTCGTCCCCCAGAAAGAAAACGCGGGATAAACAATAAAGTACAAAAAGAGCAATAACATGTATGGCATAGACAAACCAATGGTTATACTGCACCACTCATGTGTGGCGAAATAGATAGTCAATAAGCCAAGGGATATCAAAGTCCCAAGCCCTTGCATAGATGACGTGTATCGATCCCTGTCATCTTTATTATCTACAATCGTCTTAGTGTAGACTCCTGCATAGAGGTTAAGAGATGCAAAGATAATCAGAATATCCCTCCATGATTGGAACACTGACCACTCACCATATTCAGCCGTGGTAAGGAGACGAACATAGATTGGTACTACAATAAAAGAGATGCCTTTCTGAAAGAAGTTACATATCGCATACCAGATCGATGCCTTGGCCTGTACAGACATATTTCTGTACTTATCCCATAACTTCATACTCTTATCTTCCATCTTTCACAGAATCCAGCCAGAATGCTTTTTACTTCCCAGGATCCGTATTTATATCATCATGATTTGTCTGACTTTTTGCTACGCTTGCTGCATCATACAGGTCGTGTTTTATCTGACTACTACTGATTTCAGGCGTGCGGGGCAGATACACAACTTCTACGCCTTCTTCTTTAAGAAAATCAAATTTGCCTTTCCAGTCGTCACCCATGACAAAGGTATCAACATGATACTCATGCATATCAGTTCTCTTTTGCTGCCAGTTTTCCTCGGGGATCACCAGATCAACATAGCGTATAGACTCCAATAGTTTTTTCCTTTGTTCATAAGTAAAGTATGTTTTTTTATGCTTTTCATTCCAGTTGAATTCATCTGATGAAAGAACAACAATCAGATAATCGCCAAGAGCTTTTGCTCTCTGAAGCAAATTGATGTGACCGTAATGCAATAGATCATAAGTTCCATACGTGATAACTCTTTTCATTCCTACGTCCTTTCTGCTCGGCAGAGCATATCCATAATCTACCCAATTTCCTACTTCAGAGCGTTTCCCTCGACTCATCATTTCTGCAACAATATCTTTAGGGTTCCTGTTCCCATTTATAATTTCATTCACAGCTTCAGTAATAGGCATGGTCACATAGTAACGTTTAGCAAGTTGTAAAGTCGCAGGTAATGCATTTACCCCTTCTACTACCATTCCGATTTGCTTTATAGCCTGATCCACCGGAATTCCTTTACCAATCAGTTCACCGCAGCGATTGTTTCGACTGTGTGAACTTGTGGCAGTTACAATCAAATCTCCAATACCGGCCAACCCACTGAAAGTCTGCTCATAACACCCCATAGCTTTACCCAGTCTGGTGATTTCAGCCATTCCTCTGGTAATTAGTGCTGCTCTTGTATTGTCTCCATATCCAAGCCCAGTCGCAATACCAGCAGCCAAAGCAATAATATTCTTCGTTGCTCCACACAGTTCAACACCTTGTACATCCGGATTTGTGTAAACCCTGAGGCAAGAGTTCATGAAAATATCCTGAACTGCTTCAGCAACAGAAATATCTTCACAAGCTGCAACAATTGTGGTTGGCAGGTCTTTTGATACTTCCTCTGCATGAGTCGGACCAGATAATGCAACAAGAGGTGTTCTATGGTGAATTTCGCTGCTGATCACCTGCGTCATGGTATAGAGCGTATCTTGTTCTATTCCTTTCGCCACATTCACAATAATCTGCTTATCAATGTATGGTTTAGCCATCTGAGCAGTTGATCTTATTATCGGCGAAGGAACAGCAAATACGAGAACATCTCTGCTGATACAGGCTTCCTGAATACTGTTAGTAAATTGTATTGCTTCCGGAATTCTCACACCCGGCAAATTCTTGTGTTCCCGGCATCTGCTCAATTGTTCAATTTCATCATTCAACGCGGACCATACCATGACATAATGGCCACAGTTCGCCAACATTCTTGCAAGCGCTATACCCCATGTTCCAGCACCAAGAATTCCGATTTTTCGTCGTACATTATTATGTTCCATATAACTACCTTTTACTATATCGCATGTTTTGTACAAGTATCGCTGCGTGTATGTATTAGACTTTCTGTTTTTCCTGAATCTTTCTTATTGCTTGATATATTTTCTCACATGCATCTGACGAATCATATTCCCAGAATCTGTCTCTTTGTCTTTTTCTCAAGTTTTCGTCAATACTGGGATCTTTTATATACGCCTCAATACTACTTATCACTTCGTCTATCGTTTCTGGTGTTTTACCGCATGCAATTTGTTCTTTAGTATAATAAACACCTCGATCATTATTAACATAGTAATTATAATCATAGATGTAATGTATAATAGGTCGATTAAGAAGAAGGAAATCAAAAAAACAACTACTATAATCTGTAATAAGGATGTCTGTTGCTGCAAGCAATTCTGTCGCTTGTACATCGTTAATACCAAAAATACGTCCCGAGGTGTTTCGTATCCGTTTGTCTTTTTTTCTGTTCTCAGTAACAAAATGGGATTTTTCAATAATGATTGCATTATTCTTTTCCAGCAATCTTTCAAGCTTTTGGCTTTTATTGTTTATAAATGAAAAGCATTCATTCGTTTTATCACGAAAAGTTGGCATATATGTGATTATTACTGACGGTAATGCTTTTAGTTTGTATTCACTCAGGCTTTGAACCTGCTTTATCACTTTATTTTTGGCAATGCTCGTCTTTTCTTTATCATAGAATATGCTGTTCCTTGGATAACCCGCCTTAATGATTTGGTTTTTTCCAAGACAATAGGCATGTTCAAAAAGCTTCTTCGTTTCCACAGAGGTTGCCAGCCAGTAATCTGCTGTCTCTATTTTTCGTTCAAGCTTATGATATATTTTGGAAATTAGGTCATGGCGGTTTCGTAAGTCAAACCCTATTTTTTTCCACATTACTCCATGCCAAAGATTTACAGTTGTCGCACCACCAAAATAATTCTGACCTGATTTTGAGAAGTCCAAATACTCTTGATTCATTATCGCAACGCCCGCTTTGTGCAATAATCTTTTGCATTCTTCAGAATCTCTCTGCACAACTATTATTTTACTGGAAAGAGCAGTAGTATCTGTATTGTCTTCAGTTATCCAATATAGTTTGAGCTCCGAATGAGATTCACAAAGTTCATTTGCCAAGTATAAACAGTTGTCACAACATTTTTCCCCAAACCATTCTCCAAAGATCCAGATATTTCTGTCCCGATGTAAATTCCAGTTGCGAATCAAGTTAATGTATCCGCTTATCAAATTATAGATCCTACTCATATCTTGATATGGCTCCTATATCTTTCCATAGAAAGAGTATTCATAGTACTTCCGGTTTATGGAAGCTCGTTTGTCTCAACAAGTGCTCTTTTAATGCTTTTCAAGTAATCGTAACCATATTTTTCATCTGGTTCTAAATAACCTCCTTCTGACCATTCATTCCACGCAAACATAAAGATATAATCCTTTTTATATTCTGTTTTAGCCCTTATAATCATTTTTTCCATATATTCTCTAAATTTTTCCGGAGTTGCTCCTGTGAAAACCGTTCCATTTTCTCCTTTTCTTGGTGTATTATCCCAATCAACAAACGCTCCAGGTAAATGTTTCATATCCTTCGGTTTATGATTCAAGATGTATTTCCATGTTAAATCGTAACTTGTTTTCTTTGGTCCCTCCCTGAACAAGTGTTTTATGCTGTTAAAATCCAGTATTACATGGAACTTTTTTTCGAAAAATAGTTTTGTTTTGTTTTTACTGATAGTCTTGTTTCTAGCCACATCCATTCCCATATATGTAGTCGCATATACTGGTTGGTATTCGATGGCATAATCAAACAATGATTTGTCCTTACTTTCATCTAAATCATAATTCACATACTGATATGCAAAACTTAATTCTCCGATCCCACAGTTTATCGCCAGTTTTTGCCAGCATTTCAGCATCTTCTCAAGACAATCTATCAATTCGGGTCGATAAATTATCACTAAAGGCTTACCATCAATATGAATATATCTAGAATCACACAAAAACGGCTTAAGGTATTCAAAGTGTTCAATCCATTCTTTTTCTCCACCATATCGCTGTGCTATTAATACCTGGTTTTTTTTCGATTCCCATGCCCTTGTCCAGTGTTCATTCGCCCAACAAATACAGAAAGGTAGCTCACATTTTTCGTCTTTCAAATACTGCTCTACAGGTTTCTGAAGGAGCAAATGTCCATCAAACCAATAATGATAAAAGCAAAAACCATATAAGCCGTAATCTTTAGCAATCTTGCATTGCCACTCCATAACTTTAGGATCAAGCAAATTATAATAGTTTCCATCCATTGGAATCCTCGGTTGATAATGACCCTCGTATAATGGTTTTGCCTTTTTCATTGTAGTCCATTCAGTGAACCCCTTCCCCCACCATTCGTTGTTCTCCGGAATTTCGTGATACTGTGGTAAATAAAACGCAATAATCTTCATTTTGTCCCCTCATAAACAATTCGTAATTCGGATATCATCAAATTACTTTTTTTTGCACTTCCAAAGGCTACTCCCATTAGAATATAGTATGGTGCTATGGCTGTATATGCACATAATTGTTCAGATATAATACCAGTAAAGAAAAACACCAAACCAGCCAATGCAACAGATTTACAAAGCGGATCAAGATAGTGGTGCTTTTTTTTAACTTTGATAATTGGAAGCAGAAATAAAATAACATATATAATCACAGCTATAATTCCAAGCTGACCCGCTATTGAAATATATGTACTCTCAGTCCAAACTCCTTCAGTCGTTGCTGCTGCGAAAGTTCCAGCCCCTTTTCCCAGCAGACTTATTTCTTTTATTGCAGATGTTAATGATATCAGATGTGCAGATGTTGAGCCATTGTATATATATCCAAATATTTTTTCTCTATAAACTACTAACCCTACTAAGCTCACCAAAAGTAACCCAGATATATAGAGAAACCAACGCCCACCATCTGCTCTGTATCGATATAGTAAGCAAAAGATAACCACGACTATAGTTGGTAAAATGGTCCCTCTTGTGAATGTAAGAAAAAGTGAAATCGAAACAATTATCAGACAAAGGAATGCTTTATAATTGCCTGCCAAAATATGTTTCTTAGAAAACACTACCGAAATGAAATAAAAGAAAAAAGGAATGACCAATACATAACCTGAAGTTAATGGGTGAGCCCAAAAACTTACTAGCCGTTTCTGCGTATATGCACCATTGGCACCATACGTATAAAAATTCCCGGGAAGTCCGTTTGCAGCAACAACATTCCCTGCATCCTTAATATCTATCATATAAGTGCCCAATTGTACTACGTCAGTCCAAAACTTTCGTGTTCCGATTATCGAATCCAGGAAGTATTCGATAATACCTATAGCGGCAACAATGACCAAAAGATGCATGTATCTCTTTTTCACAATTGAAATAAATGCCTCAGTATGTTTTATCGAATAACCGATTGTAATAAAAGCTGGTAAAAGGATCAATCCCCGAGATGAAGAAAGTGCCGCCGTTGCTGATACTTGACTTGTCATCAAACTTTTTATTGCGCCGAAGACAACAAAAGGCAGATAGCACCATTGCAATGTTGCAAAACCCCGGGGTAGTTTCGTCCTCAACAATGCGATTATATAAAGAATTACCAGCAAAAGATCCTTGGAGAAAAAAAGAAGCTTAATCACAATTGGTACATGAATATAATGATACATGATTCCGAGAATCAATTCCTGAAAAATCGTCCACACCATTAATATATATACTGTGGTACCATATACACCTATCTGTTTTCGCATATATTGTCCTATCTTAATCAATTTACTGCAAATCCAAGTATCTATAGCCTGTCATAAAACTGGATAGCTTAGCTCCAAAAAAGTCCTTATCTTATATGCCAGAATTCTTTTATCAAAACTTCTTTTTTTACACCCCTATATCCTTCTATTTCACTCTGGTATTTTGTAATAGACATTTGCATAAGAGATCATGTAATTTTTCTGATTCTTTTATCCAATTATAACTAAAGCTAATATCAATACCTTTTTCCTTTTTTTGCCTAATATTGCTTTCTGTATCATTAATTGCTAATAATATTGTCTTTTTTAGATCTTCCTTACTATTTGATTCAAAGATATATCCCGCATCCGAAGCTATTTCCGGTAATGATGCGGCATCCGAACAAATCACTGTTGTTCCTTGACTAAACGCCTCGATGATTGGTAGTCCAAATCCTTCGTATATTGATGGAAAAACAAAAATCAGTGCATCTCTGTAGATCTGAGGCAAATCATTGTCCTCTATAAATCCTGTGAAATGAATATGCTTCTTTATTGTTTCTGGAACCACCCCCATTACTTCTTCTAGTTTCCACCCCTGCCTTCCCGCAAGCACAAGATCGGGAAGCTCTTCTCCTGCTTGTTTCATTTCTGCATAAGCAGCAATTAACAACTTCAGATTTTTTCTTGGTTCAAGCGTTGAAAGACTTAATATATATTTATCTGGAAGGTGATATTTTTGTCTTAGTTCAGAATTTGCCAATGGCGGATTCCTAAAAACATCCGTTAATCCATCATAAATAATTGGAACATCATTCTTTTTTATACCATATTTATCACATATTCTGCTCTGTGAAAATTTGGAAACAGTAACTATTTTCAAACTGTTCTTTACTGCAAATCGAAATGTTATTCTGTAATACAATTTCATTTTTGTTGGAACCGTCTCAGGACAATCCCAACACGTCAAATCATGTATTGCATTTATTATTCCTTTTCTCTTGAAACAAATTGGACTAGTAAAACTTAAAAAAAGATAATAATCTGCAACTATTGATTTTATAGTTTTGTACAATTTGTATTGAATAAATACCAATTTTGAACATTCTTGTATAATTATATGTTTAATGTTCTTTTGTTTTATAATAGTACAAAATTCATCATGTACACATTGTTTGAAAATCAGGATGTATTCATTCTCTGGATGATGCAAGATCATCGATTTTGAAATATTAATATTATATCTTTCTATCCCGGTCAGATGGTCATGTATAGCAGTCAGATCAATAACTATCCTCATTGGTTATTCCTTCCCTGAGCCTTGCGCTTATACTTCATCGCCAATCCGAATATTTTCATATCATCCACCAGATATCGCTTTGCCAGTCTCTTTGGATCCTGTGTTATTCTGTACAACCACTCGAGGCCATGATCTGCCATCCATCTGGGGGCTCTTTTTATATTCCCGGCTTCAAAATCAATACTGGCACCAAGCCCCAGTGAAATCGGCACACCAAGTTCTTTCCGATTATGAAAAATAAAGAGTTCCTGTTTCGGACATCCCAATGCAACAATAAGAATATGCGGAGAAGCTTCTTTGATCATTCTGAAAATCTTTTTCATTTCCTCTTCATCGTTTTCAAATCCCTTGGGAGGAGAATATGTTCCAACGACCTGGAGGCCTGGATTTTTTTCTTTCAGCTTTTCAGCGGCTTTTGCTGCTATACCTTCCGCTGCCCCTAAAAAAAACATTTTGTAACTTTTCTCTACGGCCAATTCACAAAGCCGTGGAAAAAGATCGGAGCCGCTGATCTTCTCTCTGATTGCTGTTCCATACCACTTCGATATCCATATTAGCGGTTTCCCGTCTGTAAGAATGAGATCCGCCTGCTTGTATGCTTCTGCAAGTTCTCCGCCGCGTTCAAGCTGAATGATATGGTCAACGTTTGGTGTAACAACAAATGCATTCCTATCTTCCAGGATCAACTCATTTATTGTTTGGAGAGCTTCGTCCATAGTTAGATTATCAATCTCTGTATTCATAAACTGCATTCTGGACATAAACAGCCCTCCTCTATCATTTTACGGTCTTTGCGTTCTCTCTTCGAAATGACCGCTACTCCAGTATTTGCACTCAAAAACAATCTCAAATTCTTTCGAATTTGCCATTGCTTCACTGATTGAGTACTGACGGCATTCCCTGTTTTCCTCAACAACCAAAGGCAATTCTGCTTAGTGTCTTTGTGAATCTGTTTCCAGATGATAATCAGAATATATTCCATCCTAATTCCAATCCCATTCAAGCCTTTCAATGTCATTTTCCGTCAATTCATCTCCGATTTGCACCTCTATAATATGCAACTCCGTAATTCCCTTAATTGCATGCTTCATGCCGGCTCTTATGACTGTCACATCTCCGCGTGAAACAAGTTGCGTTTTATCGTCCAGTATTAATTCTCCTCTTCCTTCTGTGAATGTCCACACTTCAGTTCTTTGTTTGTGCCGCTGATAGCTGATATGTTGTCCCGGCATAAGTATCAGTTCCTTTACCAATGAATTATTCCTGTCTGCATGTTTTTTATAATCCAGGACCTTGTACTCTCCCCACTCCCGCCGCTCATACATCGGACGCTGGTCTTCCACATAGCCTTTCAGTTCTGAACTCTTGTCCTTGTCCGCAACAAGGATCCCATCAGGTGTGGCTGCAATGATTGCGTCCTTGATGCTAAGTGCTATGAGCGGTATTCCCAACTCATTAATTACATGAGTGTTCTCACACTTAACAACGATTGATTGTCCTGTAGCAACTTCATCCATTGCTTCTGTGAATGAGTTCCAGGTGCCAAGGTCTTTCCAGAAGCCATGAAAACGAACAACATTTATTGACTTTTCTTTTTCAACAACAGCATAATCAAAGCTAATCTTTTGAAGATTCCTATAATCCTCAGACAATGCATGATAATCAGAACTACCAAACACCGATTCAGCGACAGATAACAGATACCCCAATTTGAATGCGAACACTCCGCCATTCCAAAGAGCTCCCTGTTCAATATAACCTTTGGCAATCGCTTCTGTCGGCTTCTCCTTGAACTCCTTTACCTCCGACATGGCATCTGTTGACATCGGAATGATATAGCCATACTTTTCAGATGGATAGGTGGGTTCAATTCCCATCAGCGTCAGATTAGCAGCATCAGCTTTGCCTGCCTCATCCGCCAGTATTTTAAGGCACTTGAAATAATCCTCTTCCGCATAAGGATCAACAGGACAAACCACTACCGGAGCATTTTCATCCACACCTTGCTGTTTAAGGTAAGATGCTGCCAGTACTATTGCCGGGAACGTATCTCTGCGGCAAGGTTCAACAGAAACGCCAACCGATTCACCCAACTGTGCCTTGATCTGAGGAATCTGGTTTTCAGACGTGGCAATAGTGATGGTCGCCTCAGGATCTACTTCCTTAATCATCCTGTACATCCGCTGTGTCATGGATTCCTTCGTTCCGTCTGCCTTTCGGAATAATTTCAGGAACTGTTTTGATCTGACATCGTTCGATAACGGCCACAGACGTTTTCCGCTGCCGCCGGATAAAAGTATAATGTTCATATTTTTCTCCCAACCAACCTTTATTCATAAATCAATTATATATTGAGCCTGTTACACTTGTTTTCCAAAAAAATAACAGGGCCTTTGTTCTATCCCCAGCAACCATTATTCAAGTCCCATTATTACATCGCTCCTTTGTGCTTCAGTACAGCCCCTACAGTTTTCCAGAGAATCCGAATATCGAGTCCAACACTCCAGTTGTTAATGTATTCTGTGTCAAGCTTCACAACTTCTTCGAAGTCGGTTATTTCACTTCGGCCGCTTACCTGCCACATGCCGGTAAGTCCTGGTTTGATTGCAAGTCTTGCCCTGTGATGATATTTGTATTTTTCCCACTCGTCCTCGGTCGGGGGCCTTGTTCCGACGAGACTCATATCACCTTTAAGCACATTGAAGAACTGAGGGAATTCATCCAGGCTGGTGGAGCGGATCTTTTCTCCGATGCCGGTGACTTGCTTACCATCAACAATCTTGTTTCCAATAATCCGTGGATCAAAGTCCATTTTGAACATCATACCGTTCTGTATACGGTTTTGGGCCATGAGCTCTTTTTTCCGTTCCTCCGCGTCCATGTACATGGAGCGGATCTTATAGAACTGGAAGCGCTTGCCGTTCTGACCGATACGGATCTGTTTGAAAAGGATGGGGCCGGGAGATTCTTTTTTGATCTTTGGGCCGATGATGGCAATCAGGATCAGGGCGAATATACTGCCAACAAGTCCGCCGAGGATATCAAACAGTCTTTTGATGATCATCTGCAGGGGACTGGCGTAGTTGGTGGTCATGGTCAGGACATTGTAACCGCCGATTTTTTCCATAAAGCTCTTTCCGCCGGAACTGGAAATGGGGAGACGGATATGGACAGGAATGGCCATCTCCCGGCATTGTTCGATCAACTTGGCTACGCCGGATTGTTCCGTTTGTTTTTCTGTCTTTTGTGTACCATAAGTATCATCGATAAAGTCATCTATGATTTCATAGGAAGTCGTCTTCAAATCAGAAAGATGCTCTGGATAAACAAAGACTTCATCTACCCATTCCCGGCAAATATAATCCGCTGCATTGTCTATGCTGGAAACCACTTTGATATTGTTGATTTTCTCACCAGAACCGTCTCTGTTGCTGAGTACAATTCCCGCATATTCAAAACCGTCCAGATCGCTCGCTTTTTCGAGGATCCTCGGAACAGCATTTTCATCCGCAACCAGAATCATAGTCCCTTTAGTCTTATTTTTATTGATTCGTCTGATTAATGGTTTCCAGAGAATGCGAATCAGATATCCTAGAATCAAATGAAAACCTGAAGTCAGGTAGAGAGTGATACGGGAATAGGCGTCGCCGGCCTGGGTGGAGAAGAGATAGAGGGACATTACGAGAAGGACAAGAACCACATGTTTGATCGTCTCGATCATTTCCTTCAGGTAACCGCGTTTCATCACATTGTGCAAAGTGTTGAAGAGCACGGTAACCAGGATATCTACTACGACCAGGATAATAGCAAGGGATTTGTATTCAGCTTTCTCATATGGCCATTGTCCCCAGCCGTGACGAATCATATAGCCCAGGACAAAGGATATTTGAAGAACAAAAACATCCCATAGCATGAAATCAAAATGTTTCAGCCAGCCTTGGGCGTTGCGTTTGTACATATGGTATACCTGCCTTCTGTTGTTCTGTGAAACGGGAGACGCTTCTTTTCGTTTCACCTGCTTCTGTTGCAGTATATTATCCCTCCGCCTTCCACAGCCCGTGGAGGTTGCAATATTCGTAGGCAGCGAGGATGGGTTCGGTGACGGCAAAGTCGGCTTCGGGTTTGTCGTTGGGGGTGAGGTCTTTTTTCTGGTAGCCGGTTGCGGTTTCCAGGATGATCCATTGGATGTAGTGTTCGGGGATCATGGGGTGGGGGATCGAGCCAACTTTGACGGTAACGTGGTCGCCGTGCTGTTCGATGACGGGGACGTGCTTTTCATAGGCGCCATCGGTGGTGTTGGGCGTCAGTTCTTCTGCGTCCATTTTCTTTTCGGATGGGATGATTTCGTTGTTGATTTTGTAGAAGTACATGGTGTCCTCCTGTCAGATCAGGGTGTCCAGGTCGGTGTAGTCGTAGTTGTGGGCCTTGGCAACGTTCTGGTTGGTGAGGTGGCCAAGGTAGCAGTTGACGCCGGATTTGATGACGGGACTGGCTTTTGTTGCTTCTTCCAGTCCGCTTTGTGCGATCTGGAGGCCGTATTTCAGGGTGGCGTTGGTCAGGGCGATGGTGCTGGTGCGGGGGACGGCGCCGGGCATGTTGCCGACGCAGTAGTGGACGACGCCGTCCAGGGTGTAGACGGGGTCGTCGTGGGTGGTGACGTGGGAGGATTCTCCGCAGCCGCCCTGGTCGATGGCGACGTCCACGAAGACGGCACCGGGTTTCATTTCCTTCAGGTATTTCTTTTTGAAGAGCTTGGGGGTGGAGCCGCCGGGGATCAGGACGGAGCCGATGACCAGGTCGGCGTCCTTTAATACGCGTTCGATGTTGGAGTCGGTGGAGACCAGGGTCTGGATGTGGGCGCCGAAGAGGTTGTCCAGCTGCTCCAGGCGCTTGAGGTTCACGTCCAGGATGGTCACGTTGGCGCCCATGCCGACGGCGATCTTGCAGGCGTTCATGCCCACGGTGCCGCCGCCGAGAATCACCACGTTGGCTTTCGGGGTGCCGGGTACGCCGGCCAGGAGGATGCCTTCGCCGCCGAAGCGCTTTTCAAGGTACTTGGCGCCTTCCTGGATGGAAAGTCTTCCGGCGATCTGGGACATGGGGGCCAGGCAGGGCAGGGAGCCGTCTGTTTCCTGGATGGTCTCGTAGGCCACGGCTTTGACTTTGCCCTTCAGGAGGGCGTCCATCTGTTCCTTGTCCGCGGCCAGGTGGAGGTAGGTGTAGAGGATCAGTCCGTCATGGAAGAGGGGGTATTCCTCTTCCAGGGGTTCCTTGACCTTGACCATCATATCAACCAGGTGCCAGACGTCGGCGGCGTTGTCGATCAGGGAAGCGCCCGCGTCCACGTATTCATTGTCGGTGAAGCCGGAGCCGATGCCGGCTCCTTTTTCCATGTAGACGTGGTGGCCTGCGGCCACATAGGCTTTCACGTTGTCCGGGGTCAGGCCCACGCGGTATTCGTTGTTCTTGATCTCTTTGACGCAGCCGATCTTCATGGTTGGGTTCCTTCTTTCTGTTTGTTTATTGTGTACCGTTTTATGTTTTTGTTTACTGCTTCTCTTTGTAGGTTGGGAGGATTTCGTGCAGGGTCTGTCTGATGTCCCTGTGCTGTTCGATGGCTTGTTCCAGTTTGTTGAGGTACTGTTCGACGGTCTCCCAGTCGTAGTGGTCCTGCCGGGCGATGTAGATCCGGTCCCGCTCTGTGGCCTGGTCGTTCTCCTTGTCCAGGAGGAGTTCCTCGTAGAGTTTTTCGCCGGGGCGCAGGCCCGTGACGATGATCTCTTCCTTGCCGGTGCCGTAGAGGCGGATCATCTTTTCGGCCAGGTCCTTGATTTTGACCGGCTGTCCCATGTCCAGGATGAAGAGCTCCCCGCCCCTGGCGATGGAGACCGCCTGGAGGACCAGGGAGGCTGCTTCGGGGATGGTCATGAAGTAGCGGATGATGTTTTCGTCGGTGATGGTCACCGGGCCGCTGGCTTTGATCTGCCGCTCGAAGATGGGAACCACGGAGCCGTGGGAGCCCAGGACGTTGCCGAAGCGGACGGCCATGAATTCGGTTTTGTTGTTGGGAATGCTGGAGATGATGATCTCCGCCAGGCGCTTGGTGGCGCCCATGACGTTGGTGGGGTTCACGGCCTTGTCGGTGGAAATCAGGACAAAGCGCTTTACATTGCATTCGATGGCGACCTTGGCGGTCTTGTAGGTGCCGAAGACGTTGTTCAGGATGGCCTGTTCACAGGAGAGTTCCATCAGGGGGACATGCTTGTGGGCGGCGGCGTGGATGACCACGTCGGGCTTGTATCTGCCCATGACCCGCCAGAGGGATTCCTCATCCCGGACGGAACCGACTTCGAGAATCAATGTATTGGCGACCAGCTCTCCGTATTTTTCCTTCAGTTCGAAGAAGAGATCGTACATATAGTTCTCGGAGATGTCGTAGAGCACCAGCTTCTTCGGGGTGAAGGCCAGGATCTGCCGGCACAGCTCCGATCCGATGGATCCGCCGCCGCCGGTGATCATGATGGTTTTACCGGTCAGATACTGCTGGACTTCGCTCATGTCCAGGTGCTGCTCCGGCCGGCCCAGCAGGTCGGCGATGTTGACCTCACGGGTCTTGCCTTCCCTGCCTTCCGTCACGCCCGTGTACAGGAGCACGTGGGTGCCGGTGGCGATGCATTCGTTCAGCAGGTCCGTCAGGTCGCCCTTGGGGGTGGCGATGGCGATGATGATCTCGTCGATATTGCAGTCGTCTACGGTTTTCTGGATATCTTCCGTGGTGCCCACCACGGGCACCCGGGAGATGGAGGAATGCTGTTTTTCCGGGTCGTCGTCCAGGATGGCGACGGCCACGGCGCTGCCGTATCTTCCGTTCTGGATATCCCGGATCACGGTGGCGCCGCCGTAGCCGGCGCCGATGACCAGGATGCGTCTGGCCTCCTTGTCCGTTCTTTTATTGTGGCCCGCTTCCCGGTAACGGATCAGAAAGCGGGATCCGGCAACGAGGGCCAGGGTGATCATCCACTGGATGGCGTAGATGGGGCGGGGCATGAGCATCAGCCGCATGCCGATCTCCTTTTCATGGGTCCGGAAGAGGAGGGAAACCGCCAGGGAGAACAGGTAGGTGAAGCCGGTGCCGATCAGGGTGCCGGTAATCGCCTGGACAAAAGTGTCCGAGCTGGCATAGCGCAGGATGGTCTTGTAGATGCCGGAGATGAGCAGGCCCAGCAAGGTGGCGATGATCAGCACCGGCAGGGTCCGGGCTGTCTGAAGCAGCCGGTTCGGGGTCACGTTGGCAAAGAAGTAGAAAGCAAGGGAAACGAACAGACCGGTCACGGCAAATATCGCGTCCAGGATCGGCCAAAGCAGTTTCTTCTTCATACGTCTTCCTTGCCTGAATTGTTTTTTGACATGGCTCCGCCATCCGGAGTAAGGGCGCTTACTACGGGAAGCGGGCGGTCCTTTCTGCTCCGGCAGGCCACCGCGAGCGGACCGAAATACGGGGCAAAATGGGCAGACTCCACCCCATACTTATACAGAATAAATTTTATCATTTCTTCTATTGTATGTCAACGAAAACGCACCCCGGCCAAAAGGCCGGGATGCGTTGATTTTTATGGGTTTTAACGGGGGGAGAAATCCTCTTTCTCCCGGGTGAGGTTGGGGTTGTAGTAGGGGTCGCCTTCGGTGAGGGTTTTGTTCCACTTGCGCTGGAAGCGGTTGGTCTCTTTGACGAAGAAGGCTTTCTTTTCGGGGGTGTCCTCGTCGCTGCCCCGGCTCTTGCTTTCATAGTGGGTCAGTTCGGCCCAGGGGGTCCAGACGATGAGGTAGCCGGCTTCCCGGATCCGGAGGCACAGGTCCACGTCGTTGAAGACCACGCTGAAGGATTCGTCCAGGCCGCCGAGTGCTTTGTAGACTTTGGCGGGGACCATCATACAGGCGGCGGTGACCGCGCTCACGTTCTGGGCGTAGGTCAGGCGGCCGAAATAGCCGGGATGGTCTTTCGGGAAGTTTTTGTGCCAGTGGCCCGCCAGCATCTTGATACCGATGCCGATGCCGGCATGCTGGATGGTGCCGTCGGGATAGTACAGTTTCGCGCCCACCGCGCCCACGTCTTCCCGCTGAGCGTACATGAGCATCTCCTGGATCCAGTCGGGGGAAAGGACTTCCGTATCATTGTTCAGCAGCAGGAGCTGTTCGCCTTCGGCGGCTCCGGCGCCCACGTTGTTGACGGCGGAATAGTTGAAGGGTTTGTCATAGGTAATGACTTTGATTTTCGGATCCTGTTTCAGGGTTTCGTAGTATGCGAAGGTTTCCGGCTCGGTGCTGTTGTTCTCGATGACGATGATCTCGTAATTGGGGTAAGTGGTTTTGGTTTTGATCGAGTCGATGCAGCGCTTCAGGTCGTCCCTGTGGTCCTTGTTGGGAATCAGGATGGAGACGAGGGGCGTGGAGGTCAGTTCGTATTTCAGGCGGTACATGGAGGGAACGGGGCCGTCCTCTGCCGTGCCTTTGAGGTTCAGTCTGTCCAGGTGGGCCTGAACGGCCTTCTTGCCGGCTTCGATGACGTAGGGCTTGGCCTGGATGGCTTCCGCGGTGGAGCCTTTGTGGGCCCGCCAGTAATAAAGGATCTTCGGGATGTGGACGATGTGTTCCGCCTGCTCGGTCAGCCGCAGGATCAGGTCATGGTCCTGGCTGCCGTCAAATTCAGGGCGGAAACCGCCGCCGGCTTTCTCCAGGAGCTCCTTCCGGAAAGCGGTGAAGTGGCAGATATAGTTGTTGGCCCGCAGGTTGTCCGGGGCGTAGTCCGGCTTGAAATGGGGATTGAATGCGTCCTTCGGGGTTTCGCTGAAGGTGTTTTCGTCGGTATAGATCAGGTCCGCGGGCCCGGCGGAGATGACCTTCATCATCTCAAAGAGGGCGGACGGGTGGAGCAGGTCATCGTGGTCGAACAGGGCGTACCAGTCCCCGGTGGCCATGCGGATACACCGGTTGGTGTTGCCGGAGATCCCTTCATTGGTTTTCAGTTTCTGATATCTGATGCGGGGATCTTTGGCGGCTTCGTCCTGGCAGATCCTTTGGACGTAGGCGTGGGCTTCGTCGCTGCCGTCAGCCAGGCAGAGCTCCCAGTTCGGGTAGGTCTGGTTTTTGACGGAGTCCAGCATCTGGATGAGATAGGTTTCGGGTGTATTGTAGAGGGGAACCAGGATGCTGAACTGAACCGGATCGGGGAAGGTGGTGTTTTGCTGCGATGTTTTCTCCTCCTCCGTCAGGAGGGTTTTGCGGTAGAGCTCTTCCCGGATGCGGAGTTCTTCCTTGTGCTCGTTGATCACCCGGACGGCTTCCTGCCGGCCGTCGGTGATCCAGTGTTTGACAAAGCGCAGGGACTGCCACAGGCGGTCGTGCTTTTTGAGGAATGTACGGATGGCGTTCACGGTGCCCCTCCCGGATTATCTGTTTGCTGTATTATACCACACTTATTCCTTTTCCGGTTTGAGTTCGCCCATGTATTTCTTCGCGTCCTTGAAGAAGGCCCGGATCATGACGATCATGATGAGGCCGATGGGGAAGGCGGAGATGATGCTGACCGACTGGATGTTGTTCATGCTGCTCTCGGAGAAGACCAGGGCGATGGGCAGGACGATCAGGAGGATGCACCAGAGGAAGGTGATCGTCTTTCCGGGCTTCTCGTCCGCGCCCAGCTTACGGTAGGAGTAGCAGGCGGCGGTATAGGCGATGGAGTCAAAGCTGGTGGCATAGAAAGCGATCATGGAAAGCATGGCCACGATCAGGATGAAGGTGGAGCAGGGCATGGTCTTGATCACGTTGATGATCATGCCGTAGAGGTCGCCGGTTTCGGCGTAGGCCGCGATGAAGTCCGCCCTGCCGGCGATCTGGGTGCCCAGGCCGTAGTTGCCCAGCACGATAAAGGAAACGATCGTCGCGCCGACGCCGAACACATAGCCGCCCAGCACCACCTGCTTGACGGTCCGGCCCCGGGAAATGTTCCCGATGAAGAACGGGGCCGCGATGCACCAGACCATCCAGTAGGCCCAGTAATAGATCGTCCAGTCCTGGGGGAAGTTGTTGGCCCGGACGGGATCGGAATAGGTGCTCAGCTCAATGAAATGCTGGAACATCTTGCCCAGGCTCTGGAAGCCGTTCTCGATGATGAACCGGCCCTGGCCGCCGATGAGGAGCACGATGATCAGCAGGCCGAAGAACAGCCAGATGCAGACCTTGGCCAGGATGCCGATGCCCTTGAAGCCGTGCAGCACGGCATAGGTGTAGATCGCGCAGGTGATCACCAGGATGATGATCGTCACGGCGGTCCGGCTGATGCTGATGCCGAAGAGGGTCACCATGATCTCCGCCATCAGGGGAGTGGCCACGGAGAAGGTCGTCGCCGTGCCGGCCAGCAGGGCAAAGAGCGCGAACAGGTCGATGATCCGGCCCAGCAGGCCCTCCGCGTGCTTATCCCCGATCACGGGACGGCAGGCCTCGGAATAGCGCTGGCGGTTCCGTTTCCGGACGTGGAGCATGAAGCCGAAGGCCACGGCCAGCACCAGATAGAAGGCCCAGGGGATGAAACTCCAGTGGAACAGCGGGAACACGCCGGCCCAGTCATAGATATTCCCCATCTCCGCGATATGCGGGTTCGTGGCATACATGACCCACTCCGCGAAGCTGTAGAAAATGATGTCCGCGGCCAGGCCGCAGGTGAACATCATGGAGCCCCAGGTAAAAAAGGAATAGCGGGGCTTTTCGTTCGGCTCGCCCAGGACAATGTTCCCGTACTTGGAGAAGCTCAGGAAGACCGAGATCACCAGGACGCCCACGCCCATGACCAGGTAATACAGGCCCACCGTGTCGCCGAAGAAGAAGCGGATCTGGCTGATCACTTCATTGGACTGCTCCGGCCAGATAAACAAAAGACCCGCCACGCCCATGATCAGGATAAAGGGCACCAGGGTGATCATCCAGTCGATCCGTCTTTTTTCCGTGTTCATTGTTCGGGTTCCTCCTTTGAATACGTGGGATCCAGTTGAATCAGTTCCTCAAAACTGTCAATCTCTTTCACGTCGTCTTTCTGCATGGGATAAACGCCCAGTTCATAGTCTTCCGGGTGGCAGAACATCGCCACGTCGTCCCAGTAGATCTGCCGGTTGCCGCCCTCGAACTCCTGCTCCAGGTGGCGCCTGAGCTTTTCCCCGTCTTCCTTCGTCCAGCGGGAAACGCTGTACAGCTGCCATCCGCGCTTTCCGCCGGTGCGGCTGCAGGAGGTGACGATCCCGTCCTCCGCCTGCATCAGCCACTCCTCCGTCTCTTCCTCCGTCCACACCGCGCTGTACCCGGAGCGGGTAAAGCGCGGGTCCAGCACCGCCGGGTTCAGGATCAGCTGGTCTCCGTCCAGGATCATGCAGTCCCCCAGGTACTCCCGGGCCATATACAGGGAGGAGATGTTGTTGCAGCTGTCGTAATACGGGTTTTCGATCAGCCTGACGCCGGGCCGGTGTTTCGCCCAGTCCTCAAACTGTTCCTTCAGGTATCCGGTCACCACATAGATGGACCGGATGCCGTTGAATTGCAGGGCGTCCACCACGGAGTCGATCATCCGCACGCCGTTGACTTTGATCAGGGGCTTGGGGACCGTGCTGGTGGCCGGCCGCATCCGCTGGCCGATTCCCGCCGCCATGATGATCGCCCTCTTGACAGTATGTGTTTGCATAGGTCCTCACTAATCAAATTATGAATTCGCTTGCGTAACGGCTGAAATCTTTCGCGTATCTATACTGCCGCAGGCTGTATTCCCCGAACTCCACGCCCAGCTTCCGCTTGTATTCGCACCAGTTGGACCAGAGCAGGCCGCAGGCGGCGACGTAGCAGTAGATCTTCGCCCGGGTCCTGCTGTCGCATTTCCCTTCAAAATACAGGTCAATCAGGTGATCCGTCTGCGTCCTGTCATACAGGCTGTATATCGCGAACATGGCGATGTCTGCATGGGGATCCTGCATGCCGGAATATTCCCAGTCGGTCAGCTGGAGCTGTTCGGTTCCCTTTTCGTCCCGGTAGAACAGAAAGTTGTCCGGCACCGCGTCGATATGGGTCAGGCAGACCGTTTCCCGGGTCTTTTCGATGTACGGCTTCAGGGCCAGGACCTTTTCCTTCGTTTTCGCGTAATCCCGGTAAACGCTGGGCGCGCCTTCCCACAGGCTTTCATAGAAATCGATCTGGCCGAAGATATCAAAGTCGTGGGAAACCGTCAGCTTCATCCCGTGGAAGGCCCTCAGCTTCGCCATGCACCGCTTCAGGTCTTCCTCGTTTTCCGCGTCGCAGACCCGTACTTCCGGCAGGAAGGCCGTGATCTTGCAGCCGTCCTCCGGGTTCAGGTATACCGGATCGTCGCACAGGCCCCTGCCTTTGATCGCCTCATAGACGGCGGCTTCGTTCCGCCGGTTGATCAGCTTGTCCGTTCCCTCGCCCGGGATCCGCATGATGTACTGCTTTCCCTTCACCGTGAACAGGAAGGAGCGGTTGGTCATGCCCTTTTTCAGCACGCTGATGTCCGTGATCTCCGTCTCGCTGCACTGCAGCGTCTCCGCGATCGTCCGGATCGCGCCGCTCTTCAGGTGGCCGGACCCGGCGTCCAGGTCCCGCAGCTGTTCATAGGTGTTGATCTCCACGGCTTCCGCCGCGGGAACCACCCGGGCCTGCAGGATCATCCGGTCCTTTTTGTACAGTGCTTCTTCCCAGAAGCAGGTTTCAAAGGCCGGGTTTTCGTCCATCTCTTTCAGGGCTTCCCGGACTGTTTCCGCTTCCGGACCGGTCAGGTAGGCGATGCCGATCATCCGGTTTCCGGTTTCGCCCTTCCCGACCCGGACCAGCTCCGTTTTCCGGTTCACCCGGACCGATGAATCTTCGTCCGGCTCTTCCGAGACCATATACCAGGAATACAGTTCCGTATCGGAATACGGGTTTTCCGCGCACCAGATGTCGCAGGGAATGATATAGCTGTTCCGGATCCTTTTCGCCGCCAGGGCCAGGGAGTGCAGGTTGTTCTTCGCCGCGTAGGCGTTGTTGACGACCAGGTCCACGCCGAATTCGTCAATCAGGTATTCAAAGGAGTCCTTCATGAACCCGGCCACCACCGTGATCTCCCGGATCCCGGCTTCGTGCAGCTGGCGGATCGTCCGTTCGATCAGCTTTTCACCGTTCACCTCGATCAGGGCCTTGGGGGTGGACAGGTTGATCGGCACCATCCGCATGCCGAAACCCGCCGCCAGGATGATCGCGTTCTTCGGCGCGCTTTTCGCCATCGCTTCCCGGCCCGGGTCCGTCAGCCGGCAGCCGCTGTCCAGGCAGCCTTCGGCGATCAGCTCCTTCACGGCCTTGTTGACCGCGCCCACCGAAAGGCCGCAGCTTTCCGCCAGCGTCCGCTGGCTGACGAAAGCTTCCTTTTTCAGCGTTCTCAGAACCACCGCTTCATGCAGATTCATGAATTGCTCCTTTCTTGCTTTTCGTGAACACCTGGGTATCATACACCTGTTTGCCTTGTTTGTAAAGGCTTTGGATGAAATATATAGCCGTTTTTTCCGCCGGGACGCAAAAAAATCCCTCCCGGTCGAACCGGGAGGGAAAGAGGTTCAGGGATAAACTCAGATCAGCTGACCGCTGGCGTTGAAGGTGTAGCTCACGCCGTCAATGGTAATGGTGCCGGTCACCATCTCACCGGAGCCGGGCATCAGGTAATACCACTTGCCGCCGTCCTTCAGCCAGCCCTGCGTCATCGCGCCGTTCTTCTGGAAGTGGAACCAGTAACCGCTGATCTGCTTCCAGCCGGTCGTCATCACGCCGCTGGCGCTCATATAGTATGCATTGCCGTCAGCCACCCAGTCGGAAGTGACCATGGCGCCGTCCGTGCTGCTCAGGTAATACCATTCGTTCTTATACTTCAGCCAGCCGGTCTTCATGGAACCGTCGGCATTGCAGTAATACCAGGTGCCGCTCACCTTGAACCAGCCGGTCACCATCACGCCGTTGGCGTCGAAATAGTACCATTTGCCTTCGATCTGTTTCCAGGTGGAAGCCGCCATGGCGCCGGTGGATGTATCCAGCCAGTACCAGTTGTTCTGGTACTTCAGCCAGCCGGTGATGGGGCTGCCGTCGGTACCCATGTAGTACCAGGTCGTGCCGATCTTCTTCCAGCCGCCTTCGACCATCGCGCCGTTGGCGTCGAACATATAGTTCTTGTCTCCGATGGTGAAGACGCCGGCGCGGTACATCAGTCCCTTGCCGGAACCCAGCACGGCGTTGGGCTCGAAGTAATACCACTTGCCCTTGATCTGACGCCAGCCCGTCTGCAGCACGCCGCTCATGAAGTAATACCAGTCGTTGCCGCTGGGATTGTACCAGCCGTCCTGCATCTTTCCGTCGGGATGGAGGAAATATTCCTTCCCGTCGATAACCTGCCAGCCGGTCTGCATAATGCCGTATTTGTTGAAATAATACCAGTTCTTGCCGATCTGCTTCCAGCCGATCGCGAAGGAGGAAACGCCGTAGCAGTAGTACCAGTTGCCGGCGGAATCCTGCTGCCAGGTCAGGCGGGAATCCAGCACAACAACCGGGATCTCGATTTCGACATCCAGCTGGTCGGGGCTGTAGCAGGTCACGATGGCTTCACCGGGCTTCGTCGTGGTGCTTACCAGGCCGTTCTCGTCCACTTTGAGGATGGAAACGTCGCTCGTGGACCAGCCCAGGCGGTTGGAAGCGGCAATCGACGGATCGATCGTCACGCTGATCTGGGCGGTATTGGTCTGGCTCTTGGCCCACACGGTGGTCCACTGATCCTGGGTAGCCTTCAGCTTGTAGATCAGGGGCTCAACGGAGGTATACTGAATGCCGTTTTCCTTACAATAGGTTTCCATCGCGCTGCCCTTGAAGCACTGGATGGTCAGGTAGGTACATCCGGCAAAGGCTTCGGAACCGATGCTCGTCACATAGGCGGGAACGGGCGTGTAGATCGTTGTGCCGATGCTCTGCTGGTCAGGACCGATCAGGTTCTGCAGGTTCGGGCAGTGGGCAAAAGCGCTCGCGCCGATGCTCGTCACGGAACGCGGGATGTTGACCGTGGTCAGGGCGCCGCAGTAGGCGAACGTGCTCGCCGGGATCGTATCGATCGTATTCGGCAGGGTCACGGTCTGCAGCTTGGAACAGTTTTTGAACGCGCGGTCCCGGATGGACGTCACCGTGTTCGGGATCGTGATGCTCGTGATGCTGTCGTTGTTCTGGAACGCCGCCGCGCCGATCGTTTTGACCGAGGACGGGATCGTGGGGCTCGCGCTCGTGCCGAGGTACTGGACCAGGATCTGCTCGTCATCGCTCAGGCGGAAATCGCCGATGATCACATCCGCGGACGCGGTGGTCAGGGTGATTGCGCTGATGGCGACCAGGATCAGCGCCAGAACGACGCAGAACAGCCGTCTCGTAGTTTTCATACTCCTAAAACCTCCTTCTGTTTTCTGTATTCAGCTCGCAGAAAACAGGAATTACTGCATATCATTATAACCATAATAATGTGTTTTTTCAACCGTTGAAAATACTGTTGAAACCCCAATCATCCGACTTTTGTGCCCTTTTTTCCCCCGACCACAACATCCTGTGGACGATTTGTTTGTGTTACGAATTTTTAATACTTTTGTAACCAAGAAGCAAGACATAGCCCAGCTTCAGCAGCCCGGCGATCATCATGCCGATGCACAGGCCCTCCACCTGCCGCAGCAGCACCCCGGGAACGCACAGCAGGATAAACAGCCCGGCATATACCAGGTTGATATACAGCTGGTACCCCGTCCTGCAGAACCGCAGCAGTACCGTCGCCGCCACCCCGGAAACGAAGAAGGCCACCTGGGCGACGTTGGCCATGATGAAATAGGGGCTGACCAGTTCATAGTTCTGCGGATAGAGGATCCGGATCAGGATGTGGGAGCCGACGGTGGCAGCCAGGGTCGCAGCCGGCACCGCCGCCAGGCAGGCCAGGGTCACCCGGTTCATGTTTTTTTTCGTCAGCCCGCCCTTAAAGCGGGACAGATAGCCGATCAGCACGCTGTTGAGGGGCATTGTGACCAGGGCCATGGTTTTGCCCATCAGGGAGGCCTGGTAATAGACGGTCACCGCCGTGGCGTTCACCAGCAGGTTCAGCAGCATCCGGTCCCCGTTCAGGATCAGGTTGCTGATCACCTCGGTGGCGAACAGGGTCGTCACCATGCCGGTGACGGCCTGATCCTGTCCGGCGTTTTCCGTTTCGATCTTCCGGAGAACCGTGCCCCGCCGGTACACCAGGAAAATCCCGGCCATTTCGCCCGGCAGCAGCGCCAGCGGCCAGAGCTTCAGCCACAGGAACAGGCCTGCGCCGATCCCGTAGCCGATGCTGATCGCCAGGTAATAGACAAAAAACGCCTGATAGTCCAGGCTCAGCCGGTATTCCACATCCGCGTAATAGCGCCACATGGTCGCGATGCCCAGGAGGACCAGCAGGCCGGTCTCCGGGAGATTCGCGCCTTCCCCGCCGGCAAACAGCGATACCAGCACGCACCAGGGAACCAGGGCGCAGGTGGTGATCAGCAGGATCCGGCTGTAGGGCCGGTTTTCCGTTTTTCCTTCCGCGCTGGCTTTCATCCGGGCATAGTTGCAGGCCACGCCCATGGAAACCGCGATGATGTTCATTCCGGCGATCAGGTAAAGGATCCGGCCGTAGGCGTCGTTGCCCAGTTCCCGGTTCCAGAGGGGATAAACCGCAAACTGGGCGGTCATGTTCATCAGGACCAGGCCGGCGATGCTCCAGGCGGAATCCGACAGCAGTTTTTTCGCCAGCTGTCCTTTCTTCGTTTCCTTCACCGTCCCTGCTCCTTTTGGTTCTTCGTCATTCCGGGTCATATTCGGTCATTACGACCCAGTCAAAGGGCTGGGGCTCCCCGTTCCATGACCCGCGCTTCCCCCCGGCGCTGTCTTCCGCGCCGTGGTACAGGTGCAGCCGGGATTCCAGCCCCTCCGGCGTCGTGCCGTCGGTCATGATCCGGACCGTATAGGTCTTCCCGGGCTCTGTATCCGCCTTCAGGGCAAACCGGTCATAGCCGATGTCCTTGATCTCCTCCCGGGGCAGCGTGCTTTCGCCGATCACTTCGCCGCTGGCGTCGTCGATCAGCTGCACCGTAATCCCCGGCCGGTTCTTGCCCAGGTATGTCGCCGTCCGCAGCAGGACGGCGGTCAGGTTCCGGTCCGCGGCCTCAAACCGCTGCTCCGCCACGTCCCCGTCCTGCAGCATCGGTCCCTGGACGTGCTCCCCGCTGTCGAGCAGGCCGCTCACTTTCGTGCCGTATCCGGCCTGCCGCAGCGTCTCCAGCGCCGCCGGCAGGTCTTCGTTCCGCACATAGGTATACAGGCCGACAGGGGTATAGTGTTCCTCCGCATACTGGACAAAGTCCTTCGCGTAATCCCGGACATAATGGCCCCAGAGGCTTCCGTCCGGCTCCAGGACCAGCAGCCGGGTCTGGTTTTCCTTCAGCGCCGTCAGTTCCTGTTCTCCGTAATATTCATAGAACCAGGGGTTGGCAATGGCCGGCGAGCCCGGGTCCAGGGTCAGGTTGTTCCGCATCACGATCATCTCGCTGTAGCTCAGGTCTCCCGTATGGATCCGCTCCCCGGGCTCCGCCAGGATCTCCAGCACCTCCCGGTTGCTCTCCCGGTACTTTTCTCCGGCCAGCAGCCGCGGCACATGGATCAGGCCCCTGGCCGCGATCGCCACGGGCACCGCCAGCGCCAGCGCACAGGCCAGCGCCGCCGCCGCGGGCAGCGCCCTTCGCCAGCTCCGCTTTTCCATAAAGGAGCTCAGCGCCCCGTCCAGGCAGAAAGCCATCGGGATACAGGTCACCGCCATATAAGGCGCCCCGTGGAACCCGTCGAAAGCCCGGACGCCGGTCAGGATCACCGCCAGCAGGAAAGTGATGCCCGCAATCCGTTTCTTTTCTCTGAACAGGCAGACGACAAAAACCAGCAGCGCGGCCGTCTGCGCCCAGATCTGCAGCGCCCAGCGCCAGCCTGCGGCATTCAGGTAGCCGGCGCCTTTCCCCTGGTATTGGATCCATCTCGGGAAGGTTGCGAAAAACGAACCGCCCGCGTCCGTGCCGAAGCCGTCCAGGTATTTGGAATAGATCCCGACGTTCAGTTCATATGCCCCGCCGAAGGCGTTGGCGAGGTTGCCGCTGGCCAGGTACCACAGCGCCAGCAGCAGGAAGGGACACAGGCAGATCAGCGTCAGCCGGAGGTCTTCCTTCAGCATTTCCGGAAGCTTTCGCTCTTTCCGGGCTGCCTGGACCGCCTGCATGGCGACCACGCCCAGGAAGAGAATCAGCAGGGGATAGGCGGACAGGAACGTGGTCCCGAAGCTCAGCACGATGCCCAGGGAGATCATCCAGGCCATGCCGGCGGAGATCTTTTTCTCCTCCGCGTAGCGCAGCAGCTCCAGCAGGATGATCAGGATGCCGATCCCCTGCCAGTGGTCCGAGATCATCGTCGTCCCCAGGGGATGCATCCGCAGCTGCGCCGCAAACAGGACCGGCAGCAGCGCCAGCGTAAACCGGGAAAAATGCTTCCGGTGCCGCAGGTAGATCCCGGTCCACAGCACGCTCAGCAGCACGTCGAAATACAGCCGGAACTGCCAGGGTGTCCTGGCGCCCAGCAGCGCCGCCGGCGCGGCAAAGTAGTAGGAAAACGGCATATGCTGGGACGGGTAGGCCTTGTAGATGTCCCCGCCCTTCGCCAGGCTGTAGCCGCCGTAGAACACGTCCAGCTCGTCCACAAACAGGCCGTCCGCCAGCATGGTCAGGTACAGCGCCAGCACGCAGCAGAAAAACAGCGCCGGAACCCATTTGTCTCCCTTTGCCAGCCAGCTGTTGATCTTTCCCGTTTTACTAACCCTCAGCATACGTCCTCCATTAATCCTTATACTGTTCTTCCGGATCCAGGTGCTGAATATATATGCTCCGGTCCTCCGGCGGCTTCATATAATCCCCGTAATATGTCCTCAGGTCCTCGTCGTATCCTGCCGGGATCGGGAACTTCCGTCCCCGCAGTTCCCCTTCGGCGGCGCTTTCGAACCACTTCGTCTTCTGGTAGGTCTTTCCGGGCACCCAGTTGCTGAACATCCAGCCCGACTTCGCGTTCTTCCGGTTCAGCCCGTCCATCGCCCGGTCAAACCACCCGCACAGGATCTTTGCCGGGATCAGTTTCCCGGCAAAGCTCATCGCGCCCACAGCAATCTTCTGGAGCAGCGTATATTTTCCGTAATCCATATCAAACCGATGGCCGATGGCCAGCCCGTAGATCAGGGTGATCCTCATCCGGGCCAGTTTCCGGCCGAGGCCGCTCTCCGGCACCCGGAAATGGGTGAATACGTCCACGCACACATGGTTCTGCCGGTTCCCGTAAGCCCGGTCCGCTTCGGTTTCCTTCCGGAGCAGGTACCGCGTATCCGCCACCCGCGGCACGCAGTCGAAAAACAGCGGCGCAAAGTCCTTCGGCTCGATCAGCCGGATATGCTCCGGCAGATGCTTCTCCATCGCGGCTTTGAACTTCGGGTATTCTTCCCGGCGCATTTTGATATCGATATCGTCGTCCCAGGCAATCAGGTCCTTTTCCCGCACCGAGCCGATCAGCGATCCGCCGTCCAGGAAATAGGTGACGCCCTCCTTCCGGCAGATATCGTCAATCAGGCAGAGGAGCTCATACGTCCTGTCCTGCGTCTCTTTCAGATTCACGCCCGGGCCCTCCTGATCCTGCGTCTTTGATTACGTTTATTATCAGCCAATTCGTTTGCTTTGTCAAATAAAGGGAGCGCATTCCTGCGCTCCCTGTGATAGCCACTATGCTGTTTTTGATTACGGAATCCACGCGCCGCTGGCAGCGAACCGGTATTCCTTGCCGTCGATGGTGAATGTGCCGTCCGCAAGCATGACGCCGTTTTCATCCATATAGTACCAGGTGCCGCCGTCCAGGATCCATTCCTTTTCCGCCATTGCGCCGCTGTCCTTGAAGTAGTACCACGTGCCGTCGATCTTCTCCCAGCCGGCCGCCATCGCGCCGGATTCTTTCAGGTAATACCTGCTGTTGCCGTCCTCGAGCCAGGTGTCATACCAGATCCAGCCCCATTCGTCGGCGTAATACCAGTCGTTTCCGGCTTTGAACCAGCCGGTCTTGACAGCGCCGTCCGCGCCCGCATAAGCCCAGTTATGATATGTGGTGCCTTCATATTCCCAGGTCGAATCATACCACTTGTTCGCCATCATCGCGCCGGACTTGTCAAACGCATAATGTTTTTCGTCGATTCCATAGAGCCCGTCGTTGTACATATAGCCCCAGTCACTGAAATAATACCACGTGCCGCCGATCTTCTTCCAGCCCGTAGCCAGGGTGCCGTCGGGATTGGCGTAATACCAGCTGGTGTAAGAGGTGCCATCTCCGCTTGTCCATGTCTGGCTGTTCCAGCCGTCGTCCTTCATCACGCCGTCTTTGAAGAAATAAGGCGTCTCATCGACCTCGTAAACGCCGTTCGAATAGAAATACTTCCAGACGTAGGTTCCGTCCTCCCATGTTTCGGTGTATTTCTCAACGTAATACCACTTATTGTTGATCTTGAGCCAGCCGTCGCCGGAGGTGGACACACCCGTCCAGGCGCCGTTCTCATTGAACAGGTAGACGGTGTCCTTATCCTGGTCATACCAGGATCCGGTGCACATTTCCGGCCAGAAATAATACCATGTGCCGCCAATCTGCTTCCAGCCCTCGGCCAGTTTGCCCTTGCCTTCGCTGTAGAACCAGCATTTCCAGTCGGTATCCCAGCTGTATGAATCCTCGCGCCATCCGGTGAAGTCAATTTTCTCTCCGGTTGAAGCGTCGGTCAGGTAAACACCGTCTTCTGTCCAGAGCGTCTCTATGCTGGCAGACGCGACAGCAGTCAGGCCCACGAGCAGAAGCACCAGAACCAGTAAAGTCACCAAATACCGTTTCATAAATAACCTTCTTTCTCCGTTTATTGTATTGTCGCAGAGATTTCTCTGCTTAAAGATGTATAGTTATTATGGCACAATTACACCTGTCATTTATCACGGATTTGTTAAGTAATATTTCATTATTGTTTCGATATGTTGAACATTTCCTTTATTTGCCTTCTTTGTTCAGTGTCCCTCGCTGTGCACCGCCGGCAGGGACAGCAGATCCCTGCCCTTCACGCCTTCCGGCAGCGGCGCTGTTTCGCCGTCTTCCGTAACGCCCAGCGCCAGGATCGTCGCCAGGATATCCGCGTCCGTTGTCGCTTCGGAAACGGTGGTATAGCCCGCCAGGTCCGGATGGATAACGATCACCTGGCCCTCCGCCCGGTTCAGGATGATGACAACCGTCCTGTCCAGCAGTTCCTCTCCGTCCAGCGTACCGATCAGGATATCCAGGCAGTTGTCAATGTCTTCCGTGCTGTCCGGCTCTGTTCCGTATTCTTCCAGGTCTGTTGCTGTCGCCGCCAGATCTGTTGCTGTCGCCGTCGTTTCCCAGGGACCGGCCGGACCCGCCCGGTCCGCGTCGTATACCTGCGCGCCTCCCGGCCCGAACGATTCCGCCTCTGCGCCGGTCAGCTGCAGGCTGAGGAAATAGGGCTTATTCTCCGCGTTCAGACTGTTTCCGTCCGTTACGATCCAGTTCAGCGCTTCGGCAACACGCCGCTCATTGGATACGGCCATCGGGCCGTTCGTTGCCCGGTTCAGCACGCCTTCCGGCACCAGCGCGAACCCGCGGGAGGCAATCATTTCCTCCGCGCTGGACGCCGCGCTTCCATCCAGGCCTTCCCGGAGCACATCCTCTGCCCCGTCCGTTCCGGCACTTTCCGCCGTATGGTTTGTGTAGAGGACCCCCAGCCCGGTCAGCAGCGGCAGGACCTCACTGCCCTCATGTCCGCCGCTGACACAGACCAGGATCACGTTCTTCCCCTGGAGGCGGATCTCTTCTTCCTCCGCCCTGGCGTTTGCCTGCTCTTTCTTGAGCTCGTTCTTTTTCTCCGTCTGTTGAATCTGATGTTTAACCGCAGCGGAAGCAGTCGCCCTTTGCGGCGTATACATCCGCTCAATATCGGCGTTGTAATACTCTGTCCTCAGGTTTGTCCGTCCGGTGTCCCCGGTCGCTTTTCTGCCGGCCCGGCTCTCGTCCACCGAAACAGGCGTATAAACGGATCCGTCCGGCGCGTAGATCAGGTTCGGATCCCTTTCTTCGGCGGAATCGCTGCCATCCTGGTTCGCGTCGGCGTCGTAATAGTCTTTTTTTCCTTCTTCCGCCTGGCCGTCTTCGTCGGTCGTCTTTGTATCCGCTGTCTCGGGATTGTATACAGATCCGTCCGGCGCGTATTCCGCATTCGGATCTTTTTCGTCTTCCTTCTCTTCGTCCTTTTTTGCGTCATCCTTCTTTTCGGTTACGGTCGCGCCCTGCCGGCCGGTGATCCCGGCGCCGCCGTCGGCGCCGCCTGTCGCGGTTACGCTGCCGCCGTTCACGGTCACGACCGTCGCTTCCGCTCTGCCTCCGATGCCGTCGCCGGCGCCGCAGCCGGCAGCCTTCACGGTGCCCCCGTCAATCGTGACGGTCGCGCTGCCGTCCGTACCGCCGCCGATGCCCGCGCATCCGGGCGCGCCGGAGGTGGCGGTGATCACGCCGCCGACGATCCGGATTTTGCCGGCGTCGCCCTTTCCCTGGGTGGAATAAGCGCCGCCGATGCCCGCGCCGGTGGCCCGCTGGTCCCCTGCCGGCTCACGGGAGGTTGCGGTCAGGGAGCCGGTCTTGCCGGACTGGCAGTAGATCGTCAGGCTGCTGCCCGGGGACACCTGGATACCGCCGTTTGCCTTCAGGACCGCCCCGTCGGTCAGGACCAGTTTCACATCGCCGTAGACGGTGATCCGCTGTTCCGTCGTCACATTGCCGCTCACCGCATACCATCCGCTGAAGCCGGCGGATGACTGCCAGGTGGCTCCCCGTGCGTCCGCATATCCGCCTGTCCAGGACTGCTTCCGGCCCTTTTCGTCCAGGTAGTCAAGGGAGACGCTTTCCGGTTTCTGCTCGGAGACCGCCAGTAAAATCTCAAAATTAACCCCCTGAAGTGTAACAGTCAGCTTCTGTGCTGCGGAAGCTGACTGTGCTGCGGCCTGAACAGACCGGTTCGGTGCCTCGCCTGTCAGTGACAGGCCTTTCCCGGCCTCCGCGGAAGCCTCAAGCCCCACCGCCGTCGGCGTTCCTGTCAGGCCCACGGTGGAGACCAGTTCATTCACGGGAATGGCCGTATCCGGCAGCACGGCAAACTGTCGTTCTTCATAGGTAAAGGTCACCGTGTAGACGGAAAAGCCGTCGCTCTGCGCGGTCACGGTCCCGCCCGCCTCCTGCACGGAGAGTTTCTCGGCGTTCAGGCTGCCGTTTGCCTGCTCTTCCATATGGTATACGGTTGTCTGCAGGTTGGGGTTGTCAACCTCCGCCAGGGAGAAAGCCACGTTTACGGTCTGTCCTTCCGCCGGCTGGAGTTCATTGCCGTTCTCATCCAGGATCTTGATGTCAAAGGAGTAACTGGCCGCGACCTGGGTCTTTTCATCCTGAGCCCGGTCAATCGCCTTGTCCACCTGCGCCTGCTGCGCGGAGGTAATCCGCGTTACGGAAAGCCGCGCCTCAGCCGGGAACACGCCCGGCGCCGCGTAAACGGAGATCTTCACGCCGTCCACCACCGCAGACTGGCTGAACGCCGCAGGTTCCGGCGCCGGTTCAGCCGCAGGCGCTTCCGTGGGCGTTTCCGTCGGAGCTTCTGTCGGAACTGTGGCAGGTGTTTCTGTCAGCGTTTCGGTTGGAGCTTCTGTCGGAACTGTGGCAGGTGTTTCTGTCAGCGTTTCGGTTGGAGCTTCTGTCGGAACTGCGGCCGGTGTTTCTGTCAGCGTTTCTGCCGGAGCTTCTGTCGGCGTTTCGGCAGGTGCTTCGGTGATCACCGCCGTCAGAAGGAGATCCGCCACGGTATCCGCGTCGGCATCAAAGCTGACCTCGTCCGCGTCCCAGCGGACGCCGGCGCTGATCTTTTCTGTTTTATGATTGTCCACCCGGACGACGACGGCGTTCACGGCCGCGCTTTCCCCGGCGTCCTGTTTCCACTGGCGCAGTTTCGCGTCCGCGATCCGGACGTTCACCCGGCCGCTTCCGCCGATCTTCAGCAGCAGGTGGCGGGTACGGACCGTCTGTCCCGCTTCCGCCTTCGGCGCGAAAGCGTTTTCCGCCCGTTCCGCGGCTTCGCTGTCGCTGACCTTTCCGATGGAAGGCACAGCGCCCGCTTCCGCGGCTGTCAGGGTGATTTTCATCCCGTCGATCCGGACCTCGACGACCGCGGGAACCGCGGGCGTATCGGTCGGGGCTTCCGTAGGAGCTTCGGTCGGGGCTGCCGTCGGGGCTTCGGTAGGCGCTTCCGTCGGAGCAGCGGTCGGCGCTTCCGTAGGCGCTTCTGTCGGAGCTTCGGTAGGCGCTTCGGTCGGGGCTTCCGTAGGAGCAGCGGTCGGTGCTGCCGTCGGGGCTTCCGTAGGCGCTTCCGTAGGGGCAGCGGTCGGCGCTTCCGTAGGTGCTTCGGTGGGCGCTTCGGTAGGCGCTTCGGTAGGCGCTTCGGTGGGCGCTTCTTCCTGGGGGGGCGCGGCTTCTTCCACGGCGGCAGGCACCGTTTCGTCCGTGATCTCTTCAGCGCCCGCAGGCAGCCAGAAAACAACCGCCGCTGTCAGGCACAGTGCGATCAGGCGTTTCCGCGTCTCCATTTTCATGCCCTGTTTCACCTTCATTCATCAATCGGGGATATTCCACCGAATGAAATTATACCTCAATCGGTTGGTTTCCGCAACCCGGCCCCTTCAGCATAAAAAACGGCCCGAAGGACGTCTTCGTTCCTTCGGGCCGGAAACGGGTATGGTTTATTCGAAAGCAAATACCTTCAGGATTGCCTGCCAGAGCGCTTTGATCAGCCGCCACAGCGGATTCTCCGTCCCCAGCGGTGTGCCGTAATCGTCCAGGATGGTTTCTTTCCAGGCCCCGTCGCTGCCAAAGGATTCCGTCAGTCCGTTAATCTGCGCCGTGCCGGTGGCCATCTCGCCGCTGGAATACATATAATACCAGGTATTGCCTTCCTGCAGCCAGCCGGTATGCATCGCGCCGGAGGGACGGAAATAATACCATTTTCCGTCAATCTGCTTCCATCCGGTCACCATCGCGCCGGATCCGCCCATATAGTACCTGGTTCCGCCGTCATTGACCCAGCCGGTCTGCATGGCGCCGTCCCGGTCCATGTAGTACCAGTTTCCGCCGTCCTCCAGCCAGCCGCTCTGCATCACACCGGAATCGTTCAGGAAAAACCATTTCCCTTCCTTCTCCATCCAGCCGGTGGCCATCTCGCCGCTTTCTTTCATGTAATACCAGGCGCCGTCGTCCTGCAGCCACCCGGTATGCATAATGCCGTCCCGGTCCATATAGTACCAGTTTCCGCCCTGTTTCATCCAGCCGGTAACGATGCTGCCGTCCGCTTTCCGGTAGCTCCACTCTCCGCCGCGCTGCTCCCAGCCGGCCGTGCCTGTTGAAGCCGGGGAAGCTTCCATCGGGTCGGAAGCAAACTCCTGCGCCCAGTAGCGGATGCCGTTCACTTCCACCACAGCGATGCCGACCCGGGTCATCTCGCCCATGAGCATAATGCGGCGGTGTCCCTGTCCGGCATAGTTCTCATCTTCTTCCAGGAAGCCTTCAAAAGCCTCCCTCGCCGTTCGAAACCCGCAGGCGATATTCTCCCCCACATATTCGCGGTTGTCCGGAAAAGCGGTGAAACAGTCCGTTCCGTCCGGGCGGGTATGATCGAAGCACACGGCAAGCTCTTTTGCGCGTACCAGCGCCACCGCTTCCAGTTCTTCGTCATACTGCAGCCGGCCCAGACCCGTCTTCCGCGTCACGGTCCGGTTGTCGCTGTTCCAGTACCAGGCGTCATCCCCGGTCCGGAATTCGTTGATCATCTGCAGCATGCCCCGGGCGTCATCCATGAGGTCCGCATGGGCAGCCGGGATGATAAACAGCATGGAAACCAGCAGGAGAAAGGCAATGATTCGTTTCACCGGTGAGTGCTCCTTTCCCGGTCGGTCGGTCGGTATCTTCCTGATTGTACGGTCAGTATATCACAAATTTCGGTTTGCGCAAAGCGGTGAGAAAGAAATTTGCGCTTCCTGTCCTGTCGGTTTCTGATCCTTTTCATTATTAAGGAAACATGATATAATTGGCAGGATATTTGTTCCTGAAACTGCAGCCGGTTTGTTCCGGCTGCGGCGGATCGGGGCGGGAAGGGATTGTGAAGGCGTGAGTTTTGTTAAGAAACTGCTGATCGCGCTTGCGGTCTACCTGGTGCTGGCAGGCATTTTCTTCCTGATTGTCCGGGATGACTGGAGCATAACTGCGGAAACAACAGATCCGGTTAACCGGGACGCCCTGACCCGGGAACTTGCCGGCGAAACAGAGGCCAGGCAAACCTTTGTTCCCGCTGTTGACCAGGTGAAGCTCATCGTTCTTCAGACCGGCGCGGCAGGCACACCCGGCGGACAGATCGAGGCAGCGGTGCTGGACGGGGACGAAGAACTCTTCCGGACCGTCGTGTCCCCGGAAGCAGACGGTTCCCTTGTGCTGGATCTGTCCGGGCAGCCCGTTGAACGGAAAGGACATCGGCTGTCGCTTGTCCTGAGGCACGGCAGCGGGATTTCCCTCTGGTACGGGACAACCCGCAGCGCGGGCAAAATCTCCGTCAGCATCCGGACAGATGAAACGTTAACCGTGTCGGACGAACCGGTTGCCGGCGAACTGGTCATGCAGATAACCGGCGTCAGTTTTATGCCGTATACCCGCTGGTACTGGCCGGTGACAGCCGGAATCGGACTGATCCTCCTGGCGCTCGCCCTCCATGCCCGCCGGTGTAAAAAAACCGGGCGGAAAAACCTCTTTAACACAGCCGGGGAAATCGTCAGCCGCTATTCCTATCTGATGAAAACCCTTATACTCCGGGATTTTAAAGTCCGGTATAAAGCTTCCCTGCTGGGCGTACTGTGGAGCTTCCTGAATCCCCTGCTGATGACGCTCGTTTACCTGTTTGTGTTCTCCACGCTGTTCCAGAGCAGCATCCTCCATTTCCCGGTTTACCTGATGAGCGGTATTATCCTCTTTAACTATTTTTCCGAAGCCACCAACCTGGGTATGCAGTCCATTGTCGGCAACGCGGGACTGATCACGAAGGTATACCTTCCAAAGTATGCCTTCCCGATCTCCAAAGCGATTTCTTCCTCCATCAACCTGATAATCTCCATGATCCCGATGCTGATCATGATGCTGCTGACCGGCGTTCCATTCCATAAAAGTCTGTTGTTGCTTCCGTTTGTTCTGAGCTGCCTGGTTGTTTTCTGCGTCGGAATCGGCCTGGTTCTTTCCGCAGTCATGGTCTTCTTCCGCGACGTACAGTTTCTGTGGGGAATCCTGTTAACCATCCTGAATTTCTTCTCTCCGATTTTTTACCCGGAATCCATCATCCCTGCACATTTCCTGAAGTTTTATCATCTCAATCCACTGTACCAGTATCTGTATTTTATGCGGACCATTGTCATCAGCGGCATATCGCCCAATCCTGTTTCCTACCTGTATTGCATACTCGCCAGCGTTTCTGCGCTGGCTTTCGGAATCCTGGTGTTTAAGAAAACCCAGCACCGGTTTGTTTTGTATCTGTAAGAGAGCGGGTGAGCAGAATGAGCACGATGGTCAAAGTGGATCATGTCAGTATGAATTTCCGCATTAACGCGACCCATACCACCAGCATGAAGGAATGGGTCATCGCAATGCTGAGAGGAAAACTGTCCTATCAGGATTTCTTCGCGCTGGATGACGTTTCTTTCACCATAGAACAGGGCGACGTCGTCGGTATCGTCGGAGAAAACGGTTCCGGCAAATCAACCCTGTTGAAAGTAATCTCCGGGATTTATAAGCCGACAGGCGGATCCGCGGTTACTTTCGGCCGTGTAGCGCCGATGCTGGAACTGGGCAGCGGTTTCGACTATGAAATGACCGGTCGGGAAAACATTTTCCTGAACGGCGCTCTGATGGGTTACAACGAAAAATTTCTCAAAAGCAAATACGATGAGATTGTATCCTTTTCTGAACTGGAAGAGTTTATCGACCAGCCCATCAAGACCTATTCATCCGGCATGCTGATGCGGCTGGCTTTCTCTGTCGCCACGCTGGTCAACCCGGAAATCCTGATTGTGGACGAGATTCTGGCCGTGGGAGACGAGCGGTTCCAGGAAAAAAGCTATAACCGGATGATGGAGCTCATGCACGGCGGCACCACAGTGCTGATGGTCAGCCACTACCTGAACAAGATTCGGGAAATGTGCACCAAAGCCATCTGGCTGAACCATGGGAAACTGCAGATGATGGGGGACGCAACAGAGGTATGCGACGCCTATCATTCCTATCTCTATGATTAAGGAGCAGAGAGAACAGACAAATGTTTGATTATTGCGTGGTCGGAGCCGGATACGCCGGAGCCGTATGCGCCAGGAGGCTGGCGGAAGAAGGCGGCAAAAAAGTCCTGCTGATCGACAGGCGGAAACACATCGCCGGCAACATGTATGACGAATACGACGAAAACGGGATCCTGGTCCACCGTTACGGCCCTCATATCTCCGTGATGAATGAAAAACGGGCTTATGAGTTCCTGAGCCGCTTTACGGAATGGCTGCCCTATCTGCACCGGGTCAACGCGGAAATCGACGGCAGGGAAGTCCCGCTGCCGATCAATTTCTATTCCATCGACCTGCTTTTCCCCTGTGAAAAAGCCAGGACAATCAAGTCCCGCCTGCTTCAGTGCTTTCCGGGACGGGAAAGCGTGCCGATCCTGGAGATGAAACAGGAGAAAGATCCGGTGATCCGGGATTTCGCGGATTATATCTATGAAAAAGTGTTCCTGCACTATACCGTCAAAATGTGGGATCTGAAGCCGGGCGAGATCGATCCGTCCGTCACGGCGCGCATTCCGGTCCGGCTGAATTACGACAACCGCCATTTCACCCATGAATACCAGGTGATGCCGAAAGACGGCTTCACCGTTCTCTTCCGGAATATGCTGGATCATCCGAACATTACCGTAAGGCTGGAAACTGACGCCAAAGACCTGTTCCGGGCGGATACGGAGGCGCAGGCGATCCGATACGCCGGGGAACCGTTCCGCTGCGGAATCATCTACACCGGCGCGCTGGACGAACTGTTCGGTTACTGCTTCGGCGAACTGCCCTACCGCTCCCTGAAGTTTGAGTTCGGGACGCATCCGGAAACCCGCGTGCAGGATCCGACCGTCCTGAACTGGCCGGACGACCGGCCCGCCACCCGCCGGACGGAAATGAAACGGCTGACGCAGCAGGTAAAGCAGGGCGTATCGACCACCATCACGGAATACCCCGGCGGATATATCCGGGGGGATCGGGTCTGGGGCGAACCGCTTTATCCCATCAACAAGCCGGAGAACATCCGGCAGTATGAACGGTATAAGTCCTTACTGGCTCAGTTCCCGGAAATCACCCCTGCCGGCCGGCTGGCGGATTATAAATACTACAACATGGAAGCAACCGTGCTGCGGGCGCTGGATGTCAGCGACGAACTGCTGAAAACCTGCGCCGGTGAGGAGAAGGAATGATGAGAGGATTTGTCGCGTCCTGGTTTTTTCCGCCGCAGACTTCCGCGGAGGGCCTGTGCACCTATAAACTGCTGAAGTATTCAGCCCATGAATACGACGTGTGCTGTTCCGCCTCGGATCTGTGGAGTTACCACACCGTTTCGGAAATGACCAGCGATAATATCCATACATTCCCCGTGGAAACGGATGATATCAATCACTGGGTGGAGGAAGCGTATCTGCTGTTTGAAAAGCGGCACGCGGAAAAACCCTACGATTTCATTATGACCCGGAGTATGCCGCCGGAAAGCGTCCTGTTCGGATTCAGGGTCAAGGAAAAGCACCCGGAGCTTCGCTGGATCGCGAGTTTTGGCGATCCGGTTTCCCGAAATCCCTATGAGTTGGCAGCATATATCAAAGAGGCAAACCTGATCCGGGAAAACCAGAAGGCGCTTTTTCTGGAAGAGCTCGAAAGCGGTTCCCTCGACCGATGGAAAACCATTGAGATTCCGGCCATTCAGCTGCTCTGCAAGCTTTCCGAATGGGAAAGCAAGGCGCTCCGTCTGGCGGACAATTATATCTTCCCCTCCGCAGACCAGATGAACTACACCCTGAAAAATCAGGAAACATACAAGGCCTGGGTGATTCCGCACAACTATGACCCGGACATGATTCCGCCGGAACAAAAGAGCGCCGATCCGGATCGGATCACAATCACCTACTGCGGCTTCACGGACGAGCGCCGCTCCCTGGCGCCGCTGGTCACCGCCATGCACGCGCTGCGGCTGAAAAAGACCGCCGCCTTTGACCGGTTAAGGATCCGCGTCGTCGGCAATACACCCCGGGCGATCCTGGATATGGTGCAGAATTTCCACCTGGAGGATTCCTTTGTCTTTGAAAAAGGAGTGGATTATGCCGCCAGCCTGAAGATCATGGCGGAATCCGACTGGCTGCTGCATCTGGAAGCATATTTTGATAATCTGGAAGGCGGCTCCATCTTTTTTGCTTCCAAGCTGGCGGACTATTTCGGTATCCGGAAGCCGATTCTCGGCCTGTGCACTCCTCATTCCGCCGCGGGAAAAATGATCGCCCGCGCCGGCGGAAAACTGTTCCCTGTGTGGGAAAAGAATGAACTGGTTGAGTTCCTGGACAGCCTCTCCAAAGGCGAAGTGGAAGCGGAGATGGACAGGGACTATTGCTCCGCCTTCAGCTCCCCCACCGTCGCGAAGTATTACGACGCCCTGCTGGCCGCCCCGGTCGGAACGGAACAGTATCTGGACTCGAAAAACCGGATCTGGCCCGAACGGAAGAATGATCAGAACAAACTGATCACCGTCTGCATTCCCAGCTATAACGCGGAGCTGACCCTGGACCGCTGCCTGCTTTCCCTGGTCAGTGCAGAAGACGCGGGCCGGCTGGAAGTGCTGGTTGTGAACGACGGATCAACTGACCATACGCTGGGGATCGCGAAACTGTATGAACAACGGTATCCCGGTATCATCCGCATCATCGACAAGGCAAACGGCGGACATGGATCCACCATCAACGCGGCGCTGGCGGAAGCATCCGGCAAATACTTCATGGTGCTGGATTCCGACGACTGGCTGAACACCGACGACCTGGACAAACTGATCCGGAAAATCACAGAAGACAATCTGGATGAGGATCTGATCCTGACACATTATTACAAGGTAGACCAGCGCACTGGCACATACAAGGAACCCCTGCTGCAGGAGGGGGTTTCGTTTGATCATCCATTTGGGTTTACGGACGTTAATACAAACGGCATGTATATTGCTCTGGCCAACAGCCTGTTTAAAACCGCTCTGCTACGGGAATGCGGACTGAAACTGCAGGAACATACGTTCTATGTGGATGTGGAATACATCCTCTTCCCGATTCCGTATATCGATACGATCCGGTATCTGGATTGTTCCCTGTACCGGTACTGCGTCGGCAACGAGAACCAGAGCATCAGCACAGCCAGTATGGTCAAGCGCTATGACCACCACGAACGGGTGGTGAAACGCGTGGTGGCATTTTATGCTGACCTCCGCACCACGCCTGAAAAAAAAGCGTATATCCACAACATCCTGAAGAAGTTGCTCGGCACCCATTATAAGATCTGTCTGTATGATGATTGGGATAAACTGCGGGGCCTTGCCCGGGCAAAGGAATTCGACGCCTTCCTGAAGCGGACCTCCCGCCAGCTGTATCACGATGCCGGCAAACAGCTGAAAGGCGTTAGATGGGCCCGTTTGAAAGGCTTCCGATATATTAAACCTATGTCGATGCGTTTCGCCGCCTTCTCCAAAACCCGGGTTGGCCAGGCCATGCTGAACAATAAGCATATGAGCAGCCTGATTCACAAAACACTGGTCCGGTTCGGACCCTCCCGGCTTCAGCGGAAGAAAAACGAGGGCCAGCAACATGGATAAGCGGACGAAGCGCCTGAAACAGGCAATCGGCCGCCTGCTCCGGCCCGGACCGCTAAAGGCGCCGGCAGGACTTCCCACCTGTCCGGCGAAAAGTGTAAAAGCTTTCTGTGAAGAACCGTATTTCACTGTCCTGGCGCCCTGGCCGGACGACGGTACATTCAGCAGCGGAGACGGCTATATCCAGCGGATCCGGGATATCGACCGGCATGTTTTCGAAGGAAAGCGCCGGGTTTACATCTATAACTCCCCTTTCTGGAACTGCAGGAAGCCCGGTTTTTACGTGCCGGTGCCCGGTGAAGCCTGTTATGTGATCTATAACGATAAGGATCCCCGACAGCTGGAGTATGCCGCCCGGTTGATCCGGCAGAGTGCCGGCTGCTATATCCACAGCGTATACCGGCTGCTTCCCTGCATGATGCCGGAAATCATCGGCGAGACCCGCCCGCTGTTCGATCTGGCCTCTGTTCCCTGCCGCAAGGTGATTGATCTGCACGGGATGGTCTCCGCCGAACTGAAAATGCTCGGGGAACCGGAAACTACCGTGCGTTTGGCTGAAAAGGCGGAAGCCATGGCCATCCGGGACGCAGACCTGTGCGTCGCCGTTACACATCATATGATTGCGGAGTTTGAGGCAAAATACCGGACGGCCGTTCCGCATTCCCTTGTCCTGCCGATTTCCATCCCGCCGGAAGAGCACAGAATGGAAATTGCTGAAAAGCAAAAAGCGTTCACAAAAATCGTCTACTGCGGCGGCGTGCAGAAATGGCAGCGGGTGGAGGAGATGCTGGACGCCGTCAATCAGAGCAAGGCCCGGAATGCGGAATACGCCTTCTATGTCAATGACGGGGAAACCTTTGCCCGGATGCTGGCTGAAAAGCCTGTCGGCAAACCGATTACCTTCGGAACCAAAACCGGCCGGGATCTGAAGGATGCCCTGGCGGACGCGGATTTCGGCTTCCTGCTGCGGGATGACAGCCCGGTGAACCGGGTTGCCTGTCCGACAAAACTGACAGAATACATTCTGAACGGAATCATCCCGATCCTGGATTATGAGGACATCGGGGATCTGAAAGCCCTGGGAATCCGGTTCGTCTCGCTGGGCAGTTTCCTGGAAGGCCGGCTTCCGGACGGGGCGGAACGGCCGGAGATAATCCGGGAAAACCTGCTGGCGGTCGGGAAAATGGTAAACGAGCGTGAGCGATCGCTAGACGAACTGAAAAGCTTTATGGTAAATTAATCAGGAATCCAGGAGAAAGGAATGAGGCAGACAATGGCGGAGAAACTGCAGGAAACAGCGCTGAAGAAGGGAAAGATCCTCTTCGGTTTTGTAGTGATTGCGCTGATGACGCTGTATCAGAACTTCAATATCCTTTATCAGGGAACCAAACCGCCGGAAATCCTCTGGGCTGTACTGGCCGTTTCCGCGCTGCTGCTCGGCAAAATGTGGAAAGACCACGGATACCGGACGCTCCTGCTGCTGTATGTGATCATCGTGCTCCGGGCCTATATCGGCGAACGGGACCGGTTCTGGTGGGGTGAGTATACTTTCTTCTATGGACTGCTGGCCTATCTCGTCTGCTATCCTTTCGCGCAGGCCGTGGACCGGGACTGGCTGCCGAAACTGCTGCGGATCGGCGGAATCCTGTGGGTAGTCAGCGTTACCGCATTGAGCGCGATGGGGTTGTATGCAGCCTGGACCGGGACAAAAATATACAATCTGTCCAATACCGGGTATTTGGGTTTGAACAGCAGCTCCAGGCTGGAATTGCTGTATAACTATAATACCGGCGCTGCCATCGAAAGCTACACCATCATAATCGCGCTGATTCTGATGGCAGCCGCCAGGGGAAAAGCCGGGAAACTTCTGTTGCTCCTCTCAGTCGTAATCATGTGGCTGGCCCTGTCTCTTTCTGATTCCAGGACTTCGTTCATTGTTGCCGGTTTCTCAATCGGCTGCTTTGTCGCCATCCTCATTTCTTCCACATGTCGGCTGTTTGGCAAAATAAAAGAAAAAAACAGAAACCTTTTCAGGATTGTCCTTTCTGCTTTCATTATCCTGTGCATCCTGTTATCCTCTGTATCCTCTTATCTGCTGTTCATCGGAGCAAAACATTTGTTTGTGAATATGCGGAACAATGGCATTGTTGCCACCGCAGAAGCAGAAGAAACTGAAGCCGGAAAAGAAACGCTGAATATACCGGACAGATCTTTGCTCTCTTCCGACGGAAGCCTGGCATTATCCGGAAGGGATAAAATCTGGAGCGGTGTCTTCCGTTTCCTTCAGGAGAATCCTAAAACCCTGCTCACCGGCACTTCCGTCATTTCCGCTATGGATGGCCCGAATGCGATGGAAGGAAGCTTTGTCATTGCAGATCCCCACAGCCTGTATATCATGACCCTGCTGGAGAGCGGTATCCCCGGATTGCTGCTGCTGCTGTTCTACATCGTTCTGTTCGCGGTCAGTTGCGTTCGGGTATGGCGGAATAAGCAGATTCCGCTCTGGGTGAAACTGCTGCCGGTCATCGCGGTCAATATTCTGATTAACGGACTCACAGAATGTATCCCCTGCATCATCTATGGCCTGCCGAACCTGTATCACCTGCATCTGGTGATCGGGGTGACGGTTCTGTTCGGCAGGGAATCAAAAAGAAACGAAAAAGCACGGAAGGAGCTGGCTGCTTGAAGAAGATCATGCTGGTTTTCGGAACCAGGCCTGAAGCCATTAAAATGTGTCCCCTTGTGGATGAGATCCGCAAACGGCCGGGGCTGACGCCTGTCGTCTGCGTGACCGGACAGCACCGGCAGATGCTGGACCAGGTGCTGGATATCTTTCACATCGTGCCGGATCACGATCTGAGCATCATGAAACAGGGGCAGACGCTGTTCGATATTACCACCGGCATCCTGGAAAAGATCCGCGCAGTGCTGGAGCAGGAAAAACCGGACATCGTGCTTGTTCACGGGGATACCAGCACGACGTTTGTAACGGCGCTGGCCTGCTTTTATCTGCAGATCCCGGTAGGGCATGTGGAAGCGGGGCTCCGGACGTATGATATCTATTCCCCTTTCCCGGAGGAATTCAACCGGGAAGCGGTTTCCATCATCTCCGCGTACAATTTCGCGCCGACGGAGCTGTCCAGGCAGAACCTGGTCCGGGAGGGCAAAAAACCGGAAACCATCTGGGTCACAGGCAACACGGTCATCGACGCCATGAAACATACCGTATCCGATTCCTTTCAGCATCCGGAACTGGACTGGGTCGGGAAGGATAAGCTGATCTTCATCACCGCCCACCGCAGGGAAAACCAGGGCGAGCCGATGCACCGGATGTTCCGGGCGATCCGTCGGGTCCTGGAGGAGCGGGACGACTGCAAAGCCATCTATCCGATCCATATGAACCCTGTCGTCCGGAAGGCGGCGGAAGAGGAGCTGGCCGGCTGTGACAAAATCCATATCATTGAGCCGGTCGACGTGGTGGAATGCCACAACTTTGAAGCGCGCTGCCACCTGTGCCTGACGGATTCCGGCGGAATCCAGGAGGAATGCCCCTCCTACGGGAAACCCGTCCTGGTAATGCGGGACACGACGGAGCGCCCCGAAGGCATTGACGCCGGGACGCTCAGGCTGGTCGGCACGGATGAGCAGACCATCTATCTTACCTTTAAAGAACTGATGGAGGATGAAAACGCCTACCGGGCCATGTCCCAGGCCTGCAACCCGTACGGGGACGGCTTCGCCTGCAGGCGCATTGCGGATATCCTGGAAACCGGGACCTGCGATCCCTGGATCCCAAAGAAATAATACAAAAAAAGCCAAAGGAGAATCATCTCCTTTGGTTTTTTATTCTTCCTTTTTCTCTTCCTCATCAAAATTGATCCGTTCTTCCTCCACCACCAGCGGCCGGTGCATCATCCGCATGTTGATGGCGGAGATGTATTCGCCGAGGAATCCCATGAAGGCGAGGAGGATGGAACACATGAGGGAGACGATGATGATCGTGGGCGCCTGGCCGGCGTCAAACCGGTCCCAGTAGATCAGCTTCATAACCAGGTATACCAGGCCCACCAGGAAACTGATCAGCGCCATGCCCAGCCCGGCGAACACCGCGATGCGCATGCCGGCCTTGGTATAGCTGGTAACGCTGAGCATCGCCGCGTCATAGAGCGTATACCAGTTGTTATGGGTCTTGCCCGCCCGGCGCAGCGGCTGTTCGTAGGGCACTTCCTTCCGCCTGCCGCCCAGCTCCGCCACGATGCCCCGGATGAAGGGCGTGGGGTCCTTCAGCTGCCGGAGCACCTCGATAAAGCTTTTGTCATACAGGCCGAAACCGGTAAAATGCTCGATCTGGTCCACGGCGGAGAATTTCTTGATCAGCTTGTAATACAGGCTGCGGAGCTTGTACATGATCTTCCGCTCTTTGCTGCTCTTCTTCACGCCGCAGACGATCTGATAGCCTTCCTCCCAGTATTTCAGGAACTCCGGAATCATCTCCACCGGATCCTGGAAATCCGCGCAGATGGGGATCACGCAGTCGCCGCTGGTCTGGCACAGGCCGTAATAGGGACTGTTGAACTGGCCGAAGTTCTTGACATTGAAGATCGCCTTGATTTTTTTGTTCTTCGCGCAGATCTCCCGCAGCAGGGGGCGTGTGTTGTCCGTGGAACAGTTGTCGATCACGACGACCTCATAGTCGTACCGGGGCAGCTGTTCCATCTGCCTGACCACAGCGTCGGTGATGGCGACGATATTCTCTTCCTCGTTGTAGCAGGGGATCATAATGCTGACTGTCTTCTTTGCCATGGCGACGTCTCCTGTTCCTGTTTTCAGATATCCGTTCTTTCCCGGAACGCTTTCACCACGATCCGGACCGCTTCTTCAAAAGTGTATTTCGGTTCAAACCCGGTATCCCGCCGCAGGGGCCCGATATCCGCCTGCAGGTGCATAACCTGGCCGGGCGGGTAGGGGATCTCCCCGAATCCCAGGGGCAGGCCGGGGTCGACAGCGTCCCGCAGGATCTCAAAATATGCTTTCAGCGGGCGGCACTCCCCGCTGCCGACAGGATAGACCGCGCCGTCTTTTCCGTTTTCCGCCATGCAGATCAGGGCGTCCGCGGCGTCGTCCGCGTAGATATAGTCCCAGAGCTGTTCCCCGGCGGTCAGGGAGGGTTTCTCTCCCCTGAGGAGTTTCGCGGTCATCATGGCGATCACGTTCAGGGGACCATCGTAAGCGCCGAAGACGCTCAGGATCCGGGCCCATTCATGGCGCATGCCAAGCTGGCGGGAGGTCACCCGCGTCATCTGCCCGGCGCAGAGCTTCGCCATGCCGTAGCCGGTGACCGGGAAGCAGGGGGCGTCCGCCGTTACGCGGCCCTCGATCCGCCCGTACTCCGCCTGGCTCCCGGTGCCGACAAAGACCTCTGCGCCCAGCGCTTTGGCGGTTTTGTTTGCCTCGATCGCGCAGCGGATGTTATCCGTCTGCAGGAGCATATCGTCCCGGCCTTCGCCGATGGCGCCTGCCCAGGCCAGATGGAAGAAGGCGTCGACCGGTTCGGGGATCATTTCCGTCAGTTTCCGGATCTCCCGCATATCGCACTCAATCACCTTCGCGCCTTCCGGGATCCGCCCGATCCGGGGATCCCCCGGAAAAGCAACCGCATAGACGGCAGCGCCTTTTTCAAGGAGCTGTTTCACCAGCGCGATCCCGATGGTGCCCAGGGAGCCGTTGACGACGGCACGCTTGATCTGCATGTCTGTTTCCTTTCATTACGCCTTGTAGCGGTTCTGTTCAAACTCCTCCCGGTCAAGGAAGGGCGCCATGTCGTCCAGGGACGGGGAAACGATCCGTCCGTCCGGCAGGACCCGGGAGGAGGATTTGGGCTCGAAGTTCTGGTCCGGATCCACCACGACCTCGCAGACGCAGGGGCCGTCCGAGTCCAGGACTTCCCTGACGGTCCGGGCGGCGGCCGCGGGATCCTCCAGGCGGTAATAGGGCAGGCCGAAAGCCCCCGCCAGCCTGCCGAAATCCGGGAAGCCGACGCCGCTCTCCCTGTCGATGCCGATGAAGGGCGGTTTGAACAGGTTGCGCTGGGTCTGGCGGATGGAGAGGTAGCCGTTGTTGTTCAGGATGAAAAGCTTCAGGTTCAGTTTGTTATAGGCCACGGTGGCCAGCTCCTGGATATTCATCATGACGCTGCCGTCCCCGTCGATACAGACCGTGCGGCGGCTGTTGTCCGAAACCGCGACGCCCAGGGCGGCGGGGAAGCCGTAACCCATGGCGGCGCAGCCGGAGTTGGTGAACATCCGCTGGCCCTGTTTGATCTTCGCCGCCTGGAAGGTAACGACGCAGGCGGCGCCGTTGCCGCAGATGATCCGGTCGGTCTGGTCCAGGCCGGCGAAAAGGGTATCGATGAAGGTATAGGGATTGAGTTTTTCGGATTGAGCGTATTCCGGTCTCGCGGCCGGGTACCGGTTCAGCAGGTCCTTGCCCCAGGCCAGGAATTTCCGGTGCTCCTCCTTCGGCTGCCAGTCCCGGCTGAGCATGGCGTCCAGGAAATCGTTCACGTCCGCGTTCACCGGCAGGTCCGCATGGACGGTGGGTTTGAGGAGCTCCCTCGGGTCGATGTCGACAATAACCTTGAAGGCGTTCTTCGCGAAATCGTGATGGGTATACCCGATCATCCGGATGTTCAGGCGGCAGCCGAGGGAGATCAGCAGGTCGCAGTTCTGGACCGCAAAATTCCCGGAGCGGATCCCGACGGTACCGGGCATGCCCACGTAGTAAGGACTGTCAAAAGCTACCGTATCGTTGGCATTCCAGGCCGTGACCACGGGAAGCCGGTATTTGTCCAGGAACCGGAGGAGTTTCTCCCGGGCCCCGGCCAGGTTGATCCCGGTGCCGGCCAGCACGAGGGGCGCTTTCGCTTCGCTGAGTTTGTTCAGGATAATGTCGGTGACCGCCGGGGTGATCTCCGGCCGCTCCCAGGTACATTCCTTTTCAGGATCAAAATGAAGCAGCTCGTCCGTCTCGATCTGCGCGCCCTGGATATCCAGCGGAATATCCAGCCAGGCGGGGCCGCCCCGGCCGGTGCCGGCCAGGTACAGGGCTTTTTCCAGGTGGTAGGCGATCTCGCTGGCGTTGGTGACCATGACGGCATACTTGGTCATGTTCCGGACAGAGTCAATAACATTGAACTCCTGGTCCCCCAGCTGGCGCAGGTTCAGTTCCGGACAGGCCGCGATCGTGGTCTCCCGCTTCACCTGGCCGGAGAGGACAAGCATCGGGATCGAATCCAGCCAGCCGCCCATCACGCCGGTGATGGCGTTGGTCCCGCCGGGGCCGCTGGTCACACAGACGAGGGCGAGTTTCCCGGTCATCCGGGTATAGGCCTCCGCCGCGACGGCGCAGGCCTGCTCGTGGTGGTTGAAGGTGCACCGGATCCCCTCCTGGTGGCCGATGGCGTCATCCAGGTGCATGGCGCCGCCGCCGGTGACCATAAAGCAATCGGTGATTCCCCGGTCCTTCAGGGTCCGGGCGATATAATCGGCAAGCCTGATCTTCATTGTTCTGATCCTTTCCGGTATTCCGTGGGTGTCAGGAAGGTGACGGTAATCCTGCCCGCCGTCTCCCGGAAGAAGCGCCGGGCGTAATCGTTCAGGGAATCCGCTTTTTCCGTCAGGAAACTGTATGCCTTGTCCACGTCGAAATAGTTGACGTTATCCGGTGTATAGCCGTCAAAGCCCGCGAGCACCGCCTCTTTGCATCCGCAGCGGATCAGCAGGCGGATCAGCATGCACATGGAGTTGTCCGGGAATTCGGCGGCCTCATCGATCAGGGCGGAATAGTTGATAACGTAATCGAAATCCCGGTCTACCCTGGCAAGGTTCGACGCGGCGATGAGCCGGATATCCCGGTTCTCCGCTTTCAGGAGTTTCGTGGCCGACTGGACAAAGCGCGTGGAGTTGGTAATGAACATATAGTCCGGATGAATGAATTCCGGAATATAGTTAATGGAAATCACCGTCGGCTTTTCTTCTTCGGCGTATTTCTCCACCCGCCGGGCATGGGTCCTGAGGCTCGCGCCGGGGCCGATCACAAGGACGGGTTTCTGCCCGATTTCCCGCGCGAGCTTTTCAACGGCGGCTTCGTCGTCGCACTCCTGCTTCTGGTAGTCAAGATAGAGGCGCTCGATCAGCTTCATATTCTTTTCGAGCTTCTGGTCCTCCGGGAGCTTCTGCAGTATTTCGTTGATGGCGGTGATGGACAGGGTGCGCTTGTTCATCAGCCAGGAAACGTAGTTCGGATGCACCTTGTTGGCTGCCGCAATATAGTAGAACAGCTGGTAGCCCCAGGGCGATTTGCGCTGGAAGTCCATGACGCTGGAGGTGATCGCCTCCTGCATCTCGCTGATCCGGTAGTCCTTGCCCAGGTGCCTGTTCATATACATCGCCACCAGCTCCAGCGGCGCGTTCCCGGCGCTCTTGCCCATGCCATACAGCGTACCGTCCACCAGGACGGCCCGTTCTGTCGGATAGTTCAGGGCGGTGGTGGCGTTGATATATCCCAGCTGGAAATTGTTGTGGGCGTGGAAGCCGAGGATGATATCCGGATCGAGGCTGTCGTCCAGGATCCGCATGATATGGGTCAGTCCCTCCGGATCCAGCAGGCCGTAGGTATCCACCATGGACAGGGCGAAGGGCCGGATCTCGTTGGCCAGGGCCGCCGCTTCCCGCAGTTCGTCATCGTTGTAGGCAGTCACGGAAACCAGCTGGGCAAAGACCTTGTAGCCCTTGTCCTTCAGCTGTCCGCAGAAAGCCATGGCCGGGCGCAGTTTCTCCTTTTTGAAAATCACGCGGATCCCGTCCAGCCAGGAATCCCGGCAGTCTTCCACATGGCTGATGCCGCAGGTGCCGAAATCGATCATCCCGACTACCGCCGCCTGCTTCCGGTCCAGTCCGCCATAGATCTTCCGGACGCTCTGCGTGTCCGGCATGATGCTCCGGTCAGGATCGAAGACCCGCCGTTCGTCCAGGAAGCCGATCTCGATCACATCCACACCGGAGGCGATGACGCGCTCGAAGATGTTCACAATATGGTCGTGTCCGAAGGCCCAGTCGTTGATATAACCGCCGTCCCGCAGCGTACAGTCCAGCAGATACCGTTTCCCTGCCATCTTTTTCTCCTTCTTATGCGTCCAGCGCTTCCAGGATGATCTTCGCCATATAGTCTGTCATTTCGTCCGTCATGCCCGGGTAAACGCCGATCCAGAAAGCGTTGTTCATCACAAAGTCCGTAACCTCCAGGCTCCCGGCAACGCGGTAGGCGTCCGTTCCCCGGATCCGGTCGAAGCAGGGATGCTTCACCAGGTTCCCGCTGAAGAGGAGCCGGGTCTGGATCCCGTGATCCTCGATATACTTCGTGACATCATTTCGCTTCAGTCCGCTTTCCGGCTTCACCGCGATCAGGAAGCCGAACCAGCTGGGCTCGCTGTTTTCCGCGGGCTCAGGCAGAACCAGGCGGTCCGCTGCAGGCGACAGCGCTTTTTTCAGCCGGTCCCAGTTATGCCGCCGGCGTTCGATGAAGCCCGGGAACTTCTTCAGCTGCTCGCAGCCGATGGCCGCCTGCAGGTCCGTGACCTTCAGGTTATAGCCGAAGTGGCTGTAGACATATTTGTGGTCATACCCCCGGGGCAGTTCTCCGAACTGCCCGTCGAACCGGTGGCCGCAGAAATTGTCGTGGCCGCTGGGGCAGACGCAGTCCCGGCCCCAGTCCCGGAAGGAAAGGATCAGCCGGTGCAGCTTCGGATCATTGGTATAGACCGCGCCGCCCTCGCCCATGGTCATATGGTGGGGCGGATAGAAGGAACTGGTGCCCAGATCGCCCCAGGTGCCCGTATACCGCGTCTCACCGTCAATGGTGTATTTCGTGCCCAGGGCGTCGCAGTTGTCCTCCACCAGCCACAGGTGATGCCTGTCGCAGAATGCTTTCACCGCCTTCAGGTCGAAAGGGTTGCCCAGCGTATGGGCGATCATGACGGCTTTGGTCTTCGGGGAAAGCGCGGCTTCCAGCTTCGTGACGTCGATATTGTACTGGGGTACGGTCACGTCCGCGAATACCGGCACCGCGCCGTAGTTCAGCACCGGCGTCACGGTTGTGGGAAAGCCGCAGGCCACGGTGATGACCTCGTCCCCGGGCAGGATCCGGCGCTCACCCAGCTCCGGCGCCGTCAGCACCATGAAAGCGATCAGGTTCGCGGAAGATCCGCTGTTCACCAGGTGGGCGTATTTCACGCCGATCCAGGCGGCAAATTCCTTTTCAAACTGGTCCGCAAACCGGCCGGTGGTCAGCCAGAAATCCAGCGCCGCGTCGGTCAGGGAGCACATCTCCTTCTCGTCGAACACCCGGGCGGCATAGGTGATACGGTCGCCTTCCTTCCACGGCTTCTTTTCCTTGAAGTCATGGTAATACTCCGCCACCAGCGCCTTGATCTCTTCCCTTGCTTCCTGCTCACTGTTCCAGCGTTTCATCATCGTTCCTCTTTTTTTCAGTCATTCATAATTATGAATTGTGAATTATGAATTATGAATTTAAAAATTCTTCGATCTCCCTGTCCATTTCCGCCGGCACATCCCCGCCTGCCAGCCATACCTTGCTGAAGCGGCAGACCATCTCCATGCACTTTTCCATATGCCACCGGGGCTGCCAGCCGAACACCTTTTTGATCTTTTCGCAGTCCAGCCGGAGATACCCGGCCTCGTGGGGAGCATTCTTCTCCTGTTTTGTCTCCCAGGCGGCGCCTTCGCCCCAGCAGCGGCAGAACAGATCCGCCAGCTCTCCCGTTGTCAGGCAGTCGCAGTCGTCCGGGCCCACGTTATAAAAGTCCGCAGCGGACTTGTCCCCATACTGTTTCCGCGCGACGGTCAGGTAGACCGCCAGCGGCTCCAGCACATGCTGGAAGGGCCGGACAGAGTCCGGGTTCCGCACGGCAATGACCTTTCCGTCCCGTACGGCGCGCACGCAGTCCGGAATGATCCGGTCCGGCGCGAAATCTCCGCCGCCGATGACGTTGCCCGCCCGGGCCGTCGAAACCGCCGGAGCGTCCGGGCCGGTAAAGAAGCTGCGGATATAGCTGTGTGTCACCAGCTCGGAACAGCTCTTGCTGTTGGAATAGGGATCAAACCCGTCCAGCGGGTCGTCCTCCCGGAACGCGCGGCGTTCCTCGTTGTTCAGGTATACCTTGTCCGTGGTCACGTTCAGGACGCTGCGGACAGAAGGCGTCTGCCGGACGCATTCCAGCAGGTTCACCGTACCCATCACGTTGGTTTCATAGGTATAACGCGGATCCTGGTAGGATTCCCGCACGATCGGCTGGGCGGCCAGGTGGAATACGATCTCCGGCTGCGCGGCGTCGAAAGTCTCTTTCAGGCGCTCCATGTCCCGGATGTCCCCGATCACGCTCGTCATTCTTTCCTCCAGACCCGCGAGATCAAACAGGGCCGGCTCCGTCGGCGGGACCAGCGCGTAGCCGGTGACCTCCGCCCCGGCGTTCACCAGCATCCGGCACAGCCAGGTTCCCTTGAAGCCGGTGTGACCGGTCACCAGGACCTTTTTCCCTTTCCAGAATTCCATTTCAGGTCCCATGCTCAGTCCTCCCACTTCTTCCACGGCGCCTTGCCCGCGGCCAGGAGCTTTTCCAGCGTTTCCTTTTCACGCATATTGTCCATGCACTGCCAGAAGCCCCGGTGCATATAACTCATGAGCTGCCCGTCCGCGGCCAGCTTTTCCAGGGGTTCCCGCTCAAAGACAGTGCTGTCGCCCTCAATATAGTCGAAGATTTCCGGCTGGAAAACCATATAGCCGGCGTTGATCGGGGAGGAATCCGACTGCTTCTTCTCGCGGAAGGACTTCACCGCATTGTCGCCGCCGATATCCAGCACGCCCTTCTGCTGGTCCTGCAGCACGGCAGTCAGCGTCGCGATTTTCCCATGTTCCTTGTGGAAAGCGATCAGCTTGTTGATATCCACGTCGCACACGCCGTCGCCGTAAGTCATCAGGAAGGGTTCGCCGCCGATATAGGGCCGGATCCGCTTGATACGTCCTCCGGTCATCGTATGCAGGCCGGTATCGACGATCGTGACCCGCCAGGGTTCCGCCCGGGAGACGGATGCCGTCATCTCGTTCTTCCCGTTCCGGTAGTCAAAAGTAACGTCGCTGCTGTTCAGGAAATAGTTGGCAAACCATTCCTTGATCACATGCTGCTTGTATCCGGCGCAGATGATGAAATCCGTATGCCCGTAATAAGCATATTCCTTCATGATATGCCAGAGGATCGGCATCCCGCCGATATCGATCATGGGCTTTGGTTTATACTGGGATTCCTCACTGATCCTCACGCCGAACCCGCCGGCAAGCAGAACGACTTTCATTCGTTTCTCCTCCGTTTTCTTCCTTTTACGGCTTCATACAGCAGCTTTATTCCTCCGGGATCAGCCGGATGATGTCCTTGAAGGGCATGAGGTCCGCGTCGCATTCCTCCGCCCGGTGGTTCTGCAGGATGGTTTCCGCGGCCTTCCGGATGGCGGGCACCGTGGCGCGCATCAGCTGGTTCGCGTAGATGATGACGTTCGCCCCCCGGGCTTTCCACTCTTCCTCCTTCACGGAGTTGAAGGACGTGGGGACCAGGACGATGGGTGTGGATTCGTCTTCCTTCCGGAATGCTTCGATAAAGGTCAGAATCTCCGCGGGATCCTTCTTCCGGGAGTGGATCATGATGGCGTCCGCCCCGGCGGCGGTGAAGGCTTTCGCCCGCTCCAGGGCATCCTCCATGCCTTTTTCCAGGATCAGGCTTTCGATCCGGGCGCAGATCATGAACTCCCGGGTTCGCTGGGCTTTCTTGCCCGCCCGGATCTTTTCGCAGAATTCCTCAATGGTGGCCTGGGTCTGCTGCACTTCGTTGCCGAAGAGGGAATTTTTCTTCAGGCCCTTCTTGTCCTCGATGATGACCATGCTGACGCCCATGCGTTCCAGGGAGCGGACCGTGTAGACGAAATGCTCGGTCAGGCCGCCGGTGTCCCCGTCGAAGATGATGGGTTTGGTGGTGACTTCCATGATATCGTCGATGGTGCGGAAGCGGGAGGTCATGTCCACCAGCTCGATGTCCGGCTTGCCCTTGGCGGTGGAATCACACAGGGAACTCAGCCACATGGCGTCAAACTGGCGGGCGCCGCCGTTCTCGTGCACCACGGTGTTCTCCACGATGAGTCCCGTCAGGCCGTCATGGGCTTCCATGACCGTGACCAGGCCCTTGATCTCCAGCAGGCGGCGGAGCCGTCCCCGGCGAACGTCGGGCATGGCCAGCTCGGCCCTTTCCCGCTTCTGGAGCTCTTTATATTTTTCGTCGCCGGAATAGGGGAATTCCACCAGCCTTCCGCCGTAGGAGGCGAGCACGGAAAGCACTTCCTCCCGCACGGGCTGCTGGAATCCGGTGCACCAGTCGTCCCCGTGAACGACCACGTCCGGTTTGTATTTTTCCAGGTTTTCCCGGTAGGAAAGGGTGTTCTGCCCCACCACCCGGTAAACCCCGGCAATGTTCTCAAAAAGCTTCATCCGCTCCGCCTGGGGTACCAGCGGAAAGCGCTTGTAGGAGGCCACCGCCTCGTCGCTCAGCACGCCGATGATCAGTTTCCCCAGCCGGGCGGCCTTGCGGATGATCGCGATATGCCCGCCGTGGATGATGTCCGTGGCGAAGCACAGGTAGACCGTCCGGTCCTCCGCTTTTTTCAGCTGCTTCGATACCTTTTCCAGGTCGGCAGGATCGTCCACCTCCGCGCAGAGGAGGTCCTGCATGTCCAGGGCACGGATATTCGCTTCGCCGTCCAGGTCGTTCAGCGCGTTCTCGGCGTAGACCTTCCGGTTCCCGGCCTCGCAGAACGCCGCGATCCGGTCCAGCCACTTTTTCCAGTCGTCCTTCTTCAGGCGGTAGAGGGCCTGGGCCGCCACGGCGCTGTCAAAAAATTCGATGCCGACCCTGAGCACCTTTCCGTCTTTGACCACCGCCTTGAAATCCTTTTCCGGCAAGGGCAGGGTCGTGGACACCGCCATGCAGGAGGTTTCGCAGGCCAGCAGTTTGTCCAGCACTTCGTTTTCAAATACAAGATCGCCGTGCATGAGCAGGATGTCGTCGTCCAGCTCCGCACGGGCGCAGTAAATGCTGTAGATGTAATTGGTCTCCCGGAATTCCGGGTTATGGACAAATGAATAGGAAAGCGGCAGGTCCAGGCTTTCGCAGTAGGCGATGAGCGCGTCCCGGAAAAGGCCCGTGGTGATCACGACCTCGCGGATGCCCGCGTCGGCGATCTGCTTCAGCTGGCGGGAAAGGATCGTCTCCCGCGGGGAGATCTCCGTCATGCATTTGGGATGCTCGCTGGTGAGCACTCCCATGCGGGAACCCAGTCCGGAATTCAGGATCAAAGCTTTCATTCCGCTACCTCTTCGTTTTCACGAAATATTCATTCTGAATTCTGAATTATTGAATTCTGAATTATTGAAGTAAAAAGTACGTTCCTTCCTGCAGATAAGGCACGCTCCAGTAACCTTTCTCGTTCCACACGCCATCGGTTTCGATCAGGTCATCCTCCCCGACAGGCGCCAGGGAAATCCGCACGTCGGCCTTGCTCTGGCGGTAGAAGCGCAGGGTGATCCCGTCGCTGCCGGGCTGGCTCCGATCCCCGGAGTCCTCCACCAGGAACATCCCGGCGAACAGGCTTCCGTCCTCCCGCTCCGCCAGCTCCAGATACAGGTCCGCGCCCAGGGGCTCGGTCTGCCGCAGCACGTCCGGCACATTCAGAGCCACAGCCGCGTCACCGGCCCGGCCTTTGACCAGTACAATGTTCACACCTTCGCCCGAAAGCGAAACCAGATCCTCGCCCGTCAGGGTCAGGTTCATCAGTCCGTCGGCGTCTTTGTCTTCCGTTGCGATGATGATCCGTTCACCCGGCGTTTTTGCCGGTGTTTCTTTCGCTTTATTGGTCTGACCCGATTTGTCCTTGAATCCGCACAGCACGCAGGCGCCGTTCTTCATCCGGTGGGGCCGGACTTCCTCGGCGTTGCTGACGTTCTCAGAGGAGAGCAGCTCCCCGCAGTCCTCACAGGTAACTTCCACGGTAGCGGGTCCGGAAACCCGGTGGCTGTCGGGGCCCAGGGATGTATAGAGGGGGCTGTCAAAGAAATATATGGTTGTCTTCGTCCGCACATGCATGCATTCCAGATCCGTCGGCGTCGCAAGGGCCGGCTCCTCCGCCCCGGCAGCGCCGGAGAAGAGGCTGAAGAGCATGAGCAGCAGAATCGCAATTGCGAGCTTCTTCCTGGTCATGGGATTCCTGAAAACCTCCGTTTCTTCACGGATGCATATGCACCCATGATTTGGTATTTTACTTCTATTGATATGGAATCGTCAAGTTTTGTTGAATTCACACCGTTCTTGTGCTACAATCTGTGCAATCTTTTCCGCCGCAGGCGGATAATAATTCTGAATTATGAATTCTGAATTATGAATTGAGGAGGAACGACGTATGACCATCATTACCACCCGGGAACTCAAGGAGCGCCTCCAGGAACTCCAGGGACAGGAAGTGACCCTGCTGGGCTGGATCCGCAATCACCGGAAGCAGAAGAACATGGGCTTCGTGGACTTTTTCGACGGAACCTGCTTCAAAAACCCCCAGGTGGTTTACGACAATACCCTGCCGGACTTCGACAGGGTTGCCGCCCTGCGGGTGGGCAGCGCTGTGAAGGTGACCGGCAAAGTCGTCCCCAGCTACAAGGATCCGGAAACCCCCGAGATCCAGGCCAGTGAAATCACCCTGGAGGGCGACTGCCCCGAGGATTATCCGCTGCAGCCCAAGCGCCATACCGTGGAATACCTGCGGGAGATCGCCTACCTGCGCCCCCGCACCCGCCTGTTCCAGGCGGTGTTCCGCGTCCGCAGCGTGGCCGCCATGGCGATCCACACCTATTTCCAGGACCGGGGCTACGTCTATGTGCATACGCCCCTGATCACCGGGAACGACGCCGAGGGCGCCGGCAACACCTTCACCGTGACCACCCTGCCCAAGGGCTCCACGGCGGACGCCTCCGAAGACTTCTTCGGCAAGCCCACGAGCCTGGCCGTCACCGGACAGCTGGAGGGCGAGACATTTGCCATGGCCTTCTCGAAGATCTACACCTTCGGGCCCACCTTCCGGGCGGAGAACAGCAACACCAAGACCCACGCGGCGGAATTCTGGATGATCGAGCCGGAAATCGCCTTCTGCGACCTGGACCAGCTGATGGATCTGGAGGAGGATTTCCTGAAAGCCATCGTGAAAACCGTGCTGGAGAAGTGCCCGGACGAACTGAAGTTCCTGGACCAGTTCACCGGCGGCGGCCTGCTGGACAAGCTGAACGCGCTGCTCACCAGCACCTGCGCCCGGGTCACCCACGAGGAAGCCATCTCCATCCTGCGCAAGGCCATGGAGAACGGCACCGAGTTCAAGTTCGAGCCGAAATTCGGCGAGGACACCGCCAAGGAGCATGAAAAGTACCTGACCGAGGAATATTTCCACTCCCCGGTGTTCGTCTACGACTGGCCCAAGGATATCAAGGCCTTCTATATGTACCAGAACGACGACGGCAAGACCGTCGCCGCGGTGGACCTGCTGGTGCCCGGCGCGGGCGAGCTCATGGGCGGCAGCCAGAGGGAAACCCGGTACGACCTGCTGACCCGCCGCATGGATGAATTGGGCATCTCCAAGGAGGAGATGTACTGGTACGTGAACCTGCGGAAGTTCGGCGGCTGCACCCATTCCGGCTTCGGCATGGGCTTCGAGCGCCTGCTGATCTACCTCACCGGCGTGGACAACATCCGGGACGTCATTCCGTACTTCCGCACCCCCATGAACTGTGACTTCTGATCTTCCGTGAAGAAAGCCGCCGGCATAACCCTGTCGATCACGATAATGGAGGAAAGACAGTGAAGCGGATCAGATCATTTGATGTTCTGCGTGTATTGAGCTTTTTCGCCGTCATCTGGTACCACATGGTGTTCAATCTGGTAGAGACCGGGATCTACGCCGAAAGCAGACTGGTTCACTGGTATACGATCGCAGATACGAACATCGCGCTTCCGGCCGTCGCCGTCTTCTTCATGCTGTCCGGCGCGGTACTTTCCCTCCGGTCAGATCGGGCCTTCAGCCTGCCGGGATACCTGAAGAAACGCTTTTCCCGCCTGCTGATTCCCTATTATCTGCTGACAGTCACATACTTTGCGATGCTGCTGATCATCCACCGCGGGAAAACGGATTTCTTTCCGCCGGATATCCCGCTCTGGCGTGCAGTCTTCAACTTCTTCGGCATGGATGGCTGGATGAAGTCCCATGGCGTTCCGTCCTTTTATCTCGGTATCGGCGAATGGTTCCTTGGCGCGCTGGTCATTCTCTCTTTGCTGTTTCCGCTGTTCCGGCTGGCTCTTCGGAAAGCGCCGGTCCTTTTCCTGGCAGCAGCTACCGGCGTATATGTGTTTTTCGCGGTCCACGGCACGCCGGGGGTCGCGGAATTTATCATCCTGCCGATGGAGGGCTATGAATTTATCCTGGGCATGTACATCGGCGCCTATTACGACCGGATCCCGAAGAAAGCCTGGATGATCGCCCTGCCGCTGACTGTTGCGCTGCTGCTGATCCCGTCAGAATGGCTTTTCAGCCAGTCCTTCCGGACCACCCTGCAGGCGGCCGGCCTGATGATCTCCTTTTCCGGTCTGGAACCCCTGCTGGCAAAACATAAGCTTAGGGCCCTGGATACAGTCAGCGGGTACAGCTATGAGATGTTCCTGACGCACCATATCGTGATCGCTTTTATCGCCGGGAAGCTGCAGTCCCGCCTTGGCGATCCCAAATGGATCGCGCTGACCTTCGCCGCAGAGATTGTCTGCACGGTTGTGCTGGCTGTCATTCTGAAATGGATCACCCGGAAAACATCCCGGGCCCTGAAGCTTTCCCACCCCTTCGCCTAATTATTTCTAAATCTTGACAAATGTCCGTACTGCCGTTAATATAATGATGTTCGGCTGTGCGGAATTTTATTTTCCGCCGCTGTTATCGATAGAGCCACCCCCAAATGTACCACCGCGGGCATCGTCCGCGATCTTTTCTGGGCGTCCGACCGGACGAACCGTATAAGATGGCTTCCGCAGCAGACCGGCAGTTCTGCCCTTTTGACATATGTCTGCGGAAAAGATGTTACGATACCGGGAGCCCCTCGGTCGAAGCAGCGTACAGCCGTGCGAAGCGATTGTTTTCGCGCGGTTTTTTCGTACGCCGAAGATTGAATGTTGAAATGAGATTTTACAGCAGAAAGGGAGGGAAACAATGGATCCGATCATCATCGCGGTCATCGCCGCGATTGCAGGCTGCCTGCTCGGCGGCCTGGTAGGTTACGCATACCGCAAGAGCTTTACGGAAAAGAAGATCGAACGGACGGAAGACTACGCCAAGCGCCTGTATGACGACGCCGTCCGCAAAGCCGAAGATTACAAGAAGGAAAAAGTGCTGGAAGCCAAGGAAGAGATCCTGAAGGCTAAAGCCGAAAACGACCGGGAACGGGCGGAAAACGAAAAGGAAATGCGGGAACGCCGCAACGAGATCCAGAAGAACGAACGCCGCCTGATCCAGCGTGAAGAGACCCTGGACAAAAAGGCAAGCAACCTGGAAACCCGGGAAGAAACCCTGAACACCAAACTGGCTGACCTGGCGAAGAAAGAGGCCGAACTGGACGAAATCAAAGCCAAGCAGCTGACCGAACTGGAACGGGTGGCCGGCATGACCAAGGACGAGGCGAAGCAGATCGTCATCGACCGCGTCCAGAAGGAAGCCTTCCACGACGCCGCCGCCCAGGTGCGCGAGATTGAGACCCAGGCGAAGGAAGAGGGCGAAAAGAAAGCCCGGAACATCATCGCCCTGGCAATCCAGAAGTGCGCCGCGGACCATGTGGCCGAATCCACCGTCAGCGTCATCAGCCTGCCCAACGACGATATGAAGGGCCGGATCATCGGCCGTGAAGGCCGCAACATCCGCGCGCTGGAAACCGCCACCGGCGTCGACCTGATCATCGACGACACCCCTGAAGCCGTGATCGTCTCCGCCTTCGACCCGGTCCGCCGGGAAGTGGCCCGCGTCGCGGTGGAAAAACTCATCATGGACGGCCGGATCCATCCGGCCCGCATCGAAGAGATGGTCGAGAAAGCCCGGAAGGAAGTCGACAACCAGATCCGGGAAGCCGGCGAGAACGCCGTCTTCGAGACCAACCAGCACGGGATCCATCACGAGCTGGTCAAGCTCCTGGGCCGCCTGCGCTACCGCACCAGCTACGGCCAGAACGTGCTGAAGCACTCCATCGAGGTCAGCCACCTGGCGGGGCTCATGGCCGCGGAACTGGGCGCGGACGTCCAGCTGGCCAAGCGCGCCGGCCTGCTGCATGATATCGGCAAGGCCGTGGACCACGAGAGCGAAGGCACCCACGTGACCCTGGGCGCGGACCTGGCCCGGAAGTATCACGAGAACGCAGACGTGGTGCACTGCATCATGGCCCACCACAACGACGTGGAACCCCAGACCGTGGAAGCGGTGCTGGTGCAGGCCGCGGACGCGATCAGCGCCGCCCGCCCCGGTGCCCGCCGCGAGAGCCTGGAGAACTATATCAAGCGGCTTGAGAAGCTCGAGGAAATCGCCAACAGCTTCGACGGCGTGGACAAGTGCTACGCCATCCAGTCCGGCCGCGAGGTGCGCATCATGGTCAAGCCGGAGGACGTCAACGACGACGGCATCAAAGTCCTGGCCAAAGAGATCGCCAAGCGCATCGAAGAGCAGATGGAATATCCCGGCCAGATCCGGGTTAACGTCATCCGCGAAACCCGCAGCACCGAATACGCAAAATGACAACCCGCAAAAAACCGGTGGAGAGCTGTCTGTTCTCCACCGGTTTTTTATTCGTGGGTTGTCATCCCGAGCGAAGTCGAGGGATCTCATGTTATATCAGAACTGATAATTCGCTTTCTTTTTCCCGAACCGGGGGCTGTAGCAGGGATCGTGGAGGTCCCTGCCCCAGGCCTGCTCAAAACGGGCCACGTCCTGTCCGTCCCGTTCCTCCCCGGAGAGGAGCAGGGCGCAGGGTTCCAGCTGCGCTTTGGCGTGGGGCGTAAAGACGAACCACTTCCCGGCCTGCCGCTGCTTCAGGGCCAGGTCCACGGCGGCCAGGCCGCCCCGGTACCCTTCGTCCAGGTCCAGCCAGTTCTCCCGCTTCACCAGCAGGCAGCACAGGCTGACCGCGCTGACGTTGTGCACCTTGTTCATCATGTCGTGCCAGCCGCCGGCGGAAACGTACAGCCCTTCATTGATGCACTGTACCGTATGTTCCATCCCCAGGGCGAAGCCCCCGTGGGTGATCTTCTGCTTCCGGTCCGTCAGGACGCCGGTGACGCCGGCCACATCGTCCCGCCGGGCGTACATCATCATCTCCCGGATGAAATACCGGTTCATTTCCGTCACCCGGGCGTCCAGCAGCAGCAGGTAATCCGCTTTGCTGGTCCGGGCCGCTTCGTTGATCAGCCCGATCCGCTCGTTCTCCCCGGCCACCAGGATGCTCCCGGTCAGGTTCGGCCAGTCTGTGCGGAACTCCAGTTCCCCCAGGCATTCCCGGCACTCGTCCTCACTGTCCCCGTGGACCAGCGCCTCCACCGTCGCTTCCGCCGGAATCTCGTACCAGAGGCGGATCTCCTTGTTCACCGGAACGGCTTCCGCCTTCCGGCCCAGGTTCGCCTCATGCTCCACGGCCGCGCGGCAGCCGTTCACCAGGCAGGTCCACAGCTCCCGGTGGCTTTTGCTGGAGAAAACCTCCCGCCAGCTGTAAAGGATATAGGGGATATGTTCAATACGGTCCGTTTTTTCCGCGACCCGCAGGAACAGGTCGTGGTCCTGGCTGCCGTCAAAGCCGCTGCGCAGGCCGCCGGCCTCCTCCAGCAGCGATTTGCGGATCACCGCCAGGTGGCATATATAGTTGTCGCTGACCAGGTTGTCCGGACAGTAGTCCGGCTTATAGTGCGGATCCATGTGCTTTTTGCCGTTTTCAGTCAGCCGGTCCTCGTCCGAATAGACCATATCCGGATGCTTCGCCGCAATGCATTCCGCCGCCCGCCACAGGGCGTCCGGCGCCAGCAGGTCGTCGTGGTCGCACAGGGCCACGTATTCGCCCCGGGCCAGCCGGATGGCTTCGTTGGTGTTGCCGCTGATGCCTTTGTTTTCTTCCCCCCGGACCAGCCGGAACCGGGGTTCTTTTTCGCTGCGTGCTTTCAGGACGTCGGCGGTTTCCGCCCGGGTGCTGGCTCCGTCATACAGGATCGCTTCGAAATTCATGTAGGTCTGGGCCTCCAGGCTGTCCAGGAGCGCGGTGAGCATGCCCGGATCCGTGTTGTAAACCGGGATCACCACGCTGACCAGGCCGGCATCCGGCTGGTTTTCCCGCTGGGCACGAAGCTCTTCAGGCGTTGCAGTTTCTTGCTTCCTGCGCCTTTCATAGGTGCCCAGAACCTGCTGGGCAGCCTTCTGTCCGAGTCGTTTCAGGGTATAGGAAGTGCCGTGGCTATGAAGATACTCCTGAATCCGTGTTACAGCGTTCCTGATCATCTTTTTTCTTCCTTTTGTTTTCCGGTATTTTCCATTTTATATTTGGTAATAAATTCCATTTCTACCAAAGTTGACAAATTGTTCACCGGGATGTATACTTGTCACACAATTTGTCGTATTTGGTCAACTTCTCAGGAGGTTACGCCATGAATTCATATTTGCTGAAAGAGATCCCGGAACATCTGGCCGCCCTCGCAGTGGAAGGATACCATAAGCCCGGAAGCCTGACCCAGGCCAGCGGCGCATGGATCTCCTCCGCCGGCTCTTTCGTGCTGGAAAAGGGCACCTGGCCCCTGAACCCCCATGACCAGTGGGTGTGGCTTGCGGTGGAAAAGGGAAGCATCGTATTGTTCTGGGACAATCACGAACTGGCCCTGTCCGCCGGATCCACCTGTTTCCTGCCCGGCGGGGACAAGCGGTGCGAGATCTCCACGGATGAAGACACCCGCTGCCTGTGGATCGCGCTGGAAGGCCCCCTCAGCCCCATGGTCGTCCGGAAGATGGGCGCGCTGCTCCATATGCCCCTCAAGCAGGGAGCGCTGCCCAGCCAGATCTACCTGGCGGAGCAGATCGTGCAGGTCATCGTCCGCCACACCGGCACCGCCGACGCCACCTACCAGCTGCAGCACCTGCTCTACGGCATGATTGCGTCCCACTGGGGCCAGCCCGTGGCCATGGACGCCATGCTCTCCCACGAGATCGCCAAGGTCGTGGATATGCTCCGCGCCAATCAGTATAAGGACAACTTCTCCCTGGCGGACATGGCCGCCATCTCCCGCATGCCGATGGAAACTTTCAGGAAGCGTTTCGTGGCGGAAGTCGGGATGCCGCCCCTGAGCTATGTGCTCCACTGCAAGATGGAGCGGGCGAAGGAACTTCTGCGGGACCAGGACTGCTCCGTCCGGGAAGCCGGCGTGGCCGTCGGGATGCAGGATCCCTACCACTTCTCCAAGCAGTTCAAGCACATCGTCGGCATCAGCCCCAGCGCCTTCATGAAGCAGGCTTCCGTGCCAAGCGCCACGATCCGCGGCGTCAATCCGAAGGGGAAGAAAAAGTAAGAACCAATTTACAATTCATAATTCATAATTATGATTGCTTAGATCTCGCCCGCAGCCGATTCAGCAGTTTGGCTGCGGGTTTTTCGATTAAGTAGGTCACGGCGACGGCCAGGACCAGGGAAATGGTAAAGGCCCAGAACGTATACCGGTTCTGCCAGGGCTGTTCCCCGACGGTGTTCGGCGTGTCGCTGACGGAATCCGGGAAGCGGATCCGTTTCATATGGACGATGACGGTCTGGTGGATCAGGTAGTAGTTCATACTGATCCCGCCGAGAAACTTTGTCACCGGATTGCCCAGGAGCTTCCGGAGCGGAAACAGCGCGAAGGGCGCGGAGAGCATCATCGCGGTAAAGCACAGGGCGTAAACCGGCCGGTAGATCATCTGGTTCCGCTGAATCACCACATAGTCCGAAGCCGGGGGCTGCATGTTCAGCAGCCGGCCGATCCATCCCGCCACGCCCCGGTCCGCCGTGTAGACCGTGGACCCGGACTGGATATACAGCATCCGGATCAGGAGGTAGAGCGCCGCCGCGAAGATCAGGGTGGCTGCTGTCTGCCGGGCGTAGCGGCGTTTGTTCTTTTCGGCCGGTTCCCGGTCGCTCAGTTTCAGGAAGGTCATCGCCGCCAGGATACCGATCACATAGACGTCCAGGAAATTGACCAGCTGGTTCACCACGAGGCTGAAATCCGTCAGCGACCAGATGCACCAGGCCCGGAAACCGAAGCACACCGCGCCCATCACGCCCAGCGTGAGCGCGGGTTTTTTCATGACGGCCTTCGCGATCCAGGGGAACAGGAGATAGGCCTGCACCTCGATGGCCAGCGTCCAGCAGGCCGCGCCCAGCGGAGTGAAGATGTAAGTATCCCGGAAGAACGGGAAGGTGAAGGTCAGGTGAGTCGCCACGTCCTTGATCAGGAACTGGGGGCTCTCATACAGGCCCCAGGGGATCGCAACAACGAAGAGCGTCGCCAGGATGATGAAATAATACCCCGGCAGGATCCGGCGGGCCCGTCGGAAATAGAAATCCCGGGTATCCGGAGCCGGCAGCCGGTCTCGCATCGCCCGGGCATAGGGCAGGAAAAGCAAAAACGAGGAAAGCAGCACCGTGCCGTCCACCCAGATATAGCCGGACCGCACCAGATAATCCAGGCTGTAGCTGCCGATCACCGGCCGCAGCCAGCTCTGCTGCCAGATGTGATACCAGCTGACGATGAAGATCATCAGCACGCGCAGCCCGTCCAGCTCGGGGATCCGCTTTCTCGTTTCGCTCATGGTTTAGTCGTCCTCTGTAACCTGCCAGGGATTGGGCGTGGCGGTCGGGGATTCGTCTGCAGGGGCAGGGGTGGAAGCGGGTGTGGCAGTTGGAGCGGCGTCCTGGGTTTCCCCTTCGCCCTCCGCGCCGGGTTCCGGCGTCGGATACGGATCCTTACCGCATTTGCTGCAGGCTTCCACATACAGGTTTTCGATGTCCCGGAATTTATGCTTCAGGCTTTCCCGGTCCAGGTCCTTCAGCAGGTTCATGGCCGTTTCCCATTCTCCCTGCCGGAAAGCGGCCTGGGCCTTTTTATAGGAAGCTTCACCCCGCAGGGCCTTCGTATCTTTATAGTCGTCCGGAATATCCTTCAGCAGTTCCAGCACCATGGAGTATTCCACGATGGACGCGGCTTCCTCCGCCAGCTGGTACCGGCACTGGACATCCTTCTCTTTTGCGTTTTCGTCGTCCGGAAGGGACGCATAGAGCGCCTGGGCGGCTTTGATATCCCCGGCGGCGTACAGCTCCTCCGCCTGTTCGTAGGTCAGGGCGCTGTATTTGACCACCGCGTCGCCCCAGCTTCCCGCCAGCAGGTATTCCCGGCAGGCGCTGTCTTTATCCCCGGCGGCTTCCAGTTCTTCCGCCTTGTGATAATGGCATTCCAGCGTCTTTTCCCGGCTGTCCTGGTAATCCGGGATCGTGCTGAACACGGCGATGGCCCCGTCCCAGTCCTTCTGTTCCATGAGCGCCTTGGCGGGCTCATAGATGCACAGGGCCGCCTGCTCCCGGGCGCCGGGCATATCGCCCAGCTGCAGCCAGACTTCCCGGGCCTCGGCATACTGCCCGGCGTTCTGCAGAGCCCAGGCTTTCGCGGTCAGGCAGGACTGCAGCAGTTCCGCCCGGCCTTCATAATCCTCGGGCAGCAGGGCCAGCGCTTCCAGCGCTTCCTCCCAGCGGTTATTGCCCAGCAGCAGCCGCGCCCGGATCAGATCCGTTTTGTTCGCTTCGTCGGCCGCTTCCGGCCGGTCCTTCACCGCCCGCAGCAGGCCGGACGCCCGGGCCAGGTCCTCCGCGCTCTTCGCGTTCTCCGCCGCTTCTTTGGCGATCAGCCAGTCGCACTCGGCGATCATCCCGTCGGCGCCGCCGAAGGTGCCCAGCGCCTGGAACGCCTTCTTCGCGCCGGCCGCGTCCCCGTTCTCCAGGGCCCGCCGTCCGGCGGACAGCCGCAGCCAGGGCTCAAAAAAGAACAGCACGGAGGCGGTCAGGGCCGCGCACAGCACCGCCGCGACCAGGAGCCGGAACCGCATTCCCCGCCGGGCTTTCTTCTGTTTGTATTCTTCTTCCCGGATCCGCTGCATGCGGATCGTGTCCTCCCGGATGTTCCGGCTCGACAGGTCCAGCTGCCGTTCCTTCATGCTGATCTGCGCTTCCACCGCCTCGGGGGTATAGAGGGAGAAAACCGTCTCCATCTGCCGTCCGCAGCGGGCGCAGTAGCCTTCGCCTTCCGGGTTGGGCCGGCCGCAGACGCAGACCCACAGCCCGTTCTGCAGGCTCGGATAGCCCACGGCGGTCTCTCCGGCGGCGAATTTCAGGTTCGTCAGCGCCGGGCTCACCGGCAGGGCGTTGGGCGTGTATTCCACGCTGTTGACCGGATCCCGCCGCCAGGTTTCGTTGTCCGCGTACCAGACCTTTTCCACCGAGACGTCCAGCGCCTTCAGCCCGGCCGACGGCGCGCAGGGCACCGTCAGCAGGAACGTGGAATGGGGCCGCCCGTTCAGGGCCCGGCCGCGGTAGGCCAGCCGCTCGGTTTCGCCGCCGTCGTCGTCCAGCAGGCGCAGCAGAACCTCGACCGAAGTGATCACCCGGTCGCTCAGGTTGAACAGGGTCAGGGTCGCCGCGGGGATCTCTTCCGTCGGCAGCGCCGCGGTGAAGATCTCAGCCGGACAGGTCAGGTCAATCTTGCTCATCTTTTATCCTTTATTACAGCGTCTGCAGCATGATCTCCGTCAGGTAATTGTCTTCATATCTCAGGATCAGCATGACTTCCGCGCCTTCCTCCGTGGCGGTCACATAGCGCAGGCTCATGTCGGCCGGGTCGTAGACCGCGGCGCCCCAGGGCGCGGTGGCGCCGTCGCCGTAAAGCAGCTCCGTCAGGTCTTCGCCCGTCTCGTTCTCCCCGTTGCGGAAGCGGCAGAAGTCCTCGCTGAACAGGTCGCCCAGCCGGACGCCCCGGGGACCTTCAGTCCCTTCGTCCCGGAGGGTGAAGGACAGGATCTTCGCGTTCTCCCCGTTTGCGTCGCAGGTGAAAATCGCCTCATAGTCCGCGCAGTCGAAGCGCAGCAGCCAGGTGCCGTCCTCGTTGTCGATCAGTTCCCGCTCCGCTTCGCCGGGCAGGTTGTCCGGCTGCAGGGCCGGATAGGAAATGCCGCTGAAGGTCAGATCCTTCTCGTCAAAGGCCGTCAGCTCCAGTCCGTTCTTGCTGGTTTTGACCGCCCGGTATCCGTCGGCGGCTTTCAGCGCTTCCAGTTCCTTCAGGAACTCGTTGGCGAAGGGCGCGTCCAGCAGGCCTTCTTCCGGGTTCAGCCCGTCCACGCGGACGCCGCTGACCAGGCCTTCCAGCAGGTCGAAAGTCACCGCCGTCCGGCGGAAGCTTTCCCCGGCGGGCAGCACCTCGCCGTATTCCAGGGCGGTCAGCCGCTGGCCGTCCCGCAGGACCCGGCCGTACAGGAAACCGCCTTCCGTCATGGTCAGATACAGAAGCGCCGCGTCCCGGGTACCGGCCAGTTCCGGATTCTCGTTCGGGAAGGCCGCCAGGGCTTCCTCCTGGAGGGAGGCGACCCAGACGCCGCGGAAAACCGCTTCCTCGCTGTGCTCGATCACCAGGGTGTTCACCGGGGTATCCGCCGTAAAGGCCTCTCCGGCCGCATAGATCTTCGCGTCCTCAAACCAGAAAAGCGTGCCGTCCTCGTTCTGGGCCGCTTCGTCCGCGGGGTCGTTCAGTGCTTCTTCCGTCAGCGCCTTTGCCCGGACTTCCGCCAGCAGCGCGTCCAGTTCTTCCGCCGTCACCGGCTGCGCCGTCTCCGCCGCGGCCGGCAGCGCCGCGCAGACCGTCAGCACCAGCGCGAGGCACAGGATCTTTTTCATCATTACGGGTTCACTCCCTTTAGCAGTCTCATTTTCGCTTCCATATGCGTATACATGGTAAATTATATCACAACCCCATCATCGTGACAACTGAGCCCCGGCCGCCACAAGATATGGGGGAATTGCGGGAACATCCGGCCTGCGGTATAATTGAATAAAACCAACCGAACAATCTGCCGACCCAACGATCGGAGTGAGCCAGATGAAAAAACGCATCCTGTGTTTCCTGACCGCCGCCGTCCTGATCCTGCTGCCCTTGGCCGCCCCGGCGGAAGACGACGACGAATGCCTTCATCCGAACAAAGATCTCGTCAACGCGAAAGAACCGGAAGTCGGCGTGCCCGGCTATACCGGCGATTACGTCTGCCCGGACTGCCATGCGGTCCTGAAGAAAGGGGATATCATCCCGGCCCTTGAACCGTCGGTGGGCGAAGCCATGGACGGCTCCCTGGACGAAGACGGCGAAACCGGCGGCGGCTCGTCAACCGGATCCGAAGAACTGCCCGTGATCCCCGCGTCTTCGGATCCGCAGCCGGAATCCCAGCCGGAGCCTGAACCCCAGTCCCAGCCGGAATCCCCGACGCAGCCGGAAGTCCCGGCGCAGCCTGAAACACCGGTACAGCCCGCAGCCCCGGCACAGCCGGAAGCTCCGGCGCAGCCGGAAACCCCGGCACAGACGGAGACCAGGGCTGAAACCCAGCCGGAGGTCCAACCAGAAACCCCGGTGCAGCCCGCGGCCGTTTCAGCGCAGGAGGCGGAAACACCGCCGGAAGCCCCGCAGGTACCGGAGGCTTCGGAACCCGCCGCGGAACCCGCTCCGGAACCCGAACCGGTCCCGGTACCTGTCCCGGAACCGGTGCCTGCCGAAGCGCCTGATCCGGCGCCCGCGCCGGCCCCCGCTCCCGCGCCGAAAACGTCCGGCGGGAGCAGCAAACCCCGGCAGGCCGGACGGGAACCCTTTTCCGAACGGTATCCCTTCCGCCGGGTGAAAATGAACCCCGAACCGGGGATCCGGGCGGAAGCCGCCGGCACTCCGCTCCGGCCCAAATCCCTTTCTCCCCTGCAGCAAATGGAACGGTAGGAGAGGTCCGTTCCGTTCCCCCTTCTCCCAAAAATCGAACAAAACTGCAAAAAAGGAACGAAAAGACCCGTTCCCATCGTTCCCAAACGGCTGTAAATATGCTATACTGCTTTCAATTCTTTTGAAGGATCAGGTGAAGCAGCATGGACCGCATTTATGACCCGAAGATCATCGAGCCGAAATGGCAGAAATTCTGGGAGGAGCACAAGACCTTCGCCACGGACGTCTGGGACTTTTCAAAGCCCAAGTTCTACGCCCTGGATATGTTCCCCTATCCCAGCGGCGTCGGCCTGCACGCCGGCCATCCGGAAGGCTATACCGCCACGGACATCGTCAGCCGCATGAAGCGCATGCAGGGCTATAACGTCCTCCATCCCATGGGCTACGACTCCTTCGGCCTGCCCGCGGAACAGTACGCCGTGACCACCGGCCACCATCCGGAAGGCTTTACCCAGGAGAACATCAAAACCTTCAGCCGCCAGCTGAAGGAGCTGGGTTTCGACTATGACTGGGACAAGATGATCGCCACCAGCGATCCGGAGTTCTACAAGTGGACCCAGTGGATCTTCAAACAGCTTTACCTGGACGGATACGCCCAGTATATCGATATGCCCGTGAACTGGTGCGAAGAGCTGGGCACCGTGCTTTCCAACGACGAAGTCATCGACGGCAAGAGCGAGCGCGGCGGCTATCCCGTGGTGCGCAAGAACATGAAGCAGTGGGTCATCGACCAGCCCGCCTTCGCGGAGAAGCTCCTGGAAGGCCTGGAGGAGATCGACTGGCCGGAGAGCACCAAGGACATGCAGCGCCACTGGATCGGCAAGTCCACCGGCGTGGAAGTGAAGTTTCAGATCGTAGGCGGCGGTGAGTTCAGCATCTTCACCACCTGTATCGAGACCATCTACGGCATCACCTTCATGGTGCTGGCCCCGGACGGCCAGCTGGTGCAGGACCTCATGCCCCGCATCAAAAACCAGGAAGAAGTCAAGGCCTATATTGAAGAAACCCGCAAGAAGAACGACATGGACCGGACGGAGCTGAACAAGGGCAAGACCGGCTGCCGCCTGGAAGGCGTCAAATGCATCAACCCCGCCAACGGCAAGGAAGCGGAGCTGTTCATCGGCGACTTCGTGCTGGCCAGCTACGGCACCGGCGCGGTCATGGCCGTTCCCAGCCACGACCAGCGCGACTTTGAGTACGCCGTGGCCCACAACATCCCCATGATCCAGGTCATCGACGGCGCGGACGTCTCCGAACACGCCTTCGAAAAACAGGACTACCTGGGCAAGGGCTGCAGGCTCATCAACAGCGAAGAATTCACCGGCCTCACCGTGGAGGAAGCCAAGGAAGCCATCACCGCGAAGCTGGAAAAGATGGGCGTGGCCAAGCGCACGGTCAACTACCACTTCCGGGAATGGATCTTCGCCCGCCAGCGCTACTGGGGCGAGCCCGTGCCGGTGGTCCACACCGAAGACGGAAAAATCTACCCCCTGCCGGACGAAGAGCTCCCGCTCATCCTGCCCGAGCTGGAAGACTATAAAGGAAAGAACGGCAAAGCCCCGCTGGAGAACGCCGAAGAGTGGAAACACTACGACAGAAACGGCGTCAAAGGCCTGCGGGAGACCAGCACCATGCCCGGCTCCGCCGGCAGCAGCTGGTACTATATGCGCTACATCGACCCGCACAACGACAAGACCTTCGCGGACTACAAGCTCCTGGAGCACTGGCTGCCGGTGGATCTGTACATCGGCGGACCGGAGCACGCCGTGGGCCACCTCATGTACAGCCGCATCTGGAACCGCTACCTCTATGACAAGGGCCTGAGCCCGGTAAAGGAACCTTTCAAAAAGCTGGTCCACCAGGGCATGATCCTGGGCGAGAACGGCATCAAGATGGGCAAGCGCTTCCCGAAATACGTAGTCAACCCCAGCGACATCGTGGACAAGTACGGCGCGGACACCCTCCGCCTGTATGAGATGTTCATGGGACCGCTGGAAGTTTCCAAACCCTGGAGCCCCCAGGGCGTGGAAGGCGCCCGGAAGTTCCTCAACCGCGTCTGGACCTTCTTCACCAATGAAGAAAACATTACCGCGGAGAGCGACGGCGCCCTGGACCGGGTGTTCCACCAGACGGTGAAAAAGGTGACCGGGGACTTTGAGACCCTGGGCTTCAACACCGCGATCAGCCAGATGATGATCTTCGTGAACGCCTGCTACAAGAACGGCACCTGCCCCAAGGCCTATGCCGAAGCCTTCGTGAAGATGCTCAGCTGCATCTGCCCCCATATCGGGGAGGAGATGTGGTCGATCCTCGGCCATGAAGAAAGCCTGGCCTACGAACCCTGGCCCGCCTGGGACGAGGAGAAGATCAAAGAAGACACGATCCAGATCCCGGTCCAGGTCAACGGCAAGGTCCGCGCCACCGTGGAAATCGGGGTGGACGAGGAACAGGCCAGCGTCCTGGAAAAAGCCCACGCCATGAAGAACGTCCAGTCCTTCCTCGACGGCAAGACCATCGTCAAGGAGATCTACGTCAAAGGCCGGATCGTGAACATCGTGGTGAAATGAATAATGATCACAGAATTTGGTGTCGGCAGCGCGCCGGCACCTTTTCTGTTTCATCAATTCTTGTTACTCCCGCTGTCATCTTATATTGTTTCATCTTTTTTCAAATTATGAATTATGAATTATGAATTATGAATTGAATGTGGTTGACATTGTAATATTTTCGTAATACAATAATGCTGTATTTTCAGATACATGTATTTTGATGTGTATTCCGACTAATCTGTTGAGGTGAACCGTTCATGACCGTGAATCGCCGCCTGATTTCCATCGCGCTGGCCCTGTGCCTGATGCTTACGCTGATCCCCTCCGCAACGGGGACCCTTCCTTCCGCACGCGCGGAAGGCGCAGGCTCAAACTACGGCATCGTCATCAAGGACACGGTCCATACCCGCGTCGCGCCCGAGGACAAGATCGCCTTTGACCTGCCGATCAACCACGTCTGCGAAATCCGGGAGACCCGGGTCGTGAACAAGGTCACCTGGTACAAGATTGCGACCGTCAATCCGGAGCGGAAGAACAACGATATCCATATCGTCTGGATCCGCGGCGACTGCTTCTCGGTGCTGACCGCCGAACAGTACGCCCAGTACAGCCAGAGCGGCACCATCGCCACCCCGACGCCGATCCCGACCAATAACGGCGGCGGCCAGCCGACGCCCACCCCGACCCCCGCGCCCAACAACGGCAAGAGCGTGGACCTGCCCGCCATCGAGGGCTCCATCGGTTCCGTCACCGCGGGCGGCACCAACTTCCGGGAAGGCCCCGGCACCGGCTACCACAGCATCGAACGCCTCGACCGGAATACCCAGGTCGAACTGCTGACGATCCCCTCCATCCGCGGCAACGGGAACACCTTCTTCAAGGTCCGCTACAACGGTGTCGTCGGCTATATCATGAGCGACTTCATTTCCATCATCAGCGGCGGCCCCTCCAACGGGGAAACCACGGTCGTCACCCCGACGCCGGCGCCCACCAACAACGGAAACAGCAATAATAATTCCAATTCCGGCTCCGGCACCACCACCGGCTCCTATGTCAAGCTGATCCTGAGCAGCTGCCACCTGCGGAACGCTCCCGACGGCGACTATGACAAGGACCACGACTGGGAAGGCCGCGGTTCCACCCTGCCGCTGAACGGCAGCGCCGTGCAGAAGGGCGGCTATACCTGGTATCCGGTCAGCAAGGACGGAAAGACCTACTACGTCCGCAACGACTGCGTGGAAGTGGTCAACAGCGGCGCGACGCCCACCGCGACCTACGCCACCGGCCTGATCACCCCCACGCCCGTCCCCTCCGGCGACGCCCTGGGCTACGTCCGGACCATCAAGGGCGGCTGCAACCTCCGCGCCACCATCTCCGGCACGGTCATCAAGCAGATCGGCAAGAACGTGACCCTGCCTTATCTCCTGGAGCCGGTCCAGAAGAACGGCTACACCTGGTATTTCGTGGCGGACGGCGCCAACCGCGGCTACCTGCGCAGCGACGTCGTGAAAAAGGTAAGCGCGCCCAATCCCACCGCCACGCCCACGGCTGCGCCCGACGGCAGCGTCACCCCGACGCCGACCCCGGCCACCGGCCTGATCACCCCTACGCCCGAACCGACCCGGGAGCCCACCGGCTACCTGAAGACCACCTCCGGCGGCGTCAACCTGCGGAAAAAGGCCGGCTATACCGACCCCATCGGCCAGATCGCCAAAAACGTGGTCATGCCCTATTACGGCGAACCGACCAAGGTCAAGGGCGTCCTCTGGTATAACGTGGATCACAAGACCCTGGGAAACGGCTGGGTCCACGCGGACTATGTGACCAAGTGCAACTCCGACGGTTCCGCCATCGCGACGCCGACCCCTGCGCCGACCAACACGCCTGAACCCGGCACCACCCCGGCGCCCGACGGCGGCGGCGCCCAGGAAGCCACCTATACCACGCTGAAGACCGGTTCCACCGGCAACGCGGTCAAGAACCTGGTAACCGAGCTGAAGAAACAGGGCTATTACAGCGGCAACATCACCAACAAATACACCACCGCCGTGGCGGACGCCGTGAAGGCGTTCCAGAAGGCGAAGGGCCTGTCCGTGGACGGCGTCGCCGGCGCGGCGACCCAGCATAAGCTGTTCGGCACGGTGCCCGTCGGCGCCGGCGACACCAGCAACCTGACCATGACCCTGTACCCGGCCGAAAAGATCGACTGGTACACCGGCGGCATCAACGAGCTGTGGGCCAGGGGCAGCAACTATAAGGTTTACGACGTGAAGACCGGTATCGTCTGGTGGGCGCACCGCTGGGCCGGCGGCCTGCACGTGGACGCGGAGCCGCTGACCGCGGCCGATACCGCCCGGCTGTGCCGGTGCTACGGCGTCACCACCAGCCAGGAGATCGCCAGCAAGAACCTGTACCAGCGGCGCCCGCTGCTGGTCACCATCGGCTCCCGGACCTTCGCCTGCTCACTGTACGGCGTACCGCACAACTATCCGGAAGGCGATACCATTTCCACCAACGAGTATCGGGGCCAGCTGTGCATCCACTTCACCAACAGCCGCACCCACAACAGCAACAAGGTGGACACCGGCCACGAGGAAGCGATCCAGTACGCCTGGGAGCACGCCCCGAACGGACATCAGTAATTCCGATCACAAACCCGGGCAGGACTTAAATGTCCTGCCCTTTTGTGTTATAATATCCTATCTCTTTTTTGAGGTGAAACGATGGCAAAGGACAAGAGCATGTTCGAATGTACCGCCTGCGGGTACCAGACCCCGAGATGGGTCGGCCGCTGCCCCGGCTGCGGCGCCTGGAACACACTGGAGGAGAGCCTCCAGGCCGTGCCGGACAGCAAGGCCGGCAAGGTCGCCGCGAACCAGCGCCCCGGCACCGGCGCCAAACCCCTGGCCCTGAAGGACATCCCTGAGGATATCACCCTGCGCACCGGCACCGGCATCAGCGAACTGGACCGGGTGCTGGGCGGCGGCATCGTCGAAGGCGGGCTGATCCTGATCGGCGGCGATCCGGGCATCGGCAAGAGCACCCTGCTCCTGCAGGTGTGCGACCACCTGGCGAAAAGCGGAAAGCGCGCCCTGTATGTCAGCGGCGAGGAATCCGCCCGGCAGATCAAGCTCCGGGCAAGGCGCCTGGGCATTGAGAGCGATCTGTACGTCCTGGCGGAGAACGCCCTGGACGCCATCGAAAGCAAGATCCGGGAACTGCAGCCGGATACGGCGGTCATCGACAGCATCCAGACCATGTACCGGCCGGAAATGACCAGCGCCCCGGGCAGCGTCAGCCAGATCCGGGAATGCACCAGCCTGATCATGCGCCTGTGCAAGGAAACCGGCACCAGCGTCTTCCTCGTGGGCCACGTGACCAAGGACGGCGCCATCGCCGGTCCCCGGATGCTGGAGCACATGGTGGACGTGGTCCTGTATTTCGAAGGCGACCGGCAGCAGGATTACCGGCTGCTGCGGGCGGTGAAGAACCGCTTCGGTTCCGTGAACGAGCTGGGCGTCTTCCGGATGACCGGCCAGGGCATGCAGGTGGTGGAAAACCCCAGTGAGGAACTGCTGAGCCACCGGGCCAAGGGCGCCAGCGGAAGCACGGTCTTCTGCGGCGTGGAAGGCAGCCGGCCCCTCCTGTGCGACGTACAGGCCCTGACCAGCCCCACCTTCTACGGCACACCCCGGCGGGCGGTGAACGGCGCGGACAGCGGCCGGGTCTCCATGCTGCTGGCGGTGCTCGAGAAGCGGGCGAACCAGCGGACTTATAATCAGGATGTGTATATCAACGTGGCCGGCGGCCTGGAGCTCAGCGAGCCGGCAGCAGACCTGGCCCTGTGCGTGGCCGTGGCCTCCAGCCTGAAAGACAAGGCCGTCGGTCCCGAAATCGCCGTCATGGGCGAAGTCGGCCTGGCAGGCGAAGTGCGCACCGTGCCCCAGTGTGAACGCCGCATCAGCGAATGCGCCCGCCTGGGCTTCACCACCATCGTGGTTCCCCGCGCCAACGCCCAGCGTGTTTCCGCCCCCGCCGGCGTCAGGGTCATCGGCGTCGACACCGTCGCCCAGGCTCTGAGCGTTATCTTTTAATTTCCGGAGGTAATCATGCGTTCAAGAGCAATGGAAAAGCTTCTCAAGCTTTTACTTGTCCTTCTCGGCATCGGCATCGGCCTGGCCGTTGCCCAGCTGGGCCTGGCGGTCTACCGCCAGAGCCACCAGACCGCCGACATCCCCACCTGGGTTCCCATGGCGGCCTATACCGGCATGGCGGTCCTGGGCGGCCTGATCCTGCTGTTGCTCAGCAGCCGGATCATCCGCCGGGTGAGCAGCCTTTCCCGGGATGTGCAGAAGGAATTCGACAAGATGCCGGTCAACCAGCTGCTGACCGCTGTCCTGGGCCTGATCCTGGGCCTGATCGTGGCGGCGCTGCTGCGCCAGATGCTCTCCTTCTTCGGGGACGGCATCGCGGGCGCCGCGCTGACGGCCATCCTGTACCTGACCCTGGGCGCCCTGGGCTATAACATCGGCAAACGGCGGAGCCGGGAGTTCATGGCGATGATCACCCGCCTTTCCGGCGCCCGTGAAAAAAGCCGTACCCGCAAGCACGGCTATGCCTCCCGCAAATATGTGGATACCAGCGCCATCATCGACGGCCGGATCCTGGAGGTCGCGAAGACCGGATTCATCGAAGGGGAGTTCGTAATCCCACAGTACGTGGTGGACGAGCTGCAGACCGTGGCCGATTCCGCCGACGACAGCGTGCGCCAGCGGGGCCGGCGTGGCCTGGAGATCCTGCATGAAATGCAGGGCAGCCTCAAACAGCTGGTCATCGACCCGGCGGACATCGAGGATATCCGGGACGTGGACGTGAAACTGCTTCGGCAGGCCCGGGACTGTGGCGGCACGGTGATCACCGTGGACTATAACCTGCAGAAGGCCGCCGCCGTCAGCGACGTGCGGAGCCTGAACGTGAACGAGCTGGCGGAAGCCATGCGCCCCGCCGTGGTCCAGGGCATGGACATGCGCGTGCACATTGCCAAGGAAGGCAGGGAACCCGGCCAGGGCGTCGCCCACCTGGACGACGGTACGATGGTCGTCGTCGAGAACGGCAAGTCCCGCCTGGGCGAGGACGCGGACATCACCGTCACCAGCGTCCTGCAGACCTCCGCCGGCCGGATGATCTTCGCAAAGCTGAAGTGAGTCAGCAGGGACTGTTCCCGCCGATTCATTTTCCCCAAACAAATAAGGAGTGCTTTCGCACTCCTTATCTTTTTTTGCCTTACTGCAGGATACCCTTCGTCTGCTCATCCTCATACTGCCGGGTGTAGAGCCGGTAATAGGGGCCCTTCGCGGCGATGAGTTCCCTGTGGGTTCCCTGTTCCACGATCTTGCCGTCCTTCACCACCAGGATCAGGTCGGCGTTACGGACCGTGGAAAGCCGGTGGGCGATGACCAGCGAAGTCCTGCCCTGGATCACCGTATCGATGGCGGACTGGATCCGCTGCTCGGTCAGGGTGTCCACGGAAGCAGTCGCTTCGTCCAGCACGAGGATGCGGGGATCCGCCAGGATCGCGCGGGCAAAGGAGATCAGCTGCTTTTCGCCGGTGGACAGCAGGTCGCCGCCCTCGCCGACGTCTGTATCGATGCCCTTTTCCATCTTGGCCACCACCTGGTCGGCGGAGACCAGCTTCAGGGCCCGGTTAATCTCTTCCTCCGTGGCGTTGGGATTGCCGTAGAGCAGGTTCTCCCGGATCGTACCGGAGAAGAGATGGGGCGTCTGGAGCACGTAGCCGATGGCGCTGTGGAGCCAGAGCTGGCTCCGCTCCCGGGCGTCGCGCCCGTCGATCAGCACCTTGCCCTCCGTGGGCTCGAAGAAACGGCAGACCAGGTTCACCAGGGTGCTCTTGCCCGCGCCCGTCTCGCCGACGATGGCGATGTTGCTGCCGAAGGGGATCTTCAGGTTGAAGTGCTCCAGCACATACTCGTCGCCGTCCGGATAGCGGAAGGAGACGTCGTCAAACTCGATATCGCCCTTGATGGGTTCCCAGTTTTCCTTCTTCGGATTGAAGGAATCGCCGTATTTGTCAATCACTTCCGGCGTATCGGTCACGTCGGACCGGGTGCCCAGCAGGCGGGTCAGGCGCTCGATGTTCACCTGGGTGGTGATCACGTCCGAGATCGCGTCCACGATCCAGCGGACAGGCTCCATCAGGCCCTGTGCATAGGACATGAACATGGAGAAGGTACCGACCTCTTCCGCCGCGATATAGCCGCCCTGCCACAGGACGATCGCCAGGGCCAGGGATGAAGCCAGGTGCATCGTGACGGAGAAGGCGCCGCGCAGGCGGGCCGCCCGGATCGAAGTACCCTTGTATTCGCCGGTGTCCTTCACAAAGTCGCCGGCCATCTTCTCTTCCACCACCAGGGTCTTGATCGTCTTGGCGCCGGTGATGCCCTCGTTGAAGTCTCCCGTGATGCGGGAGTTCAGCTCGCGGATCTTCCGGTTGGCCATGATCAGCTTCTTCTGGAAAAGGGAGAAGAGGATCACGATCAGGGGCAGGATCACCATGACCATCAGGGCCAGTCGGGCGTTGATGAACAGCATCACCGCCAGGGAGCCCACAAGGTAGCTGGTGTGCCATACGGCGTCCATCAGGGACCAGGATACCAGGCTTCCGATCCGGGAGGTATCCGACATCACCCGGGAATGGATCCAGCCGACGCTGTTCTGGTTATAGTAGGAAAAGGACAGCGTCTGCAGGTGGTTGAACGCCTCGGTGCGCAGGTCCCGGTTGACCGAGACCTCGGTCTTCATCGCGCCGTTGCAGGAAACGAAATTCACGCAGGAAGCGAAGAGGATCAGCGCCACATAGATCAGGATGTACCAGGGCAGGGTGTCCAGCGTGCGCAGGGTGATAAAGTGGTTGAGCGCGTAACGCTGGAGCACGGGCATCATGATGTCCACGCCGGTGCCCATCAGGCCGCAGACGACCATCCAGGTCAGGGTCTTCCGGTACTTCTTCAGATAGGGGAAGAGCCGGGGAATGCCGAAGAACGGCAGCGACTTGTAGTCGTGTTCGATATGCATGGTCTGTTCCATTACGCGTTCACCTCCTTGTTTTCAGATTCGGACAGATCCGCAGTGTGATCGTCGTTAGCCATTCCCGCTTCGCTTTCACTCGCGGCAATGGACTCCTGTAACATGGGATCTGTTACCCGAATCGGAGATTCGGACAGATCCTCAACATTCATGCTCTGGATGTTTTCGATTTCCTTGTACAGGCCGTCCTGTTTGCTCAGTTCCGCCGGGGTTCCCAGCTGGGCCACCTTTCCGTGATCCAGCACCAGCACCTGGTCCGCCTTCGAAAGGGTCGTGATCCGGTGGGAGATGAGAATGATCGTGGCGGAGCCGAAGCGCTTTTCGAGTTCGGCCCGGATCTTCGCGTCGGTCTCGGTGTCCACGGCGGACAGCGAGTCGTCGAAGATCATGATGGGCGTAGGCCGGGTCAGCATCCGGGCAATGGCCGCCCGCTGCTTCTGGCCGCCGGACAGGGTCACGCCCCGTTCGCCCACGGCGGTGTCATAGCCCTTGGTGAAAGACTGGATCGTATCGTCCAGGCACGCGGCCCGGGCCGCGGTACGCAGTTCGTCTTCCGGCAGGTCCGGCACGGTGATGGCGATGTTTTCCCGCAGCGTCCGGGAGAACAGGAAGGGCTCCTGCAGCACGATGCCGATGTTCCGGCGCAGGTGCTCCAGTCTGATCTTCCGGATGTCCGTGCCACCCACCGAGATCGTCCCGTTTCCTTCCGGCAGGTCATACAGCCGGTCCAGCAGGTACATCATCGTACTCTTGCCGGAGCCGGTGCCGCCGAGAATGCCCAGCGTCGTGCCGGCGGGAATCGTCAGGTTGATGTCATGCAGCATCTCGGGGCTGCCTTCATAGTTGAAGGTCACATGGTCAAAGCGGATATCGCCGTTCATGGGCGGTTCCTGGGCGTCGGGGACGTCCTTTTCTTCCTCCGCGTCCATGATATAGCCGATGCGGTCTATGCCGACGCCGGCCTTGGACATCTCGCTGATCATCCGGCCCAGCTGGCGCACGGGCCAGACCAGCATGCTGTTGTAGCTGAGGAAGGCGATGAATTCGCCGGCAGTCATGCCCCGGTTCAGGCAGAACAGCACGCCGAAGATCACCACCAGCATGATCTGCACGCCGGAGAGGATGTCCGCGGAGCACCAGAAGAAGGCCATCAGCCTGCCCAGCTTCACCCACAGGTTCGTATAGAAGGAATTCTGCTTGCCGAAGCGGTCCCGCTCATAGCGTTCCCGTCCGAAGGCGCGCACCACGCGGACGCCGGTCAGGTTCTCCTGCACCATGGCGGAGAGCTTGCCTTCGTTCTCGTCGCATTCCTGGAATCCCTTTCGGAACTTGTGATGGAAGAAAAGCGAATACCAGACGATCACCGGCAGCGGGATCATCGCGATCAGGGTCAGCGTCACGTTCATGCTGAACATGAACATCATGGACATGATCAGCATGAACAGGATCCGGACCAGCACGATCAGCTGCTCGGAAATGAAGTTCCGTGTAGTATCGATGTCGCTGGTGCAGCGCTGGATGATATCGCCGGTATGGTTCTGCATATGCCACTGGAAGGGCAGGCGCTCGATGTGGCGGTAAAGCGTGTCCCGCATGTTCTTGACCAGGGTCTCGCCGCCCCGGGCATTGAATACCCGGAAGCAGTAGACCGAAACGGCCTTAATCACGGAAACGACCACCACTGCCAGCGCCATGATCCACAGATTGCGGCGCAGGTGGTCAGCCCCGCCGAAGGCGTCCAGCAGGCTGCGGACGACCGGACCCAGCGTGTCCGTGGGGGCGAAACCGATGATGTTGTCCACCGTCACGCGCACGATCTGGGGCGTCACCGTCTCGGCCAGGCCGGACAGGGCGGAGCAGAGCATACAGATAATGAAGAAGCCCTTGCTTCCTTTTAAGAATTGAAGGATCAGCTTTCCCCGATCTTTCCGGGGTTCAATGTGATCCTGAGTCGTTTGAATATCCATGTCTTGTCTCTCCTGTATAAGTCAGTGGTTGTAGTTGTCGTTTCCTGACTGCTAACGGAGCAAGGCATAAAAATACCTGCTGCCGGTTCCCCGACAGCAGGCATAGATCGCAACTTTTTCACTTCGCTTTCAGGAACCTGCAGCAGTGCGATCGTCGCAACCGCTCTGACTTCGTGCTGTGCACTTGTCAGTCGCGGGCTCCTGTAGCATGGGAAGCGTTACCCAAATCAAAGATTTGGACGCTTCCTCATCATTTCAGTTCGGCGAAGTACTTGATGGTGCGGACCATCTGGCTGGTGTAGCTGTTCTCATTGTCGTACCAGGACACGACCTGCACCTGATAGGTGTCATCGTCGATCTTGGTGACCATGGTCTGGTTGGCATCGAACAGGGAGCCATAGGTCATGCCGATGATATCGGAGGAAACGAGTTTCTCGGTGGTGTAGCCGAAGGATTCGGAGGCCTGAGCCTTCATGGCGGCGTTGACCGCTTCCTTGGTCACATCCTTGCCCTTAACGACGGCTACGAGGATCGTGGTGGAGCCGGTGGGCACGGGCACGCGTTGGGCGGAGCCGATCAGTTTGCCGTTCAGTTCCGGGATAACCAGGCCGATGGCCTTGGCAGCACCGGTGCTGTTGGGAACGATGTTGGCGGCGCCGGCACGGGCACGCTGCAGGTCACCCTTGCGGTGCGGGCCGTCCAGGATCATCTGGTCGCCGGTGTAGGCGTGCACGGTGGTCATGATGCCGGCCTGGATCGGGAAAGCATCGTTCAGGGCCTTGGTCATGGGCGCCAGGCAGTTGGTGGTGCAGCTGGCAGCGGAGATGACCTGGTCTTCGGGCTTCAGGGTCTTGTGGTTGACGTTGTAAACGATGGTGGGCAGGTCATTTCCCGCGGGAGCGGAGATGACGACCTTCTTGGCGCCCGCTTCGATATGGGCCATGGACTTTTCCTTGGAGGTGTAGAAGCCGGTGCACTCCAGCACAACGTCTACGCCCAGTTCGCCCCAGGGGCACTCTTTGGCATCCTTGATGGCATAGATGGTGATCTCTTTGCCGTCAACGATGATGGAATTCTCGGTCGCTTCGACGGTGTGCTTGTTCTCGCCGATCACGCCGCAGTAGCCCTTCTGGGCGGTGTCGTACTTCAGCAGGTGAGCCAGCATCGCGGGGCTGGTCAGGTCATTGATGGCGACCACGTCATATCCGGGAGCGCCGAACATCTGACGGAACGCAAGACGGCCGATGCGGCCGAAGCCATTAATCGCAACTTTAACTGCCATGGAAAAAACCCTCCTCTTAATGATCCGCGTTTTCGCGTAATATGTTCCGGATGGTATTGTACCTGTTTTTCCTTTGTTTTGCAACAGTTTTTTCGGCCGTTTTTCCGCCCGTAAAAGGCATTCACCATATCTTGTGGATGCGCTTTGAAGCAACCACATTTCACCCTTTTCTTTTTGTTCAAAATGGTTCGAAAACAGTGGAAATATCTCATTTCTCATTGACTTCCGCGGGGCGGGATGCTATGCTTAACGGTAGGCAAGTCCGTACAATTTTACGGTCATAAATCTTTTGAGGAGGTTACAACCCATGATGGACAATATCCCTGTCATCAAGCTGGGACTCGTCGCCGTCAGCCGCGACTGTTTCCCCATCGCGCTGAGCGAGAAGCGCCGCGCCACCATCGCCGCGAAGTGCGGCCAGAAGGAACTGAACTTTGTTGAGATCAAGACCACGGTCGAGAACGAAAAAGACATGCTCAAGGCCGTTGAAGAACTCAAAGCCGCCGGCTGCAACGCCGCTTGCGTGTTCCTGGGCAACTTCGGTCCGGAAACCCCCGAGACCCTGATCGCCGAGAAGTTCGACGGACCCGTCATGTTCGTGGCTGCCGCCGAAGGCGACGGAGACATGATCAACGGCCGCGGCGACGCTTACTGCGGCATGCTGAACTGCTCCTACAACCTGGGCATGCGCCATCTGAAGGGCTATATTCCGGAATATCCCGTGGGCACCGCTGAAGAACTGGCCGACAAGATCGCCGAGTTCATCCCGATCGCCCGCGTCATCGTAGGCCTCAAGAACCTGAAGATCATCACCTTCGGGCCCCGTCCCCAGGACTTCTTCGCCTGCAACGCCCCCATCAAGGGCCTGTATGAACTGGGCATCGAAGTCGAAGAGAACAGCGAACTGGATCTGCTGGTCAGCTACAAAGAGCACGCCGGCGACAAGCGCATCCCCGAAGTCGCCGCCGACATGGCCAAGGAAATGGGCGAAGGCAAATATTATCCTGACATGCTCGACCGCATGGCTCAGTTTGAACTGACCCTGCTCGACTGGGCGGAAGCCCACAAGGGCGCCCGGAAGTATGTGGCCTTCGCCGACAAGTGCTGGCCCGCCTTCCCGTCCCAGTTCGGTTTCGAGCCCTGCTACGTCAACAGCCGCCTGGCCTCCCGCGGCATGCCCGTATCCTGCGAAGTGGATATCTACGGCTGCCTGAGCGAGTACATCGGCGCCTGCCTGACCGGCGACGCGGTCACCCTGCTGGACATCAACAACAGCGTTCCGGAATATATCTACGACAAAGACATCAAGGGCAAGTTCGACTACACGCTGCATGACACCTTCATGGGCTTCCACTGCGGCAACACCCCCAGCTGCAAGATGTGCGACAGCCGCGCGATCAAGTACCAGCTGATCCAGCACCGCCTGCTGGAGCCCGAAGGAAGCGAACCGGACTTCACCCGCGGCACCCTGGAAGGCGACATCGCCGCCGGCCCCATCACCTTCTACCGCCTGCAGTGCGACTCCGAAGGCGAAGTCCGCGCTTACCTGGCTGAAGGCGAAGTGCTGCCCGTGGCCACCCAGTCCTTCGGCGGCATCGGTATCTTTGCCATCAAGGAAATGGGCCGCTTCTACCGCCACGTGCTGGTGCAGAAGCGCTATCCGCATCACGGCGCCGTCGCGTTCACCCACTGCGGAAAGCTCCTGTTCGAAGTCTTCAAGTATCTGGGCGTGAAGGACATCGCCTGGAACCAGCCCAAGAATCTGCCCTATCCGACAGAGAATCCCTGGGCCTGATCATCCCCGGTTTACAAAGGACCGCTTCGGCGGTCCTTTTTTCGTGTGCCGGCAGTGTGGACAGAGTGTCCGTTCGGCAGCTGTTTTTCTGTCTTGGTGGGGATAGATCACCAAATCATGAAAAATTTTTGCTGAAATCTGACGCTCCTGTGGAAAAACCATGCCGAAAATTTGACAAAAGTGGGAAAGGGTGTTACACTCCTGTCAGAAATCCGCGCTGCCTCTCTCCTCAGGCGGCTTTTGAGATAGATGATTCTTTCCCTTGGTTTAAAGACGAAGGACGCTATTGCATTGCCGTGGAGGTGCACATCTTCGTGGAGCAGGACCTGCTGATCACCCATTTCTATCACAGCGGTTTTTCCGTTGCGAGCGAACATACGCTGGCCGTCTTCGATTACTGGCGCGGAGAGCGGGGAGAACTGACCCCGGACAAGCAGCTCACGCCGGAAAAACTGAAGAAGTATGACAACGTCTTTGTCTTTATCAGCCATGAACATATCGACCATCTCGATCCCGTCGTCTTCACCTGGGCCGACGCCGGGAATGTTTCCTATATCGTTTCTTCCGATATGCCCGTAGGTACCCGCGGCAAGCGCATGGCCCCGGGCGACACGGTCCGGTTTTCAGACGAACTGACGGTGACCGCGTTCGATTCCACCGACCTGGGCGTCAGCTTCCTGGCCGATTTCTGCGGCGTCCGGATCTTCCACGCCGGCGACCTGAACTTCTGGCACTGGCGGGAAGAATCCACCATGCAGGAGATCGAGGAAGCGGACGCGGATTTCCGCAAGGCCGTCCTGCCCGTCTCCAGGGAAAAGATCGACGTGGCGTTTTTCCCGGTGGATCCCCGGCAGGGAACCATGTTTGAAGCCGGCGCCAACTATTTCATCCTCACGGTCAAACCGCGGATCCTGATCCCGATGCACTATTTCCACCGGGCGGACACCGCGGTGGATTACGCCCGCACCGCCAGCTGCCGGACAACGGAAGTCATCGCCCTGCCCGGTTACGGCGACTGCCTGCGGATCGAAAAAGACGACGAGGGATACCTGAACGTTTCCTTCCCCTCCGGGGAAGACCTGGAAGCAGAGGAAGCCCGCCGGGCGAAGGCGGAAGCCAACGGATCGGACCTTCCCCTGGATGAAGCCGAAACCCTGCTGTCCGAGGACGATCCCTTCCTCGAAAGCGACCTTCCCGTCACCTCGCTGGCTGATGAGGAAAACGAAGATCCCCGGCCCTGAACTTCCACAGGTCCCGAGGATTTCCACAGGTTATCCACAGATTTTCACCGATTTGCCAAAATATGGAACGATCCGCGGAAGCGTTGAAAATCCTCGCTTCCGCGGATCCGTTTTTTGTAAGTCCAGTGTTCACAAGGCTTTGCTCCCTGTGGATAACTTGTTTGCAATTCTGGTCATAATTCTGACCATGCCATCCGCCCGTTTTGGCCGCTCCGCCCTTGTCCCGTATAGCGGAAACCGCCTCTTCACCGGTGGTCAGATTTTGCCTTCCCGGGGGCTGTCTGTCCGGAACGCTTTATCCACAGACAGTGCATAAAGCCAGCTTTCATACACAGGCCGGCCGGTCAGTTTCTGCAGCGCCGCGGCGTACCATTCCAGCTGGGGCCGGTATTCCTCCAGGAAAGCCTGCTCGTCCCGGATGCGGTCGGTCTTATAGTCCAGCAGGATCCAGCCGTCCCCTTCCCGGAACGCGCAGTCGATCATGCCCTGCAGGATCATCTCCCGGTCCTTCAGGTACAGGTTGAAATCCCATTCCCGGTGAACTTCCGGGCTGGCCAGCATCCGCTGTCCGATTCCGGAGGCAAAGAACCTTGCCGCGGCCTCCGGCCGGATCCATCCGCCCTCCTCGGGCGTAAAAATCTGCTCTTCGACCATCCGGTCCCGCATCGCCGCCAGCATTTCCGGATCCGCGCCGTCCTTCCGGACTGCGTCCAGATCCGCCAGGGACAGGAAGCGGTGAATCACCGTGCCCCGGGCCGCGCCGTCCGCCTTCTTTTCGGGCTCCATGAAAGCCGGCCGGCTGCCGGCCTGATAGCGCTTCATCGCGCGCTCCACATAGTCCGGCGTCCGCTTTTCCTCCGGCGTCTGTTCCTCGTCCCCCATAAAGAGGCGGTTACGCGCATTCTGCAGCAGCGCCGTGACGGAGTATTTTTTCAGGATGTTTCCGGCTTCTTCCGCCGCTTTTTCCGCCGGATCAGTCTTCCACAGATCATCCACAGGCGGCGCTGAAAGCAAGGTTTCAACCCATGGTCTCAGGTTGTGGATAACTTTACCGTTATCCACATTTTTCTGTTGAATACTGTCGAAAGTCGTTATTTTCCAAGGCTTTGAAGCCTGTGCAAAGCTTGTGGATTTCTTTTTTTCATCCAGCAGTGCAGGCAGGATCAGATCCTGGTAATCCGAGGCGGCCAGCGTCCGCGCTTCACCTGACTTCATATGCCAGAGCGCCCGGTCCGTTTCCGTCCCCACGAGGATCAGGCGCTCCTGCGCCCGGGTCACCGCCACATACAGCAGGCAGATCTTTTCCGCCTTGATGTCCCGGTTCTTTTTCCATTCAAAGATATCGTCCGCCGCGCTTTTCCGGGACAGCCGCCATTCCGGCACCTTATAGCGCAGGCACAGGCCCAGCTCCTCGTCCAGTTTCACCGATCCGCCGGGCTTTCCTTTCAGGCCTTTGTCCAGCCCCAGGCAGAACACCACCGGGAACTGGAGGCCCTTGGACTTGTGCATGGTCATGATCCGGACCAGGTTGTCCTCGTTTCCCAGAGCCGAAGCGGCCTGCATCTCCCCGCCGGACGCCTGTTCCGACAGGAAGTCCAGGAATTCCCGCAGGGCGCACAGGCTCCGTTCCGCGGCCCGGTCCGCCTGCAGGCAGAAGGAGCGCAGGTTCTTCTGGGCAGCGCTGCCCTTGTCGCCCGCCCCGTAGATCGCGTAGATGCCGCTCTCGTCCAGCAGATACCAGAGGAAGTCGTTCAGCCGCATCCTGGCCGCTTTGAAACGCCAGCTTTCCAGCTGTTCCGCCACCCGGTGGCACTTCAGCCCCAGGGGACTGTCTTCCCCGGCTGTTTCTTCAAAGGCCTGCCAGAAGGGCACGTTCCGTCCCGTCTTCTTCAGGCGGATCAGGCTCAGTTCCTCCTCCGGAAAGGCGAAGGGCGGATTCACCAGCACCGTCAGCAGCGGCAGGTCCAGGTGTGGATTGTCCAGCAGCATCAGCAGGTTCCGGAAGACTTCCACTTCCGGCTGTTCAAAGAAACCGCCCTTTCCGTCGAAGAAAACCGGGATCCCCTGCTGCTTCAGCAGCTCCGAGATCTTCGGCCCGTCGGTGGAAACCTCGGGCATCAGGATAACCATATCCCTGTAGTCGAATTCCCCGGCTTCCTTCATCTCCCGGATCCGGTCCGCGGTATGCGCCGCCACCGTCTCCAGGACGGTCATGCCTTCGCCCTGCTCCGCCAGGTCCACTTCCACAGGAACCAATCCGGGACAGTCGGTCCGCCCGGCCCGCAGTTCGTCCTTTTCTTCATATTCGATGCCGGCGGTTTCTGTATGCATCACGTCCCGGAAGATGGTATTGGCCGTCTGCAGGATCTCCGGCCGGGAACGAAAATTCTCCTGCAGGAAGATCCGCTCTCCCGCCTCCGGTCCTTCCGCCTCGATCCGCTCCCGGAAGAGGTTCGGATTGGCCAGGCGGAAGCGGTAGATGCTCTGCTTCACGTCCCCGACCATGAACAGGGTGTTCTCCTCCCCGGCCAGCCGGTCGATCAGGGCGTTCTGCACAGCGGAAACGTCCTGGCACTCGTCCACAAAGATTTGCCTGTACCGGCCCCGCACAGACGTCAGGCTGTCTTCGTTTTCCAGAATCCGCAGCGCCTTGTGCTCCAGGTCGGTAAAGTCCAGCGCGCGCACCCGCGCCTTGTTCTTTTCAAAAGCCTTGTCCGTTTCCTCAGTGATCTTCCGCAGGCCCCGCAGGCTGTTCCGGATCTGCGTGAACTCCCGGGCCAGTTTTGCCTCGTCCGGACGGATCCAGAACAGCACCTCCCCGATCAGTTCCCTCAGCTGCTTCCGCTGTCTGTTATACCGTTCCTTCCAGTCGATCTCCCGGTCCGTCAGGTTCCGGAGTGCAGGCATCCTTTCGATGTCCGCCGTCAGTTCCTCTTCTGTTACGTTCTCTCCGTTCTTCCAGCGGACCAGGGCGTCCACGGCCGCGCTGTCAATTTTCCAGACCGGCCGGTAGGCGTCCTGTTTTTCATATTCATCAAACATGTCCGCCATCTGCCGCAGGAGGACGCGCATCGTCACGATCTTTTCCTCCGTCATGGCGGAAACCGTCCTGAACCAGGAATGATTCCGGTCCAGGCTCAGCGGAACGTCCTCCGTTTTCTCCTCCAGCCAGACGAAGGGCTCCGGCAGGCTCATGATAAACCGCCACACCTCCGTGACGATCTCCTGCGCCCGGGCCGGTTCATACTGGCGGATGAAGGACAGATAATCCGGGTCTTCCCGCTTCTTCAGTTCGTTGCAGGCCTGTTTGAAGGCGTCGGCAAACAACCGGTCCCGCTGGGCGCCGGTGCAGATCTGGAAAAAAGGATCCACCCGGGCCGCCTGGAACTCCTGCCGGATCAGATGCTGGCAGAAAGCATGGATCGTGCAGACCTCCATCGCCGCGGCTTTTTCCGCTGCCGCCGCGATCACCGGATCCCGGCGTTCCTCCATCAGGCGCCTTCGGATCTTCTCTTTCATCTCTGCGGCCGCCGCGTTGGTAAAGGTGATCACTAAAAAGGAAAAAGGATCCGCCCCTTCACGGATCAGCCGCACAATCCGTTCGATCATTACGGCGGTCTTTCCGCTGCCCGCAGCGGCAGAGCAAATAAGCTTCTCCGATGAAGAAGCGATTACCCTCTGCTGATCCTGCGTCCATTGCGGCATAAGGCTTTCTCCTCATTGTTTCACGTGAAACATTTTTATATTTCTTCTACTATTGCTTCCCCGTCTTCCGCGGATACCTGCCACATGCGGTCCACCTTGTCACAGTCTACGTCATCCCGGTCCGCGCAGGTAATGAACGTCTGGAAGTCGCTGATCTCCCCGATCAGGCAGGCCCGGCGCTTCCGGTCCAGCTCGCTCATCACGTCGTCCAGCAGCAGCACCGGTTCCTCCCCGCTCAGGTCCTTCAAAATCCTCATCTGGCTCAGCTTCATGCTCAGCGCAGCGGTCCGGATCTGGCCCTGACTGGCAAACTGTTTCATCTGGTTCCGGTTCAGCGTCAGGATCAGGTCGTCCCGGTGGGGACCCACCGAAGTAAAGCCCATCCGGATATCGTCCTCACGGTTTTCCCGGAACAGCCGGCACAGCGTTTCCGCGATGCCGTTCTCCTCCTTCACGGAGGAATGGTAGGACAGCTTAAACACCTCGTCTGTATCGGAGATCCGCTGGTAGGTTTCCGTGGCGATTTCCGACAGGAGCGCGATGACCTTCCTTCTTTCCCGGATGATGACCGCCGCCGGTTCCGCCATGGTCTCCTCAAAGGCGGACAGGATCGAAAGGTTCCCCGTACCGTTCGTCTTCATATTCCGGATCACCGCGTTGCGCTGATCCATGCCGGCCCGGTACTGCTGCAGGGCGATGAAATAGCCTTTGTTGATCTGGCTGATCATCATATCCAGGTACCGCCGCCGAAGCGAAGGCCCTTCCTTGATCAGGCCCAGGTCCTCCGGCGAGAAAATCACGCAGCGAAGGCAGCCCATCATATCGGAAAACTTCGCGATCTTTTTCTGGTCGATGAGAATCGTTTTTTTCTGCACTTCGTCCGGATGGAAGCGCACGGCGATCTCCCGCTTTCCGAGCATATTCTGAATGGAAACAGAAGAAAGAGCGAACGCTTCCCCGTTCTTCACCACGTTGGCGTCGTTGCTGATCCGGTGGGACCGGCCGAGGGAACAGTAATGAACCGCCTCGAGCAGGTTCGTCTTGCCGGATCCGTTCCGTCCGAAGAACAGATTGACGCCGGGGTGCGGGCTGAGCGCCAGCTCTTTATAGTTTCTGAAATTCTTCAGTCTCAGTGCTTCGATCTGCATTTTGCTTCCGAACAAGAAAACGGCTGCATCCGGAGACCGGACGGCCGTTTTCTTCTCTTTTCCTTACTCGGTTATTGGAAAACCCGGACCGGGAGGATCAGGTAGAGGTAATCGTCCCCGTTCTGCGGTACCACCACGCAGGGACTGACGCTGGAGTTGAACTTCATGCACAGGTCTTCATCCGGCACGTTGCGGATCACGTCCGTAATATACCGGGCGTTAAAGGCGATATCGATAGGCTCGCCATTCAGCTGGGCTTCCATCTCTTCTTCCACGTCGCCCAGTTCCGCGTTGGAGGAAATTTTCAGTACGTCATCCCTGAAGCTCATCTTGATCAGGTTGTTCTTGCCTTCACGGGCCATCAGGCTCGCACGGTCGATGGCGTCCTGCACGCTGCTCTTGTGGGCCAGCGCTTCCGTTTTGAAATCGGCAGGCAGGATCCGGCGGTAGTCGATGTATTCACCGGCCAGCAGCACGCTGCTCAGCCGGATGTTTCCGAAGGTGCACTGCATCCGGCCCTTGTCAATCAGCAGGGAGCAGAACGCGTCGTCGTCCGGCAGAATCTTGGTCAGTTCGTTCAGCACCTTGCCGGGAATCACCGCGCTCACGATATCCGTGCCGGCTGGCAGTTCAAAGGGCTGGAAGAGCTTGTACATCGCCAGGCGGAAACCGTCCAGCGCTACCAGGCGCGCTTCGTTCCGGTTCACTTCCAGCAGGCTGCCGGTCAGGATCTGCCGGCTCTCGTCCGTCGCGATCGCGAAGACAACATGGGAAATCATTTCTTTCAGCTTGTTCTGCTGGATCTTGACCTTGGAACCGGTTTTCATCGGATTCAGTTCCGGATACTCTGCCGGATTCATGACCGCCAGTGAACTGCGGTTCTTCATGCAGCGGATCGTAGCCGACCGGTGATCCTGTTCCGTGATCGTCACAGTACCGGCGGGCATCTTCCGGATCATTTCGGTAAAGATCCGGCCGGGCATCACAGTCTGGCCTTCCTCCTGAACGGAAGCGGCGTTGGTGTATTCGATCGTCAGGGATCCGTCAGAGCAGGTCATCAGCACCCGGTTCTCCTCAGCGGAGATCAGAACGCCTTCCAGGATCTGTTTGGCCGGGCGGGAAGACAGTGCACGGGTAACGATATTCAGTCCTTCGAGCAGGTCCTGCGAGTTCATGGATAGGATCATTGAATTCAACCTCTTTCATCGAAAACGGCAGATGGCTTTATTGATATATAAGACATCTCGTTGTCGTAATAGACCGTGTGAAAACGGTGGATAACGGAAATCATGCGTGACAGGATCCCGTTTTCCGCTGTGGAAATATTGTGGATATTGCTGCCTGATATTAACAGGATTCCTGTAAATATTCAATACCTGACCGGATAAATCCTTCTTTTGGTAATGGCAGCGGGAGCAGCGGAAGGGGAGATCCGTGATCCGGACCCGGATTGTACGCCGGAAACCGGACCATTCATCCACAGTTTTCAGTGAATTCACCGCACTGTGGAAAAGAAGATGTGGAAAGCGGAAAGGGTTTATTTTTCCGCAAGCACGGACTTGTTCCGTACAAAATAATCCACACCGGAGATGATTGTCAGCAGGATTACTACGCCGGCCAGCACTGCCAGCGGCCAGGACCGGGCCAGCGACAGGTTCAGGATCAGCATGGCGCTGATCAGCACCATCTGGCAGGCGGTCTTCCATTTGCCGAGGGGCCCGGCTGCGATGACCTGGCCCTTGGTCACGGCAACCATCCGCAGGCCGTCCACCGCCAGTTCCCGGCAGAGGATCACGATCACGAACCAGGCGGGCATCAGGCCCAGATGGATCAGCATGATCAGGGTGGTGAGCACCAGCAGTTTATCCGCCACCGGGTCGATGAACTTGCCGAAGTCCGTGACCAGGTTCCGTTTCCGGGCGATGCGTCCGTCGAGAAAATCGGTCAGGCAGCCGATGATGAACAGCGCGGCCGCGGCAATCCGGCAGGCAGGATCCGGAAAATGCAGGAGCGTAACGATGACGGGGATGCACAGCACCCGTGCGACGCTCAGTTTGTTGGGCAGGTTCACAGCATTGTACCTCTCAGGTCATATTCTTCGGCGCTGTCGATCCTTACGGGAATAAACTGTCCCGGCTCCGGCCGGGCGTTCCCGCAGGAAATATAGATCTCGCCGTCGGTTTCGGGCGCTTCCCGGCTGCTGCGGCCGAGCACGTTGCCCCGGCCGTCCGTGTCCGTGACCAGCACCTGTTCGATATCGCCGATCCTTGCCCGGTTCCGCTTCAGGGAGATCTTCTGCTGCAGGGTCATCAGGCGGTCCAGCCGCTCCTGCTTGATCTCTTCCGGGATCTGGTCCGGCATCTTTGCGGCGGGGGTTCCTTCTTCCGGTGAATAGGCGAAGGCGCCGAGCCGGTCGAATTCCGTTTCCTCCACAAAGTCCAGCAGTTCCTTAAACTGATCTTCCGTTTCCCCGGGAAAACCGACGATCAGGGAGGTGCGCAGGGTCAGTCCCCGTTCCCGGGCGCCGCGGACGCAGCGGAGGATATCCTCCCGGGTGCCCCGGCGGTGCATGCGGCGCAGCAGGTCCGCGTTGATATGCTGGATCGGGATATCCAGGTAGGGGCAGACGTTGTCCGCCTCCGCAAGAACGTCCAGCAGCGCGTCGTTGGTCTCGTCCGGATAGCAGTAGAGCACCCGGAGCCAGTCTACGCCGTCGATGGCAGCCGCTTTGCGCATCAGATCGGGAAGGGTCGTGTGGGGATGGTCTTCCGTGCCGTAGCGGGTGGTATCCTGGGCGACCAGGATATGCTCCCGGACGCCGCCGGCCGCCAGCGAAGCGATCTCCCGGAGGATGGCTTCCTCATTCCGGCTGCGGTAGGGACCCCGGATCATCGGGATCGCGCAGAAGGTGCAGCGGTTGGAGCATCCTTCGCCGATGCGCATATAGGCGGAATAAGACGGGGTGGTCAGCACCCGGTCGTGTTCATAATACCCGTGGTCGTCCGCACACAGGCAGGGACGGTTCTGTTTCTTCAGGGCTTCTTCAATGGCGGCAGGCAGCTGTTCATACTGGTTCACGCCCAGCAGCACGTCAATCTCCGGCAGTTCCTTCATCAGGTCCCCGGAATAGCGCTGGCTGAGGCAGCCGGTGACGACCAGCACCCTGCACCGGCCGGTCTGCTTGTATTCGGCCATTTCCAGGATCGTGTTGATCGATTCCTCTTTCGCCGGATCGATGAACCCGCAGGTATTCACCAGCAGGATATCTGCTTCCGCGGGATCGCCGGTGATCCGGTAGCCTTTTTCCTTCAGCAGGCCGAGGGCTGTTTCCGTGTCCACCCGGTTCTTGTTGCAGCCCAGCGAGACCGCCCCGACAGTATAGGCCATGAAACGCCTTCCCTTCCTTTATATATGCATCAGCAAGTATACCATGTTTCGCACCGTTTGAAAAGGAATAGACAGGAACCGGACCGTTCAATTATAATATAACAGAATGATAGTATGTGTTTTTCTTTTCCCGGGAGAAAGGGCTGTGGGGCGGAGCCCCGCTCAAAAATGATTCCCCGTCTCCGCTCCGTCCAATCTGCTCTTTGTTTCAGGCTGCAGAGCGGAGAAGGGGGCAGGGGGAAGAGGCTGAGATTTATCCCATATCAATCGTAGATAGGGGGAAAGGGTGATTTCTCTGTGAAAGATATATTCTTACTGGTTGACGGCAACAGCTTGATGCACCGCGCATTCCATGCTTTGCCGGTCATGGACGCAGACGGCATCTACACTAATGCCATCTACGGCTTCCTCAGTATGCTCCTGAAGGTCATCAAGGAAGAGAACGTCCAGTACCTGGCCGTCTGCTTCGACGAGCACGGCCCGACCTTCCGCCATACGGTCTACGCCGACTACAAGGCCGGCCGACGGGAAACCCCGCCGGAACTGCGCCAGCAGTTCGGCACGATCCTCTCCCTCCTGGACGACATGGGCATCCGCCGCTTTTCTCTGCAGGGCTGGGAGGCGGACGACCTGCTGGGCACCCTGAGCCTGAAGGGCGCCGCTTCCGGCGTCACGCCGCTGCTGCTGACCGGAGACCGGGACGCGCTGCAGCTGGTGGGCGGCGGCACGGAACTGATGTTCACCCGCAAGGGCATCAGCGAAACGATCCGTTTCACCCCCTCCAAAGTATATGAAGAATATGGCTTTACGCCGGAACAGGTCACGGACTGGAAAGGCCTGGCCGGAGACTCCAGTGACAACATCCCCGGCGTGCCGGGGGTGGGCGACAAGACGGCGGTGAAGCTCCTGCAGGAATACGGCACCCTGGAGGAAGTGCTGGCCAACGCGGACAAGGTCAAAGGCAAGCTGGGCGAGAAGCTCGCCGCCTTTGCGGACCAGGCCCGTTTCAGCAAGGAACTGGCGACGATCCGCCGGGACGCGCCGGTGGACTTCAGCCTCGGCGCCTGCGTGCTGCCGGACCTGAAGAAAGGAATCCCGGCGCTCTCGAAACTGAAGCTCAACAGCATCATCCGCCGCCTGGACGAAGCCGGGAGCGGTGAGGAAGCGGCGGCAAAGCCTGCGCTTTCCCCCATCCCGTTCGAACCGGCGGAATCCCTGAACAGCCGGAACGAGATCGTCTCCTGGCTGGAGGCGACAAAGAAACACGGCCCGCTGTGTGTCTATCTTTCCGATCTCAGTGTCTCCCTGGCGCGGGAGGGCGGAAAACGCGCAGAAATCAGCCTGGGAGGCGATCTTCTGACGCCCGGGCTGGATCCTGCGGAAGTTCTGGAAGCGCTGCTGACAGAATTACAACACGGGGACGGGATTGTCCATAACGGAAAGGCCCTGCTGCACCTGCTGGACCGGTTCGGGCTGAAGACGCCGGAAACCTTCGGCTGGGATACGATGCTGGCGGCCTACCTGCTGAACCCCCAGGAGAAGAGCTACCGCCTGGGCGCCCTGTGCCCGGACCTGCCGGAGGACGCGGGCACGCTGTGCGCGCTGGCCGCCTGGCAGCAGAAACAGGTGGAAGCGGACGGCATGACAAAGCTGATGCGCGAGGTCGAAATGCCGCTGAGCTTTGTGCTGTACCGGATGGAACGGGCTGGGTTCACGGTGGACACCGCCTTCCTGCGGGACCTGGGCGGCCGTTATACGGCGGAGATCAACGAAAAGCGGGACCAGGTGACCGCAGCGGCCGGACATCCCTTCAACCTGAACAGCACCCAGCAGCTGGGCGAAGTCCTGTTTGAGGAAATGAACCTGCCCCACGGCAAAAAGACCTCCAAGGGCTATTCCACCTCGGTGGAAGTGCTGGAAGGCCTGCGCTTTGACGCGCCGGACATCATCGAACCGCTGCTGCGCTATCGCCAGCTGACCAAACTGAACAGCACCTATGTGGAAGGCCTGCTCCGCCTGGTGGACGGCAAGGGTCGGGTCCATTCCACCTTTGACCAGACTGCCACGGCCACCGGACGCATCTCCTCCTCGGAGCCGAACCTGCAGAACATTCCCGTGAGGACGGAGGAAGGAAAGGAAATCCGGGAGGCCTTCCTGCCCCGGGAGGGCTGGATCCTGCTGGACGCGGACTACAGCCAGATCGAACTGCGGCTGATGGCCCATTTCTCCGGGGATCCGGCGCTGATCGACGCTTTCCGCAAGGGCGAGGACATTCACGCCCGCACGGCCAGCGAGATCTTCGACGTGCCGCCGGAATGGGTCACGCCGGAACTGCGCAGCCGGGCAAAGGCGGTGAACTTCGGCCTGATCTACGGCATCAGCGGCTTCGGCCTGAGCCGGAACACCGGCGTCAGCCGGAAAGAGGCCGCGGCGTTCATTGAAAAGTATTTCCGGACCTATCCGGGAGTGAAGCGCTTTATGGACCGGACCGCGTCGGAGGGCGCAGACCGGGGCTACGCCGAGACCCTGATGGGCCGGCGGCGCTACCTGCCTGAGCTGAAATCTCCCAAGGCGCCGATCCGGGAGTTCGGCAAACGGGCCGCCATGAACACGCCCGTGCAGGGCACGGCCGCGGACATCATCAAGCTGGCCATGGTCCGGATCGACCGGGCGCTGCGGGAAGCCGGGCTGCAGAGCCGGCTGATCCTGCAGGTGCACGACGAACTGCTGCTGGAATGCCCGCCGGAAGAGGCGGACCGGGCGGCGGAACTCCTGCGGGAGGCGATGGAAGGAGCTATCGAACTGTCGGTTCCGCTGGTGGCCGAGGTGCACCGGGGGGAAAACTGGGCGGAGGCAAAATAAGCCGGATCCCTTGAAAACATTGACATAATGCGGCAAAAATGGTACATTGTGTCCGTTAAAGAAACGGATCCGGATGAGGAAGGAGAAACACGGAAATGCTCGAATTCAAGTTCGATACCCAGCTGCTGATCGAAGGACACGATCTGGATGAGGACGCCATCAACGAATATTTCACCACCCATTTCAAGGGCGACTGCCTGCTGGCTGTGGGCGATGACGAACTGATCAAGATCCACTATCATACCAACGAACCCTGGCAGGTGCTGGAATACTGCGCCAGCCTGGGCGAGATCTACGACATCGTCGTGGAGAACATGGAACGCCAGGAGCAGGGCCTGCAGGGCTGAGCCCTTTGACGGAAAAGGAATGGCTGCGGGGGAGACGCTGAAGCGACTCCCCCGTGTTTTGTACTCGGATTGTTTTTCTTTGTACTTCGATTGTTTTTTACCTATATTATAAGGTATACTGGTAAAACCAATCGGTAACGAGATTACCTGTACAACTGAAGGAGGATTATCCCATGAAGAAACTGATTGCACTGCTTCTGGCAGCCATGCTCCTGGTTCCCGCGTTCGCCCTGGCGGACAACGTGATCAAAATCGGCGTGTTTGAGCCCTCTACCGGCGACAACGGCGCCGGCGGAAAGCAGGAGATCCTCGGCATCGAATATGCCAACAGCCTCGCTCCCACCGTCACCATCGGCGGTGAAGAGTACACCGTGGAACTGGTGATCGAAGACAACCAGTCCCTGACGGACAAGGCCATCTCCGCGGCGCAGTCCCTGGTCAGCAAAGACGTAGCCGTGGTGCTGGGCTCCTACGGTTCCGGCGTCTCCATGGCCGGCGGCGACGTTTTCGCTGAAGCGGGCGTGCCCGCCATCGGCGTCAGCTGCACCAACCCCAACGTAACCCTGCTGTGCGACTATTACTGGCGCATCTGCTTCCTGGATCCCTTCCAGGGCACCGTCATGGCGAACTTCGCCAAGGAACTCGGCGCCAGCAAGGCGTATGTGCTGACCATGCTGGGTGAAGACTACGGCGTGGGCCTGGGCAAGTACTTCGTTGAAGCGTTCAAGGGCCTGGGCGGCGAAGTAATCGAAGAGAACTTCACCGAAGGCACCAGCGATTTCGCTGCTTACATCAACAACGCCGTTACGGGCGGCTGCGACGTGGTGTTCGCTCCCTGCGCGACCACCTATGCTGCCCTGATCATCGACCAGGCTGCGGCCCAGGGCGTGACCTTCCCGCTGCTGGCCGGCGACACCTGGGAAAACTCCGCGATCCTGAACGCGGCCAAGGGCAAGGACATCAAAGTCTACTGCTCCACCTTCTTCGATGAGAACGACGACGCTGCCGCGGCAGCCGAGTTCGTTTCCGGCTTCAAGGCCTGGCTGAACGCCGACGGCAGCAAGCTGACCAACAACGGCGGCAACGACATCGTGGCTGCGGTTTCCGCCCTGGGCTTCGACGCTTACAACGTCGCCCTGGCTGCCATCAAGGCTGCGGACAGCGAGAAGGCTGCGGCGATCGCCGAAGCGCTCCCCGGCGTGACCTATGAAGGCGTAACCGGCGCCATCGCCTTTGACGATGTCGGCGACGCCAAGAAGGACATGGCTTACATCAAGTTCGCCAATCCTGAGACCGGCGCCTTCGACTTCGTGAAGACCCAGAGCGTCGGACAGTAACATTCCGACTGAACACGGACGGGGGCTGCTGCGGTGAGCAGCAGTCCCCGTTTCCGTATCCGACTCCGCTGATCCATTCTCCAAGGAAAGGGGATCCCTATGTTTGACACACTGCTTCCCTACCTGCTGGCCGGCATCTCCGTCGGCGGTCAGTATGCGCTGATCGCCGTGGGGTATACCCTGGTCTACGGTATCCTGCGCCTGATCAATTTTGCTCACGGCGATATCTTTACCGCGGCCGGCTTCTTTATGATCTACCTGACAGCCAGCCTGCCCATCGGCCTGTCCATCCCGCTGGTGATCATCCTGACGGTGGCGCTGGGATTCACGGTGGAGCGGGTGGCCTATAAGCCGCTGCGCGCCGCGCCCCGCATGTCCATCATGATTTCCGCCATCGGCGTCAGCTATCTGCTGCAGAACCTGATGTGGTACATCACCGGCGGACTGGCGAAACAGTACCCGGTGCTTCCTGGCCTGTCGGAAACGATCAAAATCGGTTCCGCCACAACCAAGGTCGTTACGGTCGTAACGCCGGTGCTGACCATCGTGCTGGTGGTTGCGCTGGTGCTGCTGATCAACAGGACCAAGATCGGCATGGCGATGCGGGCAGTTTCCAAGGACTTTGAGACCAGCCAGCTGATGGGCATCAAGATCAACAACGTGATCTCGACTACGTTCATCATCGGTTCAGCCATGGCGGCCATCGGCTCCATGCTGTACTTTACGAACTATACGGCGGTGACGCCCACCGTCGGCGCGATGCCGGGCCTGAAGGCTTTCGTGGCGGCGGTCTTTGGCGGAATCGGATCCATTCCCGGCGCGATGATCGGCGCGCTGATCATCGGTATCTGTGAAAACCTGATCAAGGCGGCGGGCTGGACCGCGTTCTCCGACGCGTTCACGTTCGCCCTGCTGATTGTGGTGCTGCTGTTCCGGCCCACCGGCCTGTTCGGCGAAAAGACCACGGACAAGGTGTGAGGTGATGAACATGAAAAAAGGAAACTTACGGCTCATCATTTCCCTGGCTGTGGTGGCGCTGCTTTACGTGGGGGGCTGCCTGATCGAGCAGACGGCGGGGACCAAGTCCATGATCGTCACCGTGCTGCAGAAAGGCGCGGTTTATGCGCTGATCGCGGTCTCCATGAACCTGCTGAACGGCTTTACGGGCCTTTTCTCCCTGGGCCAGGCGGGCTTTATGCTCGTGGGCGCTTACAGCTATGCGATCCTGACGATCCCCATGGCCAAGCGTGCCGCGGTCTATCAGTACTATAACGGCGGCTGGGTGCAGTTCACCATCGGCGTGATCCCGGCCCTGCTGGTTGCCGGCGTGATCGCTGCGCTCTTTGCCGCGCTGATCGGTCTGCCGGTGCTGCGGCTCAAGGGCGACTACCTGGCGATCGCGACCCTGGGCTTTGCGGAGATTATCCGCGCCATCGTCCAGTGGGATACCATCGGCCCGCTGACCAACGGCTCCAACCTGCTGAAGACCTACCCGACGCTCAAGAACATTATGCCGGGCAACACGGTGCTGTTCACCTTCATCATTGTGGGAATCTGTATCGGGCTGATCCTGCTGCTGATCAATTCCACCTACGGGCGGGCTTTCAAGGCCATCCGGGACGACGAGGTCGCCGCGGAGGCCATGGGCATCAACCTGTTCCACCACAAGCAGATGGCCTTCGTCATCAGCAGCTTCTTTGCCGGCATCGGCGGCGCGCTGCTGGCGATGTACCAGGGCTCCCTGCAGGCGAACAGTTTCAAGAGTTCCATGACCTATGAAATCCTGCTGATCGTGGTGATCGGCGGCATGGGTTCCGTATCCGGCAGCATCATGGCTTCCTTCCTCTTTATTGCGTGCAGCGAATGGTGGCTGCGCTTCCTGGATGCCGAGACCATGCTGGGCGATTTCAAGGTGCCGCTGCTGGCGCCGGGCTTCCGCATGGTGGTCTTCGCCGTGGTGATCATGGTGGTCGTGCTCTTCTTCCGCAAGGGCATCATGGGTGACCGGGAGCTCTGGGAGCTGGGCGGCCGCAGAGGGGCGAAAGGAGGCAGGAGCGTCAAATGAGCGAGAACAAGACAAACAGCAGCAACGTCCTGCGCCTGACGGATATCACGATGCAGTTCGGCGGCGTCGTCGCCATCAACAACCTGTCCCTGGACGTGAACCAGGGCGAGATCGTTGCCCTGATCGGTCCCAACGGCGCCGGCAAGACGACGGCCTTCAACTGTGTCACCGGCGTGTACGAGCCCACCAACGGCATGGTGTATTTCCATGGCAAGCCCATCGTGGTGAACCATCCCCAGGGCAAGATGGTCAAGCAGTACGGCGGGATCAACGCCGACAAGTATAAGGACAGGAAACCGGTCGTCTATACCCCGGACAAGATCACCCGGATGGGCATCGCCCGGACCTTCCAGAACATCCGCCTGTTCAAGAGCCAGACCGCCTTTGAAAACGTGCTGATCGGCACCCATCTCCGGCGGACCAGCAATTTCCTGACCGCGACCTTCCGCCTCAACGCGAAGGAAGAGAAAGCCATGCGTGAGAAAGCCTGGAACCTGCTGGAGGAAGTAGGCCTGGCGGACGTGGGCAACGAACTGGCGACTTCCCTGCCTTACGGCAAGCAGCGCCGGCTGGAGATCGCCCGGGCCCTGGCCACCGAACCCACGCTCCTGCTGCTGGACGAGCCGGCGGCGGGCATGAACCCCCAGGAAACGGACGAGCTGGGCGAGTTCATTGTGGAGATCAAGAACAAGTTCGACCTGACGGTCTTCATGATCGAGCACCATATGAACCTGGTCATGGACATCTCGGACCGGATCTATGTGCTGGACTTCGGCAAGCAGATCGCCGAAGGCACCCCGGAAGAGATCCAGAAAAACCCGGTCGTCATCGCGGCCTATCTGGGGGTGGAAGAAGAATGAGCCTGCTGAAAGTAACGGATCTGGTGGTTTCCTACGGCGGCATCGAAGCCCTGAAGGGAATTTCCTTTGAAGTGGACGAAGGACAGATCGTGACCCTGATCGGCGCCAACGGCGCGGGCAAGAGCACGACCCTGCGGACCATCTCCGGCCTGGTGCAGCCCAAGGACGGCCGTATCTATTTCGAAGGCCGGGACATCACCGACTACAATACCCAGAAGATCGTGGAAACCGGCATCGCCATGGTGCCTGAAGGCCGCCGCGTGTTCGCGAACCTGACGGTGCTGGAAAACCTGCGCATCGGCGCGTACCTGCGCAAGGACAAGGAAGTCATTGAGCAGGACATCAATTACGTTTACGACCTCTTTCCCCGGCTGAAGGAACGCTCCTGGCAGCTGGCGGGCACCCTGTCCGGCGGCGAGCAGCAGATGCTGGCCGTGGGCCGCGCGGTCATGACCCGGCCGAAGCTGATCATGATGGACGAGCCCAGCCTGGGCCTGGCGCCCCTGGTGGTCAAGGATATCTTCAAGATCATCCAGACCCTGAAGAGCACCGGCATGACCGTGCTGCTGATCGAGCAGAACGCCAACGCCGCCCTGCACGCCTGCGATTACGCCTACGTCATGGAGACCGGCCGGATCACGACCAGCGGCACCGGCGACGAACTCCTTGCCAGCGAAGCGATCCAGGAAGCCTACCTGGGCAAAACGAATAAGTGATGGCCGAAGGGGTCTTAGGGGGCGATCGGAAAGCCCCCTAAAACCATATAAGGAGAAAAAATGAGCAGACTAGGTGATCTGATCCGCACGGAGCGGATCAGACAGAAACTGTCCCCCAAACAGGTGGCCAAAAAGTGCGGCGTCAGCGAGAGCTACCTTCTCGCTGTCGAAGCCGGCACAAAGATCATCGCGGACGACCAGGCCCGCCGCATCCTGAAGACCATCGGCCTGAAACAGCAGACCGAGGCGGAGTTCACCCTGGACGACATCGCCGCCACGGTGGACCTGGCCCAGGTGCAGCCCCGGATGGCCGCGGCGGTCCAGACCGCGAAGAAGCCGCCGAAGAAAGAGGCGGAGCTGGCAGCCTCCACCGAAGACGATGAGAGCGTGGCCGGCAGCGTCTGGCTGGACGCCCTGCAGAGCGTGCTCAAGCGGGTGCCGGTGATGAACGCGGTCATGAAACCGGTCAGCTACCAGCTGGTGCCGGTGGAGAACGGCCGGATCGAGGGCGCGAACCCGGACAAGGTTTTCTTCTATCTTGCCCCGGACGACAGCATGCGGGGATTCCGCATCCACCGCGGTGACATCGTGCTGACCGTTCCGGCCCAGAGCCCGGTGGACGGCGCGATCATGCTCATGAATTACAAAGAGCACCGCTATCTCCGTAAGGTCAAGATCCTGGACGACCGCAGCGTGCTCCTCCAGTCCTACGACCGGGAGTACGAAGCCGAAACCGTCCCGATCAACGAGATCGGTTTCCTGGCCCGCTGTGTGAAAGTCACCTTTGAACTGGCATAAAACAAAAGGCTCCGATGACGGAGCCTTTTTGTTTGAGCCGTTCTGACCGGTTAAATCTTTTTCGCTTCCATATAAAATCTTTTTTCGTCAGCCTCGCCCATCGAGAACGTCTTCCTCGGCAGAACGCCGAGGGTTTCCACGTCTTTGAAGAACGTATGCTTGTCGATCTCCGGCAGCAGGAACCCGACGGTTCCGGGTTTTTCCGCCAGCGTCCGGAGGGAGACTTCCCCGTGGATGAAGTCGATGCCGGTGCCGGGCGTGTTCGCCAGGAAATCGTCCAGGAACTTCTGGATCGTTTCGCAGGGGATCGCGCCTTCCGGATCCTTTACGACGACGGTGCCTTCCCCGTCCGCGGAAACCACGGTAAAGCGGTGGCCCTCGCCTTCCCGGTCCAGGTGCATGCCGTGCTGCGCGGCGTACTGTTTCCAGGCGGCCATGATCTCCATGCGGGTGGTGCCGGTGACGATCCGGTAGATCGGCTCAAAGAGCAGCGCTTCGTCGTGGATGTTCACGATCTCGCACAGGGCGTAGCGGGCGGGATGGTTTTCCCGTTCCGCTTCGGACAGGCTTTCGCGGATCTCGTTCCAGTAAGCCTTGGCGGTGGCGAGGCTGTGGTTGCCGTCGCCCACGGCCAGGAGCAGCGGATGCTCTCCTTTCGTGTCCATCAGGGCGTTCAGGCTCTGGTCCACCCGCGCCAGCATCTCCTCGCCTTCCACGGCCCAGCCGGCCAGGTGGCCGCCGCCCATCATCAGGTCAAAGTCGTAGACCTTGCGCAGGGAAGCCTTCGCCGCCTGCAGGGGCTCCAGCACGGTGCGGTCCGGATCGTCGATCAGGATCATGATATGGGTCAGTTCCACCGGCGCGCCCCGGCGGATCTTCAGCCGCGGCGGGAGCCGGTCGGTGATGGTCTGCTCCGTGGGGCGGATCAGAGGCAGGGAACCTTTTTCAAAGGAATACTCCTCCAGGTCCACCGCGCAGACCAGGCCCAGCCGGGTGCCGGAGGCGATGGTCCGCTCGCACAGGATGAAACCGGGATCCACAGCGGGGGCGAGCAGGCCCTTGGCCAGGTAGTCCGCCATTGCCTGATGGATCCGGGGGATCAGGGTTTCGCTGTTCTTCAGGTCGTATTCCGGCAGGATCAGCCGGATGGCCGAAGGCGCGTCCCCGGCGGCGGCGAAGGCCTTCCGCCAGTATTCCGGTTCGGAGGTGTACTGGTCGCAGGCGATGCAGGCCCAGGTTTCCGGCTTTACGCCGGGGGCGGGCAGCAGGATCTGGGCGGGACGGATACCGATTCTTTCAAAAGCCATGGTTTTCTTCCTTTCAGTGCAGTATGTTTATCTGAAAACAGTATAACAGACGTTCGGTCCTGTGTGCTCGTTTCAGTCCGGTCAGGCGCCGAGTTTCAGGTCCCCGTCCTTCACCCAGCCGGCCTTGCGGACCAGGGCGTGGATCAGCAGGGACAGGACCGCCGGGAGCACCAGGCAGATCAGGACCAGGCCGAGCCAGTCCATGCCGGTGACGGCGGCTTTCGTTCCGGCGGCCACGTCGTTCACCCAGCCGGTATAGACGCCCAGCGGGCCTACCAGGCCGCAGGTTCCCATGCCGGAGGAAACGGGCGGGCCGTTCATCTCCAGCCGGAACAGGCAGGTTGCCAGGGGGCCGGTGATGGCGGAGGCAAGGGTCGGGGCGATCCAGACCCGGGGATTTTTGATGATGTTCGGCATCTGGAGCATGGAAGTGCCCAGCCCCTGGGAAACCAGGCCGCCGACCTTGTTCTCCCGGAAGGAGATGACTGCGAAACCGATCATCTGGGCGCAGCAGCCCGCCACGGCGGCGCCGCCGGCCAGGCCGACCAGGCCGAAGGCCGCGCAGATCGCGGCGGAGGAGATGGGCAGCGTGAGGGCCACGCCCACCAGCACGGAAACGAGGATGCCCATCAGGAAGGGCTGGAGCTCCGTGGCCCACATGATGAGGTTGCCGACGGACATGGCGGCTTTGCCCAGCGGCGGGGCGATGAGCCAGCTGAGGAACATGCCGACCCCGATGGTCACCAGGGGCGTCACGAGGATATCCACCTTGGTCTCCTTGGAGACGAGCTTGCCGAACTCCGCCGCGATGATCGCGATAAAGAGCACGGCCAGCGGTCCGCCGGCGCCGCCCAGGGCGTTGGCTGCGAAACCGACGGTGATCATCGAGAACAGGACCAGGGGCGGGCACTGCAGCGCGTGGCCGATGGCAACCGCCATCGCCGGGCCGCTCATGGCGGAAGCCATGCCGCCCACGGTATAGTCTTTCCCGCTGATTGTCGCCACGGTCTGGGTCAGGAAGCCAATGTTCAGCTGCTTGCCGAGGGTGTCGATGATCGTGCCGATCAGCAGGGAACAGAACAGGCCCTGGGCCATCGCGCCCAGCGCGTCGATCCCGTAGCGCTTCAGCGAGATTTCGATGTTTTTCTTTTTCAGGAAAGCCTTGAACTTTGCCATCTTTCCGCTCCTTCGGCAGGAGGCGTTCATGCGCTGTGCCGCCTGCCTGAAGAGCAGTATAAAAGGAAAACCCCAAAATGGCAATTCCACTTCGGGGTTTCAGTCTGATTAGTACAAAGAAAGACCGGGATCCGCCAAGGCGGTTGTTCTTTTACCGGGTCAGGAGCGCGACGGTCTCCACGCCGGAGGTCCAGCAGAACATATCCACCGGCTGAACCTTCCGGATCAGATAACCTTCTTCTTTCAGCAGGCCTGCGTCCCGGGCCAGGGTGGCGGGATTGCAGGAAACATAGACCAGCCGGTCCGGACCGGCCTGGGCCATGGCGCGGATGACCGCGGGATCCAGGCCCTTCCGGGGCGGATCCACCACGATCACGTCCGGCCGGAGTCCGTCCGCCACCATCCGCGGCAGCAGTTCCTCGGCCTTGCCCGCCCGGAAGGAGACGTTGCCGATTCCGTTCAGCAGGGCGTTGCGCTTTGCGTTCTCCACCGCGGCGGTCACGATCTCAATGCCCACCGCCTCCCGGCAGTGCCGGGCCATCGTCAGGGTGATGGTGCCCGCGCCGCAGTAAACGTCGCACAGGAGGTCCGTTTTTTTCAGCGCCGCGAAATCAACCGCCGTCTGATACAGTTTTTCGGTCTGGGCCGGGTTCACCTGGAAGAAGGAAGCCGGGGACAGCTCGAACTTCAGGTCGAAGAGCGTGTCCGTAAGGGTTTCCTTTCCATATATAAGGTGAAACTTTTCAGACAGGATGACGTTGGTGTCCGCCCGGTTCTCATTCAGCCACAGGCTGACGGTGCCCAGCGGAACCAGCGCGTCCGTCAGTTCTTTGGCATGGGGAAGGGAGGCGCCGTTGGCGGCGACGGTGACCATGCTCTCTCCCTGCCGGTTCACGCGGATCACCAGGTGGCGGATCAGCCCCTGCCGGGTCTCCTCCCGGTAGGGTTTCACGTGAAACATTTTCATCCAGGCCAGGAATGCGGCAGCCAGCGCGTCCGCCGGCGGCATGGCGTTGGGGCAGGCGGCGGCAGGGATGACCGCGTGGCTCCGGGGAGCGTAAAAACCCAGCACGGGTTCCTCATCCGTGCCGCCCGCTGGCAGGGAAGTCTTGTTCCGGTAGCCGAAGGGGGATTTCATTCCGATCACCGGCGGCACGTCCGCTTCGATCCCGGCGATGCGCCGGAAACAGTCTTCCACCTGCCGCCGCTTTGCGTCCAGGGTGGCTTCATAGCTCATATGGCGGCCGCTGCAGCCTCCGCAGCGGGGATAGGACGCGCAGTCCGGAACCCTCCGGTTCAAAGCCGCGGGGTTGGGCGCTGATTCCATCCGGCCGAAGGCATAGCGTTTTTCCGCCTTCACGATCCGGACCGACGCGGTCTCGCCGGGCAGCATGCCGGGAACGAACACAGGCATCCCTTCGTGGATGCAGACGCCCTCCAGATCCGCGCCGAGGCGTTCGGCGGTCAGGGGGAAGCATTCGTTCTTTTTCATCGGCTCCGGTCCTTTCATTCGAATTCTTTCCTATTATACAGGGCCGGTTCTGAAATGTCCACCAAATATAGAAGGCAAAACCGGCCTCTGACCACTAGATAGTGTGGTGTCGGAAATGCCCTGAAAATGCAGGAAAAATAAGGCTTTTTTCGTTACAAGAAATTTGAAAAAATCGCTTGACAAAGGGTATCCCCTCTGTTATTATAGTCAAGCTCGCCCGTGAGCGATCACGTTCAGCGAGCCGGCGAACCTTGAAAACGATACAGAGAAGAAACGCGCAAACAATAAGGAAAGACTAGCGAAGATTCCAAAGAGTTTAACACTCTAACGAGTGTAAAGGATTAAACGGAAGAGTTTGATCCTGGCTCAGGACGAACGCTGGCGGCGTG
>CAMKNZ010000003.1 GCA_946414315.1 uncultured Clostridia bacterium
TTTCATTTGCGGATTTTTTGTCTCCAAAATCAATGCTCTGAATTTTCTGCATAAAGTAATCACTTTGTTTTCGAAAAAAGTCTACTGCAAAACGTTATTAGGCTTGTCAGGTTAGCATAAGTCAGGAAAAATCAACAGCCTGCTGCTCAGGAGTTATGCACCGTTTCTGCCATAAATGCTTCAATTTCATCCGGATCTTTGATGATATTTTTCGACAGAACCTCGCACCCGTCCTCGGTAATCAGGAGATCATCCTCGATGCGGATACCGATCGTTTCTTCATCGATGTACAATCCCGGTTCATTGCTGATGACCCAGCCGGGCGCAAGCACATCGCCTGCCAGGGAGATGTCGTGCACGTCGATCCCGATGGGGTGGCTCACGCTGTGCATGTAGTACTTACTGACCTCGGAAGCATCCTGGATCATACCCATGGCAATCAAGCCTTCCCCAAGGACCCGGCACGCGACGTCGTTCAGGTCTTTTATGGTGATACCCGGCTTCGCAGCCGCAGTGACCGCCTCATTCGCCTTAAGGACCAGCTCATAAATCTCACGCTGTCTCGGACTGAACTTTCCGTTGGCCGGATAGGTCCTCGTAATGTCGCTGCTGTAGTTTCCGTACTTTGCGCCCAGGTCAAGCAGGATCAGTGAGCCGTCCTGGACCTCACAGTGGTTTGTTTCGTAATGCATCATGCAGCCGTTGATACCGGAGCCGGCAATCGTGGGGAATGCCTGGCGTTTTGCCCCCAGCCGCCTGCATGTATACTCAAAGTCCGCCTGTACCTGGTATTCCATCATGCCCGGTTTCAGGTTCTTCATCACAAATTCCAGCCCCTGGCGGGTAATGTCCAGCGCCTTGCGGATGCTTTCCACCTCCTGCGCATCCTTCTGTTCCCTGAGCGGCACGCAGGCTGTACGCAGGTCCTTCAGGATCACATGCGGATAGGCCTGCCTGAACCGTTCCGCCATTACCAGATTGTAATCCGGCAGATCATTCATCCGGCAGCGGTACAGGTCAAAGTACGCCTGTTCCACACGGCACCGCCCCATAAAGCTGCTGATCGCACTTTCCAGGCTGTCCGTATAGCGTACGTCCCCGATCCCGGAGATTTCCCGGACTTCCTCTATGGTAGGCATCTTCCCGGTCCACCGCTCAGACTGCGGATCCGGTTCTTCGATGAACAGGACCTCCCGTGTTTTTTCCGCCGCCTTATATGCCAGAAACGCTGTATTTTCCCGCTCCATCCCTGTCAGGTAGAAGTACTGGCTGTTGACTACGAAATCAAGATATTCATCCTCATTGGTATGGATGGGAATGCCGGCATAGGCGATGACCAGGGTATTTTCCGCAAAAGACTGATACAGTCTTTCCCTGTGCTCTGCAAATGACATAATGTACTTATCCTTTCTTTGATGCTGCGAAGTATGTATTACCTGCCGCGTTTTACTTCGATACGGGCATGTCCCGCCAGCCCTTCAGGTTGTGCTGCCGTGACACACAATCAGTTTTTAACTGCTTTTACGTAACCTTTCATCCGTCCGCGTATGCCGAAATAAACTTGTCCACATCTGCATACCGTGCGGGTTGCAGCCCGGCTTTCTCATATTCCTGCAGATACAGCTTCAGGATCCGGTCAAACCCCTCCGCCGTCTTCCACAGGTCCCCGGGGTCATAGGCGGAAAGGACATCATACGTCCCGATATCCACTTCGCTGCGGATATCATTCAGCATCTCATTCAGGCTTTCCAGGCTCATGAAAGCCAGATGCCGGTCGCCTTTTTCCGCTGCCTGCACCATTTTCCCGTGCCAATTGGAGAACATTTCCTCATAGGTCCCGGACAGCGTGTCCCCGCAGGCAGACTTTTTCTCCCGCGGCAGCTGCTGCACGACCCGACGGAAGCATGAATCAAGCCCTTTCATCAGCAGTGTCAGCTGTACCTTCAAACTGTTCACGGTGGTTGCCGCCAGCACGTTTTCAATCATCCCGCAGAGATTGTCGGGTTTTCTCTCCATGGCATCCAGTTCTTCATAACGCCGGCTGATACCTTTGCGGAAGTATGTTTTGTTCAGCAGGGCGATGGCGTTTTCCGCAAAGTATATGGCGCCGCCCGCGCTCCTGCGGACCTCGTTCAGCGTTTCCGCGATCATGGCATCCGCGTAGCAGCACCGTACCTCTTTCAGTTCCTTTTCAGCCTTCCGGTAATCCGCTTCTCCGAACGGTTCCGCCAGCTTTTTCCGCACCTGTTCCCGGAGCGTTTCCAGCTCATCCCTGGCTTTGTCATCCGCACAGTATACGATTTGTGAATCCATCAGTTTTGAGAGATGGGGGTGTTCATATTCGGCGTCCTGCCGGAGGCTTTCCCAGCTCGTACAGTAGATATCATGCCCCACCCCCAGGTCTTCCTGGATAAAAGCCTTCCCCAGCTGCCATCCCCGTTCGTCATTGATCAGGATCAGCAGATCCAGGTCTGACAGCGGATGAACATCCCCCGTCATAAATGACCCGTAAATACCGATCAGAGCCACAGCGCCTGGACATACCTCCTGTTCCTTCCGTATCACCGCGTCAATGATTTTTCTGTTTCTGCTGTCCATTGAGTTCATGTTTCTGCTGTCCATTGAGTTCATCTGTATAAACTCCTTAAGTCTTGAAGTAGAATGTACCTTTTCCTTTACCTTCCCGTTTCAGTTCTCCATCTTCCACCAGTTTCCGTAGGGATCCCTCAACGGAACTGAGGCTGAGCGACGGGCACAGTTCCCGGATATCCTGTTTGGTAAAACGCCCGATTTTGTTTTGTGCGGCAAGCCTGACCGTCTCCATGGCGGACCGTTTGGTTTCCACAAGCGCAAACCGGTCTTCAAAATCCCTGTATGCCGCAAGGATCGTGCTGAGCAGATATTTGATGAACGGAACAGGATCATCCGTTCCCTCATGCCACCCGATCTGTGATGCTGCCAAAGCGTCATAATACAGATATTTATGCTGCGCGATTTTCGCTTCCAGCGAAATATATTTTCCGACATGAAACCCGCTTCTGTAAAGAAGAAGTGTTGTGAGCAGCCTGCTCATACGGCCGTTCCCGTCGTTGAACGGATGGATGCATAGAAAATCATGAATAAATACCGGAATAGCGATCAGCGGTTCAAGTTCCATGTTTCCAATGACACGGTTATATTCATCACAGATGCTGTCAAGGGCCTCCGGAGTCTCAAAAGGAGACAGCGGCGTAAAGAGCGTTTCGGTATGCCCGTCCGGATAAGTCGCGCTGATATAGTTCTGGACGGTTTTCGTTCTTCCGGCAGCCGGGTTATTCATATGGTTGTAAAGGATTTTGTGCAGCTGAAGTATGTAGTTTTGCGTAATCGGGATTGCGTCAAAGCTCTCGTGAATGATTCCCAATACATCCCTGTAGCCGGCAATTTCCTGTTCATCGCAGTTCCTGGGAGTCGTTTTGTTTTCAACCAGCTGCCGGATACGTGTGCTCGTTGTAACGATCCCTTCAATCGCGTTGGATGCCTCCGTACTTTGGATTTTCGCGATCTCGACAAGTTTTTCAAGCTCTTCCGGCCTTTGCTTCAGGTACATTTCCTGTTTTCCGGCTTCTTTGTAGATAGCAGCAATATACCCAAGCAGTTCCGAATCCCATTTCTGATCCTTGATCAGGGCGTAATTGAAGGTGCGCATTCCCTTACCTCCGCGATTATTCCCTTAATATTAGCCATAATTTAAGGGAAAAGTCAAGACTTTTCCCCTCTTACGCCTCAAAGCCAGGCAGAATAACGGTTTTTAATATCGCCATTATATTTCATAATGGCGATGTTGATTGGGAAAATGGCGGTATTGCCTCCGGGTTATCCGGAGGTTTCAACATCCGGCAGGGCTTTGATGTACTCCGCAATAATCTTTGCGGTCTCTTCCTCGCTCTGCGCTTCATTGTTGATAAACAGCTGATACTTTCCCCGGTTTCTTCCGATCCATTGGTTGTACTCAATGTGCGGCCGGATCGCTTCGTCTGAAGTAAATCCCCGTTCCTTCGGCCTGGCCCGCAGACGCTGCTCGATCACCCCGTCCGGCGCCCACAGGGCAATATAGTACGTTGCCTTCAGTTCCTCCGGCACCGTCGTTTTCGTCATATAATCCTGCGGCACCATGCAGGTGACAAAGACAAGGTCCTTTCCGCCGGCCTTCCGGAAGGCTTCTGTCAGGGTGTCCGCGCCGTATTGGGATTCACGGTCTGTCCCGGCGTAATCCCACCAGTTCAGTCCGGTCTCGTCCGAATCCACACACGCGTACCGTCCCGGATCAAGCATGGCCGCCAGCTGGTCCTTGATGGTGGATTTTCCGGCCCCGCAGGTGCCGGTCACAATATATAGCTTCATCTCGTTTTCACCGCCTTATCTTCGGATAATCCTGCAGTCTTTGACATATTCGCCGTATTTTCCCATGAAATCATCCAGTTCTTCCTTCTCCGTAATCCAGATGATTACCCAGGCTTTTTCAATCCCCAGGTTCTCGCAGGCCTTGTGGCGATGGTTTCCGTCGTTCAGTTCAAATTCCCCGTCCACGTAATGAATGATGAGCGGCGGCAGATCGTCGTTTTCCGATATGGCCTTCTCCAGTTCCCTGATCCGGTGATCCCACCAGTCTTTATCGATCCGGTACTTCATCTCCGGTTCCGGCCCGGTGCACCGTTTGAAAAGGCTGATCGGAAACAGCGCCGGACTGATATAGTACCGGTCAAACAGTTTCAGGCCGTCGGAGAAAGGAATATTCCGTCCCTCCTCGTTCAGGTACAGGTGAATCCAGGCGTCCAGTTTCCCCGCTTCAGCATAGGCTTTCGCGGCGGACAGGGTTGCGCTGTATTTCAGCATTGCGGTCTCCTTCCTGTTATACACGATCCGTTTAATGGAGTCGTAGGAGAGCGCGTATTTGTCCATCAGTTCCTCAATCGTCAGGCCCCCGGTAAAGCCTGCGCGGATTTCTTCATTTCTTTCCCGGATATAGCGCTGGTATCCGGACGTTTCACCCCAGGCTTTCCGCTCGTTCCCGGCCGGAATATAAATCGTCTCACCGGCCACATACCGCTGGATCTGTTTCAGGAGCCCTTCCGGAAATATATCCTGTGCGTTTCGGTATCCCATGGGCATGCCCTCCTTTCGGAAGGATCATATAATATCCCTGTCTGTAAAAGATATACCACAATCGTCTGTAACTGTTCACAGCACATTCGGATGAAAAGCATCAACGCTCCCCGGAATCCGTGCCCTGATCTGCTTACAGAATACCATACTGAGCCCCTTACGGGCAATAAAACACCTGCTGATCCGCAAACGGACCGGCAGGTGTTTCAGCACCCTGAAGCAATTCAGGATTCGGTTATTCTTTTTCAATCACGACGGTGACGCTGCAGCTGTATTTCTCCGTATAGACGTCGTCGTTGTAATCCTCGCTGTAGCCTTCCGGCACCTCCACAATCGTGATATGGTAGGTATCGGCCGGGCCCTTGTAGACGACTTTGCCGTCCTCGTCGGATTCAACATTGTTGCACTGTTCCGCGGTACAGAAGGCCGCCATGACTTCCGGAACGGGCTCGCCGTTCTGATCCACAAAGAACACGGTATAAGTCTGTTCCTCATCGGCCTGCGCCGGGGTTTCATCCCCGTCGACCTTCTGTTTGAGCAGCGCCTGGAATGTGTCCGTTTTTCCGTTCAGGTAATCTTCCAGGGCGGCGATATAATCTTCCGGGAGCGTGCTGGCGATCGGGTAATCAAGTATCTTTCCTTCCCCGTCGATGAAGTAGGTAGTCGGCGTTCCCCTGGCAGGCAGCGCCTGATTCACGCTCGCGGTGATCTTCACGTTGCGGAAAAGGTGCTCGCCGTCGATTTCCTTTGCGGTTTCGAGCGTGCTCTCCGTCACGGCGTCGCATACGCAGCCGACCACATTCAGGCCCTTGTCGCCGTATTCCCGGACGAGGCGGTCCAGCTCGGGCATTTCCTCCTTGCAGGGTCCGCAGAAAGTCTGCCAGAATGTAATCATCGTAACCTTGCTGCCGGCGGTCAGATCCGCGCGCGTTACAGGATTACCGTCCAGGTCCGTCGCCTCAAAATCGATCTGCGTGCCGGGTTCCGGCGGCTGGTCTGACTTGTCGCGTTCCTTCAGGGCAAACAGCTCGGGCTGCCCCATGAGCCGGTTCAGCGCGTCGATGAACGCTTCCCGCAATGCCGGGTCAACCTGCTCCATGCGGGTCTGGACCGCTTCGGGTGTCAGCGTCGTCATATAAAAGGTGAAACCGTCGCAATCCCCGATCTTGACGGGATCCTTCAGCATTTCGGCGCCGTCCATCGTGAGGACGTCTGTTTCCCAGGTTTTCCCTTCCGCCAGCCCGAAGAGAATGAACAGTTCGGTTCTCGGGGCCACAAATTCCAAATAAAGCGCCTGGAACTCTTCGCTCGTCGTATAATCGGCCGGCTGGCCCTCCATCTGTTTCTGCAGCGCGTTGATTTCCTCAGTGGTTCTGGGAAGGTACACCGCATAGGCCGTGATGATGCCGGATTTGTAGCTGGTCTCTCCATAGTCGGAAATGGAAAAGATTCCGCCCTCCATGTTTTCGATGTAATCCGGCACGGTAAACGTAAATCCGCTTTTCGGGAAGTCCAGGACTTTGGGGCTCCCCTCCGCGGCAGCCAGGCCGAAGATGCCGGTCAGCAGGCAAAACAGAAGCAGTAGGGAAACGGTCTTTTTCATCTGAAAAACCCTCCTGAATTCAATATGATTGAGTTGTCAGTCAGTCGTCAGTAGCAGTTGGTTCTTTGTGTGCAAATCATAACAGAAAGCCGGCCGGCGGTCAATACTGCCGCCGGTTTACGGTATTGGTCTTCATCAATGCTGTTTCCTGTTTATTTTCGATCCACTCAACCGCAAAGTCCACCAGCTCACGCTGCTTCGTATGCATGCCGGCTCCCGGAAGCAGGGCCTTTTTCAGGATTTCCTTAGTTCTGGCTTTGCTTCTCTTCCGTGTCAGGCTGCGTCTTCCAGCGCATAGGCTTCTTCCAGTTCCTCCAGCACATTGACGGAGCGGTCAAACAGGCTGAACAGGTCCGCTTCGGCGATCAGGCCGTCCCCGTTGGTTTCAACGCCTTCGAAGCTCAGGACATATTTCAGGGGCGGATTGTCCAGCGTCAGCATTTCGGCGCTGCGGATCTGGTCGGTGCTGCGGTAGACCATGCTGACGCGGTACCATACCTGTCCTTCCCGGTCCCGCAGGCGTTCGAACATCAGTTTCACGCCGATGGGCGCCTTGGTCTCGATGCTATCGGGCAGCGCGTCCAGCTCCGCGCCCAGCGCGGAGAGCGTGCCGAGCACGGTACAGTCGTGGGCGCAGAAGAAGCTGAACTTGCGCTGTTCGTTCTTCAGCTCCGCCTCCAGCTCCCGGAGCAGCGGGTTCGTGATGTTCGCGGCCACCAGCGGCGCGCCGTGCTTCATCTCCAGGCAGGTGGACATAAACTGGCCGATGGCGGCCCAGTCGTCTTTCGCCAGCGCGTGCCCGAAGGCGGCCTCCGCTGCGTCGGGCGCTTCATAGTACTGCAGCAGCAGCGCGTCGCCCACCTGGTAGGCCGTCTGGATCGCGCCGGTGAGATTCGGTTCCTTGTCGGCTTCCATCTCGTATCCGGAGCCGTCCGTAAGCAAGTCGCCGTACCTGCCGCTCTGATAGGCTTCGCTGTCCTGCATATCCACGATGTCCATGATCAGCTTGATGGCGTCCCGCGTCTGCTCCGCCAGGCCGTCAAACCCCGCGTCGCCGCCCAGCGCAGCGACCTGCGCCGTAGCGTCCTCGGCATAGGCGTCGGAATAGAAGTGCAGCACGGGCTTCATGAAGTCCTCCGTGCCCTTTGAATCCCCGGGGTATTCCACCTCAATGTCCGCCAGCGGAAACAAACCCGCGGCGAAGTACCGGGCCGTTGCCCTGCAGCGCTGCTTGTCCCGGGCATTGAAGCGCACCTCGCCCTCCTCCGGGATGCTGTTTTCCGGAATCAGGCCCTCCTGATCCAGCCACTTCCGGAAGTACTGCCCCATGCTGGTCTCCTCGATCCCGCCCTTCAGGGTCAGCTCGCTGGAACCGGCGGACCACTGAATCCAGTCATGGGGCGTCAGTTCGCTCGGAACGGAGCCGTTGCTGGACAGGGGAGCGCGCAGATTGTGGCGGCTCAGGATCACCACCTGCTCAAGGGTGTAGGGATCCCCGGCGGCCGCCGCGCCATCGGCTTCGACTGCAACTACCGTGTTATCCGCCGCGGTCTCCGTAAAAGAATACGATCCGAAGCACATCATGAGCGCCATCATCAGGACCAGAAATGTTTTCATCGTTTTTGTCCGCCTTCTTTCCATATGGCTTTTTTCACAGGATATCGGTCGCTTTTTTGGGCTTTATCATATCCAAAAAACGGCAATCGGTCAATTGGACCAGGGGAACGGTTCCGGGTTTTATCTCCCGAATTCAGTCAAAAGATCCAGTGCCGTGCGCCAGCAGGTCTCCGCAGCCGGATTCCCGGTCACCCCGGACGCGCAGATTTCATCCTGCAGCGCGTACATTCTCTCCCTGATATAAACCCCTGCGGCTTCATCCTCCCTGGCGATGTGTTCCAGCATGGAAAACACCCAGTACCACGAATCCCTCCAGCCTTCCGGATAGAGGCCCCAGGTTCCGTTTTTCATCCGGTAGCACAGGCCTTTCGCGGGTCTTTCCTCCGTATGCTCCGGCATGGCGGTTTCCGCATGGAAGCTGCCGAACACTTCGGTCGTCGTCATCGGCTCATAAGGCACAAATACGCTGGTCCGGTTATCCGCCATCGATACCCATTCCACCGTGCCGTGATCCCCGGCGCCGCTGATCTGGAAGATATGCGTCTCCAGGCTCCTGTGATTGCTGATCGGCTCCTGCTGATACAGCGCCATCACATCCCTGATCCCCTGCTTCCCTTTCAGCCGGATATTGGTATACGGGGGAACGGTCTTCCCTTCCGGATCCACGTTGGAAATCCTGAATGCGCTGCCTTCAATCCCGGACGCCATCAGATCCTCAGGATACACCGGCTCCCCCGCCAGCGCGTTCAGTCCCGCGGCCAGCCGGAGATAGGTCGAATCGGGAGAGTCGTCATAGGAAGCCGCGTAGTCAATCAGCCCCGCTTCCGCGTCCCCGGCAAATGTCCCTGCCCGGACAGCGGTTCCGATCAGTCCAGCGGACGCGGCCACGTTTTCCGTATCCTTCAGGTCGACAAGCCCGATCACGGAAATGTTCGGGCAGAGGAATGCCAGGTCTGCGTTCAGCCTGACAGCTATATACTGGCTGCCGCTCTCATTCTCAATGTACCAGGCTTCCTCGCTGTCGGCCACGATCACGCTCCCCGCTCCGTATGCTCCCGTGGTCTCATAGATGGAAGCCAGGAGCCGCATCGCTTCCCGTGCGGAGGATGCTTCGCCCAGCAAAACGGTCGGAATTTCGGCTTCTTCAATCCCCGATTCCCTGTTGAACGGATCGACGGTTTCGACGGCCGCCTTCCCCACGAGCGTTTCCGTTGCCGTCACGCTGACGCCCCTGCTGTTCGTCCCACCCGCCTGGTAGGGCGTATGGGCGTGCGTCCCTCCGCAGTCCGGGCAGACGCCCGTGGAATTGTTATCGCAGAACGCCGTGTAGCCGTAGCTGTCATGGGTGAAGGTCCAGGTGAATCCGTAACAGCCCGTATATACTTCCCCGGCCCTGTGGGTGCCTTCCGGAACCGCGTCAAAGAGCTTCGGCCATCCTTCGTCAGAGTAATACTCCTCCAGGCGCGCAAAGACCGTGCTTCCGTCCGCGGTCAGGTTCGACCCGACATAGACCGCCGTACAGGCAAAGGCCCCTGCAGGCAGGATTGCGAGGACAAGAAGAACAGCGGCCACCTTTTTCAGCATATGCGATACCACCTTTTCACCGGCGTGTTTGAAGGAGTGATTTGTCGTCAGCCCGTTTCCATGAAAGTGATGATTATATATTTCGGCATCCGGCGGAGGATTCCTGTATGGAAAAGCCCTGTTGATCATTTCCGCCGGCCATGGTATAAGGATAGGCAGAAGAGAATCATCGGGAGGGACGGTGGCCGTCGGTGCCGGATGCAGCACGGAACATTGCGGGGCAGGAACTGATGCCGGAAAGCGAAAAGCCGGCGTTCCTGATCCGGAAGTATCACAGGATCCTCAGGGCAGCCATTGTGGTGGAAGCAATCACCTACCTGGCCTCCCTGACTGATTCCGTCGTAGCGGGCCATGCGATCGGTGCGGAAGCGCTCGCGGCGGTCAACCTTGTTTCCCCGATGCTGCTGATTATTACGTTCCTCGGCGGGGCAATCAACACGGGAACCGTTCTGCGTTACTCTTATTACGTAGGCCGCTTTGACAGGGAACGGGCCCATGAGATCTTCAGCGAAGGCTGCATCATGGGAGTGGCTGTCGGTATGCTGCTCTCCGCGCTTTTCTACGGGCTGGAGCAGGTGTTTCTGTCATGGCTGGCCCTGTCCGAAACGCTGAAGCAGTATGTCCATAACTATTATGCAGTCGCGGCGCTTTACGCGGTCGCTGCGCCTCTGGGCTTCCTGCTGGACAATATCGTAATCGCCGACGGCGGGGAAAAACTTTCCGCGGCCGCCAATGTGATCTATATCCTGGGCAACATCTTTTTCTCGGTCCTGTTTTCGCAGTGGTGGGGCATCAAAGGCGTTGCCGCCGCGACAGTGCTGAGCGTTGTCCTGTTCGACGCCGTGATATGCCTGTGGTTTTTCCGGAAAAAGAACACGCTGCGGTTCCGGCTGAGATGGAGCTGGAAAGACGCCGCCGTGATCTGCGGGAACGGATTTGTCAGGGCCTCCTGTTTTGCAATGACTGCCCTGATGGTATTCGTGTTCAATTTGTTCCTGTCCCGCCGTTATCCGCAGGAAATGCTTTCCGTGTTTTCAATTGTACAGAAAGTCCTTGGCGTATCGGTTGTCTTCCTCGGCTTTTCCATGGCGGCACAGCCCTTGTTCGGCACGCTGCAGGGAGAAGAGAATACCGCCGAACTGCGGGCGCTGACCAGGGTCGTCATCCGCAACATGATCCTGGCAGGGTTCCTGATTTCCGCCCTGTTCATCGGTTTTGCGCCGCTGATTGTCAGGCTGTTCGGTATCAGAAGCGGGGACCTGTTTGACCGCAGTGTTTCCGCGGTCCGGGTGGTCGGATCCACGATGGTTTTCCAGGGCGTGTGCTGCTTTTTCTTCATCTACTATCTGCTGATCGGAAAAAAAGGAATCTCCTTCCTTGCCTGTTTCCTCAAGGACTTTGCGGCGCCCGTCGGAGCAGGAATCCTCTGCTCCCTGCTTTTTGCCGGGGAACACGCCGTCTGGTGGGGAATCGCCGCTGCGCCGCTTGCCGCGCTGGCCGTTCTCGGGCTGACCGTCCGCTGTCGGTACGGAAAAGCGCAGTTCCCTTTCCTGGTGACGGAGCCGAAAGGCAAGACTTTCGTTTTTGATCTGGAGATTGTGCCGGACCAGACCGTACGGTTATCCGGAACAGTCATGGAGATGCTGAAAGCAGCCGGTTTCAGCACCCGGTCCCAGACGCTTTCAGGCATGCTGACGGAAGAAATGCTGATGCTGATCTCTGAAAGGAATCAGGGAAGCAGGAAACGGAACCGGGCCGCGGTGACCGTAATCCTGGAAGACCGGCTGGCTAGGCTGATTTTCCGGTATGAAGGAAAGGCGATTGACTTTTCAGGCCGGGACGAGCGTATTGATTCGCTGAGGCAGTATTTTGTTGAAACGGTTTCCGCTGTGGCCGACGGCAGAATCTATATGCTGACGACCGGCTACAACAGAAATGAACTGGATATCCGTGATACCGTCCCCACAGAAAATACCGGCAATCCATAACGGACTGCCGGCAGCTCCTTTGGACGATCCCGCCGGACGCCTGTTCAATTTCACTCAGACCGACTTCTTTCTTATTCCCTGCCGTTTCCTTCTGGTCCCTTTTTTTACATTCGTTTTGTTTACCCTGTTCTGCTTATTGATACACGGCGGATTGCCTGCCGGCAGGGTTCCGTGATGCGTTTTATTGCCGGAAACCGGAACGAAACCGGCAGGCAGCGCAGATGCTTTCTCGCAGCAGGAAAGGCAGTTGATACAAAAACGTTTTTTTCTGCTATAATACTTTTATAAGGCAGAAAAAAACATCAGAGAAAAAGGATACAACGCAATGGACAAATCACCAGCAACACCGGGAGAAAAAAAGCTGCGCCGGAAATGGCATGAACGGACCGCGGAAAAGGATATCCGCTACCGGGGTCCGCTGAACTACCAGCATTTTCAGATTCTGGGCTGGCTGTGCATTGTCGCGTCCCAGGCCCTCCTGATTCTGAGCCTGGGCGAAAAACTGGGCAGACTGCCCGCAGCCTATGCCGGTTTAGAAGGACCGTTGACATATATATCGTGGCTGTCCCTGCCCTTCCTGCTGATCGCGAACTTCGCCCAGATCATGAACGGGCAGAAATCCTACCGCTTTCTGCTGATCAAAAACTTCTGTGCGGCCGGGGCGATCTGGGGGATCTATGCTTTCTTCCTGAACCGGTATGTGATCGGAACCATCGATATGTTCAACGACGGGACCATTACCAGCCTCGAAGCGTTCTCCCGGATCATGGAGAAAGCCGAACCGACCGGGGTTCTCTGTTTCAACATTTTTGTCGACCTGTTCCTGTGCACCCTGGTGATGTTCTTCCTGAACTACAAACCGACCAGGATATTCAAAGGGAAAAGCCGGTTCATTTTCCGTTCCTTCGCGCTGCTGCCGGTGGTGTACGAAGCGGGCTGCATTGTGCTGAAGGTCCTGGCTTCCCGGAAAGAGATCACCGTCTCGCCTTTCTTCTATCCGCTCTTTACAGTGAAACCCACAATGACCTTTGTACTCTTCATTGTGCTCGCCCTGTACATCAAAACCCGGGAACTGCGTTTCCGCCGTCACGGGAAAACGCATGAGGAATACAAAGCTTTCCTGAACACAAACAAAAACTCCTGGGATTTCTCCCGTTTCCTCGCGATCGCGCTGGTGGTGATCGCCCTCGTGGATATGGCGATTCTGCTTTTGGTAACCGCCAGGGAAACCGTCGGCATGACGGAAGAGACATTCATGAATGATTATTATCCGACTGCCGTAATCATGGGGTTCGGTAATTCCTTTGTACTGATCTTCCTGGCCCCCCTGGTGCTGCTGTTCTCCTATACGCGGAAACCGAAGAACGCGATGATCGGAATGCTGGTCCCAGTCTCTTCATTCGCGCTGATCATGCTGCTCTATCTGGAAGCCGGGCACCAGGCGATCCCGATGCTGAGCCTGCCCAGATTCAATCTGCAGGACATGCTGAACCCCCCGGCCGTAACGATGAGTTATTCCGAGGAAGACCTTCAGGCAATGAGCGATATGTCCGTGGAGGAACTGCTGGCCGCATATCCCGAACTGGCCGAAACGCTGAAGGATTATCTTCCCGCGGAAACAGCCCCCGCGGAGGAAGCCCCGTCCGAAACCGCCCCTGCAGGGGAAACGGTTCCGTCAACTCAGGAGGAACAGTAAGCGATGAACATTCAGAAACTGAAGCGCAACAGGACCTTTATGACGGTTCTGCAGGGATTGCTCCTGCTGGTGATCCTGTCCACGCTGTTTTCCGTGTGCATCAATCTGCTGGTAACAGGATTCAGCGATGACGTAAGTGCTTTGAACGAACAGATCGCCAGCGAGCAGGCCGGGGACGGGGACGGCCATGAACAGAAGGCGGCCGAAAGCCTGGAAGTGCTGAACGAAGCGACCGCCGAACTGGAACAATACAGAAGCGAAACAGGATCCCTGAAGCTTCTGGCGGTCATCATGTACGCCGCCTTTGCCCTGCTGTTCCTGCTGAAGGCACTGATCACCCGTGACAGCTGGCGCCTGAATCAGTTCCGGTACGGGATCGGCTGTCTGTTTTTTGCCGCCTGTGCCACCGGCTTTCTGTTCGCAGATCCGGTAACAGCGCGCATCCTGGCCGTTTCTTTTCACGCTGCAGCGCTGGCCGTGGATCATGTCTTTTCCATCGTCAGAAATCATAAGGTTCGCAATGTAATCCCGCGGGTGCTTTTCATCCTGATCCTTCTGGTCATAACAGCCTACGCGTTTGTTCTGGGCGGCAGCATCGCGCTGCTCTGTCTGCTGTTCTTTACCGTTCCCCGGATCTTTTACTACATCGCCCAGATTGCCTTCTCACGGATCAAAATGGATGTGCTGCGCAAAATCGTGAGAAAAACCTATGCGGCGGAGATCCTGTTCGGCATGCTCATGCTGATCGTCGCCTTCTCCATTGTCCTGCCGCAGTTTGAAAGCGGCATCCCGTCCTTTGAGGACGCGCTCTGGTACTGTTTCGCGATCGTAACAACCATCGGGTTCGGTGATTTCACAGCCGTCACGCTGCCGGGAAGGATCATTTCCGTGGTCCTCGGCCTTTACGGGATCATCGTGGTCGCCCTGGTCACATCCATCATCGTCAACTTCTACAATGAAACCAAAAATACCGCGGATCCGGATGAAACGGAAACCGCGGAACAGTAACAGACACTGTAAAGCCAGGCCGTCGGCCGGGCAGCTGACAGAGCAGCCAATGCTTCCATATTCAGGCTTTGCCCGCCGAAGCCGGGTTATGTTTCCGCCAGCGTGACAAACTGAAAACCCTGTCCGTCAGCGACTGCACAGTACAGGCAGTCGCTGTATTGTCCTGTCTGCAGATAATGTTCCATGACATGCCTGGCTGTCAGCGGCATGTCATAATTCATGATATCCGCATAATCCACCCATTTGCATCTGCCTTCGTTTGACGTGAAAAGCTCATAATGTTCAGGCTTCAGGTTCGCGAAGAAGTAGTAATTCTGCCTGATTTCACCGTTCACATTCCGTAATCCGATGTACCGCATTTTCATATCAGTCAGGTCTTCTTCGCCGAGATGAAGCTCTTCCTGCAGTTCGCGGAGAACACAGGCTTTCGGATCATTGAGTTCTTCTTTTTCAAAATGGCCGCCGGCGGAGGCGATCCATTGATTCGAAACGACTCTTCCTCCCTGGCGGTACAGTAATAGCATCTGCCCCCTGCAGGAAAGATAGATTCCCGTCATATTTCTCAGTTTCATCTGTTGATCTCCTTATACCGTCAACCTGAAAGTGATGGTTATATATTTCGGTACGGGGCAAAGGATTCCTGTCAGCAGGATCTGCATATGAAAGACAGTCGTCCTAACCATAATATTTGTCGATTCCGCCATAGCCCATGATCAGCTTGTTTCGCCTGGTTTTATCAATGAAGCTGTTCAGGCGCTTCTGAAACTCATCCGGACGCTTCCGGGCCGCTTCTATATACGCGATCCTGATGCGCTTATACGGGTCTGAGAATTTTTCATAATTTTCCCATACGGCCCGGTCCTGCCGCAGGGCGTTTATGATATCCGGCGGGAAAACAAACCGGGTATGAATGACAGGAAGAATGCTTTCCTCAACCTTCGGATGAATCAGTCCTTTGGCGTGCAGCCAGATCAGTCTCTCGATATTGGGCTGAGAGTACGGACTTCCTGCCTTGCGCGGGGAAAAGCGGCGGATACAATGCTGTTCGTCCAGACGCCTGTTTGTGCTGTCGATCCATCCGAAACAAAGCGCTTCTTCCACAGCGTCGTTGTAGGAAAGGCCCGGTTCACCGGAATCTTTTGTCGGAAACACAAACCAGATTTCCGGCAGTGTTTCAAAATGGTCCGCGAGAAACTGCCGCCATTCGTTTCTCTCGCCGGTATAAAACATTTCCATATCCGTTTCAACTCCCGGTTTTGCTGTCTATCAGCGCGATAACCGTCGCGCCAACGGACTGCATCGGTGCATGACCGACTTGTTTTCTCATTTCGCTTATATAACTCATACAGTCTCCTTGTCTGTTACTTTGTGAGATCGTTCAGATCAAGCACGACTTCCGACAGCATATTCGCGCCGTAGGCGAAGAAGCCGGAAGGGGCCGGAAGCCTCATGATATTGGAAAAACCGGCTTCCGACGCGTTTCGGACTGCACGGTCCATATGATAATTGCTGCTGATCATCACAACCGGTTCATCCGCAGGAATGATCCCGGCAATATTGCTGATGTTTTCTTTCGTGGTCTGCGCCTGATCCTCAAGGATCAGCCTGTCTTCCGCCACCCCCTGCTGCGTCAGGATATCACGCATGACAGCGGTCTCTGTCCGTCCGGACTTATCGGCATTGCCGCCTGTCAGGATCAGCCGTGCTTCGGGATATTTTTCCAGGTATGCCCGGGCAGTGCCCAGTCTCTCCAGAAGGTCAGGCGCGGGTTCCCCGTTTTCCAGCGCCAGTCCGAGCACAACGGCATATTCCGCCTGCCCCGCGGTGTTGATCAGGCTGCCGGTCATTACCTTCCCGCAGAAGAAGACAGTCACTGCGCTGAACAGAATCACGGCGGTGCGCAGTATCCAGCCGATCGCTCTGAGGATGACGGGCTTCCACCGGGTAAAGAGATTGAACCGGACGTCCAGCGCAAACAGCAGAAGACCGGCGCAGAGGATGATCTCATACATGAAAATGTCCCGGTAATCCGCTTTCCGGACAACGGCACTGATCCTGTCCGGCATCACGAAGCAGACATCGGCAGTAAGGAGAACAACCAGTACGAGCAGAATATCGCCGATGATTCTCCTGACACGTGAAGTCCGATTCCCGTCTTTCATCTTCCTGTTCCCCGCTTCTCCTGAAACGCCGTTTCGTTCAGTTATGGTTTTATATTTCGGCATGGGGCGGTGGATTCCTGTCAGCAGGATTTTCATAATCAAACGCACACGGCATATCGCCGTGTGCGCTGTTTCTGTTCTCCGTTATCCGGCTCAGGCGCCCTGGACAAACTGAATAAATTCCTGCACTTCCTCAAAGGTCTTCAGCCGGGCGGTATACATGTACCGGCCCATCTGCGGCCAGTTCATGGGCGGCATCTCTTCCTGCATCATCATGCAGCCGCCGTATTTCGCCATGATCTCCTCATGGGTGCGGGCGTAGGTATGGCCGTCCTTGCGGCTGGCGTAGACGCAGTAGAAATGCTCCGCGCTTTCCGGAACCCGGCGGGCGTCAAAGGCTACCATGTCCGCGTAGATCTGGTAAACGTCCGTGGAATGGGCGAAGTCCATCATATCCGGCGTGTAGCCGCCGGCCGGCCGCATATTGACCTCCAGCGCCGCAAAGTCCCCGACCTTTCCCAGTCCCTTGCGGGCCTTGGTCAGCCGGAAGAACTCCAGGTGCACGAACCGCCGGTCCACGCCGAAGGCCTTCACGGTCTTCCGGCCCAGTTTCCGGAGCTTTTCCGGCACCTCGGGGCAGGTGTAGTACATCAGGTCCAGATCCTTGTTCACGATGTCCATCACCGGCGGCCATACGGTCATGCTCTCAAACAGCGGCTCGCACCCGGAATCCAGGATCGCGTCGTAGGAGCAGATCTCGCCCTGGATGAACTCCTCCATCACATAGGGCACAGCAGGCAGGTTGTCATAGAAGGCGTCCAGGTCGGCGTCGTTTTCCAGTTTCCAGGTATGCGTCGCGCCGACGCCCACGTCCGGCTTGACGATCACCGGATAGCCGACTTCCCCGATAAAGGCCTTCCCCGCTTCCCGGTTGGAAACCACATGCTGGCGGGCTGTAGGGATGCCCGCTTCCAGGTACAGCTGCTTCATCAGGCGCTTTTCCTTGATGAAGCTGATCCGGTCGGACCGGATGCCGGTGGTGATGTTGAAATCCGTCCGCAGCCGGGCGTCCTGCTCCAGCCAGTACTCGTTCATGGATTCGATCCAGTCAATCTTCCCGTACTTCCAGCTGAAAAACGCCACCGCCCGGTACACCTGGTCGTAGTCCTCCAGGCTGTCCACCCGGTAATACTCGGTCAGTGCGACCTTCAGTGGGCTCTCCATGCTGTCATACGGCGCGTCGCCGATGCCCAGCACGTTGATGCCGTTCCGGCGCAGCCGGTCACAGAACTGCCAGTAGGTATGGGGAAAATGGGGAGAAACAAATACAAAGTTCATAAGCTGATACCCTTCATTCTTCAATCATCTTCGGGATAAAATACCGCATCTGCTTAAACCACCAGGGCCAGTCGTGGTTCACGTCGCCGCCCCAGAAGTCGCACCAGGCGTGGATGCCCTTTTCCCGGAACACGCTCTCCAGGTATTTCAGGGAGCGGACGCCGTCCTCCTCCCACGCGCCCTGGCCTACGCAGAGGATCATCTTCCGTTCATTATACAGGGCTACATAGGGATGGTCCGGCCGCATGCCCGGCAGGAACCGGTCCGGCGCGCTCTCATACAGCGTGGGGTTCATCCAGCCGTCGAAGAAAAAATCCGTGTCGTATACGCCGGACAGGGCGATCACGCCGCGAAACAGGTCCGGCCGCCGCAGGAAGGTGATCACCGCATGGTTGGCGCCCATGCTGAAGCCGGTCACCGCCGGCGTCCCCGGGTTGCGGGTGGCGATCAGGGGAAGGGCTTCGTCCACGATATAGTGAAAATACTGCTCCTGCCGTTCCGCCCGCCATTCCGGGTTGCCACCCTTCGCGGACCAGCTCTCCCGGTCCACCGTGTCCACCACGAACAGCTGGATCCTGCCGCCGTCGATAAAGTCGGCCAGCTGGTCCGTCATGCCGAAGTCCTCATAGTTGCAGCACATGGAATCCTGGGTCGGAAAGCACAGGAACGGCACGCCGCCCTGTCCGTAGACCATGACGTGCATCTCCTGGTTCAGCGCCTGGCTGTACTGGGTGATCATTTCCTTCTGCACAGCTTCTCATCTCCCTGTCATACTGAAACAAGCCGCATGGTATCATCATTCCTCCGCGGCGTCAACTTTTTGTACCTGTACGGGATCCGTTCACCTGTTTCCCCCTCATTTCACCCGGTGCGGCAAAACCGCTGTCTTTTCATCCGGGGAATTCCGCCGTCAAAAAAAACGCATCAAAAACTTTTTCACTGCCGCCCGGCAAAAACCTGCGTATATACCAGTGCATCCGTACAGGATGAAATGCATGGAATCCGATGAAGCGGATTCCCGAATGAAGGAGGAAAATTGTGATGAAGAAACTGATTTCAATCCTGACAGCCGTTGTGCTGCTGCTGACCGTGACGGTTTCCTTTGCGTCCGCGGAGGGAAACAATCTGGGTCTGGGAGCCATGTTTGTGTATACGGAGAACGGGAAAACCCTGAACGTACGCAGTTCGCCCGAAACCGGTGACAATATCATCGGTCACCTGAAATACGGCACAAAAGTCAATGTGGTGACTTTCGAGGGCGGCTGGGCGAAAATCACCTACCTGGGTGGCAACGCCTGGGTGCAGAGCCGTTTCCTGCAGTGGTACGCGCCGGGTCCCAAGCCCGCGCCTCAGCCCACACCTCAGCCTCAGCCCCAGCCCCAGCCCGATCCCCAACCTGATCCGGATACCGAACAGATGAACGAGGAACTCCGGAGTGAGGTCGGCATCCCCCAGACCATCGTGGAGGCACAGGCGCGGCGGGCATCCGGATGGGTCAACATGCGGTTCAATCCTTCCAGGGAAACCGAATGTATTGAGGTCTGCCCGGACGGCACACAGCTGACCGCCTTCGCGGAAACCATCAACTGGTATCACGTCACGGATCCCGTGACCGGAAACAGCGGCTATATCCGCAAGGAATTTCTGAAAGTCATGCAGGTTGAACAGCCTGTCGTGGATGAAGAAACCCGGATCGGCACGCTGAACGTGAACGGCGAATTCATGCTGGAGGGAAAGATTCCCGAAGGATATACCCTTCAGGTGCTCTCTGCCCGGAATACCAAGATCATCGCTGCCCTGGTGGCGGAGGATGAGAGCCGTCCGCAGATGCTGCTGACCATTGCTTTCGATGAAATGTTCGCAAACGTTGAGCGGATGAACGATCTGAGCCCCGAGGAGATTGAAACGCTCAAAGCGACCTACACCGACATGAATGAAGTATCGTTCTCCGAGGCGGAAACGGCTGCCGGCACTAAGCTGCTGGTCGCCCGGGAAACAGGCAGCGACGAGGACTTCGCCAGCATTCTCTCCCTGTATAAGGGCTACTCTGTGGAATTCGTTCTCTCACCGAACCCGAATGCCGCGGAACAGAAACTGACGGACGAGCAGATTCAGGCCGGAATCGACTTCCTGAGCAACCTGGAATTCATTCTCGCCAACTGATCCCCGGATCTCCCTCCGCAGCAAATCATCCTGCCGGTTACACTCGTATGCCGCGACAGTTGCAGATAACACTACCGCACACGGTCAATCGCCGTGTGCGGTGTTTTTTACGTTATGCCCGGGGATCCATTTCCATAATGATCTGCCGGGCGGTGTTCTCGCTGATTTCCTCCGCGAAGACGCCGGGACGGAACTCCACAATCTCCCCGATCCCCTTCGGGATCACGAAGCGGAGGCGGCCGTTCCGGACCTTCTTGTCCGTATAGAGTTTCTGCACCAGCGCTTCCCGGTCGATGTATCCGGGAATGCCGACGGGCAGCCCGGCCCGCACCAGCAGGTCCCGGACCCGGTCCTTCTCTTCTTCGGTCATATATCCCATCTGAACAGACAGCGCGCAGGCCGCCGTCAGGCCGATGGACACCGCCTCGCCGTGGAGCAGCCGGTATTCGCTCAGGGTCTCGATGGCCCTGCCCACGGTGTGGCCCAGGTTGAGCACTTCCCGCAGCCCGGCTTCCCGCTCGTCCTTCATGACCACCTGGTATTTGATCTCGCAGTTCCACTGGGCCATGCGCTCGCAGGCCTTGGGCTCGTTCTGCAGGATCCCGTCCATATGCGCTTCCAGGTATTCAAAGAAAGCTTCGTCCGCCAGGCAGGCGTGCTTGACCGTTTCCGCCAGGCCGCTGGAGATTTCCCGGGCATGGAGCGTACTCCAGCAGTCGATGTCGATATACACCTTCTTTGGCTGGTTGAACAGGCCGATCAGGTTGGTGGCCAGGGGCGTATCCACGGCGGTCTTGCCGCCCACGGAGGCGTCCGCCGCGGCCAGCAGCGTCGTCGCGTAGTTGATGAACGGCACGCCCCGGCCGTAGGTTCCCGCCAGGAACCCGGCCAGGTCCGATACCACGCCGCCGCCGACGGCCAGCACGAAGCAGTCCCGCCGGTATCCGGCTTCCAGCATCCGATCCTCCAGGGCCGCCTTGGTCTCCCGGGTCTTGTTCTTCTCCCCCGCAGGGAAGGCGAAGATCTCTCCCTCGAAGCCCGCTTCCAGGAGCTTATCGCGGATGGCTTCCGCGTACAGCTTCTCCACGTTGCTGTCCGTGATCAGGGCAAACCGGCGGCAGCCGCCGGCCAGCCCGCGCTTCAGGTCCTCCGCCAGCTTTCCGGCCAGGTCCCGGCCCACCTCGATCTCATAGCTGTCGTCCACCGTTTTCTTCAGTGCGACACGAAAGGTGCTCATGCTTTATTCGATCCCTTCAAAAGTGAAATCCTTCGCTTCCACGGCGGCCTTCACCGCGGCCTCGTCCAGTTCCCCGTTCAGGGTCAGCACAGCCGTGCCGGGATCCTTGCTCACCACGGCTTCCGCCACAAAGGGCAGGGCTTCCAGCGCCTTCTTCACGGTGGCCTCGCAGTGGCCGCACATCATTCCCTTGATCTTTACCGTCTTCGTCATGGTCTTTTTCCTCTCTTTCTCTCTTTCCCCGCGGATCTCTTCCGTAATCGTAAGGGGTATATTCGCCGCCTTCAGCGGTTTATCCTTTGCCGGGTCCCTGAGCCGGAACAGATTCAGCCGCAGGGCGTTCATGCACACGGTGAAGCTGGACAGGCTCATGGCGGCCGCGCCGATCATCGGGCTCATCTTCCAGCCGAAGAGCCCCGCCGCCAGCGGGATGCACACGATGTTGTAGAAAAACGCCCAGAACAGATTCTCGTGGATGTTCCGCAGGGTGCCCCGGCTCAGCCGGATGGCCGCGGCCACGTCCGCCAGGGAGGAGTTCATCAGCACGATGTCCGCGCTGTCCACCGCCACGTCCGTTCCCGCGCCGATGGCGATGCCGGTGTCTGCCCGGGTCAGGGCCGGGGCGTCGTTGATCCCGTCGCCCACCATGGCGGTGCGGCCGTAAGCCTGCAGTTTCCGGATCACGGCTTCTTTCTCGTCCGGCAGCACGCCGGCAATCCATTCGTCGATACCGGCCCGGGCTGCGACGGCCTTCGCCGTTTTTTCATTATCGCCGGTCAGCATGACCACCCGCAGGCCCTGGCCCTTCAGCTGTCGGATCCCCTCCGCGCTGTCCGGCCGAACCGTGTCCGCCACGGCGATTACGCCCAGCAGGCTGCCGTCCTCCTCAAAGAACAACGGCGTCTTGCCTTCCTCCGCCAGCCGGTCCGCCTGCTGCCGCAGGCTGTCCGAAAGCGCCGTTCCGTTTCCGATAAAGCTGCTGCTGCCGCCCCGCAGGCGCTTTCCGCCGGCGGTTCCTTCCAGGCCGTTCCCCGGCAGCGCCCGGAAATCCGTCACTTCCGCCAGCGCCAGCTGCTGTTCCTCCGCGGCCCGCAGCACCGCGCCGGCCAGGGGATGCTCGCTCCCCTGCTCCAGGGCCGCGGCTTTCTGCAGCAGTTCTGTTTCCGTCCGGCCTTCCGCCGGAACCAGGTCCGTTACCTTCGGCTCGCCGGAGGTAATGGTGCCGGTCTTGTCCAGGGCGATGATCCGGGCTTTCCCCGCGGTCTCCAGCGCTTCGCCGGTCTTGAACAGGATGCCGTTCTTCGCGCCCACGCCGTTGCCTACCATAATCGCCACCGGCGTCGCCAGGCCCAGGGCGCAGGGGCAGGAGATCACCAGCACGGAGATTCCCCGCGCCACAGCGTCCCCCGCGGAAGCGCCGGCGATCAGCCAGCCCGCCGTCACAACCAGGGCGATGCCGATCACGGCGGGTACGAATACGCCGGACACCTTGTCCGCGATCCGGGCGATGGGGGCCTTGGTAGCCGCCGCGTCGGACACCATGCGGATGATCTGGCTCAGGGTCGTATCCTCGCCCACCCGCGTGGCCCGGCAGGTCAGGAAGCCGGACTGGTTGATCGTCGCCGCGCTGACGCTGTCGCCTTCCGCCTTGTCCACCGGCACCGATTCGCCGGTCAGGGCCGCCTCGTTCACGGCGCCCGCGCCGGAGAGCACCACGCCGTCCACCGGGATGCTGTCCCCCGGGCGGACCACGAAGACGTCCCCGGTCTTCACCTCGGCTACGGGCACTTCCGTTTCCGCGCCGTCTTTCAGCAGCACCGCCGTCTGGGGCGCCAGCTTCATCAGGCTCTTCAGGGCGCTGGTGGTCTTGCCCTTGGACCGGGCTTCCAGCATCTTGCCCACGGTGATCAGGGCCGGGATCATGGCGGCGGATTCAAAGTACAATTGTCCCTGATACAGGTCCATCAGGTCTGCGTTGGACGCGCCGCCGGCGATCATGCCGCACATGCGGTAGAACACAAACAGGCTCCATCCGAAGGAGACCGAGGATCCCAGCGCCACCAGCGTGTCCATGTTCGGCGCCCCGTGGAGCAGGGACCTGAACCCGCTGGTAAAGAACTTCCCGTTGATGATCATCACGATCAGGGCCAGCAGCATCTGGGTCAGCGTCAGGGTCAGGTGGTTGTGGACCAGGAAGGCCGGCAGCGGGAATCCGGCCATGTGGTGCCCCATGGTGATGTACATGAGCACCAGCAGGAAGCCCACCGAGAGCAGGAGCCGGCGCTTCAGCACCGGGGTTTCCCGGTCCTTCAGGGCGTCCTCCTCCGCTTTCAGCGCGTCCGCGCCGCGGCTTTCCGCCGCCGCGCCCTTCAGGCTGGCGCCGTAGCCCGCCGCTTCCACCGCCCGGATGATCTCCGCCTCGGAGGCGGTGCCTTCCACGCCCATGGAGTTGGTCAGCAGGCTGACGGAAACGGAGCTCACGCCGGGCACCTTTTCCACGGCCTTTTCCACCCGCGCCTGGCAGGCCGCGCAGCTCATGCCTGTAACGATGTATTGTTCCATCGGTTTGCCTTTCTTATTTCATCAGCTTCTGGAGGGTTCTGACGAACTCGTCGATGGCTTCGTCCTTCCCCTCCCGGATGTCCTCCGCCACGCAGCTGCGGATATGGCAGGCCAGCAGTTCCCGGTTGAAACTGTTCAGCGCCGCGCTGACCGCGCTTACCTGCACCAGCACGTCCGGGCAGTATGCGTCTTCCTCCAGCATCTTCTGGATGCCGCGGATCTGCCCTTCCGCCAGTTTCAGCCGCCGGATCAGGGCGTCCTTCTCTTCCTGACTGCGCTTCTTTTTCCGGTTCCCGCAGTGCGGACAGCTTTTCGGTTCACTCATGGATGTTTCCCCGCTTTCGCGATAATACCCCCAGGGGGTATATGCATCTTATACCCTCCGGGGGTATTTGTCAACCTGTTTTTTCCCTGTCGTTTCCTTGACCCGCGGAAGGGTTTGTGATAGATTCATTCCTGATATCTATAAAGACTAAGGAAGCGAATGACGATGAAAGACCGGAAGATCTACTGCCTGAACAATATCGCGAAGATCGGAACGGACGGTTTCCGCTCCGGCTATACCCTGATCGATTCCATCGACGACGCGGCCGGCGTGCTGGTCCGCTCCGCCGACATGAAAGAGATGTCCTTCCCGGCGGGCCTGCGGGCCATCGCCCGAGCCGGCGCCGGCGTGAACAACATCCCGCTGGACCGCTGCGCGGAAGAAGGCATCGTCGTCTTCAACACCCCCGGCGCCAATGCGAACTCCGTCAAGGAGCTGGTGCTCTGCGGCATGCTGCTGGCGTCCCGGGACATCGCCGGCGGCATCAGCTGGGTCCGGGAGAACGCGGAGGACGAAGCCATCGCCAAGACCACCGAAAAGGCCAAGAAAGCCTTCGCCGGCCATGAGCTGATGGGCAAGACCCTGGGCGTCATCGGCCTGGGCGCCATCGGTGTGCTGGTGGCCAACGCGGCCGTCGCCCTGGGCATGAAGGTCTACGGCTACGATCCCTACCTGTCCGTCAATTCGGCCTGGAACCTTTCCCCGGCGGTCATCCATTCCGAGAAGGTGGAAGAGATCTACGCCGCCAGCGACTTCATCACCATCCATGTGCCCGCCACGGAAAAGACCAAGGGCATGATCGGTACGGAAGCCCTGGCCCAGATGAAGCCCGGCGTCGTCATCCTGAACTTTGCCCGGGATACCCTGGTGGATGAAAAAGCCCTGGCCGCCGCCCTGGAAGCCGGCGCCGTGAAGCGCTATGTGTCCGACTTCCCCACCCCCGCCAGCGCCCACATGAAGAACGCCATCGTGATCCCCCACCTGGGCGCCTCCACGGAAGAGGCGGAAGACAACTGCGCGGTCATGGCCGTCCGGCAGCTGCAGGATTACCTGGACAACGGCAACATCCACAACTCCGTCAACTATCCGGAGATCAACCTGGGCGTCTGCGAGACCGAAGCCCGGGTCGGCATCCTGCATAAGAACATCCCGAACATGCTCAGCCAGATCACGAACTTCTTCGGCAACCAGGGCCTGAACATTGAAAACCTGGCCAACAAGAGCCGCGGCGACTACGCCTACACCCTGCTGGACATCAGCCACCCGATGCCCCACGACACCGTGGAACGCCTGAAGGAGATCGACGGCGTCATCCGCGTCCGCCGCATCGTGGAGAACAAGTAAGCAATCTGTTATGAAAAACCCGCTTCCTTCCGGAAGCGGGTCCTTTTTATTTCTTATGATAGCTCATGACTTCGCCGGGGGAAGCGTTCTCGTGTTCCTGGTTGATCTTCTCCAGGGTTTCCCTCCGGGACACCGGCTGGCAGTAATCGCACTTCTTCAGTTTGCTGAAGGGTTTCTCCTCCAGTTCGCCGTAGGTGAATTTGGTCAGGGGGCGGAACTTTTCCTTCACCCCGGGGCATTCAGCGATGGAATGGTACATGCTTCCGCCGTTGGGGTTGTAATACAGGGGCGTATCGTCGCCGGGGATCTTTACGCGCCGTCCCTCATAGTCTTCCCAGATCACCATCTTCGGATATCCTTCGCCCGCCTCCACGCTCTTCTTCAGCATATTGAACAGGACGTTCATATTATACCCTTTGGTGTTTTTCTGGCGCTGCACCCGGATGCAGCCGTGGCTGGCCCGGGAGCCGAGCTTGCTCTCAAACGTCGTATATTTCTTGGTGCCGTCCGCCAGTACCTTATGGGGAACCTCATGCAGGTAATCCCCGCCGTTGAAACGGATCGGATACAGACAGTGCATGTCGCCGTCCGGCAGGTCGCCCTTGCGGTAGTAGATCAGCAGGTACTCGCCGGAGCGGGTTTCGTTGTACGGCTGTTTTTTGTTATACAGGCCGGTGGAGACCGCCAGGGAGGTTTCCAGGTGCCCATCCACAAACAGATACAGCCGCTGGGTCAGCTTGTCGATGATGATGCCGTAATGCTGGTTGACCTTGGTGTCCGTAATCAGTTTCTTCGTCTGGATCCAGCCGGTCACGAACCCGTTCCAGTTCTTAACCTTGCTGTCGTGAAAGCTGGTGGAATAGGTCTCCACCTTCGACCAGCCGTCGTCCCGGGTTTCCAGCACGTGGACGCCCTGGCTCTGCCCGGTCACCATGCCGATCGGTTCACTTTTTTCATCCGGTTCGGCATACAGAACAGTCTGACGCATCTGGTCCTCCAGGGGCTTAACCTTTTCCTTGGCCTGGACCACGGTGATTGGCGAAGTCAGCATTTTCCAGATGGCTTCCTCGTCCTCCAGGTTCATGGGCGTGCACCAGAAGCAGCCTTCCCCGTGCCCGGGATGTTCTTCCGAGCGGTAGGCCGGGGTGATGCCGGAGGGTTCCGGCTCCACGCCGATCAGGTAATCCTCCGCCGGGCCGGTCTTCTCCGGTTCTGCCTCTGCCGGTTCGTCCGCCGCCGGGGCTTCCTCTTCCGGCGCTTCACTCTCCAGCAGGATCTCTTCGACGATGAGCTCCCCTTCTTCCGCCAGTGCGAACGCCGCGGAGCACAGGAGGGCCGTCGCCATCAAAGCAGCAATAATTCTGCGCATTTCTTTCCTCCGTTCCTCTATCGGGAACCCGTGAATCATATCATATATACATAAACGTGTCAAAAACCCCTTGCATTTCATCCGAACTGGTGATATAGTGCCTGTATCCTTTTCAGACGAAGGGAAACAGGCGGTCAGGAGAGCCGTTCACAGAGAGCGGGGTCAGGTGCAAGCCCGCAACGGTGCCTGGTTACGATACCATTCCCGGATGAAAAGCGGGCGCCGCCCGATAAAGCGGCTCAATGAGTGGTTTTACGAACAAGCAGGGTGGAACCGCGAATGCTTATCCAAGCATCCGTCCCGGCACAAGAATGCAGGGCGGATGCTTTTTTGTACACTCGCCCGAAAAAAAAAAGGAGGGTATCCCATGAAGATCATCTACAACGACGGTCATGTCGCGGAATGTCCCGCGGAGGAAGAACTGGAAGTGCTCCGTCACTCCGCCGCCCACATCATGGCCCAGGCGGTCAAACGCCTGTATCCCGACGCACACTTTGCCTACGGTCCTGCCACTGAGAAAGGTTTCCACTATGACATCGACCTGGGCGACGTGAAACTGACAGACGAGGACCTGCCCGCCATCCAGGCGGAGATGCAGAAGATCGTGAAGGAGAATCTCCCCTTCAAGGTCTATCCCCTGCCCCGGGACGAGGCGGTTCAGCTGATGAAGGACCGCGGCGAAATCTACAAGGTCGAGCACATCGCCGACCTGCCCGAGGACGCGGTCATCACCTTCTATCAGCAGGGCGACTACATCGACATGTGCGTCGGTCCGCACCTCACCTACACAAAGGCCCTGAAAGCCTTCAAGCTGACGGCCCTCTCCGGCGCCTACTGGAAGAACAACCAGAACAACAAGATGCTCACCCGGCTCAACGGCGTGGCTTTCCGCAACGCGGAAGAGCTGGCTGCCTATGAAAAGGAAGTCGCTGAGGCCAAGGCCCGGGACCATCGCCGCATCGGCAAGGAAATGCAGCTGTTCATGACGGACGACCTGATCGGCAAGGGACTGCCCATGTTCCTGCCCAAGGGCTACACGATCTGGATGGAGCTGGAAAACTACATCAAGCAGAAGGAACGCCTCCTGGGCTACCAGCACGTCATGACGCCCTGCGTCGGCACGGTGGACCTCTACCGTACCAGCGGCCACTGGGAGCACTATAAGGAAAACATGTTCCCCGCCATGGAAGTCGAAGGCGAAAGCTTCGTGCTGCGGCCCATGAACTGCCCGCACCACATGATGATCTACGCCAACCGCCTCCACAGCTACCGGGACCTGCCCATCCGCATCGGCGAAGTCGCCCACGACTTCCGCTTCGAGCCCAGCGGCACCCTGAAGGGCATTGAGCGCGGCCGGCACTTCTGCCAGAACGACGCCCACCTCTTCGTCACACCCGACCAGATCAAGGACGAGGTCGCCAGCGTGGTCAACCTGATCCGCGAGGTCTACCAGGATTTCCATATCACGGACTACCGCTGCGTGCTGAGCCTGCGGGATCCGGAGGACAAGGTCAAGTACCACCAGGACGACGAGATGTGGAACAAAGCGGAGAATGCCCTGCGCGACGTGCTGAACCAGCTGGGCATCCATTACACGGAAGAGATCGGCGAGGCCGCCTTCTACGGCCCGAAGCTGGACGTGAACGTGAAGCCCGCCATCGGCGCGGAATACACGCTGAGCACATGCCAGCTGGACTTCTGCCTGCCGGCGAAGTTCGACCTGAAGTATGTGGACCAGGACGGCTCCGAAAAGACGCCCGTGGTGCTGCACCGCGCAATCCTGGGTTCCATTGACCGCTTCATGGCCTACCTGATCGAAGAAACAAAGGGCGCCTTCCCGCTGTGGCTGTCCCCGATCCAGGTCAAGGTCCTGCCCGTGTCCGACAAGAGCATGGACTATGCCGCGAAGATCAACAAGGAACTGATGCTCCAGGGCGTCCGCTCCGAGCTGGATGAGCGCAACGAAAAGATCGGCTACAAGATCCGTTACGCCCGCCAGGAAGACAAGGTTCCCTACATGGTCATCATCGGCGAAAAGGAAATCAACGACGGCACGCTGGCTGTCCGCGACCGCGCCACAGACCAGACAACGTCCATGACAATGGAAGAGTTCGTCGCGAAGCTCGAAAAAGAGATCGAGGAACGCGCCTGATCCTGTACCGGAGGTGAACTGAAATGAAATGTCCCAACTGCGGCGCTGAGAACGACGCCGGCGCCGGCCGCTGCTCCTCCTGCGGATCCAGCCTCAGCCGGAATTCCGGCGTCCCGGAAGCGGCGAAAGCCGTGACCACCACCGGCCTGATGATCGGCAAAAAGGCCCGCCTGGCCCGGATGAGCGAAGTGGTGGACCCGAAGGCGATCATCAGCGACCGTGCCTACAACGCCACCATCGTGGTCGTGCTCCTGTGGGGCCTGCTGGTCAACTACCTGCTCTGCCGGTTCGTCGGCACGGCGATCTTCACCCTGAACCCCATCGTCCTGCTGGTCGGATACCTGGTGCTGGTCATCGCCGGCATCCTGATCTCCGCCAAGTCCCATAATCCCCTGATCAGCTTCCTGGGCTACAACATGGTCGTGGTTCCCTTCGGCCTGATCATCGCCCTGATGGTGGAGACCTACGGCGGACTCAGCTCCAATGTCGTCACCCAGGCCTTCCTCTATACCCTGCTGATCTCCACCGCCATGATGGCCTGCGTCATGATCGCCCCGAACTTCTTCTCGAAACTCGGCGGCGCCCTCTCCATGGTCCTCATCGGCATGGTGGTCTGCGAGATCGTCCTGCTGATCCTCGGCGTGAAGCAGGTCTGGATCGACTGGATTGTGGCGGCGATCTTCACCCTGTACATCGGCTACGACATTCACCGGTCCCAGCAGTATCCCAAGACGCTGGACAACGCGGTGGATTCCGCCCTGGATATCTATATGGATATCGCCAATCTCTTCATCCGGATCCTGTCGATCATGGGCAAGCGTAACGACTGATCCAAACGTAAAAAACTTCCCCGTACCGTCCTGGTACGGGGAATTCTTTTATCTCTTTTTACCGGATCTTCAGCACGTTGGCGCACATGCCGGGCAGCTGCTCCGGCAGCTTCGCCACCAGCACGCCGTAGTCCTTCCGGAACTCCAGCGGGCCCGCGCCCAGCAGTTCCACGCTTTGCACGTCCTGATCCGCGAAGCTCCGCAGCGTCACGGTCTCTCCGCCTTTCGCACCCAGCAGGAAAGCGTACACCGCGCCGTCCTTCTGCACGAAGCGGACGTCGCTCAGGTTCCAGTCGGTCTTCTCCTCCGTGAATCCTTCGATCTTGACCCGGGTCTCCCCTTCGCCGAAAACCTTCCACGGCCGGGTGCCGTAGACCGCCTCGCCGTTGATCCTGAACCACTCCGCCAGCCGGTCCAGGATGAACTCCGCGTCATCGTCGATGGTGCCGTCCGGCCGCTGCAGGATGTTCAGCAGCATCACGCCGTTCTTGGAGATGATATCCACCAGCATCTCGACGATCTGTTCCGGGCTCTTGTAGGGATAGTGCACGTCGTAGAACCAGTTGCCGATGCAGGTGTCCGTATGCCAGGGTTCCGGCATGATGCCGGGCAGCTGGCTCTTTTCGATATCCAGCACGCCCACGCTGAAGATTTCCTCCCGCCGGTCCTTCTGCAGGTAGACAGCCCGGTTCTCGCCGTACTTGTCAACGGATGTGTTGTACAGCCGGGCTACGGCCTCCAGGCCCAGCCGGTAATCCGTTGGATTGATCGCCTTCACGTCCTCGCCCATCCAGTGGCCGCCGAAGGGAAGCACACCGTCGGAATAGAGCAGGTCCGGCCGGAAGGTGTCGATCATCTCGTTCACACAGCGCAGCCAGTATTCCTGGAACCCCTTGTTGTCGGTATACCAGGGCCAGATCTCCTCCGGCTTCTCCGTGCCGCATTCCTGATTCGCGTGGTAGAAATCCTGCCAGGCCGGGTCATTGCCGTCGTATGGCACGCCGGCGTAGGGGCCTGTTTTGTCGCAGCCCTTGTTCACCCGCCACCAGGTGAAGGAGGCGCCCAGGTGCTCGCTCAGGCCGAAATACATGCCTTTTTTGTCCGCCGCGGCCTTCCACAGGGAAAGGATATCCTTCTTCGGGCCTACGTTCACGCTGTTCATCCGGTTGATCTTCGAGTCATAGTTGAAGAAGTGGTCATGGTGCGTGGCCTGGGTCATCAGGTACCGGGCGCCGGCTTTGTAATACTTTTCGATCAGCGCGTCCGGATCGAACTTTTCCGCCTTCCACAGCGCGCAGATGTCCTTGTAGCCGAACTTCGACGGATGGCCGTAGTGCCTGACGTGATACTCATACTGCTGGGTTCCCTGGATATACATGTTCCGGGCGTACCAGTCCCCGAACATCGGGACGCTCTGGGGCCCCCAGTGGCTCCAGATGCCGAACTTGGCGTCCCGGAACCATTCCGGGGCGGAATACTGCCTCAGGGATTCAAACGTCGGTTCAAATCTCATCTCTGTTTCTCCTTTAAAAAACGTTCCATGTATACGCTTATTATACATGAGACGTTTCGTTTCACAAGGAGGAAATTTTATTTCCGGATCGCCCGCTTCACCGCCGGTGTGATCAGCGCCACTGCCGCGACCTTCACCGCGTCCCCCGGCAGGAACGGCAGCACACACAGGCCCAGGGCCGTGCCCAGGCCGTTCTTCGTCTGGATCATGAACCAGGCCGTGCCCACCGTATACAGCACCGCCGTACCCAGGACCATCATAGCCGGCAGGAGCCAGCTCCGTTTTTCCTTTTCCGCCCGCTCCGCGCCCAGACCGGTAAGAAACGCGCAGGGCAGGTAGCCGGCCAGGTAGCCGCCGGTCACGCCGGCCAGCTTCTGGAACCCGCCGCTGAAGCCGGAGAACACCGGGATCCCGATGATCCCGATCAGCAGGTACAGTCCCACGGCGGCCGTTCCCCGCTTCTTTCCGAGGACCGCCCCCGCCAGCATGACCGCGAAGGTCGCCAGGGACAGCGGAACCGGGCCCGCCGCGATCGTCAGCGGTCCCGCGATGCAGATCAGCGCCGCCATCACGGCGGTCAGCGTCATATCCTTTACTTTCATAGCTTCAGTGAAACCTCGCCGTAGTTCAGGCAGGTCCTTCCTTCTTCCGTTTCAATGACCAGCCTTCCCTGGCCGTCGATATCCACCGCTTTGGCGGGGTATTTCCTGCCGCCCTCGATGACCGTAACCTCCCGGCCGATCACGTTGGAGCGCCGCCGGCTTTCCTCCAGGAACACACCGGTCTCCAGGTCGCCGTAGAGTCCGTCCAGTTCGTTCAGGATCTCCGCGATCAGCCGGTTCCGGTCCGGGGACGTCCCGGTTTCGTTGCCCACGGAGGTGGCGATCTCCCGCAGCTCCGTCGGGAATTCCATCCGGTTCACGTTGATGCCGATACCCACCACTGCGTATTCCAGCCGCCCGGCTTCCAGGCCCAGCCCGCCCTCCGTCAGGATCCCGCAGATCTTTTTGCCGTTCAGGTACAGGTCGTTGACCCATTTGATCTTTACATCCGCGCCGGAGACCTTTTCCACCGCCCTTGCCGCGGCCACCGCCGCCAGCGAGGTCAGCAGCCCCGCCCGGTCCGGCGCGCAGTCCGGCCGCAGGATCACGGTCAGGTAAATCCCGGCATGCTCCGGGGAAAAGAAAGACCGTCCCAGCCGGCCCTTGCCGCCGCTCTGGGAGTCCGCGATCACGGCGGTGCCGTGGGCCGCGCCCGCCGCCGCCAGCGCCTTCGCCCGGTTGTTGGTGGAATCCAGCAGGTCGTGGATCTCCAGTTCCCGGCCGGCTCCCGGTCCGGTCAGCCACCGGCGGATCTCCGCCGCGTTCAGCCGGTCCGGCGGGGAAACCAGCCTGTATCCCCGGTTGGTGACCGCCTCGATTTCATACCCGCTCTGCCGCAGGCTGTTCATGACCTTCCATACCGCGTTCCGGCTGACGCCCAGTTCCCGGGCCAGCTTCGCGCCTTCCACGGTCCCGCCGGCTGCCAGCAGCTCCAGCGCCTTCTCCCTGACGGTCATCCTGCATCCTTCCTTCCTTTCGGTTCCCGGAGATCATATCACCCGGCCGGCGGATCGTCAACCTTCTTTTCCAGAAAGGTTGACAATTCGCCCGATGGACTTTCCCCCGCCCCTATGGTAAAATCACTTATCCGAAAAAACCGGCACATTGCTTTCATATACGGGAGGAACGACCATGAACGAGATCAGGTGCCCCAACTGCGGCAAAGTCTTCCAGGTGGACGAAGCCGGCTACGCCGCCATCGTCTCCCAGGTGCATAATGAACAGTTTGAGAAGGAACTGGCGGACCGTTCCGCCGCCCTCCGCCGCGAAATGGAAGCCTCCGGGAAGAACGCCCTGACGGAGCTGGCCATGAAGCACGAGCGGGAGCTGGCCGCGAAGGACCAGGAGATCCTCCGCCTGCGGGAGGGTGCGAAAACCGCCGGCACGGAAAAGGAACTGGCCGTGAAGATGGCCGTGCAGGAAAAAGAAACGGAGATCATGGCGCTGCGCGGGCAGATCGTCCAGGAAAAGCAGGCCGCCGAGATCCGGGAGCAGGGCATGCGGGAAGCCCACAAGGCCGAAGTGGCCCGCCTGGAGTCCGAAGTCGAGCAGTATAAGGATTTCAAGATGCGCCAGTCCACCAAGATGATCGGTGAAAGCCTGGAGCAGCACTGCCTGACCTCCTTCAACCAGGTCCGGATGATGGCCTTCCCCCACGCCTATTTTGAAAAGGACAACGAGGTGGTCGAAGGCACCAAGGGCGACTTCGTCTTCCGGGAGGAAACGGAGGACGGCCTGCCCCTGCTCTCCATCCTCTTTGAGATGAAGAACGAGGCGGACGCCACCGAGAAGAAGCATAAAAACGAGGATTTCATCGACAAGCTGGACAAGGACCGGAAAAAGAAAAACTGCGAGTACGCGGTCCTGGTCACCATGCTGGAGCCGGACAGCGAGCTGTATAACGCGGGCATCGTCACCGAATACCGGTATGAGAAGATGTTCATCATCCGTCCCCAGTTCTTCCTCCCACTGATCGCCCTCCTGCGCAACGCCGCCATGTCCGGCATCGAGTCCCGCCGGGAGCTGGAGCTGGCCCGCCGCCAGAGCCTGGATGTGCGGCAGTTCGACCAGGCCCTCTTCGACTTCCGGGACAAGTTCGGCAAGAACTACCAGATCGCCCAGGGCCACTTCGACAAGGCCATCAGCGAGATCGACGAGACGATCAAGCACCTGGAAAAGGTCAAGGATTACCTTACCCGCTCCGGCAACCAGCTGCGCCTGGCCAATGACAAGGCCCAGGACCTGACCATCAAGAAGCTCACGAAAGACAACCCGACCATGCGGGCCAAATTCGAAGAAGCGGGGATCAGCATCGATTAACAGCAGAACCGGGGGCTTGTGATAAGCCCCCGGTTCTTATTTCATTCCCCAGACCGCGCAGCAGTCGCCGCGGGTCTTTTTCAATTCCAGCAATATCGTGTCCGCGTCCTTGAACAGCGATCCGTCCGGATCCGGCCGGTCCCAGAACGCCACGCCCGTGCTGATCGTCACCGGCGGCAGGTCGCCGCTCTCTTCGGACAGCTCCTTGTTGATCTGGTGGATCTTTTCGCTGATCTTCTCCGCGTCCTTCTGGCCGGTCCGCGGCATGATAATGCAGAACTCGTCCCCACCGATCCGGCTGATATGGTCCACCGTGCGGAAATGCCGTTTCATCGCCTCCACGGCCGTGCAAAGCACCCGGTCGCCGATGTCGTGGCCGAACTCGTCGTTGTACTGCTTGAAGTGGTCCACGTCCGCCACGATGATGCCCACGTTCTGCTGCTTTTCGATCCGCCGGTAATACCGGTCGAACTCCGTCCGGTTATAGACGCCGGTCAGCGCGTCGTGGGACGCGGTATAGGTCAGTTTCTGCGTCTTCTCTTCGTTGTCTTTCAGCACGTCGTTGTATACCCGGGCCAGGTGGCGCATCTCATAGCTGCCTTTCTCCGGGATCGGTTCCCGCTTGTCCAGGTTTTCCACGCTCTTCTGGATCGGCGAGATGATCAGGAACCGGTTCAGCAGCAGCGCCAGCACGCTGACCGCCAGGAACAGGATCACCAGCACTGTCTGGTTGCCCATGATGTGCTGGACCTTGTCGAAGGTTTTGCCCGCCTGCATCTGGCCTTCCTGGGAGGAGAACCGGTGGCTCTTGTCCACGGCGTCCCGGATCGTTTCTTCCAGGCCGGTATAGGATTCCGATGTCAGCAGGCCGATCGCCTTGCCCTTCCGGGCTTCCTCGCTCAGCGCCTTGTCCTCTTCGCTCAGTTCGGTTTCCTTCAGGAAATCCGGCAGCGCCTCGAACATCGGCGCCGGCATGGATTCCGCCGCCATCCGCATGGCGATCCGTTCTGTCTGGAGCCTGCCGCGGAACGCTTCCAGCGCCGTGTCAAACTCCGTGGTCGCGGCGGCGCTGATCGCCGTCTCCGCGCTGTTCTGCTCCAGCTGTTCGTTGATTACCTTCAGCTGCGCTTCATAGGCTTTGGCGGGACCGATTTCCCCGCTCTGCACAAAGGCTGTCGCCTGCTCGGACAGCCTGCCGGCGAAATCCCGCAGCATGCCGCCCGTCTGCTGGCTGACCAGGTAGTTGTTGGTAAAGCTGACAATCTGCTTCACGTTGTCCGTCGTGCTGTACATGGAGACGATCATCAGCGTCGCCAGCACCAGGCCGATGCAGATCATCACGATATTCAGATGGTTCAGGCGGATCCCCTGGCGTTTGCCGGTCCCGTCTTGCTGTTCCCTGTTCACGGGTATCTCCTTTCGGATCGGTTCGGTTCACTTGTTTATCCGGGAGTACACATATTATCACAGGCCGGATCGGAAAATCCAGTTTTTTTACGGTTTCAGCTCCTGTTTCAGGGCTTCCTTCAGCGCTTCATACCGCTCCCGTTTCCCGGGCTTCATGAAATGATCGTGGCGCAGCTGCTCGTGCCGCAGGCTGTAATCCAGCTTCCGGTCCCCGAACTGCTCGCTGGTCAGGTCGAATATCCGGTTTTCCACCGCGTTGAAGCAGTGGAAGTTCCCGTCCTCCAGCGGAACGCCCCAGACCCGGCCGCCGAAGATGTCCTGGGCCAGGAACGCGGTGATCGTGCACTGGCCCAGGGTCGCGTTCTCCTCCGTCCAGTCCTCCCGCATCCGCGCCGTGCAGGTCTCCTTCGACCACACATGCCACAGAACCCGGTACAGGTCCTTCGGCGTTTCGATGCCCGGATACCCGTCCGTCCGCGCCTTCACGTCCGCGTCTTTCCATCCGTAGAATCCGTAGGCGTCCATCCGGTAGATCCGGCTGTTCCCGCCCCGGGCGTCCGTCATGTCCGTGACGTATTCCGCGCCGTATTTCTCATACAGGCCTGTCTCCCCGGTAGAGATCCAGAGCGCGTCGTACCCGTCGTCCCGGGCCATTTTTTTCACCCGGGGGATCAGCCGCCCGATCAGCCGCCGGCCCCGGTAATCCGGCCGGGTATACACAAAGCCCATCCAGGGCGTCAGCTCCGTATCCGGAATGTCGTCCTTCTCCGCGTAAGTGCAGAAGGAAACCAGTTTCGTCCCGTCCGTCAGCAGCAGCAGCCGGGCTTTTTCCCCGCACAGTTCGTGAAAACGGTTCTCCGTCAGCAGGGTATAAAGATACCGGGCCCCTGCCCAGTCGCAGTCCCCGATCTGCTTCAGCCACCACTCCGGCCTGACCGTACTTTCGTAATCCAGGATGTCCATTGCTTATCCGCCTTTTGCTTGAGATAGGTCATTATATCACAAAAGCGCGGCCTGTACAGCCGCGCCTTTGGCGCCGGGGGTATCTTTACAGTTCCCGGATATTGTCCACGATGGATTCCTGCGTCACGGCAGCCAGGCGTTCCCGGATACCCGTGATGCAGGCGGCGGCCACGCAGGCGGCCATGGCGATCAGCACCGGGATCATGATCAGCGGATGGTTCTCGGTAAACAGCCGGGCGCCGGGGATCTCCGTGATGCCGTAGAACAGCAGGCACGGAACCAGGGCGGCGGCCGCGCAGGCCCACACCGGCAGCCGGTAGCAGCCCACCAGCGTTTCCAGGTCCGCGCCCACGGCGCGCAGTGTTCCGATGGTCCGGGTCTCGGCCCGGATCTGCCGGGTGGTCCCCGAGACCTGCATGAACACGGATACAGCGAAGAACAGCAGGATCAGGGCCGCAAAGAGCAGCACCTGGCGCGTCTTTTTCGCCTGGTACTCCCGGTTCACCTTCAGCTGGTTATCCACGTCCATCCAGGCCCGCATGGCGGTCTGGCTGATCTTCTCCTCAATCTCCGCTTCCTTTTCCGGCTGCGGGTTTCCGGAGAGCCAGATGTTCACATATTCCGGATTCGGCAGGATCAGTCCCAGGGCTTCCGCGCCTTTGGGCGTGGTGATCACCGAAAACGCATACATATAGGAATCGACGATCTGCACCGGGCCGCTCAGCACCGCGCCGATGGTCGTACGGGCGCGGACCGCTTCCTTGTCCAGGTAGTACTTCCGCAGGTCCTCTTCCTCCGGCTCCCAGGGAAGTCCTTCCCCGTCCTTTCCGGCCAGTTCCAGCAGTTCCAGCGGCATGCCGGCTTCAAAGACGTCGTTGCGGATGACCAGGTCCCATTCTTCGTCCTTCACATCCCGGGACCGCATAAAGGCGTTGCTGTAATAGTGCCCGTCCTCTTCCTTCATACAGACGGCCGGGGCGTAGACCAGGACCTGTTCCCCGCTGTCCAGCTTTTCCGGATCGATCTCGCCGCTGTTGACGAACTCCCGCAGTTCTTCCGCGTCCAGGTCGGCCACATAGACCCCGATGGGCACAGGCGTAGCCGTAAGGCCGTCCAGCGAGCGGACCATGGCCGCTTCCTCAGCCTGCGTCAGGTTCATGCTGATTTCCCAGTCGTCTTCCGCCCGGATCCGGGCTTCCGCCAGCTCTTCCTCGTTCCAGAACAGCCAGTCAAACCCGCTGCTCCCCTGGTCCAGCACGCCCCAGCTCTGCCGGATGAACGCCCCGTCCTCATCCTGTCGGGTGAAGGAATGGGTCCGGAAATATTCCGGCACTTCGTCCATCAGCAGGCTCGCGGTGACCGGCGTAACGGACCGGATCCGGCCGATCCCGTCAACGGTGCCGAGCTGCTCCAGATCGTCGCGGCTGAGCCTGTTTTCCGGAATCACCTGGCAATAGGGTTCGGCCATCCATGTCAGCGCCGGGCCGTTCATCCGGAAATCGGCGGCGTTCCCGTCGTCCACGACCCGCATGCCCAAGGCCAGTTCGCCCAGCATCAGGGTAGACAGCAGGGTCAGCACGATCATACCGGCCGCGCCGGCCTGGCGCAGCGGATGCAGTTTTGTCCGGCGGCCGGCGATCAGCCGGTCCGGTTTGAATTCCGTATGGCTCCGGATCCTTCCGGCCCTCCGCAGCAGCGCGGTGTCCCGCAGGATGCCCATGGGCATCTGGCTGGAAGCGTGATACAGCGGCGTACGGGACGCCACGAAAACGCACAGGGCAGACAGTCCCAGGATCGGGATCAGCAGCCAGGGGCTCGGCGAAAAGACCACCTGGTCCGGCGCGATCCGGGATACGACCCAGGTGAATACCACGCCCAGGCACAGGCCCGCCGGCAGCGCCGTGGCCGCCAGCAGCCAGGCTTCCATGCCGTAGATCCGGCGAATCTGGCTCCGGGTCGCGCCGATGGCGCGCAGCATGCCGATATCCTCCGTTTTCCGGCCCAGCAGGGTCTCCATGGAGGTGGTGATCGCCACGCAGGCGGAAAGCATCAGGGCGGCGCCGAGCACGACCCAGATCAGGATCCGGCTCAGCGTATTCGCCGCCCGGTCCCAGCCGGAGTCGCTGTAAACCAGCCTGCCCTCTTCCCGGCTGACGCCGAAAGCCATATCCAGCTGCACCGGGCAGTTCCGCTGCACCTGGTTGAAGGTGATCAGCGGGGCATAGGTCAGCACCCGGTGCACCAGCGTGCCGCCGGTCCGCCAGGTCTCTTCCGGGGAGATGAGCAGCGCCGGAAAGCGCATGCCCTCTTCTTCATAATAGGTTTCCAGATAGGCGGTCTGCTCGTTCAGGATGCCTGTCAGGACAAACGTTTTTTCTTCGCTGCCGCCGCCGATGGGCTGCATGGACAGGATGACCGTATCGCCGGCCTTTGCCTCTTCCAGGCCCAGGCGGATCAGCGCGCTTTCTTCCGCGGCGATCTCCCCGGCTTTCTCCGGCAGGCGGCCTTCCTTCAGGGTACGGTTGAGCAGCTTCTCCGCCGTCTCGTCGTAATACCCGGCGCAGACGGTCTTTCCTTCCGCCACGGCGCTTACCGTCACATGGCCGATCTCTTCAAAGAAGCCGGTGCGGCGGAGCTGGGTGTCCGTCACGTCGTCGTTGCCCAGCATGAACATATCCATCCAGCCCACGCGCCGGGCCATCTGTTCCTCGTGCCCGCGGACGGTGCCCCAGGCGCACAGGCTCGTGGCCGTAGCCAGGAAGACCGCCACCAGGATGCCGATGAACAGGTTGATATAGGTTTTCCGGTTAACCCGGAGATTCGCGTCGGCTACGCGGCTGATCGTGAGTCTTTTCACAGGTCCACCGCCCCTAACGAATCTTCCGCCACCTGGCCGTCCTCCAGCCGGATGATCCGGTCCGCCTGTTCGGCGACGCCCAGGTCGTGGGTGACCAGGATCATCGTGATGCCGAGCTCGCCGCTCACCGTCCGCATCAGGGTCAGGACCTCCCGGCCGGTCTTCCCGTCCAGGTTGCCGGTGGGTTCGTCCGCGAACAGGATCGCGGGCTTGTTGGCCAGCGCCCGGGCGATGCACACCCGCTGCTGCTGGCCGCCGCTGAGGGCGCCGGGCAGGTGGCTGAGCCGGTCCTCAATGCCCAGCATGTCCACCAGCCGGTTGATATAATCCATGTCCGGCTTGCGGTTGTCCAGCATTACCGGCAGGAGGATGTTCTCCTGGGCGGTCAGTTCCCGCACCAGGTTGTACGCCTGGAAAACGAAACCGAAGCGGCGGCGCCGCAGCACGGACAGCTGGTTGTCGTTGTAGTCAAAAAGGTTGCTGTCCTGGTAGACCACCCGGCCTTCCGTCGGCCGGTCCAGTCCGGACAGCAGGTGCAGCAGCGTCGATTTGCCGCTGCCGCTCTTGCCGATGACAGCCGTGAAGCTGCCCTGGTCAAAGGAGAGGCTGACCCCGTCCACCGCGCGGACGGCGGAAGAACCGCTCCGGTATATCTTGGTCAGGTCTTCGCAACGGATAATTTCCATAAGATCCTTCCTCCTCAGATGCAAGGTTACCAGACGAATCTTACTTCCGGGTGAATTTCAGCTTACAGTTTCGTAAGATAGAGATCCTTTGTTTATGAATTATGAATGAATCACTTGCTGACCAGGTCCATCTGCGGCAGGGAGATCGTGAACCGCAGTCCCCGGCTGCCGTTCTCCGCGGTGATATGCCCGTGGTGGCGGAAGATGATCTCCTTCACGATGGCCAGGCCCAGGCCCGCGCCCTGGGCGGACTGGTGCTCCGCCCGGTAAAAACGCTCGAACAGATGGGGCAGGTCCTTCGGCGCGGCGCCGCCGCCGTCGTCCTCCAGGGTGCAGTGGAAGGTGCGGTCCGTCTGTTCCAGGCTGATATAAATCAGCCCGCCCTCTTTCGTATGCTCGCAGGCGTTCTTCATCAGGTTGCGGAAGGCTTCGGACAGCCACTTTTCGTCGCAGCGGATCACCGCCTCCCCGTCCAGCACCAGCGTCCGGTCCGGCCACAGGGGCTGAATCTGCTGCCAGGCCAGCTCGATCAGCCTGCGGATATCGCATTCCTCAAAGACAAACTCATATCCGTCCGCGCAGAGCTTTTCCAGCCGCAGCAGGCTGGAGATCAGCGTCTCCATCCGCTCGATCTGGCTGATCTGCTGCTCGCAGTGGGCGCTCTGGTCCATCTCGCAGAACAGGCGCAGGGACGCCAGGGGCGTCTTCAGCTGGTGGGAAATGTCCGCGGTCAGGTTGCTGGTCCGCCCGGCCTCCAGCCGGAAGCGTTCCTCCGCCACCTCGATGCGGTTCTGCATCTCCGCCGCGGCGTTCTCCACCTGGGCGATCCGGTCCTCTTTCAGGGAGATCGGCAGCCGGCTGCCGTGGCCCGTCAGGTAATCCTCCATCTTCCCGGACAGCTTTTCCAGCCGTTTCATGTCAAGATACCGGCGGATCAGTACCGCGGCCAGAGCCAGCAGGAGGATCCCGCCGATCACGTATCTGACCATTGATACCCCACTCCCCGTATCGTGCGGATGTGCTCCGCCCCGGTCTTCTCCCGCAGCCGGCTCATATGCACCGACAGCGTGTTATCGTCAATAAATTTGCCGCCGTCGTCCCACAGGACCTCCAGCAGCCGGTCCCGGGGCACCACGTTGGCGTGTTCCATCAGCATGGCCAGGATCTTGTATTCCGTCAGCGTCAGGGGCAGCGTCTCGCCGTCCTTCAGCACCTGCATGCGCTCCCGGTCCACGGTGAACCCGCCGCGGCTGACCGTCTGCCTGGCCGGCTGCGCGCTGCGCAGCAGCACCCGCACCCGGCTGAGCAGCTCCTGCATCCGGAAGGGCTTGGTCACGTAGTCGTTCCCGCCGTTGTCCAGGCCCCGGACCACGTCGAACTCCTCGCCTTTGGCCGTCAGGAACAGCACCGGCCGGGTTTCTCCCGCCGCGCGCCATTCCCGGCACAGGCTCACGCCGTCGCCGTCCGGCAGGCCCACGTCCATCACGATTGCCTGCACGGCGTCCGTCAGTTTTTCCCGGGCTTCCCGCAGGCTCCCGGCCGTGATCACCGTATATCCGTCCCGGGCAAACAGTTCCGTAAGCCCTTCCCGCAGGACGGCGTCGTCTTCCACCAGCAGTATGGTTGCCATCTTCTTCATTACTCCGTTTCTCCGGCTGCCTGAACACAGCCGCCGGTTCATGATATCACGCGGGGGCGGCACGGGCAAGCCGCCGCCGGCCGTTGGAAAAAATTGACAATCCCATTGACTTTATATTTAGGAAGTGATACACTGCATATGGTGTTTTGTTGTCCGTTACAATTCTATATTTTGAAGGGGGTAATTCCATGACCGGTCTTCCGCTTATCATCGCGTTCGTTGTGGCGATCGTGCTGATGATCCTGCTCATCTCCAAACTGAAGGTTCATCCCTTCCTCGCGATCATGGCTGTCTCACTGCTGCTGGCCATTGTCGCGGGCATTCCGCTGAAGGATATTCCGGGCATCATCGGCTCAGGCTTCTCCGGAACGTTCACTTCCATCGGTATCGTGATCATCCTCGGCGCCTTCATCGGCACGGTGCTGGAAAAGACCGGCGCCGCCCTGAAGCTGGCTGACATGGTCATTAAACTCGTGGGCGAGAAGAATCCCCAGCTGGCCATCGAGCTGATGGGCTGGGTCGTTTCCATTCCCGTCTTCTGTGACAGCGGCTTCGTCATCCTGAACCCGATCCGTAAGGCCCTGGTCAAGCGTACCGGCGTCTCCTCCGTGGCGATGACGGTCTGCCTCTCTGCCGGCCTGTATATTGCCCATGTGTTTATCCCACCGACTCCCGGCCCCATCGCGGCGGCACAGACCCTCGGCGTGGGCGACTCGCTGCTGCTGGTCATCGGCATCGGCGTGCTGTGCTCCGTCTTCCCGCTGATCGCCGGCCTGATCTATGCGAAGTTCATCGGCAAGAAGATCAAGAGCGCCGACGAAACCGGGGACAGCGGCGAAGTGGTCAAGACCTATGAAGAACTCAAGGCCGAATTCGGCAAACTGCCGGGCGGCTGCAACGCGCTGGCGCCGCTGCTGGTCCCGATCCTGCTGATGGCCCTCTCCTCCGTTTCCTCCATGGCGGGATGGACCGGCGCGGTTGCGGACCTGCTGGCCTTCCTGGGCACGCCCATCATGGCCCTGGCCGTCGGCACCGTGCTGGCCATCATCCAGCTGTTCACCGCCGATAAGGGCAAGGACTTCTACACCCTGACCAACGACACCCTCAAGACCGTGGGCCCGATCCTGTTCGTCACCGCGGCCGGCGGCGTCCTGGGCAAGGTGATCTCCTCCTCCGACATGGTCAACTTCATCAAGGACAACGCGACCTCCCTGCAAGCGATCGGGATCTTCTTCCCCTTCCTGCTCTCCGCGATCCTCAAGAGCGCTCAGGGTTCCTCCACCGTCGCCATTACGACGACGGCCGGTATCGTGGCCCCGCTGCTCCCGGTGCTGGGCTTTGCCACGCCCGTTGAGATCGCCCTGGTGGTCATGGCCATCGGCGCCGGCGCCATGACCGTGTCCCACGCCAACGACAGCTATTTCTGGGTGGTTACCAACTTCGGCGAGATGCAGCCTGAAGAGGGCTACAAGACCCAGACCCTCATGACCCTGATCATCGGCATTGCCGCCATGATCGAAATCTTCATTCTCAGTCTCATCTTCTGACAACCATCAAATCCAACCGCGCACCATTTCGTATGGTGCGCGGCATTTCATCTCCGGAGGTTCATATGAATAAGCAATTAAGGGATCACGCGGATCAGATTGTCCGGGAAGCCATCGCTGCCGTCCAGCCGGACGCGGCGGTGCAGCGCGCCCTGGCTGGCAGGAAGTTCCCGGGACGGGTGCTGCTGGTGGCCGCCGGCAAGGCTGCCTGGCAGATGGCGAAAGCCGCTTCCGATTTTCTCGGCGACCGGATTGAAAACGGCGTGGTCGTCACCAAATACAATCATGTAATGGGCCCTATCGCAAACTTCACCTGCTTTGAGGCCGGCCATCCGGTACCGGACGAGAATTCCTTCAGAGGCACCCAGGCAGCGCTGGACCTGGTGTCGGACCTGTCCGATAAGGACACGGTGCTCTTCCTGCTCTCCGGCGGCGGCAGCGCGCTGTTTGAAAAACCGCTGGTTCCGGCGGAGGAACTGCAGGATATCACCGGCCAGCTGCTGGCCTGCGGCGCGGACATCGTGGAGATCAACACCATCCGCAAGCGTCTGTCCCAGGTCAAGGGCGGCCGCTTCGCCCAGTACTGCTGGCCCGGTTTTGTGGAGGCCGTGGTGCTTTCCGACATCCTGGGAGATCCGCTGGATATGATCGCCTCCGGCCCGGCCTGCCCGGATACCGCCACCGCGGAGGACGCGATCCGGATCAAAAAGAAATACAACCTGCGCATGTCCGAAGCGGCGGAAGCGCTGCTGGGTGTCGAAACGCCCAAGACCCTGGACAACGTGCATACCCAGATCAACGGCAGCGTTCGGGAACTGTGCGCCGCCGCGGCCGTCACCTGCCGGCAGCTCGGCTATGAGCCCGTCATGCTCACGGACCAGCTCTGCTGCCAGGCGAAGGAAGCCGGCAGCTTCCTCGCCTCCATCCTGAAGACCCACGCCGCGGACGGCAAGTCCATGGCCTTCATCGCCGGCGGCGAAACCGTCGTGAAGCTCACTGGCCACGGCCTGGGCGGGCGGAACCAGGAGATTGCCCTGGCCGCTGCGGCGGGCATTGCCGGCATGCCCCGGGCAGCCGTGTTCTCCGTGGGCAGCGACGGCACCGACGGCCCCACCGACGCCGCCGGCGGCTACGCGGACGGCGACACCTGCAGGGAACTGCTGGAGCACGGTCTCACCGTCGACGCGGTCCTGCAGGACAACGACGCCTATCACGCGCTGGAAAAGACCGGCGGCCTGATTATGACCGGGCCTACCGGCACCAATGTAAACGACGTAGCCGTCGCCCTGCTGGGATAAGGAGAACTATGGAACAGCTGACTGTGGAAAGATGGGGTATGCTGGAGCTTTCCCTGCCGGGAAAGACGGCCGGCAACCCCTTCACGGACTACGAGATCCGGGGACGGTTTACCGGGGAAAAGGAAGACGTGGCAGTCCCCGGCTTCTATGACGGAGACGGCGTGTGGAAGGTACGGTTCATGCCCTCCTTCACCGGGGAATACCGCTACACTGTCTCCGGTTCCTTTGCGGACGCTGAAACTTCCGGCGTCTTCACCGTCACGGTGCCCTCCGAAGGCAACCACGGTCCGGTGCGCGTAAAGCACCGGTACCACTTCGCCTATGCGGACGGCACGCCCTTTTACCCGCTGGGCACCACCTGCTACGTCTGGACCCAGCAGCCGGATGAACGGATCGAAGAGACCCTCCGATCCCTGAAGGCGGCGCGCTTCAACAAGATCCGTTTCTGCATTCCGCCCAAACACTACGACTATAACCTGGGCGAGCCCCGGACCTATCCCTTTGAGGGCACGCCCATGGATTCCTCCGTGCTGACGAAGGAGAACTTCGGAAACTACGACGGAAAAAGCAAAGGCAATCACTTCGACTTCACCCGTCCGAACCCGAAGCATTTTCAGCATCTGGAAAAATGCATCCTGGCCCTGCAGGCCATCGGCGTGGAAGCCGACCTGATCGTCATGCATCCCTACGACCGCTGGGGTTTCTCCTGCATGTCCCGGGCCGCGGACGACCTGTACTGGAATTACGTCATCGCCCGCCTCGCCGCCTTCCGGAACGTCTGGTGGAGCCTGGCCAATGAATATGACCTGATGAAAGCCAAATCGGCCGACGACTGGGAGCACTTCGGAAACCTGCTGGTGCTGAAGGATCCCTACCGGCACCTGCGCTCCATCCATAACTGCTTCGCCTTCTACGACCATACCCGCCCCTGGATCACCCACTGCAGCATCCAGCGGCAGGAACTCTACCGCGGCGCGGAGCTGACCCACGAGTGGCGGAAGCAGTTTGCAAAGCCCGTGGTCCTGGACGAGATCGCCTATGAAGGCAACATCCAGCATGGCTGGGGAAACATCACCGGGGAGGAACTGCTCCGCCGCTTCTGGGAAGGTGCGGTCCGGGGCGGCTATCCCGGCCACGGGGAAACCTTCCTCAACAAAGATGAAATCCTCTGGTGGAGCCACGGCGGTCAATTGCACGGGGAAAGCTGGAAGCGGATCGGCTTCCTGCTGGACGTCCTGCAGGCGGTCCCCGGCCACGGCCTGAGATACCTGCCGGCGGAATGGGATTCCGTCTGCGCCGTTCCGGAGGACAGGAAGACCGCGGCGGAAACCGGGTACAGGCTGTACTATTACAGCTTCATGCGGCCCTCTTTCCGGGAGTTTTATTTCGACGACGATACGCCCTGGCGGGCCGAGGTCCTGGACACCTGGAACATGACCGTGACCGACGCCGGCGTGCACCGGGGCCGCTTCCGGGTGGACCTGCCCGGGCGGCCCTATATGGCGGTCCGGATCACCAAAGCGTAAAAAAATTTCTTTCAATTTTCGTTCAAGGTTTGTCTTTTATACTGACGCCGTCACCGGGAGAGCTCCCCGGTTACGGACAGTAACGAAAGCAAATGAAAAAATCTTTGAACGGAGGTTGAAAACCATGAAAAAGACAATCGCGTTACTCATGACCCTCGCGCTGGTGATCAGCGCCGTTGCCATCCCGGCCCTGGCGGAAGAGCCCGCCGTGGACCAGGTCACTTCCGCCACCCAGCAGGGTGGACAGAACAGTCAGTCCGCCAAGGGCGGCCGGGGCGGCCGGCAGCAGATGCCGGGCCAGAACGGCCAGATGCCCCAGATGCCCGGACAGAACGGCCAGAACAGCCAGGCGCCCCAGATGCCCGGACAGAATGACCAGAACAGCCAGGCGCCCCAGGTGCCCGGACAGAACGGCCAGAACAGCCGGATGCCCGGCAGGGGCGGCAAAGGAAACCGCCGGGGCGGTTTCACGGCCGGAACCGACGGCCAGACCGTAAAGCACGGGAAAACCGCCGTCTTTGACCGGCTGCTGGCGGACGGCGTCATCACCCAGGAAATCTACGACGCCATCACAGCCTGGATGCAGCAGCAGGCGCCCCAGGCACAGCAGAACGCCGAGGCGCCCGCCGAAGGTACTGCGCCCGCGGAAGGCAGCGAACCCCCGGCCCTGCCGGACGGCACTGCCCCCGACGGAACCGCCAACGCCCAGGAAGAACTGCTGAAATCCCTGCTGGACAGCGGCGTTATCACCCAGGAACAGTATGACCTGCTCGTCAGCGCGCTGCAGGCGCCTCAGGCGCCCCCGGCCGCTCCCGCAGCCGAGACTGATACCTGATCGGTTTCCCGGACTCCCGGTTTTCCGGGAGTCCTTCTTGCTGCCAGCCTGCGGCTGTGGTATCATCGAAGAACGGAGGAAAACAAATATGCGCGTATTGCTGGTGGAAGACGACCGGAAGCTTTCTGCGGCGGTCTGCAGGCTGCTGGAGAAGGAACGGATCACCGTGGACCCGGTCTATGACGGAAACGACGGCCTGGACTGGGCGCTGAGCACCGAGTATGACGCCGTCATCCTGGACGTGATGCTGCCCGGCATGGACGGCTTTGCCGTGCTGCGCGCCCTCCGGAAGGAAAAAATTGCGACCCCCGTGCTGATGCTGACCGCCCGTGCCGCGCTGGAAGACCGGCTCACCGGCCTGGACAGCGGCGCGGACTATTACCTGCCCAAGCCCTTTGAATCGGCGGAGCTGATCAGCTGCCTCCATGCGATCACCCGCCGCGGGGACCGGACGCCCATGATGAGCCTTTCCTGCGGGGATCTGCTGCTGGACCAGAAGGACGGAAAACTGAAGAATACCGAAAACGGGCAGGACGTGAAGCTCGGCGCCAAGGAATACCAGCTCATGGAGCTCTTCCTGCGCAACCCCGGCCGGATCCTGTCCAAGGAGACCATGCATGAGCGGGTCTGGGGCCTGGAGAGCGACGCCGAATACAACAACCTGGAAGTGTATGTCTCCTTCCTGCGGAAAAAGCTGGCTTTCATCGGCTCCCGCATGAAGATCAAAGCCACCCGCGGCGTGGGCTACGCGCTGGAGGAGGAAGCATGATCCGGAAACTCCGCGTCCGCATGACGCTCATGGTCATTTTCGTCCTGGTCCTGGTGTCCGCCGGCATCGTCCTGGCGACCCACCTGTCCAGCGAACAGAACATCGCCGCCCAGGCGCAGGAAGCCCTTTCCGTGCTGGCGGACGGCAGCGGCGCCGCTGAAAACCGGAAGGACAGCCCGCCGCCGAAACCGGACGGCGACGACAACGGAAACCGTTTCGGCCGGAAAAACGACCGGCGCGGCGGACGGGATTCGCTCCCGGATATCCGCAGCGGCGGCGACGTGGCCAAGGCCGGCCTGAGCAATTCCTATACCGTCACGCTGAACGAGGACGGTTCCGTCGCCTCCTGGATCTCGGACCGGGCGGACCTGTATTCGGACGAGCAGATCGCCGATATCACCCGAAGCATCCTGGCGGACGGCAAGGACGCCGGTCGGGTCGGCACCCAGTTCTACCGGAAAGCGGACAACTGCCTGACCGTGCTGGACGCCCGGCTGGATTTCCTGTCCGCTTCGAACACGCTGCGCTCCACGATCCTGATCGCCGCGGCCTCCTGTCTCCTGCTGTCCCTGCTGGCCTGGCTGCTGATCCGCCGGATGGTCCGTCCCGTGGAGGACGCCTTCAACAAGCAGAAGCAGTTCGTCTCCGACGCCAGCCATGAGCTGAAGACGCCCCTGGCCGTGATCTCCGCCAACGCCGAGGTCCTGGAGCAGGACATCGGGGAGAACGAATACCTGGGCTATATCCGTTCCGAGGTCCGCCGCACGGACACGCTGGTCAACAGCCTGCTGACCCTGGCCCGGCTGGACAAGGGCGCTGCGGAAACGGCCATGAAGCCCTTCGACCTCAGCCGCGCGCTGCTGGACGTGACCCTGCCCTTTGAAAGCACGGTCTTCGAGGCCGGAAAGACCCTGGAAACCGATATCCCGGACGGAATCACCTGCACCGGCAGCGAGGAACAGATCAAGCAGCTGGCCGTGATCCTGCTGTCCAACGCCCTGAAATATTCCGACGAAGGCGGAAAGATCGAAGTCTCCCTCAAAGCCAGGGGAAAGCAGCGGGAGATCCGGGTGTTCAACACCGGCAGCTTCATTTCCCCGGAGGACCGGGAGCACATCTTCGACCGCTTCTGGCGGGCGGACCCGGCCCACGGCCGGGAGACCGGCGGCCACGGCCTGGGCCTGGCCATCGCGAAGACCATCGCGGACGCCCATCACGGAAAGATCGCCGTCGAAAGCCGCGAAGGCTCCGGCACCGCTTTCACCGTTACGCTGAACGCCTGAGCGGTCTGTACACCGCCGGCAAAATATGGTATATTGCTTACGGCTGTCCGGATCCGGGCAGCCGTAAACAAGTTTGACCGGGAGGCCTGGACAGCTATGAAAAAGCAGAAACCGATCCTGCAGATCTGCTTTATCTTCCTGTCCGCGGCTTCCCTTCTTTTGTTCTGGCTCGTCCCCTTCCTCGGCCAGAAGGACGTCTCCGAGACCGAAAACCGGTCTCTGGCAAAGCTGCCCGCCTTCTCCGCCGACGCTTTCCTGAAAGGGGATTTCCAGGACGCCCTGGAAGACGCCGCCGGGGACCAGCTGCTCTTCTCGGAGGAAACCCGCTCCCTGATCCGGGACCTGCAGGCCTCCGCGCTGACCGCGGAGCAGAACCTGCTCTACCGGGCGGATCCTTCCCTGCGCAGCGGCTATACCGAGATCACCGAAGGCTATTACGCCTACCAGGGGGACGAACACCGGATCGTGGAAAAGCCCCGGGATTACAGCGACGGCGCCGATACCCTGGCCGCCTTTGCCGAAGCCTGGAACAGCCTGTCCGGCGTCCGGCGGTACCTGTATTTCATCAACAACTCCCGCACCGTGGATTTCGACCATCCCGAAGGCAGCAGCAAGGTCTATGAATGGGTCAGGTCCTTCCTCAACCTGGACGGTTCCGCCTGTTTCAGCTTTGACAGCTATGAGGATTACTGCCGCCTGTTCTACCAGACCGACCACCACTGGAACGACGAGGGGTTCTACCGCGGATATACGGAGATTCTCGCCCTGCTGAAGCCGGGCGACGCCCCCGCCGGCCCGGGGGAGCGCCTGGAAACGGACGCGGTGTTCAACGGTTCCTACGCACGGATCACCAAGTCCCTGCGGGCGGACGAGCATTTCGTGGTCCGCTCCTTCGACCTGCCGAAATACGCCGTGTCCATGAACGGGAAGCGCAGCACCTACGGCCGGCTGAAAGCCTACCTTTCCGGCCGCTTCGCCTCCGATCCCCTCACCAATCATTACGCCAACTGCTACGGCGGGGACTACGGGGAGATCGTCTATGACTTCGGCACGGAAGGCAAAGGCCGCCTGCTGCTGGTCGCCTCCTCCTATTCCAACCCGGTCAACGCCCTCATCGCCTCCCATTTTGACCAGACCCGGGTGATCGACCTGCGGTATTATGAGGAGTACGCCGGCCATCCCTTCGATCCCGCCGCCTATGTACAGGAAAACGGTATCGACACCGTGCTCTTCCTGGGCGACGTGAAGCTGTTCCTGCCCGATCCGGAAACGGAAGGAGGCGAAGACTGATGGTCTTTTCCAGCCTGACCTTCCTGTTCCTCTTCCTGCCGGCGGTGATCGCCTGCTATTACCTGCTTCCGGGCATCCGGGCGAAGAACGCCGTGCTGTGCCTGTTCTCCCTGCTTTTCTATGCCTGGGGCGAACCGGTCTACGTCCTGCTGATGGCCGCCTCCATCCTGCTGAACTACCTGGCCGGCCTCGGCATGGAGCGCTTCCCCCGCCGGAAGAAGCTGCTGCTCCTGCTCGCCCTCCTGTTCAACCTGGGCGCCATCGGGGTCTTCAAGTATGCCGGTTTCTTCCTTTCGGGCGTCAGCAGCCTCTTTGCCCTGAACCTGCCGGTTCTCCGCATCGCTCTGCCGATCGGCATCAGCTTCTATACCTTCCAGATCCTGTCCTATGTGATCGACGTATACCACGGCCGCGTCGCCGCGCAGCGGAGCCTGCTCTCCCTCGCCACCTACATCACCATGTTCCCCCAGCTGGTGGCCGGACCCATCGTCCGCTACGACACCGTGCGGGAGGAACTGCGCCGCCGCTGTGTTACGGTGAACGACTTTGCGGAAGGCCTGTGCCGCTTCTTCTTCGGCCTGGGCAAGAAAGTGCTCATCGCCAACCAGATGGCGCTGGCGGCGGACGCGGTGTTCGACGCCGCGGCGGTCCCGTCCTCGGCGGTGCTCTGGATCGGCGCCCTGTGCTACGCGATGCAGATCTATTATGATTTCTCCGGCTACAGCGATATGGCCATCGGCATGGGCCGGATGTTCGGCTTCCATTTTTCGGAGAACTTCAATTATCCCTATATCGCCGATTCCGTCACCGATTTCTGGCGCAGGTGGCACATCAGCCTTTCCGTCTGGTTCCGGGAATACGTCTATATCCCGCTGGGCGGCAACCGCTGCAGCGTCCTCCGCCATATCTTCAACATGCTGGTGGTCTGGCTGCTCACGGGCCTGTGGCACGGCGCCGCCTGGAATTTCGTCCTCTGGGGACTGTATTACGGCCTGCTCCTGATCCTGGAAAAGCATGTGCTGGGCCGGGTGCTCCCAAAGATCCCGAAGGCGGTCCGGCGGATCGTGACCTTCCTGCTGGCCCTGATCGGCTGGGTCATCTTCCGGGTGGAAAACCTGTCCGCCCTCGGCCGCTGCCTGGCCGGGCTGTTCTCCTTTGACTTCTCCGGCACCGGCGCCTTCTTCCTCTCCAGTTCGAACGCGCTTTCTCCCCTGCTGCTGCTCCCCGTCGCGCTGCTGGGCTGCCTGCCCTGGAAACACCGTCTTGAAAAACGGTTCGGGCATTCCGCCGCCTTCGGTGCGCTGAAGCTCGTTTTCGCCTTCCTGCTCTGGATCGCCTCCGTGGCGATGCTGCTGGGAGAGAGTTACAACCCCTTCATCTATTTCAGGTTCTGACGGACGCAAAAACCGCCGGCCTTTTCGGCCGGCGGTTTTGTTTTCTGTCCTGATCAGTAGATTCCCCGCCCGGAGAAATAATCGCCGTCTCCCAGGATCAGCACCTGGTCCAAGTCCCATTCCGTCAGCGCTTCCGGAATCGTGAACAGTTTCCCCATGCTGATTTCGTAATACCGCTGGTCCACGATCCACACGTTGTGGTAATGGCTGGCCAGCAGCTGGGTGATCGCGTTGGAAAAGGAGTTGGAGATCACCAGCAGGTTTCCCCGGTCCGTCCGCTCCGTCTGCACATGGACCAGCGCGTTGTCCCCGCCGTAAAAGTATGCGTAGTGGTTGGCCATAATCGATTTGACGTATTTGCCGTCAAAATAGGCTTCTTCCCGGCCCAGGGCGGTCTTCGGCTTTCCGTTGACTTCGATCTTCATCTCCGGATATTCGAACCGGTAGACCGTGAATTCCTCCTCGCTGTCTTTCGCGTTGCTGGTCTGGTTCAGGGAACCGTTGAACTTCACGGGGAAGGTGACCGTCTCCACCGGTTCAAGCACCGGTTCGTCCTCGCCCAGCAGCATCCGGATAATCTGGCAGTATGCGGCGTAGGAGCCCCGGTAGTTCCAGTGGTGGTCCGTCGTGTAAAAATACGACGCGTACTGTTCAAGGGAGTCAAAATGCAGGTAGTCGGTGGTGCTATCCGTATAATATTCTTCGATCAGCTTATATACTTTCGGAACCGCCGTCACGTCCTTCTTCACCTTCACGGTCCGGGAAGAGTTGATCAGGTATACATAGCTCGGGATTTCCGGGAACGCCGCCATCGCCTCGTTCAGGTTTTTCGCCTTTTTCTGGACCACGGAAGCTTTGTAATACTGGTCCGCATTGGAAAGCTTGTACCGCATCCCGTTGATCATGATCGATTCGTAGGAGGCGCCGACCGCGGCGGAAGGAAAGATAACCGCCAGGCACAGGGCCGCCATCAGTCCCGACAGGACACGTTTCCAGTTTCTCAATGCTTTCCCCTCCCGATCCCTCCGGAAATTGACCTTATCATAGCACCGCGGCGGATCCTTTTCAACCGTCCTGCCCGCGATATTTCTGTCCATTTTTTCCTCCAGGTGTGGTATAATCGTTCCGGCATCAAATGAAGCGTTTTCAGAAAGGAATAACTGCGATGAAACTGAACGTCAAACGGACCTGCCGGATCGGCTTTGCCTTCTTCGGAATCCTGCTCCTGTGGCAGGTATACGATTCCTGGTGCCCGACCTTCCTCACGGACCTGTTCGCCCACCGGATGTACGGCCTGACCTCGGCGGAGCTGAAGCTCAGCGACCCGGACAAAATCCTGAACGTGCAGTGGCTGGTAGGCATCATCATGGCCTGCGACAACCTGGCCGCCCTGATCCTGCTTCCGCTCTTCGGCCGCCTGTCCGACAGGACCCACACGAAGATCGGCAAGCGGATGCCCTATATCCTGGTGGGCACCTTCGTGTCCGCCGTGGCGTTCCCCTTCATCCCCCTGTTCTTCCATAACGGCAGCATGGCCGGCATGATCATCATGATGGGCGTCGTCCTGATCTTCATGATGATGTACCGGAACCCGGCCGTCTCCCTCATGCCGGATATCACGCCCAAGCCCCTGCGCGCGAAGGCCAACGGCATCATCAACATCATGGGCTACCTGGGCGGCGGCGCCGCGACGATCCTGGGCGTGTTCCTGAAGCTCAGCGACTATATCAACGTCACCGACCGGAGCCGGAAGATGTGGATCATCGAGATCCCCTTCATCGTCGCCTCCCTGCTGATGATCATCTCCGCCATCGTGCTGTATTTCTCCATCCGGGAAAACAAGATCGCGGAAGAGATGAAGGAAGAGATGGCCGAAGGCGAGCGCCTGGCCGCCATCGAGGAGCCCGCCACGGACGAGGGCCCCATGCCCCGGGCCAACAAGCGCATGCTCCTGGCGATCCTCGCCGCGGAATTCCTCTGGTTCATGTCTGACAACGCCATCGGCACCTATATCGGCAACTACGTCATCTATTACCTGAACGCCTCCTCCGGCGCCACCATGATCCTGACCCTGGGCGGCGGCCTGGCCTCCGCCGTCGGTTTCCTGATCGCCGGCGGGATCGCCGAGAAGATCGGCCGGAAATGGACCGTCTGCTCCGGCCTGTTCCTGTCCCTCCTGGCCGGGCTGATCATGATCCTGGTCCGCCCCACGGGGAAGGTCGTCGGCGCCAACGGCGAGTTCTCCTTCCCGGCCCTCCTCTACGGCGTCTGGGTCATCAAGGGCTTCGGCATGGCGCTGGTCCACAACTGCTCCTTCCCGATGGTGGTGGAACTGTGCACGTCGAAAAAGATCGGCACCTTCACCGGCTATTACTACGCGGCCAGCATGTCCGCCCAGACCGTCACCCCCGTGCTCCTGGGCCTGATCTTCATGCGGACCGGCGCCTGGGGCGTACTGCCCGTCTATTCCTCCGTCCTGACCGCCCTCAGCGTCCTGGTCTTCATCGTATGGGTGAAGAACATCCGGATCCGGAAGGTCGCCACCGTCTCCGGCCTGGAAGCCTTCGGGGAGGACGACTGAGATGCGCATGTTCGACCCCTCGTCCTTCAAAGGCGTCTTCTACGCCCACCGGGGACTGTATGACAATCAGCGCGGGATTCCGGAAAATTCCCTGCCCGCCTTCCGCGCCGCCGCGGAAAAAGGCTACGGCGTGGAGCTGGACGTCCAGCTTTCCTCGGACGGCGCCGTCGTCGTTTTCCACGACGATACCCTGGACCGGGTCTGCGGCGTCCACGGGAATGTGGTGGATTTCTCCCTGGAGGAACTGCAGCGGATGAAGCTCCTGGACACGGAGGAGGCCATGCCCCTGTTCACGGACGTCCTGGACGTCCTCAGCCGGGGCGCCGGTCCCCTGATCGTGGAACTGAAGGCCGGAAAGCGGAACGACGAACTGTGCGAAAAGACCCGGGAGCTCCTGCGAACCTATCCCGGCGTTTACTGCGTGGAGTCCTTCGACCCGAATATCGTGACCTGGTTTAAAAAGAACGCCCCGGAGATCATCCGGGGCCAGCTGGCCATGCCCGCCGAAAACTACGCCGCCGGCGTGAACACGCTCCTGCGGCGCCTGCTGGCCGGCTGCTGGTTCTCCGTCCTGAACCGGCCGGACTTCATCGCCTACCAGGTCGGTCCCCGGCCCGCCCGGGTGCTCCGCATGCGGGAAAACGGCGTCCTGCTGATCGCCTGGACGTCCCGGGATTACGCCGGGGACGCAAAGGAAAACGACGGCGTGATCTTTGAAGCATGCACGCCGCCGCTGAAGTATGGTCAGCTGTAAACTGTTTTACCTGATTCCGTTCACAAACTCCGCGATGTCCAGGATGACCTGGGCATCCGTTTTTTCTTCCCTGGTATAAGCCGCGCTGCCTTCCGCCTTCTGTCCCGGCGTGAAGGGATGGGTCAGCCCCGGATAGGATTTCAGCGTCCAGTTTTCCTTTTCGCCGAAATGCTCCTGCCAGATGCCGAAGTCTTCCATCGTCACCTGGTAATCCTCCTCGCCCTGCAGCAGCAGGACCGGCCGGGTGATCTCCTCCGCGGCCTGCAGGATGTCGTAATGCGCCAGCCACTTCCAGTAGGCGGGATACACACCCGCCACCGGCTCGTCCTCCGGCAGGGAGTCGACGTCCTGCAGTTTGTCCAGGTCCTTCAGCAGGTCGTCGTATACCTGCCGCTGGTCCTCCGGAACCTGGCCCAGGGAATCCAGGAAAGCAAACTGTTCCCGCATCAGCACGTCCAGAGGCCGGGGCGACGCCGCCATCATGATGAACCCGCAGGCCTTCACCGGCGCTTCCTCCAGCGCCCGGGCAATGGCCGGAATCGCGTTTCCGCCCAGGCTGTGGCCCAGCACCAGGATCCGTTCCGGGTCGATCTTTTCCTGCGCCGCCAGCAGCTGCACCGCGTTCACCGCATCCTCAATGGATTCATCCTCCAGCGTAATCTGTTTGTTTCCCGCCATCTGCGCACCGTAAACATAGGACCGCTTGTCGAACCGGTAGACCGCGATTCCCTGCGCAGCAAGTCCTTCCGCCAGATCCCGGAAAGGCTTCAGCTGTCCCACGGTCTCGTCTTTGTCGTTGGCGCCGGAGCCGTGGATCAGCACCACTGCCGGGAAGGGGCCTTCGCCCTTCGGCACGGTCAGAATGCCCGGCAGCTCACCCAAGCCTGCCACCGGCAGCGCCAGTTCAACACTGTCGTAGTTCTCTGTTTCTTCCTGTCCGGACGTTTCTTCCGTGCCGCCGCTGTAGGCCGCGGTCTGCAGTCCGGCGATCGCGCCGTCCTGCACCACCAGAACGATATCCATCGGCATCACCGAAAAGCGGCAGGAAACGGTAAACGTCTTAAATCCCTGCAGCTCGCCTTCACGCGCGGGTTCAGCCTTCCCGAGCGTCCCCAGCGCGGCAAGCTGCTTCGCCATACCGCTCAGTCCGCCAAGCGGTCCCAGCGCCGCTTCCATCTGTGCGCTCAGCGCCCATACGCCCTCCAGTTCCTCCGGATGTTCTCCCAGGAATCCGGCGATGAATTCGTCCGCGTCCGCGGCGGTTTCCATCTTTCTTGTTTCCTGCTCCGCCCCGGCCATTCCGCAGGCGCAGAGGATCATGACCAGAGCCAGCAGGCCCGCAATCATCTTCTTCATCTTATTCCTTCTCCTCGCTGTTGTCGTAGGTTTCCACGCAGAATCCGCGGTGCCCGCACTTCGTGCAGGTCAGCTTCCGGGTCTTCGGCGTATGCTTCGCAAAGAACGCTTCCTTAAAGTTGGGTTTGAACACTTCATGGCACTGCGGGCAGATATAGGCGGTCTTCCTGAAATAATACCGGCTGGCCCAGATGCCGAAGGATATCGCCGCGACCGCCCATGCCGCAAAGACCCACCAGGTTCCCCTGAAAATCCAGAGCAGGATCCCCGCAATCTGCAGCAGGCTGACCGGCAGGCCGGCCAGGAGCAGATTCCTGTGCACAGCGCTCAGTTTCTTTTTGTTTTCCATTGTCGCCGCTATGTCGCCGATTGATTCAATAGAGAACGTGGAAACGGTTTTCAGCCCGTTCTTCAGTTCAGCGATCCGGTCCAGCTTCTCCCGGCGTTCGCCGATCTCCCCCTGCAGCAGTTGTTCCTGCTGCGCCAGGAGAATGGAGATCACGCTGCCGGGATCCTCTTCCTTCAGCAGCTTCCCGATGGTATCCAGAGACAGCCCCGTATCCCGCAGAAAGCAGATGATCTTCATCTGTCTCAGGTCTTCCTCGGAATACAGCCGCCTGCCGCCTTCGGTCAGGGCGCTGGGAACCAGGATGCCCTTCTGGTCGTAAAACTGAACGGTCCGCACGGTAATCCCGCACTGTTTCGCCATTTCTCCGGTGGTGTACTGGGACATAGCTTCAGGCCTCCTTTCGGGCCCATCCTACGACATGACGTAACGTCACAAGCAAGGGGTGACGTAAGGTGATTTTTATGATTTTTTTTTTTTCTTTTATTTCCGGCTTTTCCGAACCACTTTCAGCCCGACACTCCCGCACAGGCCGGTCAGGATCAGTCCGAGCCAGAGCAGCGGATCCGCCCTGTCTCCCGTCACCGGCACCTTCTTTTTCCAGACCGCTGTGAAGTCATGGTCTTCCTCAACGATATACCTGTTGCCGGGATAATACACTGAACCCTGCCAGCAGACAAACGTATAACCCTTCCGGACAGGCGGTCCCGGAATCGTGATTACCGTTCCTTTCGGATACGTCTTTGTGATGATTCCGGTCTGTCCGTCCAGGGTGCCTCCGCACAGGTCAAAAGAGATGCTGCAGATAACCGGCTCGCTGCTCCAGACCGCATACAGGTCCAGGTCTTCCCGGACCGTCAGGATCTCTCCGGGAAGGTAACTTGTTCCCGAGCCGTTCTCCTCCGTGTTCCATCCGGTAAAGTACCATCCGGCTTTGGTCGGGACATTGTCCGGAAGCCTGACCCGCTCTGATTCGTCCGGATCAAAGGCAATGGGACCGGGGATGCCTTCCGCCGTACCGGTACCCGTGTCAAAGAACAGAATGATGCGAATCCTCCGGGAAGACCAGCCGGCAGTGTAGCTTCGGCTGCCGGTGGAGCCTTTCGGCACGGTAACCTGCATGGTCCTGTCTGTCAGCCCCGTACCGGTCCAGCCGCTGAAGCGCAGGCTGCCGTGTACCGGATTGACCAGGGTAAAACTGTCCTCCGGCGTATAGAAAGCGGGATTCGTCTTCCCTGCTGGCAGGGATCCGCCGTTCAGTTCATAATCGATGCGGTACTGCACCGGTTTCCACCGGGCATACAGCGTGACGGTGGCTTTGTGCCGGTCTGTCAGGTTCTGCACCCGCTGGCCGTCCCGGTATGCGGTTCCGCTTCCGTCCGGTGCCATATTCCAGCCGTCAAATACATTTCCTGTCCGGCTGAACCGGACGGGGAACAGGTCCTGGGGTTCCCCGTATACCATGTCCTGCCTGTCCATGGTCCCTTCTCCGCCGTTGGCGTCAAAGACCACCGTATAGACGTTATGCTCAGACCAGGCCGTAATCTCCGCCTTTCCCCGGATGATAACCTGCTGGCTGGCCCGGGCCGGATTTTCCGGATCCTCCCACTGCGGCGTTACGCCGATCACGGTAAACCCGTCCAGGTGATAGCCTTCCGCAACCGTCACTTCCACGCGGACCGCAGCGTCGTCCGGCAGGATCAGTTCCGTCTTTGGAGCGGACGTCCCCGTCTCCCGCAGGTAAATTCCTGTAATATGTTCGTCTCCGCGCTTCACGGATACCGTGTAATAATCCAGCACGATTGTAACCGCTGTCGTGCCGTCCCAGGCAAAAGCCGTTTTCCCTTCCGGGATGATAAACCTTTCATCTGACGTCAGCAGGTTGTAGGTGCCCGGCGGCAGCGCGCCGGCGCCCGCCGGAGTCCAGGTATAAATCCCGTGTCCGCCGGGAATCATGTGCAGATCAAAGGATGCTGCGCTGCCGGCAAGGCTGAAGGAGTCTTCCAGTCCCGTAACACCGAGATTGTCCAGCGATACGGCCACTGTAATGCTCCCTGCCTGGCCCCATGCTGCCGTCAGCGTCCTGCCTTCAGGCAAGCCGTCCGTGTTCAGAGTGCAGAGATTGAAATAGTCGTCGCCGTCTTCATGCAGCGATCCCAGCGCGGTATCCTGCCAGCCGAGCAGGCTCTCCGTATTCGTCCAGCCGAAGGTCTCCAGCCTGTCCAGGTTTCCCGCCTGGTCAAACACCGCCGCCTGGATATGCTCCTGCACGCCGGTTCCGTCGCCCGAACGGAAGAGGATCGTATAAGGCAGCGGTCTCCATTCCGGATAAAGGGAGAAGGTATCTGCTGTAAAGGGAATGTCCTCCCTGTAAAGCCGCGTGCCGGGATCATAGTGTTTCCCGCCGCCGTCCTCCGCCGTGTTCCATCCGGTCCATTGATAGCCCGGCAGGGTCAGTCCGGACACGGCCGGCAGCGTAACGGAAGGCTGATCCACTCTGATCATGATCGGTGCCGGACAATCGCCGGTCAGTTCCGTCGTCGCCGTTTTCGGCCTGCTCTTTTCAAAAACGATATTTACCTTGCTGATCCGGGAGTAGACGCGCAGACCGTTCGTATAGTTTTCCCGGGCGTCCGGTCCTTCTTCGTCCTGCCGGATGATCAGCCGGCTCTGCGCGTCGGTCCAGCTGACCGGAATGGAATCCGTCACGTCCGCGTAGAATGCGCCTTCGGCGCTGATCAGCGCATACATCCCGTCCTGTTGGAGGGAATACAGATCCGCGCCGGCCACCGGGTTGCGGATCACTTCGGAACTGTCCCCGATCCTCGCTTCAAAGTACGGCCCGTTTTCATAATCCCCGGCTGTGTTGTCGTCGATCAGGAAACACAGCGGCGGATACAGCGTTCCTCCGTAATTGGCCTTCGTGATCCCGAAAAACTCATACTGATCCTTCGCTGTGTTGAGATATCCGACGTCCAGGTACGGCGTTTCCGTCTTTACGGACCGGACCGCTTCTCCTTTGGGCAGCCAGAAATACAGCACCGGCTCCTCATCATTCTTATCCGGAAGCGTAAACACGTCCTTCAGGCCGTAGTAAGCGGAATTTTTGGTTTCCGTGGTGAATGATTCCACCTTCACGTACGCTTTCCGCAGATCCGACAGGCCGTAGGTCTGAATGGCGATATCGTTGCGAACCACTTCCCGGTCATCCTGCTTCGATACCTTCGGCGTAACATTGTACAGCTTGCCGTAGATGTTGCCGCCGCTGATATACATTACCGGTTCGTGGACGTATATGTAAGCCAGGTCTCCGTAATTCCTTCCGCCGATGATCCCCGGCCCGGTGATCACGCCTTCCTTTTCACAGCTCTCCTGGTAGGCGGTAATCGTTCCGCCGTAGATCCTGATATGTCCCACGCCCGCATTGGAATCTTTGCGGTCGTCTGTTCCGCCGCCGCCGATGGCCGCGCCTTCAAAACCGGTGGCTGTAATAATGCCCCCGTGTATATTGATATCCCCCGCGTAGCCGTCCTTCCCGACGCCGATGCCGGATCCGTTCCGCCAGCCCCTGGCGATGATGGTTCCGCCCTCAATATTGATCGTCCGCGGTCCCGGGAGGATTTGCGTGGCGTTTTGTTTAAACTTGGGCATATATCCGCCGATTCCCACGCCGCTGCCTTCATGTCCCCCGCCCGGCAGTACGCCTCCGATGGCCGTGACCTTTGTCGGAATCATCGGGTTCTGCTGGCGGATCGTGATCTCGAACTGCCCCTGATTATCAGCGCCCATTGATGTCACATGTCCCCCGCCGATCCCGGTCGCGCCGCCCTGGGCGTAGACCGTACCGCCATTGATCACGATTCCGGTTCCGTTGCCCAGGTATCCGCCGCCGATCCCGGCTGCGGAAAAGGCGCCCACCGCGTATACCTCGCCGTTGTTGATCGTAACATTGCTGCAGTCTCCCTGGTATCCTCCGCCGATCCCGGCGCCGCCGTCTCCGTCCCTTCCTTCATCCCGGACGGCATGGACCTTGCCGCCATTGATCGTGATATTTGTTACATTCGTGAGGATTTCGACGATTCCCGGGACGATGCTCCCGGTAGCCGTTCCGATCGCCGCTGCCGTATCGCCGCCGGCAGTCGCGTTCACCTCGGCGTTCTCAAAGGTCAGGCCGTTCACATAGACCCGGTCGCCGATCCCCGGACCGCCGCCGCCCTTTTCCGATCCTTTGGCCCAGATGCGTCCGTTCAGGAAGATCACATTCTGCAGTCCGATCTCACCGTCTCCCGTTCCGCCGATTCCCGGGGTCCAGTATCCCTTCGGGTCCGCGATCGCGATGATAACCCCGGGACGCTTCGGATCCACCGTATCGAAGATCAGCTCTCCGTCTGCCGTCGTCTTTTTGATGGCCGGCTCGCAGCCGGACAAAGGCGAGGCATTGGCCTTGCTCCTGAAATAGCATTCCGTATCCGGCGATGAAACCAGGTACACTTTGGATCCCTTGACCGTGCTGACCGTCACCGCCGCCCTGGCGATATTGTCCAGTCCCGGGCAGTCCTTTGTCGCGACAAGCCTGAAGCCTTCGTCTTCATCGTCCTTGCCCGGATCCTTTTCAAAGATCACACGGATCTCGTCCCCTGACTGTTGCGCGCTGATATGCAGCATGCACCGGGCGGACTGACCCTGGAGGGTGTAGGTTCCGGCGGTGTTGATATAGATATTGGTCGCTTTTTTGATGTCTGAAATATTCAGGGTCTCCCCGGGCTCCATGGTCCGGTTCTGCGCCTGAACAACCGACTCTTCCTCCGCCTTCGCCCATCCGCCGGAAAACAGCAGCAAAAAGAGAAAAAGCACCGCTGTCAGCATGGTGCTTTTCTTTTTATATAATGATCCTGTCGGATAATTCATCTGTTTTTCGTTCACTTTCCTGTTGTTCAGTCCCATTCCGTCCGGGACGTCCTGATCCGGATACAATTATCTCATAAAACCCGGGGCTTTTCAACGGAAAAATACCGGTTTTTCCGCCTGCTCCGGCTGTTTCCACCCTTCCGGCCGGGTTCGTTCCCCGCATTGTTTTTCCGCCGGCAAAGGGTTATAATATTCCCGGAAGAAAAAACTGAACAAGGAGGCTGTCCCTATGCAGCGCCGCATCGTCACCCCCGGCCCGCTTCATGATGAAAACGGCCGTCTCATCGAGACGGGTTATGCCACCGAACTGATCAAAACCTACGACCGTTCCCGGATCGCCGCCCGGCCGTGGCGGATCAAGGAATGGGATTACTACGCCGTCTGCTGCGACCGTTTCGCCCTCGCCCTGACCATCGACCACAACGGCTATATGACCATGGACAGCATTTCCCTGCTGGACTTTGAAACAAACAGCCAGGTCACCACTTCCCGGATCAACCTGCCCGCCTTCGCGAAGCGATCCCTGCCGCCCACCAGCGTGAAGGGCGATATCCGCGTTTCCGGCAAGGACTACGAGCTCGCCTTCGAAAACGACGGCACCGTCCGCCGTCTTTCCGGCCGGATGGACCGCTTTTCGGGCCAGGACATCATCGACTTCGACCTGACCCTGACCGACGCCCCGGCGGAATCCATGGTCATCGTCACGCCCTACAAGGATCATCCGGAAGCCTTCTACTACAACCAGAAGATCAACTGCATGCGGGCTTCCGGCAGCATAAAGTATAAAGGAAAAGAGTACGTCTGCACTCCCGAGGACACCTTCGCCGTGCTGGACTGGGGCCGGGGCGTCTGGACCTATGACAACACCTGGTTCTGGGGTTCCGCCTCGGGCCTGGCGGACGGGGTTCCCTTCGGGTTCAACATCGGCTACGGCTTCGGCGATACCTCCGCCGCCAGCGAGAACGTGCTCTTCTACGACGGAAAGATCCACAAGCTGGACCGGGTCACCTTCAACATTCCCGAAAAGGACGGGAAAGACGACTATATGTCCCCCTGGACCTTCACCAGCAACGACGGCCGGTTTGAGATGAACTTCACCCCGGTCATGGACCGCAGCGCGAAGATCGACCTGAAGCTGATCTGCTCCGACCAGCACCAGGTCTTCGGCCGCTTCTCCGGCACCGCCATCCTGGACGACGGCCGGAAGATTGAAATCAAAAACCTCATGGGCTTTGCCGAAAAAGTCCGGAACAAGTGGTGATCAGTTTCCCACTCCCGCCGGGAATTCATGCACCCGGTTGATGGCGCGGGCTTCCGCCTCAGAGATCGGGGTTTTGCTCCAGTCGATCGTCCGCTCGAAGCCCGCGTAGTCGCAGATACGGATGGAGCAGAGCCTGCCGTCCTTCCCGCGGGTATAGGCGGAGATGCCAGACATGCATACGCGTCCAGCTTCTTTTACGCCCAGGTCCGTCACGATATGCTGCCATTCGATGACCGCGGTGATCCCGTTGTCGATCAGCGTTTCATAGCGCATGCCGACCCAGCGCGGGATGTGGCCGCTCATGTCCGTATAGATCCTCGTCAGCGTTTCCCGGTCCATGGGCGCGGGATCCTCCACCGGCTGCTCGTCCCCGATGACAGGTTCGTATCCGCCGAAGACGCAGTCGTCCCCCATGGAGTTGATGATCCGCTCCACGTCCACTTTCGGCACGTGGTGCAGCGCTTCATAGTATTCCTTAAAGGCTCCCGTCAGCAGGTTCGGGTCCCCCATTTCCAGATGGGCAGATCTGAAGATCGGCTTCCGGTAGGGTGTCAGCCCCGGCACCCGGGTAAAGTTGCAGTAGATCCGCACCTCGTCCAGCAGGCCGCCTTCCCGCAGGTCCCCCACCACGAACATGGGTACTTCCTCGATCATCCCGTCCGTGACAAAGGAGACGTTCATCTCCGTCACGCTCCGGCCGCCGGATTGGGTCTGGCAGACGGGATCAATGCTTGCCGATTCCGCGTTAAACCTTTTCAACCAGCCGGAAGCAAAGGCGGCCAGCTCCGCCTGTCCTTCAAAGCGGCCGTAGGGCGCGTCCACCGCCGGCAGCCCGCCGAACTGTTTGGTCTCCCCGAACAGGGCGCAGGCTTCTATCGTCTTCCCGGCGCAGATCAATTGCATCAGCAGGATCTCCGGGGAATCCTCCTGCATGGGGGACGTGAAATTGGCGCACATCTGTCTGAGTCTTGAACGGTGACGGATCTCCATCTGTATAATCTCCTTTTTCTGTTTGTCCTTCTGGTCCCATTATACAGACAGATCCCCGGTCGATGCAAACAAAAAGGAAACCGTGACCTGCGTCACGGTTTCCCTGTTTATGCTGCAATCATTTTCTTGGCTTTCTCCAGCCGCCGGAAAGCGGTGGACTGGCTGGTGCGGATGCACTCCGCGGTCTCGCGGATCGTCATCCCGTACCAGAAGACCAGCAGGATCACCTGGCGGTATTTCTCCGGCAGGTTCATTACATCCATAATCATCTCCCGGTCCTCGTCGGTGGATTGTCCCTGGCCCATCTTTTCCAGGTCCTCCGTCGTGATCCGGCTGTTCTCGTGCTTTCTCCAGGCCCTGCGCAGGTAATCCCGGCAGGTGTTGCCCGCGATCTTGATGATCCAGGTCTTCGGGGAGCATCCGTCCCGCGCCTCAAAGCGGTCGATGTTCCGCCAGGCTTTCAGAAAAGTTTCCTGTGTGGCGTCTTCCGCGTCCGGTCGGTTTCCGAGGAACATAAAGCAGTAACGGAGTACGTCCGTGCCATATTCATCGTACCACGCGGAAAGGGTCGTTTCGTTGGCGATTCCCATGCTTCATCCCTCCTCGACCATATCATATCAGGCCTACCTTACGTTCGGGTGACTTTCATCTTACGATTTCGTAAGGTATGTAAGGAGGATGTAAACCGGGCGTTAACGGGGTGTAAAAGCTGCTTTTATTCCGCTTCGTATGGGACCAGTTTCCAGGTTTCTTCCCCGTCGGGAACCAGTTTCAGATCGTAGGTTTTCCCCTGTTCAGGCGTGAAATCCAGCGTCAGCAGGCTGTGCTCCTCCAGGGTTTCGCCCATCATCACCTTCAGGATCGCGTCTTCCGGCGCCAGATCGGAAACCCCGTAGGAACATTCGATCCTTATGTCCGCCAGCTCATCCGGAGACGATACGGAGAACGGGAAACGGTAAAAGTCTTCCCCTTCATCCGGGCAGGAGCAGACCAGCCCCGCGTATTCCCCGCCGATATACACGTCAAAGCGAAGATAGGAAACGGGCAGGCCGCTCTCATCCCATATTTTCAGCAGAAAAGAGTCAGCGTCCGCTTCCTCCTCGGCAAACGCGGACATACAGCCCAGCAGGCACAGGCACAGGCACAGCAGTACCGACAGCAGTTTTTTCATTCTTCTTCTCCTTCTTTCCGCACCCGTCGGGGTGCTTTCCGGAGACGATTGTATCATGATAAGGATGAAGGATCATGAATGCGGGATGAACAGATTGTAAACTTATCCGATTAAAGAGCCATGCCTGCTTTGCTCATCTGTCTGTCCTTTCAGGCTCTTGTTTGTCCGGCGTTTGCTTGCGATCACCTGAAATCAAACAATGCAATCAATGTGTCGGATATGTCCAGATATTCAGTCAGGACTAAGAATCCCAGTTTCGAAAACCTCCTCACGTTCAGGTCCACATGGCGTACATGTTCGCAGGCAATCAGCCCTTTGATTTCTCCCGACGAGGAAGGAATGCAGATTGGGAGATGGACGGCATTCGGAGATATATTGTTCAGAATCGGACAAACAATAGCCTCCCCGATCTCGTTGAAATGATCGTTGCTTACGACAATTACCGGCCAGTTGATTCCACTGACGCGGAGAATACTTCCCTGTTCCGCCCTGAGCATTACCACACCTCATTTCCCTGAGGTTCGCCCCAGTCCAGTTCCCCGATTCCGCTCAGTTCACATCCGGATTCCCGGATGCGTTCTTCCAGGGTTTTATGCCGGAAAGAAGGATATAGTACAATCTTCCCGTTTTCGACTTTTATATCCAATGTGTCGTTCACAGAGATTCCCGCTTCCTGCAGGATCGTTTTCGGAAAACGGATCCCCTGGCTGTTTCCCCACTCTTTCACCTGAACTTCCATAGCCGGCACCTTCTTTCTGTTGTTTATACATAGTATATACCGATAAGAAAAGAGCGTCAAGGGTTCGAACTCCTGTTCCGCAATCTCAATCTTCGCATTGCTCGCTTGGAGCGCTTCGCACTGCTCGTTTCGATTGACTCGCTCACCTCGTTTTCGCCTTCGGCAAATGCCCCACTGGGGCACCACTCGGATTGCTCCCCCCTCCACTGCCACTGGCAGTGTTTTGATCGGGAAACCAAAGCTGCTTACGCAGCACAAAAAAGCGGATCACCGTGAAGGTGATCCGTTTTTTGTGGAGCATAGGAGATTCGAACTCCTGACCCCAACACTGCCAGTGTTGTGCGCTACCAACTGCGCTAATGCCCCGAACAGCGGATATATTATCATAACTTCCGGGCTTTGTAAAGCCTTTTTTTCTGTCCGGGTCCTGAACAGTGCGTACTCTTATTCCAAAGTGATTCCGGCAATAATCCTGTCAATCAGTTCCCGGTCGGTTTCCCGGTTTTCTCTGCGGCTGGCGAAGGTGACGGTGAAGATGGTCTTTTCCAGCTTGAACAGGATTGTTTCCGCTGACAGTTCCACATCGTCGATGCGATAGGAAAAGCGGTATCCTTCCGCCTTCTCTCCGTCCACGTTCGCGGAAAAGAAACCGCCGCATTCATAGCCGTTGCCCGCATATCCTTTGGCAGCCATGTGCTCGTTTTTCCGGCAGATTGCCTTCACGTCCGCCAGCATCATCAGCAGCCAGGAGTATTCCTTCCACATCACAGACACCATCACATGACGCTCCTGGTCCCACATTCCCCAGAGGTCGGGATTGTCATCCCGGTAAGCCTGCCGGAGTTCCTCCGCGCTCATTGTATGGAATCCTTCAGGGACCTCGATGGACATGAGGTCATTGACCGTTACTTTACTCATGAATCCTGCCGTCCTTTCAGCGGATGTTCCGCGTACTGTGGAATCAATTCGTCGCAGGCAGGCCGGATTCCTGTAAACAGGACCTGAAAGAAGGCCTGGCAGCCCATCGTTTCCCGGAAGGAAGATCGCCGGCAGATGCCTGCGGTACAGCGATAAATGATAAAACGCGCCAATGATTGCCGACTTTGTTTTGCCGCGCAGGCGCTTTTCACGCCTGCTTCGGGCTGACCTGCCCCTTCCGGTATCTTCCGAAGAGGATCCCGTCGTCCACATATTTCTCCGTTTCGGAAACCCACATGGGGAACTGGCCGGTGGCCAGGGCGGTCTGCCCGTTCAGCATGCCGGTGTGGAAGGAAATGTGGCGGAACTGCCTGAGGACCAGCTCCAGCCGGGTATAGCGGCAGCCTTCCGGCTTTTCATACAGCATTTCATCCGTCTGGGTATCCAGGTAATCCATGGTCTTTTTTTCAACGGCGTCCAGATAATCCAGAAGCTGCTGATCCGTCAGGACCACCGACGTCGGGTTGTCCGGATTGTCCATGCCCTCCTCATGGAAGGACGGCTCTTCATATTGGCATGGATTGATGAACCATTTGTCCGCGGAATGCAGCGCGTGGTAGGCCCATCTCCAGCAAGGCGCACCGCAGCACAGGGCGTCCCGGTCATAGGCGCGGATGGAAGTCCTGATATTCAGGAAATTCGGCTCCACGGTGTTTTTGATGATCATGCACAGCTCGTTCATATTTCTCTCCCCTGTTCTCTTTTTATACTTGCATTCGCCCGGGTACGACAGTATAATAGCATCGGATGATCGATCGGTAAAATTGAAATAATTGATTTAATCGATCAATAAATATGAATGTGGAGATCTCCCCATGAACACCACCCAGCTGGAAACCTTCCTGAAGATCACGGAGACGCAGAACTTCACCGCGGCTGCGAATCTGCTGGGGTATGCCCAGTCCACGGTCACCATGCAGATCAAGCAGCTGGAAGAGGAACTGGGCTGCCTTCTGTTTGAGCGCCTGGGGAAAAAGGTGGTCCTGACCCCGGAAGGCAGAAAGCTTACCGCCTACGCCGAACGGATGATGCAGCTGGAACGGGAGATCATGCTGGAGGTACCCGAGGCCCGGGAACCCGCCGGCGTCATCCGGCTGGGCGTTTCCGAATCCCTGTGCTATCACGGGCTGCCCCAGATCCTGCTGGAATACAAAAAGAAGTTCCCGGGCGTGGACATCCGTCTTTCATTCATCATGCACGACACCTTCCCCGCCATGCTGAAAAGCGGCGCGCTGGACCTGGCCTATTCCCTGAACCCGGCGATGGATTATCCGGATCTGGAACTGCTGTATGAAAAACCGGAAACCCTGGGCTTCTATGCCGCCCCGGATCATTTTCTTTCCCGGCAGGAACAGATCGATGAAAAGGACCTGGCCCGGGTCCCGCTGCTGCTGACCTCCCATTCCTGCAGTTTCCGGCGGATGCTCCTGGAAGACCTTGCGGATCATTCCGTGACGCCCCAGATCGCCCTGGAAACCAGCAGCAAAGAAATCCTGAAAGAGTTCGCGATCAATGAACTGGGCGTCGCTTTCATGCCGGACATGGTCATCCGGGACGAAACGGACCGGCACCTTTTAACGCGGTTGAACTGGACCGGGCGGGCGTTCCCCGTCTTTGCCCGGATCTTTGTCCATAAAGACAAACATGTCAATAAAGCCATCCGGGAACTGGTGGATATGATCTCGAAAGGAGTATGAAAACCATGACACTGAACGAAGCCATTGAAAAACTGAACGAGCTTGAAAAAGCCTCCTATGCCCTGGGGCACGCCCAGAGCATCCTCTATACCGACGGCGACACTGTCGCTCCGAAGAATTCCTGGAAGGGCCGGGGCAAAGCCATGGCCTATCTGAGCGAACTGACCTACAAACAGCTGGTGAAACCGGAGACCGGCGAGACACTGGAAACCATCCTGCAGCATAAAGACGAAACGGACGAGGTCACCTTCCGCCGGGCGGAGATCCTGAAGGAAAGCTACGACGAGCTCCATATGCTGCCCATGGAGGAGTATGTGGCGTACCAGGAACTGGTCAACGAGTCCATGACCGTCTGGAAGGACGCAAAGGACGGAAGCGACTGGAACCTGTTCGCTCCCTACCTGGAAAAGCTGATCACCGCCCGCCGCCGCTTCGCTTCCCTGAAGGCGCCGGACAAACCCGCCTACGACGTATTGCTGGACCTGCATGAGAAGGACGCCACCATGGCGGAACTGGATCCTTTCTTCCGCGCCCTGCGGGAAGACCTGAGCCCGGTCATCAAAGAAGTGGCCGCCCGGGAAAAGCCCGTGCCCGCCTTCCTGAAAGGCCCCTGGCCCGTTGAAAAGCAGCGGATCTTCTCCCAAAAGGTCATGGCCCTGGAGGGCATCGATCCCCTGTGCTGTACCCTGGGCGAAACCGAGCACCCCTTCACCAGCGGCACGAACAAGTGGGACGTGCGCATCACCACCCACTACCATGAGGATGACGTCCTTTCCAGCCTCTACAGCGTGATCCACGAAGGCGGCCACGCCCTGTATGAGATGGACGTGCGGGACGACATGCAGTTCACCTGCCTGGCTGACGGCGTGACCATGGGCGTGCATGAAAGCCAGTCCCGGTTCTACGAGAACCTGATCGGCCGCAGCCGCGCCTTCTGCACGCCGCTGCTGAAGGTCATGAAGGAAGTCTTCCCGGAGCAGATGAAAGGCGTCACCGAAGACGAGCTCTATTCCGCGATCAATCTGTCCAAACCTTCCCTGATCCGTACGGAAGCGGACGAGCTGACCTATTCCCTCCACGTCATGATCCGCTATGAACTGGAAAAGGCGATGATCGGCGGCGACCTGAAGGTGGCCGATATCCCCGGGGAATGGAACCGGCTGTATAAGGAAGTCCTCGGCGTGGACGTGCCGGACGACAAACACGGCTGCCTGCAGGACAGCCACTGGTCCTTCGGCGGCATGGGCTACTTCCCCAGCTACGCCCTGGGCAGCGCCTACGGCGTGCAGATGCTGCAGGAGATGGAGAAGGACATCGACGTATGGACCACCGTCGCCAAAGGCGATCTCTCCCCCGTCACCGCCTGGCTGACAGAGAAAGTCCATCAGTACGGCCACCTGAAAAAGCCCTGCGACCTGCTCCCCGCCGCCATGGGCGGACCCCTGGACGCGACAGTCTATACCGGATACCTGAAGAAGAAATTCACGGAATTATATAAACTGTAAATCTTTTGCTTGACAAACGGGTGAATATTCAGTTATGATGCACATCCACACGCTTGCGAGATAAAAAACGTAAGCCTCTGCGAGACTACACACGGCAGAGGCTTATTTTATCGTTTTGCCGGGAAAGGAAGAAAATGACACAAGTCAGACTGCCGGATCATCCTGCGGCTGAAGAAGAGTATCTTCATCTTCAGCAGGCTGCCGACACCATCGACCGCGAGATCGCCGAAGTGGAAGCGCTCACCGGCGCCAAGGCCGGGGTCGTCATGGACGTGCAGATGAAGGAAGATCCGGACGAACAGGAACAGGTGACCATCCAGCGGTTCAAATACCAGCTGGACCGGCTGCGGCAGCTGAACATGGCCCGCGGCCAGGCGTACTTCGCCCGCCTGGACTTCATCCCCTCCGGGCGCCGGGAAGAAACCTGGTACCTGGGTCGCTGGGGCGTGCTGGATCCCGTTTCGCTGGTCCCCGTCGTGGTGGACTGGCGCTCCCCCGTGGCGAACCTCTACTACTCCGGCCAGATCGGAAAGATGGACTACGAGGCGCCGGACGGCCGCGTGGAGGGCGAGCTGACCCTGAAGCGGATGCTGACCGTGAAGGAGCGGGAGCTGATCAGCCTCTTCGACAGCGGCATCGTCTCCCAGGAAGCTTATCTCCAGGGTGTGCTGGGCAGCGTCTCCACAGACCGCCTGCGGGAGATCGTGACCACCATCCAGGCGGAACAGAACATCGTCATCCGCCATCCCCTGAACGCCAATCTCATGGTGCAGGGCGCCGCCGGAAGCGGCAAGACCACCATCGCGCTGCACCGGATCGCCTACCTGCTCTATACCTTCCAGAAGACGCTCAGGCCGGAGAACATGATGATCCTGGCCCCCAACCCGCTGTTCCTCTCCTATATCTCCCAGGTCCTTCCCGACCTGGGCGTGGAACGGGTCGTCCAGACTACCTTCGAGGGCTGGAGCCGGGAGAGCATGGGCAGGCATATGCCGAAGATCCTCCGGGAAAGCCGGCTGGAAAAAAACCTGGTCCTGACCGGTGCGGAGCGGGAAAAGACCGGCCGCGTCCTCCGGGCAAAGGGTTCCCTGGCCCTGATGAAAAAGCTGGAAACCTGGCTGGATCATCTGCAGGAAACGGTCCTTCCGCCGGTCGGCATGAAGATGGCCGGCGTCGCCCTGATGGAACGGGAGGAACTGGAAACCGTCTTCCTGAAGGATCTGCGCTTCTTCCCCCTGGAGCAGCGCATCGCCGAACTGAAAAAGATCGTCCGCAAGCGGGTCCAGTCCGCCGCGGCCCTCCTGAAGGACCGCTACGCGGACAGTGCGGAGCAGATGGCCAACCGCCTCCGCTCCGGTATGCGCGAAGGCCCCGCCCGGCAGCAGAAGCTCAAGGAGCTGTACGCCATCCGGGACCAGCGGTATAAGGAGATCGACGCCCGGGCCGAGGCATATATGGCCGCCTACCGGGACAAGTTCCCTCTGCCGGACCTGCCCGGGCTGTACCGGGCCTTCCTGGAGGAATGCGCGCCGGAGCTGATCTCCGACGACGGCAGCCTCCGGCAGGAGGACCTGCCGATGCTGGTCATGATCTGCCGGACCGTCTTCGGCCTGAAGACCAAACCCATGAAACATATCGTCATCGACGAGTGCCAGGACTTCTCCCCCTTCCAGATCGAGCTGCTGAAAAAGACCAATCCCGCCGCCACCTTTACCCTGGTGGGCGACCTGTACCAGGGAATCCGCGCGGACGAGGGCATCCGCAGCTGGGACGAATGGAAAGGCCCGGTCTTTGACGACCGGGCGGACCTGAAACAGCTGACCGTCAGCTACCGGAACACGGTGGAGATCATGGACCTGGCGCAGCAGGTTTCAGCCCGCTATCCCATCGAGGGAATCTGCGAAACAAAGCCGGTGCTGCGCCACGGCGAAGCGCCGAAGATTCACCGGGCGGGAAGCGAAAAGGAACGCCTGGACATGATCCGGGAGCAGGTCCGCGCCTGGCGGGCGGAAGGCTACCACAGCATCGCCCTGATCGAGAAGACCGCGGAGCAGGCCAAAAAGCTCTTTAAGCAGATCGGCGCGGAGCTGGACGCGCATCTCCTCTCGGAGACGGACGCGGAATACCGGGGCGGCGTGATGATCCTGCCGGCCAGCATCGCCAAGGGCATGGAGTTCGACTGCGTCGGCGTCTGCGACGCTTCCGCGGAAAACTTCCCGGACGAAGCCTTCCTCTGCCGCATCCTCTACGTCATGATGACCCGTCCCCTGCACCGGCTGCGCATCTGGCACAAGGGCGATCCCTCACCCCTGCTGCCGTGACAAGGACCGGCGAGCCTCCATTGACAAAAACATACTGATACAATAATATGATTTCATAAGAAACTGCCAACCCACAAAACCGATAATTGATGAACGGAGGTCCGCTATGAAGAAGCTTCCTGGCATGATCACAGTGATCAGCATCCTTCTGTGTGTACTGTTAGTATCTCCCGCATATGCAGGCCGTTCTACCGGCTCTTCAGGAAGTTCGGGCAATTCACAGCAGCTGAACGATCTTCCCCCTTTCAAATTCGAAATTCATAAGAACGGTATCGGATATGGCAGCTGTCCTGTCTATACAGCCCCGTCAGAAGATTCCTATCGTTGCGCCGACGGAAAGGCTACCTGCCAGACAAATGCGAAAATGGATGATGCCGGTTTTGTTTCCGGCTGGCTGCTTGTGCGATACGAAACCAATAACGGCAATGTTCGTGTCGGATATATTCCGCCAAGGTATGTTAAGGGGTTCAAGTCCAGTATGTACCCCCACTTTGGTTTTATCCAGGCTACAGCAAATGACACAATCCTGGTTACAGATAATCCGATGAGCCATACGGATTCATTTGCCATACTGGACCCGGGTGAGGAATTCTACATCCTCAGCAAATATGATTATTACAAGAAAAACGGTCTTGAATGGTGGTATATTCAGTGTACGGTAGACGGGAAAGTCGCCTGTGGTTTTATTGATTGCAGTACTTCTGATTTCTATCTTGGAAGCAGCACGGGACATTAAACCACAGAAGATCCCTTCCGGTCCGTCCCCTGGTCCGATTGAAAAAGGACGCTACGATTTGCAGCGTCCTTTGTTTATGGTTTTCAGATCAGATCCGCGATGTCAGGGTTGACGCCCTTGATGCAGACCTTGGCGCCGGAAGCGGCTTCGGCGGAATCCGCGTGGGCCAGCAGCCACTTGTTGGCGGCGGTCATCAGCTCATCCTCGGCGTTCTTCGCTTCGTACTCGGGCTTGGCCAGGTTCGTTCCCTTGGGCAGCACGATCACGACCTTGAAGCCCTGGCCCTTCTTCGCGCTGCAGGGCGCGTAGTGCAGGGTCGTGGCATACACTTCAACCATGGTGCCGGCGGGGCAGTAGTACGCGACCACCTTGTCGGAATCCAGGATGCCGTCCACCAGGTCTTCGCGCTTGGCCAGCAGCAGGATGAAGTCCTCTACGCCGACGTTCAGCTCGCTGTCCCGGTGATACTCCAGGCAGTTCATCTTCGTGTTGTGGCCGTTGCACCAGCCGATCTGGATGGGCATGCCGCCGTAGGCACGGTTGCGCAGTTCCTTCTCGATGGGCAGGGCCTGCAGTTCAGCCTGTTCCGGCACATAGTCCACGCCGTCCGGGCAGGGGGTGACCTTGTCCAGGGTCGCCAGCAGCTCGGTGAGGTCGTAGCCGGTCAGTACCTGGCCGTAGTTCTGGAATGACGGGTCGCTTACGGGTAAGATCTTCATATGGGGTCCTCCTTTATTTAATTCATTAGAAATTCTTTGTCAGATCGTATCTTTCATAGAATTCTTTCCGGTAGTCCAGCAAGGAATCATTCGCGATTGCTTCCCGGATCTCCTCCATCATGTGGATCAGGAACCGCAGGTTGTGGATCGACGCCAGCCGTCCCGCGGTGATCTCTTTGGCGTTGAACAGGTGGCGGATATAGGCCCGGGTGAAGTTCCGGCAGGCGTAGCAATCGCACCGGTCATCCAGGGGCGTAAAGTCATGGGCATACTTCCCGTTCTTCACCACCACCCGGCCCTTGCTGGTCAGCACGCTGCCGTTGCGGGCAATCCGCGTGGCCAGCACGCAGTCGAACATATCCACGCCGCGGATGACGCCTTCGATGAAGCAGTCCGGCGTGCCCACGCCCATCAGGTACCGGGGTTTGTCCTCCGGCATGAAGGGCATCAGCTCGTCCAGCATCTCATACATGATGGGCTTGGGTTCGCCCACGCTCAGGCCGCCGATGCCGTAGCCGATGAAATCCATGTCCGCCAGCGCCTTCGCGCTCTCAACCCGCAGGTCCTTGAAGAAGGCGCCCTGCACGATGCCGAACAGCGCCTGGTCTTCCCGGGTGTGGTGCTTCTTGCAGCGCTCCGCCCAGCGGTGGGTGATCTCCATATTCTTTTTCGCCGTTTCCCAGTCGCAGGGATAGGCGGTGCAGACGTCAAAGGCCATCGCGATGTCCGAGCCCAGCGCCTGCTGGATATCCATCGATTCCTCCGGCCCGATGAAGTGCCGGGAGCCGTCCAGGTGGCTCTGGAAGGTTACGCCTTCCTCCTTGATCTTCCGGATGCCCGCCAGGGAGAAGACCTGGAATCCGCCGCTGTCCGTCAGGATCGGGCCGTTCCAGCCCATGAACTGATGCAGGCCGCCGGCCTCTTTGATCAGGTTCTCGCCCGGCCGCATATGCAGGTGATAGGTATTGGACAGGAGGATCTTCGTGCCGATTTCTTCCATCTCCCGGGGCGTCATCGCCTTGACGCAGGCGCTGGTGCCCACAGGCATATAGATCGGCGTGGGGATATCCCCGTGGGGCGTGTGCAGCACGCCCAGCCTGGCGCCGGACTGTTTGCACACGTGCAGGAGTTCATAACTGAATGGTTTACTCAAAGCAGTTCATCCTTTTTGATGGGCTTGAATTTGTCGAACTCTTCCAGCTTCTGCACGACCTCGTCCCGCAGGACCAGGGCCGGGCGTTCCCGGGGCGTGTCCGTATCCTCCGGGATGGTCAGCAGGTCCGCGTACATATCCCAGATGTTGCCTTCCGGCAGGGAGTGGAAGGTCATGACTTCGTTCCGCGTCGGATGGCGGAAGGTCAGCTTGAAACCCCACAGGGCGATCTGCTGCCCGGGGATCCCGCTGCCGTAGCGGTTGTCGCCCCACAGGGGCGCCCCGATATTGCTCATCTGGGCCCGGATCTGGTGTTTCCGTCCGGTCTCCAGCCGGATCGCGCACAGGGCGGTGCCGTTCCGCCGGTCGACACAGCGGCCGTGGAGGATGGCCAGCTTGCCGCCCTTCTCATCCGCCTCGCAGACCACTTCCCTGTTCTTGATCTCGTCGTGGATCAGGTAATCGGTCAGGGTGAATTCATCCGGCACCTCGCCGGTCACCACGCACAGGTACTGGCGGCCCATCTCATGCTCCCGCATCTGGGCGTCCAGCCGGGCGGCCGCCTTGCTGGTGCGGGCAAAGACCATCAGGCCGCCTACGGGCCGGTCCAGCCGCTGCACCAGCCCCAGGAACACGTTCCCCGGCTTGTGGTACTTTTCCCGGATATAGTCCTTCAGAAGGCTCAGGACGTCCGGATCACCGGTCCTGTCCGCCTGGGAAAGCATGTTCGGCGGCTTTACGGCCACCAGCACATGGTTGTCCTCATACAGGACGTTCCCGCTCATGTCAGCCACGCTGCCACCTCCCGCTGGCGCCGCAGGGCAGCACGCCGCCCGTGGTCACGGGCAGGCACAGCTCCTGGCTGTCCACCTTGCCGCCGAAGCGGCTCACCACGCACTTTTCCAGCATATTGCTCAGCACGCTGGCCTGGAAGCCCGTGGTATAGCTGTTGATCAGGAAGAACAGGGGCTCTTTGCTCAGCGCCTGGGCGCAGGTGTCGATCAGCCCGTACAGTTCGTTTTCCAGTTTCCATACCTCGCCGGAGGGTCCCCGGCCGTAGCTGGGCGGATCCATCAGGATGCCGTCGTAGCTGTTGCCCCGGCGCAGCTCCCGCTGCACAAAGCGCAGGGCGTCCTCCACGATCCAGCGGAACCGGTCTTCCGGCAGCCTGCTCAGTTCCCGGTTTTCCTTGGCCCAGAGCACCATGCCCTTCGCCGCGTCCACATGGGTCACATGGGCTCCCGCGGCGGCGCAGGCCAGCGTGGCTCCGCCGGTATAGCCGAACAGGTTCAGCACTTTGATGTCCTTCCGGCCGTCCTTCCGGATCAGGTCGCTCATCCAGATCCAGTTCGCCGCCTGTTCCGGAAACAGCCCGGTGTGCTTGAATCCCGTGGGCCGCACGTAGAAGTTCAGGCCTTCATGGCTCACCGTCCAGCGTTCCGGCAGCTTCTTCAGGAATTCCCATTCCCCGCCGCCCCGCTCGCTGCGGTGGTAATGCGCCTGGGCGCTCTTCCACAGCTTCTCCTGGGCCTTGGGCCAGATCGTCTGGGGATCCGGCCGGCGCAGGATAATATCGCCCCAGCGCTCCAGCTTCTCGCCGTCGCCTGTATCAAGAACTTCATAGTCAGTCCAGCTGTCCGCTAAGAACATAGGGGCTCCTTTCCGATTTCAGGATTATTGGTAATGCTTCAGCACGTCCGCGTGCATTTCGATCAGCGCGTTGACCACGTCCAGGCAGTACAGCCTGTCCAGTCCGTCCAGGGCGGGATCGGTTTCCACATATTCCCGCAGGGCTTCCCGGTCCCCGAAGGCGGCCTTCGCGGCCAGCCGGTTCGCGCTGTCCACCTCGCAGAGGATATCCGCCAGGGCTTCCGGCACCCGGACCGCCGGCGTCTGATCCTCCCCGTCCTTCAGGACCAGGGCGGTCTCGACGACCGCCTCCTTCGGGAGCTGGGGCAGGACGCCGTTGTTCTTCCGCGTCACGGCGGGAATCTCCGCCGTCTCTTTGCGCAGCAGCGCCAGGGCCAGTTTCATCGGCCGCACCGGCGGCACTTTGGACAGGAGCAGCAGCTGGGCCATGGCGCCCTCGCGGCTGTCCGCCCCCTGTTCCCGCACGGTGTTCATATACAGGATGCGTTCCTTGCGCTTTTCCACGGTTTCCCCGAACTCGGGGCGTTCCTCCGGGATAAAGCCTTCCTGGGCGGGCAGGAACTCCGCGTGGTCCGTCACTTCCCCTGCCGGGACCGCGTCCCACCAGCCCAGCCAGCGCTTGGCCAGGCTGCCCAGTTCGCCGTTCTCCGCGGCTTTTTTCAGTTTCTTCAGCAGGTCCTTGCCCTCGTCCTTCATTTCCGCCAGGAAGGCGAAGCCGGGCAGGCCCGCCGTTACCGCCTGTACGTTTTCCGGGCGGATCTGCAGGCGTTTGGCGTAGGTATCCACACCGTTGGCGCCGCGCATGGGCGTCCGGCCCAGGCCATACGTCCGGTATCCGCGCTTTTCGAACACTTCCGTAGTCCGCGCCACCGGCTGGCCCAGGTTAATGATGATTGCCTCAGGACAGGCTTCGTCCATGGCGTCGCACAGTTCCAGCACCGCTTCGCCGGCACGCAGCGCGTGCAGCAGGCCTTCGATGCCGCCGTTCACCCGTGCCTGGTCCGTCAGGCCCGGATCCTCCTCCTCGTCGGAGCCCAGGGCGCTGCGGTCCTGGAAGTAGCGGCTGGCGGCCTGGGGATCGCCGGCGTAGATCACGCATCCGGCGTCCTTCAGGACCTCCGCACGGTCGGCGGAGACCCGGAAGGTCCCGCCTTTGCCGGCCTTGGCAAAGATCTTCTCCCCGTAGCCCTGCAGCAGTTCCTGCATGGCCGGGTTCCCCTCTTCCACGGTAACGTCGGCGTCCGCCCCGTTTCCCGCGAAGAGCAGGTCAGTTAAAAGGGCGGGCAGGAGCGTGGGTACGTCCTGCCCGATCATCGCGATCCTCATGCCTTCGCGATCCCCAGTTCTGCTTTCTTGCCGTTGATATCCCACTGCTGGCTCACAAAGCCTTCCGGCGCCTTTCCGCGCGCGATGGCGGTGGCCAGGGTGGTCCGGCCGATCATGTCCCTGAACGCGTCCAGCGCGGCGGCCAGTTCGTCGTCGCCCTCGTAGTACAGGCTGATGCGGTCCGTCACCTCAAAACCGGCGTCCTTGCGCATGGTCTGCACCTTCGAGATCACCTCGCGGGCATAGCCTTCGCGGATCAGTTCTTCGCTCAGGTTCGTATCCAGCACCACGGTCACGCCGCGGTCTTCCGCCGCGATGAAGCCGGGTTTGTTCATGGGCGTGGTCAGCACGTCGTCCTTCACCAGCTTCACTTCCGTATCGTCGATCATGAAGGAGACTTCTTCGCCCTTTTCAAAGGCGTCCACCACGTCGTTGCCGTCCATTTCGGACAGCTTCTGGCCGATTTTGCCCAGGAGCTTGCCGTACTTCGGTCCCAGGGTCCGCATCTGCGGCTTGAGCTGGTAGGTGGTAAAGGCTCGGGCGTCGTCGGTGAAGACCACTTCCTTCACGTTCAGTTCGTCCTCGCACAGTTCCTGGTAGGCCTTTTCAAACTTCGCGCCCTTGACATACAGCTTCTGCACGGGCTGGCGGACCTTCAGGTTCGCGGTGTTGCGGCAGGCGCGGCCCAGCTGGATGGCTTCCACCAGGGCGTCCATCTGCTCTTCCACGTCGGCGTCCACTTTGCTCCTGTCCGCCGCCGGGAAATCGCACAGGTGCACGCTTTCCGGCGCGCCGGGCACGTTGTTCACCACCAGGTTCTGGTAGATTTCTTCCGCCAGGAACGGGATGAAGGGCGCGCACAGCTTCGACAGGGTCACCAGCACGTGATACAGCGTGGCGAAGGCGGCTTCCTTGTCTCCGCCCATGCCCTTGCCCCAGAACCGTTCGCGGCCCCGGCGCACGTACCAGTTGCTCAGCTCGTCCACGAAGGCGGCCAGCTTGTTGGCGCTTTCGGTGATCCGGTAGTTGGCCAGGTCGTCGTCCACCTGGTCGATCAGGGTGTTCAGCTTGGACAGGATCCAGCGGTCCATCAGGGTCAGTTCGGTCTTGTCCAGCGGGTGCGCCAGCGGATCGAATCCGTCGATCTGGGCGTACATGGCAAAGAAGGCGTAGGTGTTCTGCAGGGTGGCCATGAATTTCCGCTGGCCTTCCTGCACGGCTTCCTCGCTGAAGCGCTTGGGCAGCCACGGGGCGGAAGTGGTGTAGTAATACCACCGGACCGCGTCCGCGCCGAATTTCTCCAGCACTTCAAAGGGATCCACCACGTTGCCCAGGTGCTTGGACATCTTGCGGCCTTCGGCGTCCTGGGTGTGGCCCAGCACGATGCAGTTTTTGAAAGGTGCCTGGTCAAACAGCAGGGTGGAGATAGCCTCCAGGGTATAGAACCATCCGCGGGTCTGGTCGATGGCTTCGGAGATGAAGTCCGCGGGGAAGTTGTTTTCAAACATTTCCTTGTTTTCAAAGGGATAGTGCCACTGCGCGAAAGGCATGCTGCCGGAGTCGTACCAGCAGTCGATGACTTCCTTCACCCGGTGCATTTCCTTTCCGCACTCGGGGCAGCGGATCGTCACCGCGTCGATGAAGGGGCGGTGCAGCTCGATATCCGCGCCGGGATCGGTGACGGCCATCTCCCGCAGCTCAGCGATGGAGCCGATCACGTGCAGGTGGCCTTCCTCGCACTTCCATACCGGCAGGGGCGTGCCCCAGTAGCGTTCGCGGCTCAGGCCCCAGTCGATGACGTTCTCCAGGAAGTTGCCCATGCGGCCGTCCTTGATGTTGTCCGGCAGCCAGTTGATGGTCCGGTTGTTCCGCACCAGGTTGTCCCGCAGCTTGGTCATCTGGATGAACCAGGTGGGCCGTGCGTAATACAGCAGGGGCGTGTCGCAGCGCCAGCAGAAGGGATAGTCATGGGCGAAGGGCACGGCCGCGAACAGCAGGCCCCGGTCCTTCAGGTCCTGCAGGATCAGGGGATCGGCGTCCTTCACGAAGGTGCCGGTCCAGGGGGTGCCTTCCACAAATTTTCCCTGGGTGTCCACCAGGTTCACGAAGGGCATGTTGTTCTCCCGGCAGACGCGGTTGTCGTCCTCACCGAAAGCGGGAGCGATATGGACGATGCCCGTGCCGTCCTCCATGGTGACGTAGTCGTCGCACAGCACGATCCAGGCGCCCTTGATGTCTCCGGCGCAGTCGAACAGGGGCACATATTCCATGCCCTTCAGGCTCTCGCCGGTGAACTCGCCTTCAAAGGCCAGTTCCTGTCCGTCGAAAACCTTGTCGGTCAGGGCCTTGGCCATGATGTATTTCTTTCCGTCCGGCGCGGTGAATTTGCAGTAGGTGTCGCGGGGGTTCACGCACAGCGCCAGGTTGCTCGGCAGCGTCCAGGGTGTGGTGGTCCAGGCCAGCAGGTAGGTGTTCTCCTCGCCCTTCACCTGGAAGCGGACAAAGGCGGAAGTTTCCTTCACGTTCTTGTAGCCCTGGGCCACTTCGTGGCTGGACAGGGCGGTTCCGCAGCGGGGGCAGTAGGGTACGATCTTGTGGCCCTGGTACAGCAGGCCCTTTTCGAAGATCTGCTTCAGGCTCCACCATTCGGATTCGATATAGTAGTTTTCATAGGTGACGTAGGGATGCTCCATGTCCACCCAGAAAGCCACCTGGTCGGACATCTTTTCCCACTCGTGCAGGTATTTCCACACGCTCTTCTTGCACTCGGCGATGAACGGCTCGATGCCGTACTGCTCGATCTGGGGCTTGCCGTCCAGGCCCAGGAACTTTTCAACTTCCAGCTCCACCGGCAGGCCGTGGGTATCCCAGCCGGCCTTGCGCAGCACGCTCTTGCCCTTCATGGTCTGGTAGCGCGGGATCAGGTCCTTGATGGCCCGGGTCTCCACATGGCCGATATGGGGCTTGCCGTTGGCCGTGGGCGGTCCGTCAAAGAAGGTGAAGCGTTCGCATCCGTCCCGGTGATGAAAACTCTTGCGGATGATGTCCTTCTTTTTCCACATCTCCGCGATGGCTTTTTCCCGGGAAACAAAATTCATATCTGTCGCAACTTTGTTATACATAACCGTTAACCTCTTACTCTTATGATGAATTCTCTTAATATCCGCCGCTCATATCCTTGAGCGTGTCGATTTCTTTCAGTGTGCCTTCCGCGAACCGCTTCTCGGCTTCCGCCATGATCTTCTCCGTGGCGCTCACCCCGCAGCGGCTTGCTCCGACGGCCCGCGCGGACAGGACCGTATCCAGGTCCCGGATGCCGCCGGAGCCCTTAATTCGCATCGTCTCCGGCGTGTTCGCCCGCATCAGCTTCAGGTCCTCGATCGTGCAGCCTGCGCTGCCGTAGCCCGTGCTGGTCTTGACGAAATCCGCCCCGGCCTTTGTGCTCAGCCGGCAGGCCAGGATCTTCTCCTCCTCCGTCAGGTAGCAGGTCTCCAGGATCACCTTCAGGATGGCGCCGGCCCCGTGGGCGGTCTCCGCCAGCTGCCGGATCTCGTTTTCCACATAATCGGCGTCGCCGTGCTTGAGCTTGCCGATGTTGATCACCATGTCCAGCTCCTCGCAGCCCTCCGCCAGCGCCTGCTTCGCTTCGGCCACCTTGACGGCGGTCTGGTGGGCGCCGTGGGGGAACCCGATCACCGTGCAGACCTTCACAGGGCTGCCTTTGAGCATTTCCGCCAGGATCGGCACGTCGCAGGGGCGGGCGCAGACGCTCGCCGTCTGATACTTCAGGGCGACTTCGCATCCGTGCCGTATATCGTCTTCCGTCAGCCAGGGCTGAAGGGTTGAATGATCCAGCATCGCAGCAACATCTTTCGGGGTCAGGGCCATGGATCCGTCCTCCTTAAAGCGGCAAAAACCGCATAAAATACTAAATAAGTTTATTTCTCCGTCAAAACCTTTTTTTCCTTTATTTATGGAACAGGCAAAAAAATTCTCCGGAACATTGCCTTCCGGGCCATGGAAAAACGGCAGGCCCGTCAAAGCCTGCCGCGTTCTTCCCTTCCGGCGGATTTATTCGGGATCGGCCGTAAAAACCAGCCGGCCGTCCTCCACTTTCACGGTTCCGTAGGTTTTCGTGATCGGGTCGTTGTACCCGTGGGGCCCTTCCATCACGATCACGAGCCGGTCTTCCTCCACCCGGTCGATCAGGTAATCGTAATTGTATCCGTCAAGGATATAGGTTTCGTCGCTGAGCGGGTCGTAGACCACCAGGTCCGTCCGGACCATGCCGCTTCCCCAGGTGACGCAGGTGCACAGGTCCACGCAGCCGTCTCCCGTGACGTCGAACAGTCTGATCAGTTTCCTGGCCCAGTCCGGAACGGGAGAAGCCAGCCTCGCGCTGGCGGGAAGCTTTGACCCGGCGCCTCCGTACAGTTTCTCCATGGCGTCCTGCAGGTCGATGCCGTGTTCGGAAAGGTTCTCCGCCCCGGCCGTGTCTTCTTCGGTTTCCAGCGGAACCCGTTCCACACCCGTCCCTGTCAGGACATAGATGTAAGTCTCCTGCTCCGTCTCTTCGCCGCCGGCGCTGAAGGCGCAGCAGAGCAGGGCCGCGGAAAGCAGTATGCAGCTGATTCTCCTGAGATTCACCGTCTCATTCTCCTCGTCTTCCGGTTCCCTGTTTTCCGGTTCATTTCCAGTTGATCAGCACCAGGCCGGCCAGGCAGATGATGATCCCGGCGATCTTGTTCCAGGTGATCGCCTCCCGGTACAGCAGGTGTCCCACAAAGATCAGGATCACGGCCACCAGGGCGGACGTCACGATCTGGGTCATACTCACCTGCCATCCGGCGCGGAAGGCGTAGATGAACCCGACCTCCAGCCCCACGACCACGACGCCCAGCACGACCGGCGCCCAGTTCGTCAGCCGGATCTCCCGGAACAGGTTTGCGTCCCGGTTCAGCAGGTAGTACATCACGCAGGACACCACTGCCCCGATCAGGTATGTGACGGTCAGGGACGCCAGCGGGTTCATTCCCTCCGGAACGGATTTGGCGCAAACCTGGTAAAGCGTGTTGGAAATGACCACCAGCGCGATCGGCCAGATGTAGGAAAACATATCGGTATCCTCCCTGTTTCGTTTTGGCCTGATCGTCGGCAGGTGCCCACCTCGTTTTTCTGTGTCAGTCGTCCAGGATAATGACCCGCGTATGATACGGCAGGTGCGCCCAGAGCCAGTAGATATTGAACTTGCAGCCTTCCTGCAGCATCACGCTGACGCGGGTGCAGCCGTGGGAGGCCTTCTGCCCCAGCAGCTTCTGGTTTTCCGAATAATCCCTGACCCGGCTGGTCCGGGAATAACCGACGCCGTGGATGTAGTTCCCGCCGTCGTAGCGCAGCGGGTATTCGTACCGGTATCCTTCCTGGGCGAAGCTGGCGCCGGTGTGCACATCCGTCAGGAACGCGCCGGCCGGCGTCTCCCGGTAGGTTTCGATTCCCTCGATCAGGCCCGTGGAGACCGGCACCGACCCGACGGCATGTCCGTCCTCATACAGGGTCAGCGTCTGGTCCCGTTTGTCGATCAGGATGCCGTAATGGGCCGACGGTTTCACCACCATCAGCTTTTTCTGCATGTAATAGCCTTCCACCGGCTTACCGTCCTCATGCCGCCATGCCCGCACATACGCCCAGGTGCCGTCCGTATCCAGCACTTCCAGCCCCTGCAGCGCGCACCGGAGGGTGCCCACCGTCCGCGTCCGCAGGGCGTTCTTCGTGGAATACAGGTCGAAGCGGCGGAAGGTTCCGTTGTCGTCGATGACCACGGAGGGCTTCATCATGATCTCCCAGATCTCTTCCTCGCTCATGCCCCGCTCCGGCACCACCGGGCCGGTGGGCCCCACCGTCAGTTTCTCCGGCGCCTCGTTCTTCACCGTCAGCGGGAAGGACCGGACGTAATCCGGGTTCAGCTTGCTCCACATCCGGACCGTATACTCCCCCGCGGGGATCTTTTTCCTGTTGTCCAGCGCGCCGGACCAGTTCAGGCAGATTCCGTCCGGATCTTTGATTTTTTCTTCCTTCACATACACGACGCTGCCGTCTTTGTCCGTCACTTCCATCCGCACCAGGCATTCCGCGGATACGAAGCACTCCACGAACCACTTTTCGCCCTTTTCCGTATACAGGGTTTCCGAGGACGGCAGCGCGTAGACCAGCGTCGGGGTCGTGCCGCTGATCTCAAACTTCGCCTCGGCCGACTGTTCCGTTCCGTCCGTTCCGGTCACCTTCACCAGGAACCGGTACGGCCCGGCGAACATCCGGTCGCCGAACTCGCCCAGCCCGTCCCAGGGCAGGACGTTCTCCCCTTCCTGGATCTGTTCCTTCCGGGTCAGCCACACGTTCCGGATCGGGTCCAGCAGCTTCAGCTCCGCCTCCCCCGCCACGGGAGAGGCAATCACGATTTCGCAGGGTGTATATCCCTTCACCTTTTCCGGCAGGGAGACTGTCAGTTCCTCCGCGCCCGCCGCGGCGAAAACGCAGACCAGGAGGAAGATCAGCAGAAAAGCCGGTATCTTTCGGGCCATCCGGATCCCCTCCTTCCTTTTGTCATGTCTGCTGTATTTTACTATACAAGGGAAAAAGGCACAAGCAAAAACAGGGATACGCCCGCCGGCCAGCGAAATAAACAGAAAAGACGTTTGAACTGAACACAGGAGGGTCTCGCGTGCGACGGATCGATACTTTTCCGACCCACCGGACCGGCGGCCTGGAATACCGCGCCGGCCAGGTGTTTCCCTTCGGCGCCTCGCTGGTGGACGGCGGGGTGAATTTCAGCGTCTATTCCAAGGACGCCACGGGATGCACCCTGGTGCTGTATCACCACAGCCAGCCGGAACCCTTCGCGGAGATCCCGTTCCCGGACAGCTTCCGCATCGGGAACGTGTTCGCGATGCTGGTCTTCGGCCTGAACATCGACACCGTGGAATACGGCTACCGCTTCGACGGCCCCTGGGCGCCGGAGAAAGGCTACCGCTTCGATCCCTCGAAGGTCCTGCTGGATCCCTATGCCAAGTCCGTTTCCGGCCGCAGCGTCTGGGGCCGGAAGGAGGAGAACGGGCCGGACTTCGTCCACCGGGGCCAGATCATCCGGGAGGATTACGACTGGGAGGGCGACACGCCCCTGGGGCTTCCCCTTTCCGACCTGGTCATCTATGAGATGCACGTCCGCTCCTTTACCGCCCATCCCTCCTCCGGCGTCCGCCATCCGGGCACTTTTGCGGGCATCACGGAAAAGATCCCCTACCTGAAAAAGCTGGGGATCAACTGCGTGGAGCTCATGCCCGTCTTCGAGTTCGACGAGTTTGAGAACGAACGGGAATACGGCGGCAGGCGGCTGCTGAACTACTGGGGCTATTCCACCGTCGGCTTTTTCGCCCCCAAGGCCGGCTACGCCGCCTCCGCGCCCTTCGGCATGGAAGCGGACGAGCTGAAGCACACCGTCCGCCTGCTCCATCAGAACGGGATCGAAGTGCTCCTGGACGTGGTCTTCAACCATACGGCGGAAGGCAACGAGCAGGGCCCGGCGATCTCCTTCCGCGGCATCGACAACCGCACCTACTACCTGCTGACCCCCGACGGCGGATACTACAATTTCAGCGGCTGCGGCAATACGATGAACTGCAACAACGCCGTTGTGCGCAGCATGATCCGGGACTGCCTCCGCTACTGGGTTTCGGCCTTCCATGTGGACGGCTTCCGCTTTGACCTGGCCTCCATCATGACCCGGGACGAATCCGGCGTCCCCATGGTCGCCCCGCCGCTGCTGGAATCCCTGGCCCGGGATCCGGTGCTGGGCCGTTCCAAGCTGATCGCCGAGGCCTGGGACGCCGGCGGGCTGTACCAGGTGGGCTGTTTTCCCTCCTGGCGCCGCTGGTCGGAATGGAACGGGCGCTACCGGGACTGCGTACGCCGGTTCATCAAGGGCGACTACCGGGCGGCGCCGGAGCTCCTGCAGCGGATCTCCGGATCCCCGGACCTGTACGAGGGCCGCGTTCCCGCCTCCTCGGTCAATTTCATCACCTGCCACGACGGGTTCACCCTCCGGGACCTGGTCTCCTACAACGACAAGCACAACGAAGCCAACGGCGAAGGAAACAGGGACGGCAGCAATGACAACTGTTCCTGGAACTGCGGGCAGGAGGGCGAGACCCGGGATCCGGAAGTGCTGGACCTGCGCCTCCGCCAGATGAAGAATATGCTGACCGTGCTCCTGACCAGCCGGGGCGTGCCCATGCTGCTTTCCGGGGACGAGTTCGCCAACACCCAGTACGGCAACAACAACGCTTACTGCCAGGACAACGAGGTTTCCTGGCTGGACTGGGACCAGCTGGACAAAAACAAAGACCTGTTCACCTTCGTCCGGAAACTCATCGCCTTCCGGATGGAGCACCCGGTGCTCCGGGCCCGGGAATTCAGCTTCGGGTACAACGGCACCGGCTATCCGGACCTGTCCTTCCACGGGCTGACCCCCTGGGAGCACGACTGGAACTCGGAAACCCTGACCGTCGCCTGCCTCTGGGCGGAAGACCATGAGAAATACAAAACAAAACAGGACGCTTTCCTCTACCTGGCCGTCAACGCCCACTGGGAGGATCACGTCTTCCGCCTGCCGGTCATCCCCGCCGGCTTCGCCTGGCATACGGAAGCCGCCTCCTCCGGATACGGCCGCCTCACCGACACCGGCAACGCCTTCGTTCCGGCCCGTTCCGTCCTGCTCCTGACCGGAAAGAAACGGTAATCCCTTTCATAATCCGACAGAAAAAAGGCGGATGACTGCTCATCCGCCTTTTATGTTCCGTCTGTTTTATTCTTCCTTCGGGAGCTTGCTGATGTCCACCCACATCATGGGACGGACGCCGACGAAATCCCTGGTGAAATACGTATACCGCATCGTTCCCGGTGCATAGGCCATGGACGCGCGCCAGGGATGGGGACCGATGGACCGGAGCCACCAGAAACCGCAGCCGCGGCCGTTGATCTTGTAGCCCGTATCCGCGATGGCCCCGTTGGCGATCGCGTGATCCGTCGGCGCCGACCGCCGGGTGGGCGTATCAGGGAAGTAGGTCACGCATTCCTTGTAGCTGATCAGGAAGATATAGTCGTCCGTGTCGTTGCCGCTGTTGGTGTCCTGGTACGCCGGGTTGTCCTGTTCCTTGCTGTTGTCCACGTGGGTCAGCAGGATGGCCGCCCGCTCTTCCTCCGTGAAGGCCGCCTCCATGAACTCGTTGTTCAGCCAGGCGCGCAGGGTGCAGCCTTCCCAGTTGTTGTTCCCGTAGGTTTCGTTGAAGCGTTTCTGTTCCAGCAGGTCCCTGGAAAACAGCAGGCGTTTCCCGTCCCGCTCTTCCAGCACCATCCACTCGATCGGTTCCGGTTCGGTCTCCGGGTCGTTGTCCTGGTCATACCGGCCGAACTGCACCGTCTCCACTTCCATTTCAAACCGGAAGGGTCCCACATACTCCTTCGGGGTGCCGGCAAACGCCGCGGCCGGGATCAGGAGCGCCAGCAGTAAAGCAAAAATCCGTTTCATTCTCTGTTCCGTCCTGTCTGTTTTTTTCTGTTCGCAGGAGGGGCCGTATGCCCCTGCTGCCGGATATTTTCTGTATTATAGCACAAAAGCTGGAAAAGAAAAGTACTTCTCCCGGCCGGAAAGCAGCGATAATCCTTTTGGTTTTTCCGGATTCGTGGTAGGATTACAGACGATCAGAACGAGAGTGAAAGGGATTTCCGGATGACGGCACGTAAAGGCGATTTTTCCCAGGGAAAAGTATCGCGGAACATTCTCCGACTCGGCCTGCCGATGATGCTGGCCGAGCTTGTTCATGTGCTTTACAACATCGTGGATCGGATGTACATCGGCCATATGCCGGGCAGCGGCACCGTCGCGCTGACGGGGCTTGGCATCTGTTTCCCGCTGATCACCCTGATCGGGGCCTTTGCCAACCTGTTCAGCACCGGCGGCGCCACGCTGGCGACCATCGCCCGGGGCGAGAACAGGGACGACGAAGCGGAGCGGATCATGGGCACTTCCTTTACCATGCTCCTGCTCGTGGGCGCGGTCCTGACCGTCGGCATGTACCTTTCCGCCCCCGCAGTGCTCCGCCTGCTGGGCGGCGACGATACGACCCTGCCCGCCGCGCTGGGCTATTTCCGGATCTATGTCATCGGCACCATCCCGGTGCTCATCAGCCTGGGCATGAACCCGTTCATCAACGCCCAGGGCTTCCCCCGCATCGGCATGATGACCGTGATCATCGGGGCGGTGCTGAACATCATCCTGGATCCGGTGTTCATCTACGCCTGCGGCATGGGCGTGGAAGGCGCCGCCCTGGCGACGGTGCTTTCCCAGACCGCCAGCGCCGCCTGGGTGCTGTTCTTCCTGCGCTGCCGGCGGGCGGCCCTGCGGCTGACGCGGCTGACCGTGGATACAAAGCACCTGAAGGGCATCGTCAAGCTGGGCCTCACCGGCTTCACCTTCCGGGTGACCAACAGCCTGACCCAGGCCATCGTGAACATCATGCTCAAGGCCTGGGGCGGCGCCCTGAGCACCCTCTACGTCGGCGCCATGAGCCTGATCAACTCCGTCCGGGAGATCGTCAGCCTGCCCAACAACGGCATCGTGGGCGGCGGCCAGAGCGTCATGAGCTACAACTACGGCGCGAAGGAATACCGCCGGGTGTCCGAGAGCATCCGTTTCATCTTCCTCTGCAGCCTGTCCGTCAATATCCTCATGTGGGCCATGCTCCTGTTCGTGCCCCGTCCGCTGATCAGCCTCTTCACCTCGGACGAACAGCTCATTCAGAAAACCATCGAATGCGGCCGGATCTATTTCGGCGCCTTCCCCTTCATGGCCCTGCAGCAGGCCGGCCAGTCCACCTTCGTGGCCCTGAACCGCCCCGCTCACGCCCTGATCTTCTCCATGCTGCGCAAGGTGGTGCTGGTGGCGCCCCTGACCCTGCTCCTCCCGGGCCTGGGCCTGGGCGTCCACGGCGTCTTCTGGGCGGAGTTCATCAGCCAGGTGGTCGGCGCCTCCGCCTGCTTTATCACGATGTACCTGCTGGTCTGGCGAAGGATGAAAGCCAACCGGGGCCTGGAGAAAGCATAAAACAAAGCCGTGACGTTCTGTCACGGCTTTTCCGCTGCCCGGAGCCGGTCAGCCTTTCTCCTCCTGCCGCGATTCCAGCATCCGCCGGTACCCGATATGCTCCATGACGGCCAGCAAAGCCAGCAGCACGACATAGATGCCGTAGATCAGCTGGTTGGGAATCTCCTCTTCCCCGAAGTCGATCTTCCCGTCCAGGGCGAATTCGCCGGCGATCAGCAGGCCGCAGACCACCAGGCCGGTAATCGCCGGAACCCAGTTCCTGAAGCGGTTCGGCCGGGTTTTCAGCGCGTACCAGACCAGCACGCCGAAGCAGAAGACGAAGCACAGCAGCTGCTCCACCCGCACAAACAGCCAGACGATGCTCTGGGTTCGCATGCTTTCAAACAGGACCTGCGGAAGGCAAAGGTAGAACAGGGTCCGCAGGAAGCGGTGCTCTTCCTTTCCGTGGCACAGGCTGATCACGCAGGCGACCAGGGAAAAGATCCCTTCAAAAATAAAGACCGCCAGGTAATACTCGAACCATTCCCCGTCCCAGGTAAAGCGGACGGCCAGGGGGAAAGGCGGTTCGCCGTCCAGGTACATGCCGACCCCCGCGTATCCAAGGAAAGCCTCCGCGAAACGGGCCATGGCGGCCAGGAAGGCGCCCATCGGGGCAAAGGCGTTCAGCACTTTGCCGGGGGCCTGCCGGGCGATCTTCGCCGCGAGGAACACGCCGAAGCATACGCCGATCACCCCGCCGTAGTAGGTCACGTTTTCCACATGGAGTGTGAACCATTCCGACAGCCGGGCAAACGAGAACATGTTGATCCGGAACAGGATAAAAATCAGCTTTGCGCCCAGCGCGCCGCAGACTGTTCCCAGCAGCAGCACCAGGACGCTGAGCAGAACCGTGTTGTTTTCTTTATTCCGCCTTTTCCAGGCGATCGCAAACCAGAGACAGGCCAGCAGCATACTGATTCCGATCCACAGAAGCCACAGGCCTTCCTGGCGTTCCTGACTGAGGGTCAAAAGGATTCCTCCTCCTTCTTTTCCGTTCCCGGGTTATTGTTCGCCGGCCGTTTCGTCGTCATCTTCAAACCAGGCGCTCGCGAAATAGATGATATCCGTGATCGGACGGGGTTTGGAGGTACTCTTGTTGACCAGGGTGCCGAGGAACACCATCTGGCTGGACTCGCCGCCGTCAAGGATGTAGGCGGTCTTCACGTCGGCCAGCGACATGACCAGGTCCCTCATCTTGACCAGGTGGGACCGGATCGTGCTCAGAACCAGGTACTGCAGCGGCCCGATCTGGGCGATGCACATCCGCTGCTCGTTGCCCTGGGGCCTGGAGTTGGTCGGTGAATGGGTCTTGTCCAGCAGTTCCTCGTCCGATACCGGTTCCCCGTCGATGACCAGGGCCGGGCCGAACTGGAACGCGTTGATGATCTTCTTGCCGTCGATCTCCGTCAGGTTCGCTTCCGCCAGGTTTTCATCCCGGGTCAGGATGTGGAAATCCCCGTCCTCGTCGATCAGCAGCATGTCCAGGGAGGGTTCCACGGTATCCTGGTAAATCGTTCCCTGCCGGAGCACATAGTTGTCTTTCTTGTTTCCGCTGAAAGCGGTGCAGAAATCGCCGTTGATCGCCAGCACCGCGTTCACGCGTTTTGCGATGACCTGGACCGGCACCCTGACGTTGGAAGTGAAGGACGATCCGTCCGCCGGCGCGGTCCGCAGCTGGGACGGATCCTTGATCGTGATAATGGCATAGGAGAACGACGTGACCCACTTGGACTGGATCACGTGGAAGCGTTCCACCCGGATGGTCGGATCCTCATAGACAGTAACATTTTTCTTGAATGTGGCGCCGGGTTTGGCGCCGCCGCTCAGGTCGATGGGAAGCGGACGGAAAGTCCCCGCTTCCGCGACGGAACAAAAGCAGACCAGCACACACAGCATACAGACCAGGCATTTCTTCATCGTCACGATAGCTCCTTTGCTGTACTCGGCAAAAACACTCTTATTATACACACCGCCGGCCGGAAAACAATGGATTATTCATCCGGCCAGGAATCTTCAAAGGGAATATAGGTACGGGTTTTGAACATCTGTTTCAGCACTTTGTAGTGCGGATGGTCCCGCCAGTGATTGCCGACGGAGGACTTGGCCGTGGAGTCGATCTGGGTGTCCGGCAGGGCCGCGCGGACCTCTTCCACCGCCGCGGGGTCCGGTTTGATCATGGGATTGCGGTCGTTGTACTGGCTCATCCACAGCCGCTTGAGCCAGGTCATTTCTTTCAGGACGGAGACGTCCGTGATCCGGTTCCAGCAGATATTCAGGTCCAGCAGTTTATCCAGGCCCTTCAGGGGCGTGATGTCCCGGACATTGTTGTAGAAGATCTCCAGGTACTCCAGTTTCTTCAGCGACCCGATGGGGGTGATGTCCTCGAATTTGTTGTCCACCACGATCAGCACCCTCAGTTCGGGCAGGTCATACAGGAAGGAAAGATCCGTGACGGCGCTGTGGCCGATGTCCAGGGCTTTCAGGTTTTTGCAGTATTTCAGCACGGAAAAATCGGCGTTGCTGTGCCGCGGGGACTGGTCGCTGTGCAGCGTCGAGAAGGCGGTCTGGTCTGTCCTGACCAGATGGTCCCCCACCTTCATGGTCCAGCCGAACTCGATCTGCGGGAACTTCTCCACCAGCTCGGCAATCCGTTCGCGGGTGATCTTTGTATTGAACATGTCCACCCGCTTCAGGTTCGGCAGCTGCTCCAGGAACTGATAAAACTGCTGGTATTCCTTGGCGCCCACGGAGATCTTGCCCAGGTCGATTTCCTCCGCGTCCGCCGGCACAACCAGGTCCCTGAATTTCACCGTGCCGGTTCCCTCCGCGGCCGCGCAGATCTGAACGCACAGCATAAGTCCCGCCAGCAGGAGCAGTAACAGCCTTTTCTTTCGCATGGTGCCGATTCCTTTCTTCGTTTCCAGATTCTTCCAGTCTCGGTTGCCGGACTGATACACCTGCAACAGTATATCATAAACACTTTTCCATGGGAACACCTGCTCCGCGCCCTCCGCCGGTGGAAAAACAAGAAACACCGGGAAGCGGCTGCTTCCCGGTGCTTTTTTGCCGTTTTTCCGATTATTCACTGCTCTTCCTGGATTCCCGGACATATGTGCAGACTCCGAACCCAATCGCTGCGGCAGCCATGATTCCATGGTGGATCGGGTTGCCAAGGTTGATCCTCAGTATCCCGCCCTCCGGGTCGAACAGTAAGACCAGGCCGGCCAGGGCTTCAGCCTGACTCCTTTTCATCAGGATGTCCTTTTCCGGGCCACCAGCTTGTTGACAGCATGCTGATGCTTTGGAACACCGGGATGTTCATCATCAAATACATATGTCCTGAACTGCAGGACTTCCCAGTCTGAATACAAATCCAGTATTTCACCTTCATCCGCCAATCCGACCGCGAAAGGCGCGATGTCAGGAGAAGCAGGAACCGTATTCGTAAAAGTATGAATAATGTGTATTCCATCCGGCTTTGTATGTTCTTTGGCGTCTTCGATAAAGTGCCTCCACTTATCCTTTTCGACAAAGCAAAGTGTGGCAAATGTCATAACCAGATCATATGATTTGGTAAAACGATACTTTGTAAGATCATCTGCAAAAGCATTAATCCTTAATCCTTCTCTTTCGCATAACCACTTAAGCTTTGAGATTCCGGCCTCCGACAGATCAAAAGCGTCTATATCAGAGTACCCGTTTTTTGCCAGATATCTGACATTCTGACCTTCTCCGCATCCGGCTTCAAGGATAGCCGAATCTTTGCTCAGGAGATGTTCAAATTCCAGAATCGTTCCATTTGGTTCTGCCGGAAAAGTATTGATTTCACGCTTTCTGTATGTCTCTTCCCAAAATGGTGTTTTATCCATTTTCCCCTCCGGCACCGTCACGGGATCTCCGGCGTCTGTCCTTTCCCGACGTTTGATAATACCGGGCTTTTTCCGCGTACATCATCCGATCTGATTCCCTGAGCATCCTTTCAATGTCCTTGTTCTTTTCTTCAGCAATGCAGTATCCGAGGGAACAGCTGTATGCTGTTTCATTGACATTCTGTCTGACGCGGTCAACAAGGGAAAGGATATCCTCCTGGGAGGCGGATCTGCAGACGATGACAAATTCGTCTCCGCCGATCCTGTAGACGGACTGTCCGTGCTTTTCCGCCTCCAGCAGACAGAGGGCAAGGGTCGTCAACGCTTCATCTCCGGCCGCATGCCCCTGACTGTCGTTGATCTCTTTCAGGCCGTTCATATCCACGGTTACAAGGCCTGTGATCCGTTCCGGATTGATTTCCGTATCGGCGAAATAGGCCTGACGGTTCAGAACGCCGGTCAGCGGATCTTTTTTTGTGCCCTGCAGAAGCAGGAACTGATAGTAAACAAACAGGCCGATCGCGATCGTGATACAGAACATATGGGAATAGCCCGCGCCGAAGATGAAAGGGAGAATCAGGCCCGACGCAAATGAAAACGCGAGGAAGGCGATCGGGACGACTTCCGTGTACAGTTTATTGCTGCGTGTATAGAGAACATAAACAAGATAGACGCCGTATAACCCGGCCACGATATACGGAAGCAGCCCGAGGGGTCCGCGGTGCAGCCGGCCGCCTTCATCCAGGCTGAAGACGATACCGGTAAAGATTGACAGGATATTGAGCCCCGTCAGGACCATCGCGGGAATAAAGATATACCACCGCACTTTCCTGACCAGGGTATAGAGGATCATGGCGACGATAATCGGCGTCGCGCTGTACCGGACCGCCATCAGAACCGTTCGCGCCGCCGCGTATCCGCCCCTGTCATTCAGGGCAAATTCCAGGAAAACAACCACGGACAGGAGAAAGATTCCGGCAAGCAGGATATAAAACCGTTTTACAGTTGTTTTGTCCAGAAACAGCGTCGTTTTGAGCGAGATTGCAAATGCCGGCAATATCAGAATCAGCGCCCAGTTCTGCACAATATAGTCTTTCAGCATATTCCTGTCTCCTTGCTGAGAACAATTGATCAATATGATTATATATTTCGGCGTCCGGCGGAGGATTCCTGTCAGCAGGATCTGTATATGAAAATCCCGCGGATCGGGGCGGGACGAACCGTGCACAAATATAAACGGCAGAACATGATGTTCTGCCGTTTAAGTTGCTTTTTTCTCAGTCTTCAAAGAATCCGACGACAACTCCGAAAGTAAATCCCACAGCGGTACCGACCAGCGCGCCGCCCTTGCTGAGCATATTGTCAGTCGTTTTGTCGCCGCCGTTGATCATTTCCATTTCGTTGAGGTTCAGTTCCTTTGTGTTGGTGTTGGTGTTCATTGTCTTATTCTCCTTCATTTTTTCTTTATTCGGCCGGCCTGTTTTACCGGACCCGCATATAGATAAGCAGCCAATGGACAGGGTGGCAGTAAACGTTTGCAAAAAAGTTATATTTTTTTAATTGAAGCTCCCTGCGGCCCGAACAAAAAACAGGAGCATCCCTGGAGGACGCTCCTGTTCTGTCATATGATTCAGCGTGATTACCTTCTGCGGCGGTCTATGCCGTTATTGATATAATAATTTCTCTTGGCTTCGTACATTGCCTTGTCTGCTTCCTTCGTAAGGGAATCCAGATCGGTGAAATCCCCGGTCCGGGCGATGCCGCAGGAAACGGATATGCTTCTGACGTATTGTCCCTTCCATCCGGCACAGAGCTCATTCGTCCGTGCGACGCACTGCCCGGCGTCGATCTTCGGGTCTGTCAGGATCGCGCAGAATTCGTCGCCGCCGATCCGGTAGACCGTATCGATCCCTTCAAAGCCCCGGCGGATGCATTCCGCCGCGCCGGCAATCAGTTCGTCGCCGGCCTCATGTCCGAGGATATCGTTGGTTTTTTTCAGGCCGTTGATGTCCATCATGACCACACAGCAGTAAGCAGGCTTGTTCGTGGTGAGCTGATCCAACATTTCGGAATAGGCCCGCCGGTTGTGGAGGCCTGTCATCGGATCGTTGTATGCGTACTTGGTCTGCAGTTCGGCCAGCTTCACGGCGGACTCGGCGAAGAGATAACGCTCAAACCGGGTCCTGTTGACAAAATAGCCAAGGATAAGCCCGATGGAGGAGAAGATGATCAGGTTGGTCCGGACCCAGTCATATATCGACGGTTCCATCGTATGCTTTCCGGCAAGGGAGAACACGATAAAATTGGTGATCAGCAGAACAATCGTTGAAATGATGTCGGAGATGAAAAATACAGGCACCACCAGGACCGAAGCAAAAATAATAATCGTCTTGGGGGCCATCAGCTGGGCGACGCCGACACCCGCCCCGAGGAGCGCGATGTCCACCAGAATGGTGGTGGGTATGATCAGCCAGCGAACCCTGGGCGCGGCAAAAAGTGCCAGCAGCAGCGCAACCGCGCAGATTGAAAGCGCAACGATATAGACATGGCGGCACAGCCGGTAATCCGGATGATTTATGGACATAATCAGGCAGAAACCCCAGTACAGGATCTGGAAGATGGACCAGATGATGGCGAATTTCCGGTTCTCTTCCATAACCTGCGCATGGATGCTTTTCAGGTCACCGTTCCCGGCGGTCTGATACAGCAGGATTTCCTTCAGTTTCCGGATCATTTTGATCATGCTCCTGATTCTGAATACAGAATGATGGTAAAGTACTCTGTAACAATTATAGCAAAAAACTGGAAACCATGCCATAGTATCAATAATTTTTCTTGCTTTTTCCGCTCCTGTGTGTTATACTGCCGCTTGCGCAATGGGCTTTGGCTCAGCAGATACGGGGCATTAGCACAGTTGGGGAACGAAGGAAGCGTTAGCCCGGTGGGCTATCCTGCGAAGCAGGAAGCGCCCTGAGTGAGTCAATCGAAGCAAGCAACAGGCTGAAGCGACAGCAAGGCCGGTTGCGCCGACTGAGATTGCGGAAGCGCCAGTAATTGAATATGGGGCATTAGCACAGTTGGTAGCGCGCGACATTCGCATTGTCGAGGTCAGGGGTTCGACTCCCCTATGCTCCACAAAAAATGGCAGGACATCATGTCCTGCCATATTTTTGTGCTCGCACGGGGCGTCTCACCCCCTGACCGAAGACAATGCGAAGCATTGGAGAGGCAAACGAAGGAAGCGTCAGCCCAGTGGGCTGTCCGGCAAAGCCGGAAGCGATCTGAGTTTGTTAGCGCGAAAGGGAGAATGAAGCCCGCTCCAAGGGCTTCAGGCGACCATTGAGCGAACGGAACAGGGGTTCGAAGCGCCGCGAGACGGGGTTCGACTCTCCTATGCTCCACTACATTACGAAGTGTCGAACTCGGATGTATTGGCAGCCGGTTCGCACTCCGGATCAGTTTAAAGGATGATCGTTACTGTATATAGTATTTTAAGAATATATTAAATACTGTATATTGCTTTACAGGCAAAAACAGATTTTGTATAATATTTTATTGAATAATTGTTATCTGACCCGGTACGGAATCAGGAGGGGAACTTCCTTGAAAAGACGCATCATAACAGCGTTTCTGCTGAGTCTTTTGCTGGCCCTGGCCTTTGGCATTTCACAGGCCGGAGCGTCCACGATTGAGGATTTCGTCAGGGCTGTGATAGACCATGACAGCACGGCAAATCTCACTACGCCGGCGAATGCGCAGGAAAAGCGGAGCGGTACCTGCATCCCGATTGTCACGGGCCGCCTGCTGCACTACCCGGATGAGCTTAGCAGCAATCCGGATGTCGTAGAAACATTCCCCCTCTCCAATGCCTTTGTCTGGCTGTTTAACGACGTCACCGCCATCTGCGAGACGCCGGGCGGAAACATTGTCTGGAACGATCCCACCGTCAGCCTGGGAGCTGCCGGCAACTATACCCTTGCCGGACAGCAGACGGATATCAGCAGCCTTGCCGGCCATAAGATTTTCCTTCTGATGCAGGACGGTACGATCCATACCTTTGTCTGTTCGGACGTCACCGGCAGTACGCTGACAGTGGGCGGCAACAGTTATACCAACAATATTGCCTGCTACGTTCAGGGGGCTGCTGTTGATTCTTCTGCCTCAAACGAATCCTGGAGCCATCATATCGATCATATGGTCATTCCGCTCCCGGAGGGCAGCCAGGTGGAACTGGACGGAGATATAAAGGTTGAATGCAGCGGGGATGTTGACTTTGACTTCTGGACATGGACCGCATCTGTCAGCATTGATCCCTTTAAATTTACCATGGATATGGACCAAATCACGCTGTCCGTGAAAGCGGCCATGGAGGTGGAAAAGGGTATCGGTCATTTCGCGCTGGAGATTGTCCCCGGGATCTTCGAGATCGATTTTACGCCGAGCGTCTTTGTCGAAGCCGCAGCGGAGGGGGAACTGACTTTTGCCCTCAAGGCTACGGAAGGCTTCAATCTGGAAATGGTCGTTTCCATTTCGGACGCCTCCGGTATTAACTTTAACCGGATCAGTGAAGGCCCGGATCCGGAATTTGAAAATTTCACTGTAAAAGGAGAGATTTATACCGGTCTGGCCTGGGGCCCCGCTGTCGAAATTTTTGAAGGCATCGCAAAGCTTGCCGTGCGTTACAGGGGCGGAATAGTCCTTGAGGCCCAGATGCAGGTCGGCCCATGGGATGACGGGAACCATTACCGATGGCACGCCTGCGAGGACCTGGAATGCGTCCAGGGCGATGTCCATCCGCGCATCGGGCCTGTTACCGTCGACCTGATCATTGGCGACGTCTTCACGCAAAACCTTCTCTCCATCCCCGCGGGAAAGGATTTTGACCCGCTGTTCGAATTCTATCATTCCTGGACCTTCGGAGACGGCAGCTGGGAGTCCATGTGCCCCCACTACGGCTACCGCGTGAATACAAACGTAGTGGGCAGCGACGGGAATCAGCTGACAGACGCTTTGGTCAGCTATCCCCTGGCGGAGGAGGACAAGGCACGCTTCGGCCAGTGGGCTGATGACGTTAAAATGGATTCTTCCGGCGTCTGGCTGGTCTACGTACCCCGCTCCAGCCCCAGCCGTACGACCGGCGGAAGCGGCAACAAGGTGACCCTGACCGCAAAGGTGAAGGATCCCCTGGATCCTTCCCAATACCTGACAGGCACTGCTGAGATTACCGAAAAGGGCCAGGAAGATAAGGAATCCCCGCCGGATCCCCAAAGCGCGACCATTACGGTTGATAACCGCATCGTGACCATCCGCTTCCTGGATCCCGCTTCCGGCGTCACCAACCTGCCTGCGCCGATCCGGTATCATCCGTTTATCAGCAAAGGCGCCCACCTGCCGGACACCATACCTGTCAAAGGCGGCAACGCGTTTGTCGGCTGGAATACAAGTCCGGACGGCTCCGGAAAGTGGTACGCGCCGGGCGCATATATGGAGTCGGATATCGATGTGGACCTTTATGCCCAGTTCAAAATCATCTCCAACCAGTATGTTGTCGTTTACAACGCCAACGGCGGCGTTTCCGCGCCCGAACCCCAGCTGGGAATCATCGGCAAATCGATAACACTTACGCCGAAAGGCGCGGTCGGCAAGGACGGCATGGCCTTCCTCGGCTGGTCCCTTACGGAGGATGGCAGTTCAATCGATTACAAACCCGGCGATATCTTTACCTGCCCGGAAGGAAAGACCGTTGTCACCCTCTATGCTGTCTGGACCTTTGAACCCCTGAAGGTGGTGAAGATCCATTACGACCTGAACGGCGGCACCATTGAAAAGGCGATTCCGGACCGGTGGGTACAAAAGCACGCATCCTTCCAGATCACGGAGGACTTACCGGAAAAGCTGGGGAGCGTCTTCCTCGGCTGGGCTCTGGAGAAGGATGCCGCGGAGGCGGACTACATCCCCGGCCGGTCCTACCATTTCAGCCAGGATACCGTCCTCTACGCAGTTTATCAGCCCGAATCCCCGCAGAACGTGACAGTGACCTTTGACCTGAACGGCGCACCGCCGCAGGATATTCCCGCGCCGGTTCAGGTCCGGAAGGCGCTGTGGTTCCGGATTCCGGATGTACGGCTTTCCTGGGATCAGTTCCACCGTTTTGAAGGCTGGAGCACAGACCCGAAGGCGCTGAAAGCGGATTATTTCCCCGACCGTCCGGCCAACTTCATGGAAGACACCACGCTCTACGCGGTCTGGGTTCCGTACTATACGATTACGTTTGACCCGAACGGCGGCGAACTCGACGGCAGCCGCCTGAAAAGCACCATGCTTGTCCGCCGGGGCACGATCATTACAATCCCGAAGGCGCCCCTCCGCTATGGGTACCAGTTCCTGTACTGGCGCGGATCCCAGTACAACCCGGGGGACCGTTATGCCGTATGGGGAGACCATACCTTCACTGCCGAGTGGACCAAGAAACCGCCGAAGACCGGCGATGACGCGCCTCTGCTCCTCTGGGGCGGCCTTCTGCTCCTGGGCATCCTCGGCATGGGCGGCCTGGCTGCTTCCCGGCGCCTGCGGAAACACATGAAATAACCAAAAGGGCGAAGAACCGGCTGCCGGATAAACAGGCAGCAAAAACGGCAGGACATCATGTCCTGCCGTTTATTGTGTACACGGGTCGTTCTTTATTCTTTTTTTCCGCCCTGGTTGTCCTTCTTCCACAGGGAGAAAGCGCAGGAACTGCCGAATACGACGCCCAGGAACCAGTCGAAGATGCTTGTCAGGCCTCTCTCAAACGTCCTGTCCGGATGGATCAGCGTGTCGATGAACGCCCAGGCCACGACAAACCCGACGCAGCCCAGAACACCGATGAGGATATATTTTACCATTTTGTTTTTCATGAAACAGCCTCCTTGCAGATATGATCCTTTTTTTCTGAACATAGTATATCATATGACAGCAGTTCTTCACAAGGCTGAATCCCAGACTTTCTTCACCGCCGCGGAAAGCTTCTTCATTTCGTCCTTATCATAAAACATCTTATTTTCAACGTTTTGGGGCTTTCTTCCAAAAGTTTTCATGAAAAAACGGATTTTCGCAAGTGAAAATCCGTTGCATTTTGGCGTTTTTGACAAATTCTGTGCTTATGTGTCTGTATTTATTTCCAATTTTTTCTTGCTCTACGGGCCGCTGTTTTTCCGCCGAAGCGTTGCAGGTATTAGGGGTTTATTGATCGGGATACAGCGTGACCGTCAGGTCAAACCCGTCTCCTTCGATCCGAAGCCGGGTCCAGGGCGCCCGGTATCCCTCCGGCACCCGGAGCAGACTGATCTCGTATGTCTCCCGGCTCTCGTCAAAGGTCACGGCTCCGCTGCCGTCCGATTCCGCTGCGGCGGTTTCGCCGAAGCTGACCTGCACGCCGGGGACGGGATCGCCGGAAGCATTCCGGAAGCGCAGCACGCACCGGGCTGCCTGTTCCTGCTGCGGGGACTGCTGCCCCTGGGCCGGCTCCTGCTGGTCCCGGGCATGCTGCAGGAACTGGGCCAGCTGGTCCAGCTTATCGGAAGGTTCGGTCTGGGGCTGTTCCTGGGGCTGCTGAGGTTCCTCATGGGGTTCCTCCTGGGGTACCTCATGGGGTGTTTCCCGGGGTTCCTCATGAGGTTCCTCATGGGGTTCCTCCGGCAGCAGGCTGTCGAACAGGTCCGTGAATTCCCGCACGGACTGCTTGCATCCGACCTCCATCGCGACCACATGCATATTCCTGTCCAGGATCACGGTGGTGGGGATCCCCATGCCCCCCGTCTTGTCATACATGTTCTTTTCATCCCGGCCCATGGGGAACTTCAGGCCGTTCTCAGCGGCAAATTTCCTGATGGTCTGGTCTGTATCCCGCTCCTCCACACTCAGGGCAATGACGTCCACCCGGTCGGCGTACCGCTCCCAGGCTTCCTCCAGGAAGGGGAACTCATAGCTGCAGGGCCCGCACCAGCTCGCCCAGAAATTGATCACCACCAGGTCGTGGGTCTTCAGGGATTCGGAAAGGGTAAAAGTCCCGCCGTCCACGGTCTTCACGCTGAAATCGGACCAGGTCTTCCCCCTCATCACTTTCACGTCCGCCAGGGCGCCGGCCAGGCACAGCGCCGCCAGCGCCAGCGCAAGGAAAAGCGCAGTCAGCCTTTTCATCCGGTCAGTCCCCTCCGTTCTGCTTCTGGATCACAAAGCACTCCGGCGCGCCGAGGCCGGCGTTCAGGAAACGCTGGTGCAGCACGTTGTACCGCCGGTTGTCCAGGCCGCCCAGGAAGGCGGTCAGTTCCTGTTTTTCCCGTTCGCCCTCCGCGTGGCCGGGATAGGCGCAGATCACCAGCACGCCCATGGGAGCGAGCAGGTCCAGGGCGCTTTCCACGGCGGTGCGGGTGGTCTCCCACCGGGTGGTCACCTCATGGTCGCCCCCGGGCAGCCAGCCCAGGTTGAACATCACGGCCTTCACCGGGCCCTTCACATATTCCGCCATGTGCTCGTGGCCGGAAAGGATCAGTTCCGCCCGGCTGTCCAGCCCCTGCTCCCGCAGGCGCTTCCGGGTTTCCTCCACAGCCTGCGCCTGCACGTCGAAGGCAAAGACACGGCCCTCCGGCCCCACGGTTTCGCAGAGCATCTGCGTATCGTGGCCGTTGCCCATCGTGGCGTCCACGACGGTATCCCCGGGCTCCACCGCCCGCAGGATCACTTCCCGGGCCAGATACCGGGCAGACTTCAGTTCATAGCTCATATTGTTTCCCTGTTTCAGTCCAGCGAGGCATACATGGACGCCATCAGCTTCGGAACGAAGCGGTAATGGTCGCCGGGCAGGTTCGTCGTGAAATAGACGCAGGTCAGGTTTTCCTTCGGGTCCACGCAGAACCAGTTGCCGAAGGCGCCGTCCCAGCCCCATTCGCCCACGGAGCCGTTGATGCCCGCCAGTTCCGGATTGGTCATCACGCGGACGCCCAGGCCGTAGCCGTAGCCCCGCTGGGTATCCCAGCTGTCGCCCTTGCGCTGTTCCGGGGTCAGGTGGTCCGTGGAGATCAGGTCCACCGTCTTCCGGCCCAGGATCCGCACGCCGTCCAGCGTGCCGCCGTGGAGCAGCATCTGGGCAAAGCGGGAATAGTCGTGCAGGCTGGAATACAGGCCGCCTCCGCCGCTCTCAAAGCTCGGCTTCTCCGTGCAGAACCAGCGTTCCTCCGGTTTCAGGCCCTCGTTGATATGGTAGAGGGTGGCGATCCGGTCAAACTTTTCCTGGGGTACATAAAATCCGGTGTCCTTCATGCCCAGCGGATCGAAGATGTTTTCCTTCAGGTATTCGCCCAGGGTTTTACCGGTGAGCGCCTCCAGCACCGCGCCCAGAATATCGATGGAGAAGCCGTACATCCACCTTTCGCCCGGCTCAAAGGCCAGGGGCAGCTGGCCCACCAGGTTGGCATATTCCACGGCGCCCGGTTCGGGCTTGCCGGACTCCATCCATTCCTTTTCCTTCTCGATCCGGATGCGGCCCGCGGCCGTGTCGGCCCAGCCGTAGGGCACGCCGCTGGTCATGGTGAACAGCTGGCGCATGGTCACTTCGCCCCTGGCGTCCGTAATCTCATAGCCGCCGTCTTCCTTTTCCACGGCGATCTTCGGGTTTTTGAACCCCGGCAGGTATTTGCTCACCGGGTCCCACATCTTGAACAGGCCCTGCTCATACAGCTGCATGACGGCGGCCACGGTGACCACCTTGCTCATGGAGGCGATGGCGAAAATCGTATTGTCCGGGGACATCTTTGTTTTTTTCTCAATATCCGCATAGCCGAAGCCGCCCTCGAAGGCAACCTTGTCGTCCTTCATGACCCGCACGACGCAGCCGGCGATCTCGCCGGAATCCACGAAGCGGCTCAGGGTGTTCTGAAGCAGTTCCATATTTTTCCTCCTTTATGCTTTCATTGAACAGGACCCGTGATACTCACGGGTCCTGCAGATACTGTCCGGTTGACCGCTGTTATGCTTTTTCGTTCAGCACGCGCAGCGCAGGCGCCTGGACGCCCTTGGCGCCGAAGGCTTCCACGATGATCTGGTTCAGTTCGAAATACAGATCCCAGTAGTCTTCCGTCTTGCACCATACCCGGACGGTGAACTCCATCGATTCGTTGGTGCCGCCGCTGATGCGGGCGAAGGGCGCCGGATCCGTCAGGGCATACTTGCTGCCGGCCACGGCGTCCAGGATGCACTGCTGGATTTCCGCGGGCTTCTCGCTCTTGGCGCAGGCGAACACCAGGTCCACCCGGCGCTTGTCCTCGGCGGTATAGTTCGTCACGTTGGCGTTCATCAGGTTACCGTTGGGCACGGTGACGCGCTTGTTGTCAATGGTCAGGATCACGGTATAGAACAGGTTGATGGACTGCACGAAGCCGCCGGCTCCGCCCGCTTCCACATAGTCGCCGACCTTGAAGGGCCGCAGGATCATCAGCAGGATACCGCCGGCCAGGTTGCTCAGCGCGCCCTGCAGGGCCAGGCCCACCGCTACGCCGGCGGAAGCCAGCACCGCGATCACTTCAGCCATCGGGACGCCCAGCATGCCGATCACGGCGATGATCAGCAGCACATACAGCAGCCACTTGACAAAGTTCAGAATGAAGCGGGTGGTCGTCTGGTCCAGCTTTTCAAAGCTCTTGAGCTTGCGCAGGGCCTTCATGACGCCCTTGATGACGAAAAAGCCGACGATCAGTACCAGCAGCGCCCCGACGATGTTCCCGGCTGTGCCGCCCAGCATGTCCCGGATCTTGTCCATAAATTTCTCCATGGTTCTTCCTCCTCCTGTATATTCAGATGTGCTTTTTCACATATCCTTTTCTATTCTCTTTTTTCCCGCCGTTTTCCTTCATCCGGCAGTCATTTTTCGGCAACTTTGTTCAGCGGCCCGTACCAGGCCAGCTCCGTGCAGTCCTCCAGCCGGAATACCAGCAGCGGCTGCCCGTCGGTGATGTTGTACCAGCCGAAGTGTTTGCCCCAGAAAGTGTTCACGCTGTGGGGCGCGTCCCTGTCCGTCTCCTGGATCACGGAGACCGTCACCCCGCCGTCCGGCGGCATGGTATTCCGGTAATGCATCTCCTGGATATAGGTCTTGTACCGTTCATAATAGAAGGGATCGCCGCCGCAGTGAATCACCAGCGGCTCGTCCAGCAGGCCGGCCGCCTCCCCGGCGTTTGCCTCCGTCCAGCCGAACATCCGCATCGTCCCCAGGTACATCATCACATGGAAGGTGCCGTGCTTCACGCAGACCAGGTCCCCAGGCTGCAGCAGCATATGCCAGCGGGAGGGGTCGTTGTTCGCCAGCGCGCTGTGGCCCACGTTCCGGAACAGGATGTCCGAGATGGAGGGATGCCGCTCCAGTCCGCACTTTTCATACACCAGCCGGCTCATACCCACGCAGTCCAGCCCGCACAGATACATATGGCTCTCCAGGTAATAATGGGTCGTGGTGGAGGGATAATACCGGTTCAAGAACTTTTCCTCCGTGCCTCCGGCGTAGTAATACGGCACGCCCAGCGGCAGGCTGACCTCCATCAGGCTGTCCGCCGTATCGTCGTAGTATTCCACAAAAAGGCTGCCCTCGTTGAGCATGGACAGGCTGTTTTCATACAGCGGGCTGTAGCGGACCCGGTCCATCGGGAAAAGGGACGTCTTCGCGGACGTGGAAAAGGTCAGCTGCAGGCTGATGGAGCCCTCTCCGATCCGTATGCCCCAGCCCGCCTGGTCGTACATCGGCGCGATCTTCAGCGGCGTCTCCGGCGCTTCCGCCCATATCTTCAGCGGTTCCGTCACGTCCCACAGGTTCCGCCCCGTTCGGACGCACTGGGGTTTGCACCCGGTCGTTCCGCAGGTCAGCGCGTACCACAGGTCCGTTCCCTGCACGCTTTCGGCGGTAAAGCGCAGTGCCGCTCCTTCCAGGCGGAAGTCGGGCAGGGCCAGCAGCTCTTCCAGCGTCCAGTCCCGGCTTTCCGTTCCGATTTCGGTTTCCGGTACCGCGGTGATCTCGGTCCGCTGCCCGGAGGCGGGGCGGCCCACAAAGCCCCCGCCTGAGCACTGCAGCACAAAGGTGTGGGTTTCCTCCGCCGCGGCGGTTCCCGCAAGCAGCAGCAGGAGCGCCGTCAGAAAAAGAACCGCGGCAGAAAGGAAGCGGCAGCTTTTCGTCCGTTCCATGGCGCGTCCCTCCCTCTTTGTGCTTCTGATTTTGCATCATTGTACCATACCGCGGGCGAATTGCACAGATGCGAAACCTGCGATAAAATATGGAAGGCACACCGTGCCGAAAATTTTTTTGAAATTTTTTTATTTTTTTCTGTAACGAAATCCGGGTTTGTCCGTCTAACCCATGACTGAACCGGGAGAGGAGGTGATGATGTGTGAACAGCGAAACCTGTGAGCGGCTCTACAACGCGTACTACATGCGGGTTTTCTCCTATGTGATGACCATGGCCGGCGACCGGCAGACCTCCGAGGAGATCACCCAGGAAGCTTTCTTCCGCGCCTTCTCCAAATCCGCTGAGTTCCGGAACGAGTCGGACGAGGTTACCTGGCTGTGCGCGATCGCGAAAAACTGTTTCGTGGACGAAACGCGCCGCCGGAACAAAACCGGCCCGATCCCGGAAGAACTCCCCGCCTCCGGCAGGAGCATCGAGCAGCAGGTCACGGACAAGGATTCCTCCTTCCGGATCCACGCCGCGCTCCATACCATGGACGAGCCCTACCGGGAGGTCTTCGAGCTGAGGATCTTCGGTGAACTGTCTTTCAGCCAGATCGGTACCATCTTCGGAAAGACAGAAAACTGGGCGCGGGTCACATATCATCGGGCCCGGTTGAAACTGCAAGAAAGGATGGACGAACATGAATAAAGAATGCGAAGTGATCCGCGATCTGCTTCCGCTTTACGCGGACGACGTCTGCAGCGAAACCAGCCGCGGGCTGGTCGAGGAACACCTTCAGGAATGCCCGGACTGTTCCGCCATGCTGGAAAAGCTCCGGTCCCATGAAATAGAAACCGACCTGCAGGAGGAAAAGGAGCAGGTCATCGAATACCAGGCGAAGCGCTTCAGGCGCCGCAGCGCCACGGTCGGTTCCGTGATCTCCGGCATCTTCATGATCCCCGTGGTCGTGTGCCTGATCGTGAACCTGGTCTCCGGCAGCCCCCTGGGCTGGTTCTTCATCGTGCTGGCCGCTCTGGGCGTCGCCGCTTCCCTGGTCATCGTCCCGCTGATGATGACGGAGAACAGGCTCTTCTGGACCTTCTGCTGCTTCACGATGAGCCTGCTGCTGCTCCTGGGCGTCACCTGCTTCTACAGCCACGGCAGCTGGTTCTTCACCGCGGCCTCCGCCGTGCTCTTCGGGCTGGCGGTCATCTTCGGGCCCTTCCTGGTCCGTGCCAAGCCCGTCCGTGAACGGATCGGCTCCTTCAGCCGCCCGCTGCTGGTGATCTCCGTGGACGTGATCCTGTTTGCCAACATGATGAACATGATCAGCCTGTGGACCAAGAGTATCTTTACAACGATCCTGGTCCTGCTGCTGTGCGCCGCCGGCGGCTGGCTGCTTTACAACGCGATTGAAGAGAAAAGAGGAGAAACCAAATGACCAAGTCTAAGACCTTTACCGTGGCCCTGATTGTCGTCCTGATCCTGCTGGCCGCTTCCGCCTGGCTGATGTTCGGCCGGACCGCCGCCGGCATGAGCTATCCGGACGCGGATAAATATACCGTCGGCAATACCACCGTCACCAGGCCCGTCAACAACCTGTACGTGGACTGGACCTCCGGCCAGGTGAACATCGAATATCACGACGGCACCGGCGTCATCGTGTCCGAGACCGCCAACCGCGAACTGTCCGAAGACGACAGACTGCGCTGGTGGCTGGACGGGGATACCCTGCGCATCCGCTTCGCCAAGCCCGGCTTCCGCATCTCCGTGAACCTGGACAAGCACCTGACCGTTTCCCTGCCGAAGGGCACGGTCCTGAAGAGCGCCGACATCGGCAGCACCTCCGGCGATCTGTTCATTCCGGCCCTGGCCGCCGACGATATCCGCCTGGGCTCCACCTCCGGCAGCATCGACGCCGTCACCGACACCCGGAAGCTGTATGCCGTCTCCACCTCCGGCGACGTGAAGGTCCGGCAGGACAGCGATATCAATACCGTGGATCTCGGCTCCACCTCCGGCAGCGTCTCCTGCACCCTGGGCGGCAGCGTGAAGAACCTTGAGGCAAATTCCACCTCCGGTTCCGTCAGCCTGAAGGTGGCCGGCGCCGCCGAAGAAGTGAAGGCCGGTTCCACCTCCGGCAGCATTTATCCGGACCTGGCCTCCGTGAACAAGGCGGAGTTCGGTTCCACCAGCGGCTGCTTCAGCGGTTCCGTCCGCGCCTTCAGGGAACTGAAGATCCACACCACCTCCGGCAAAGTGGACGTGAAACTGCCCACCGACCCCGGCTTCACCTGCAAGGTGGATTCCGCCAGCGGCGACCTGACCACCGCCCTGTCCCTGACCAAAGACGGCAACAGGTACACCTGCGGCGACGGCAGCGCCCGGTGCAGCATCGACACCACCTCCGGCGACATCACCCTGGGCAGAATCGACTGACATTCCGTCAAGCAACGGGAACGGCGGACGCCGTTACCGTTTTCTGTTGTTCTCAGCCATCTTTCAACCGAAAAATAGATTGGCTTCACCGGGTATTCACGGTCTTTTCACACAGCGGGGATAGGATACAGTTGACAGATCAGAATGAAAGGACGGAGGATCATGACGAAACGGGAACTGGTCAACAAGATTGAAATGGCGCTGGATATGGTGATCGCCGTCGGCGGGAGGATGTTCCGCATCGTCCGGGACGAGGAAGACTGGCTCACCATCACGGAACGCCAGCACAAAGAATCGGAGAAGCACTACTCCGATACCAATCAGCTGATCTCCCGCTTCAGGATCGACGGAAAACCGCTCCGGGACTGCCTGGAAGCGATCACCATCGTGAAATACACCGCTCTGCTGGACGCCTGAAAAGGCGTCCCTCTTGCTTTACGCGGGAAAAACGGGCTATAATCTAAACACCAATTCACAGGAGGAAAATGAATATGAACGAAGTGTATGAGTTTCTGAAGAAGTGCGGAACCTATTACCTGGCCACCGTGGAAGGAGACCAGCCCCGGGTGCGCCCCTTCGGCACCGTGGACATCTTTGAGGGCAAACTGTACATCCAGACCGGCAAGGTCAAGGCCGTGTCGAAGCAGCTGCAGGCCAATCCGAAGGCGGAGATCTGCGCCTTCGCGGAAGGCACCTGGGTGCGCGTGGCCTGCGAACTGATCCGCGACGACCGCGTCGAAGCGAAAAAGCACATGCTGGACCAGTACCCCGCCCTGCAGGCCATGTACTCCGCCGAGGATGACAACACCGAGGTCATGTATTTCAAAAATGCGACGGCTACCTTCGCCTCCTTCGGCGGCGCTCCCCGCACCGTCACCTTCTGATCACCGGATATATGACTCGGAAACCCTTGATATACCATATGTGGCGGTTGACAGAAATATTACAGATTTGTAAAATATAGGAAGGACCTGTATGAAAAATCTGCATTGGAGACGATGAGCATGAAGTCAACCCGCATCATCCTGATCCTGGCTGTTGTTATGATTGCCGCAGCCGTCCTGCCTGCCGCCGCCCTGTCGGACGACTATACCCAGCCCGATCCGGCCAGCGTCGCCGGCGCCTGGTGGGATTGCTGCCCGCCGGTCAAGATCATCAAGCAGACCCGCGTGGTCTACCGCCAGTCCGAGACCCTGATCGAGTCCATCCCGGCGGAAGGCTACTGCTACACCGCGATCAAGCGCGTCAACGTCCGCTCGCAGCCGAGCATCTACGCGACGAAGGTCATGACGATCAAGTCCGCCGGAACGGAATTCATCGTCACCGCCCGGGCCAAGAATTCCGCCGGCGAAATCTGGTACGCCGTGGAGCTGGCCAACGGCACCCTGGGATATATCCGTTCCGACCTGCTCAACACGGATCACGTGATCCTCATGGGCGATCCCTACGCCTATGAAAGCTGGGTCGGCAACCGGGACACCGCCGCCTCCGAATCCGGATCCGATGTGCTCAAGATCGCGACCCCGGCGGAAGCCCCCGCGGCCGCGCCCAAGGTCATCTGGGTCACCGCTGCGCCCGAACCGACGCCCACCCCGATCTATGTGTATGTGACGCCTGAACCCCAGGTCCAGGAACAGGTCACGCCCCAGATCGTCTACGTCACCCCCGAACCTTCCAAGGACGAAGGCTGATAAGCGGTAAAACAAAACTGAGGAGCTCATCTGAGCCCCTCAGTTTTTTAGTTTCTCTCAGAAGATCCGCGGCAGGAAGGAGCGGATGCAGCGGCGCCACACCGTCCAGTCGTGCCCGCCCGGGAAGGTTTCCCGGATCATGTCCAGGTTCTTGTCCTCCAGGTATTTGTCGTCCTTGTCGAAGGCGTCCCAGTAGGTATCCTCCGTGCCCATGGCCCGGTAGAACACTTTGAAGGCTTCTTTGAACTTCTCCGGCTCGTGGAGCAGTTTCATATAGGGCAGCTCGTCGTCCGGGTTCCAGGGTGCCCGCAGGAAGCCGCTGAACAGGCCCGCGTAGCCGAACATGTCCGGATTGGACAGCGTGGTGATGCTGGTATGGAAGCTGCCCATGCTCAGCCCGGCCATGGCCCGGTTCCACTTGTCCGTCAGCACGTTGTAATGCTTTTCGATATAGGGCACCAGGTCCTTCACCAGGATGTTCGGGAACAGGTAGGGATCCCGGGGCTGTTCCTCTTTCGTTTTCGCCATGCCGTTGCCCATGACGATGATCATTTCCTTCATTTTGCCTTCCGCCAGCAGCCGGTCGGCAATCCGGCCCACATGGCCCTGGAAGACCCAGCCGGTCTCGTTCTCGCCGTAGCCGTGCTGCAGGTACAGCACCGGGTACTTTTTCGCCGGGTCGTATGCCGGGGGCGTCCACACCAGGCAGATCTCCGTCTTTCCGGTCACGGAGGACTCAAAATACCGCCGGGTCACCGCGCCGTGTTCCACGCCTTCCAGGTCGTCCCAGCCTTCCATGTCCTTCACGGGCACATCCACGAAGTTCATCGGGCGGCAGCAGCCGTAACCGATCGGCAGATACGGGCAGAGCACGTCCGCGCCGTCCACCTTCAGGAAGAAATACAGGAAGCCCCCTCCCATGTCAAAGGTTCCTTCCCACGCGCCGTCCCCTGCGGGTTCCAGCGGGAAGACCGTTCCGAACCGGTCGATAACGACCTCTTTGGCGTCCTTTGCAATGATCCGGAAATGCACCTTTCCGTCCGGCAGGACTTCCGCGCCCTGTATGCCGTCCCGGCCCGGTTCCCCGAAATACGGGTCAAAGGAAACCGTTACATCCAGCGGCCATTTCTGCTGCATTGTGATTCCTCCTCTGCGCCTGTTGTTTCTGTTTTTCCCGTCCGATAAGTACGGACAATTTATCTGCCTTTACTTTAGCCCAACCGCCCGTGATTGTCAATGAAAACCGGCGCCGTTTATTTTTTTCAACGCCCGGGAAGAAACCTCGCATGCCCGGCGTTTTTTTGGTATAATCGGTACAAACCGGACAGGCAGGAATAAGGAGGGTGTTTTCAATGGCCAAAAAAGTCTTTTCCTTTTCTCTCGTGCTGGCGCTGCTGCTCCTGTGCGTAACGCCCGTGTTCGCCAACACGACCATGTATGTTTACACGGATAACCGGAAGCCCCTGAACATACGTTCCGCGCCATACGTGGGAGATAACCTCATCGCCACGGCTCCCTACGGCGCTGCGGTCAGCGTTATCCAGTTACAGGACGACGGCTGGGCCAAGATCCAATGGACGCCAAGTGTTGTCGGCTACGTCCAGAGCCGTTACCTCCAGTGGACCCGTCCCGACCTCACCACCCCCGTCCCGGTCACACCTGTTCCCACGGCGGTACCGACGGCGGTGCCCTACTATCCCACCGCCGCGCCGTACTATCCGACGGCCGATCCCTATCCCTACTACACCGACTCGCTGATCACCCTGAACGCCGAGTTCCGGACCGCCCGGATCGTCACGCCCTTCACGATCATCGTCCGGCCGGCCCGTTCCAGCGGATGGGTCAACCTGCGCTGGGCGCCCAGCAAGGACGTGGAGCTGATCACCACCTACCGCAAAGGCGCGCGGCTGACCGTCATCGCCGAGACCCAGAGCTGGTACCAGGTCGTCGATCCGGACACGGACGCCACCGGCTTCATGATGAAGGCCTATACGACCCGGGCCTACTGATCCCACCGTGATTCAAGGAGGATACTGATATGAAGAGAATCATCGCCCTGTTATGCGCCCTTCTGCTGCTGACCGTTTCCTGCGCGTCCGCGGCAGGCACCGTCGTGGAGTTTCACGACAAGCTCCTGCTCAACGGCACCCTGCCCGAAGGCTACACCTATTCCCGGACCAGCCTGGATGACAATACGCTGATCGGGAGCATCACCTCCGACGATCCCGCCGGGGCGTCCTTTGAAATCTGCATCAGCCTCGCTGACAACGCCAGCTATATCGAAGCCGAAAGCCCCAAGGACCTGAGCGAGGAAGAACTGAACCTGATCAAGCAGCTTTTCCTGAACGAGAGCAACGTGGACTTCGACACGCTGGTCACCGCCTCCGGCGACAACCTGCTGGTCGTCCGCGAAACCAGCGGCCAGTTCCTGGACTTCTATACCGTCTGCCTGGGCTATGAGATCGAACTGACCCTCTTCCCCGGAGACGGCAAGCTCCTTACCGAGGACCAGGTCAGCAAATGCATGGAATTCATCAAAAGCCTGGACATCGTGCCGATCCGCGGATAAAAAAAGATCTTGACATTATTTCGGTACCGAACTATAATACAATCGTTCGGTACCGAATTTTTATGTTCATGACGCTGAAAGGAGCGATGCTGTATGAATAACCTCAATCACGACGTGATCCTTGCCTCCCTGAAGCTGGCCCGCGCCATGCGGCGCTGCCCGCCGGAGCGCGGAGAAGCGCCCTTCCCGCCGGCCGTCGGCCGCCTGCTGGCCTGCGCGGCGGAAAACCCGGGGGTCTCCTCCCGGGAGCTGTGCGAACTGCTGGACGTCCGTCCTTCCTCCCTGAGCGAGATGCTTGCCCGGGCCGAAGCGGACGGCCTGCTCACCCGCGCCGCGGACGAGGCGGACAAACGGGTCCAGCGGATCACCCTGACCGAAAAGGGCAGCCGCCTGATCGCTGATCTGAAGACCGCCCGGGACGAAGACGCGCGCAAAAAAACCTCCTGCCTGACGGAGGAGGAAAAGAAACAGTTCTGTGAGCTGTGCAACAGGCTCAGCGAGCATATTGAGCGCCTTGCCCTGGACCTGCCGGAAGACCGCAGGATGCCTCCGCCGCCTCCCGGACCCGGCTTCCCGCATCCGGGACCCGGGCCGGACGAACCCCGTCCGTTCCCGCCCCGCGGGCCGAGATTCAGGTGCTGATTCCCGTTACCGGGCTGTTCTGACGGCCCGGCCTTTTTCATTTGCCCGTTCCGCCCGGAACGGTTATTCTTCCTTCTTCTCTTCTTCTTTTTCTTCGTCTTTTACTTCTTTCGTTTCCGGTTCCTCCGGCTCTTCTTCCGGCAGTTCGGTGACCTGCATCCGGGTCACGCGGAAGCCGTCCATCTCCGTCACCGTGAACTGGTGGCGGCCCAGGGTGAAGCTGTCGCCCACCTCCGGCACCTTTTCCAGCATTTCCGCAGCCCAGCCGCCCACGGTGTCCGTGTCGTATTCGTTTTCCGCTTCCAGTTTGTCCAGCAGTTCCTGCAGCTGCATGTTGCCGTCGATGATCAGGGTGCCGTCGTCCTGCTCCACGACCTCTTCGTTCACTTCGTCGTGCTCGTCGTAGATCTCGCCCACCAGTTCTTCCAGCACGTCTTCCATCGTCACGATGCCTTCGGTGCCGCCGAATTCGTCCAGCAGGATGATCAGGTGGGTCTGGGAAGAACGGAACTGCTTGAGCAGGTTGCCGATGGGCAGGCTCGCCGGGGCGAACACCGGCTCTTTCATGATCTGTGTGATATCGGTCACGCCCTCATGGGTCATCTTGTAGAAGTCTTTTTCATGCAGGATGCCGACGATATGGTCCAGGTCCTCGTGATACACGGGCACCCGGGAGAACCAGGTATCCCGGAACACGTCCGCCGCTTCGTCAACGGTGGCGGTGTCCTCAATGGCGGTCACGTCCACCCGGGGCGTCATGATGTCCGCCGCGTCCTGGTCGTTGAAGACGATGGCGGAACGGATCAGCTCCACCTCTTCCTCTTCGATGTCGCCCTCGGTCTGGGCCTCGTCGATCATGGTCATCAGTTCGTCTTCGATCTGGGTCTCTTCCGGTTCCGGCCTGATCAGCTTGCCCAGCAGCTTCCGCCACAGGCCGAACAGCAGGTCCAGCGGGCGCAGGATCATCATCAGGAAGCTGATCACCGGGCTCACCGCCATGGCGAAGCGCTCCGGCTGCTGTTTGGCCAGGGTCTTGGGACCGACCTCGCCGATGAACAGCACCAGCACCGTCATCACCACGGAAGCCAGCGTGGTCGCCAGGTCTTCCTTCCCGGGCAGGATCCGCGTGGTGAACAGCAGGGTCGCGATGGCCGTGCCCACGATGTTCACCAGGTTATTCCCGATCAGGACGGTTGTAATGAGACTGTCGTATTTTTCAAGCAGCGCCAGCGCGATCTGGGCCTTTCCCTTCCGGGGACCGTCCACGGTCTTGAGCTTAACCCGGTTACAGGCGGAATAGGCCGTCTCCGTTGCGGAGAAAAATGCTGAAAGCAGGATACACAGGATCAGGGCAAGCCATAAGCCCATGAAAACAATCAACCCTTTCAAAATAAAAAACCGTACTTGTCTGTTCCGCACCTGCGAAACAAAGGGATTATAACACGGAAGCCCTTGATTTGCAATAACGGCGGCGGTTGTATATTCACCCCGGATGTGGTATCATATGGCATGTATGGGCACAGGTCTGTAACCGTTCCGCCTGCCGCGGAACCTGACGAGAAAAAAAGAAGGTGTAGCCTTGACTCCAGTCCTGAAGGGCACCGCCGGGAAAAAGAATCATTTTCTCGCCTGCCTGGTCTTTTCCGTCTGCTGTATTGTCCTGAACTTTGCGCTGCGGAACCTAGCGGCGCTCATCGGCATTCCCCTGTACCTGGACAGCGTCGGCACGATCCTGGCCGGCGCCCTGGGCGGCTACCTGCCGGGCGTGCTGGTGGGCTATTTCTCCAACCTGCTCCTGAACCTCACCAGCGATACGGCGCAGTTCTACGCCGTCATCAGCATCCTGATCGGCGCCCTGGCCGCCTTCCTCCACAGGAAGGGCTGGTTCCGTTCCTTCCCCCGGGCGCTCTGTTCCGTCCCGCTCTTCGCCCTGATCGGCGGCGGGCTCGGTTCCGTCCTGACCTACTGCCTCTACGGCCGGGGTGAAGGCGCGGAGCTGAGCATGTCCCTCGTCAGATTCTTTGAGCAGCAGGGACTGCAGGACGTCTTCCTGCGCCAGCTCTCCGCGGACTTTCTGCTCGACCTGGCGGACAAGCTGGTCACCGTGGTCCTTGCCTTCCTGATCATCCGCCGCCTGCCGGACAGCCTGCGCTACAGCCTGTACCTGCGCATCTGGCAGCAGAACCCCATGGAACGGGAGGAACGGCGGGCGTCCCGCTCCTTCAAGGCAAGGCTCCTTTCCCTCCGGCCGAAGTTCATGATCCTCATCACGGCGGCCATGCTGATCGTTGCCGTCATCACCACCGCCATCGGATACAGGCTGTATAAAAACAGCATCTTCGAAAACGAGGCGAAGATGGGTGCCGGCGTCACCCGGACCCTCGCCTCCTTCATGGATCCGGACCGGGTGGACGAATACCTGGCCCTGGGGGACGCCGCCCCGGGGTATCAGGAAGCTGAACAGGCCATGGCCCAGGTCCGGGACAGTTCGGAAGACATCAAATACGTTTATGTCTACCAGATCCGGCCGGACGGCTGCCATGTGGTCTTCGACCCGGATACCGCGGACGAACCCGGTTCCGACCCGGGTACAGTCATGGAATTCGATCCGGCCTTCGCCGGCGAGCTGGAGAACCTGCTGGCCGGCCGGGAGATCAAACCGGTCAACAGCAACACGGAGGAGTGGGGCTGGCTCTACACGATCTACACCCCCGTGCGGGACAGCTCCGGCAAAACCGTCTGCTACGCCTGCGTGGACATCTCCATGGATAAGATCATGAACGACATGGCGTCGTACCTGACCAAGGTGCTCAGCCTCTTTGCCGGCTTCATCGCGATCCTGCTGGCCGCCTTCCTGCTGCTGGCGGATTCCGGCATCATCCAGCCGATCAACTCCATGGCCCTGGCCTCCAACCGCTTCGCCTTCGACAGCGCAGCCCGGCGGGAGGAAGGCCTGCATCAGCTGCAGGCCCTGGATATCCACACCGGCGACGAGATCGAAAACCTCTACGACGCCATCACCCAGACCACCGAGGAATCCGTCCGCTATATCGCCGAGTCCCAGGAGAAGAACGCCACCATCGCCCGCATGCAGGAGAACCTGATCCTGGTCCTGGCGGATATGGTGGAAAGCCGGGACCAGTTCACCGGCGACCATGTGAAGAACACGTCCGAATATACCCTCATCATCATGAACCAGCTGAAGAAGGAAGGCATCTATACCGACCAGCTGACCGATGAGTTCGTCCGGAACGTGTACCATTCCGCGCCGCTGCACGACATCGGCAAGATCCGCGTTTCCGACACGATCCTGAACAAGCCCGGCAAGCTGACCGACGAGGAGTTCGAGACCATGAAGCTCCACACCGTCTACGGCCGGGACGTCATCGAGAACGCGAAGAAAGCCACCCCCGACGTTTCCTATCTGAACGAGGCGGAGAACCTTTCCCTCTATCACCATGAGAAGTGGAACGGCAAGGGTTATCCCCAGGGCCTTTCCGGCGAGGATATTCCGCTCTCGGCCCGCATCATGGCCGTGGCGGACGTGTTCGACGCCCTGGTCTCCAAGCGCAGCTACAAGGATCCCTTCCCCTTTGAGAAGGCCATGGACATCATCCGCGAAGGCGCGGGCAGCCACTTCGACCCCTATGTGGCCGGCGCCTTTGAGCACGCAGAGGCGGAAGTCCGCAAGGTGCTCTCCGGCCGCCAGGGAGAAGAAAAATAACCGCGGTTATTTCTCTCTTTTCGTGATTTATTCCGCTTTGGGTTTTACGCTACAATATCCTTGACCAGAACCATCGGCCGATCAGAATCCATCATTATGAATCCTGCATTGGCCTGAAAGGAGGAAACCGTATGGATCCGTTCACACTGAACCTGATCATGATCATCGGCTTTGTGATCGGCTCCGGTCTCATCATCGTTGAGGCTTTCATCCCCGGTTTCGGCGTTGCCGGCATTTGCGGCGTCGTACTGGAGATCGTCGCCCTGCGCTGCTGCTGGCTGCTGCACGGCACCGTTCCGACGCTGCTTGCCCTCGCGGGCATCCTGCTGCTGATCGGCCTGGCCGTGTTCCTTTCCTACCGCAGCGCCATGAACGGCAGGCTCAGCAAAAGCCACCTGGTGCTGAAAGACACCGAGACCGCCGCCGATGAGACGAGGCCGGATCACTGGATCGGCATGGAAGGCGTCGCGGTCACCGCGCTGCGCCCCGCCGGCCAGATCGAGATCGACGGCACCCGCCTGAACGCGGCCAGCACCGGGGACTTTATCGAAAAAGGCTCCCCCGTCCTGGTCACCGGCCGGGAAGGCGACCACTACGTTATCAAAAGAAAGTAAGTAATTTGGAGGAGGAAAGAATATGGAATCCACTATCCTGATCCCGATCATTGTCGTGATCGTCCTGATCGCCCTGGCGATCTTCCTGCACTTCGTGCCCATGGGCCTGTGGATCTCTGCCCTGGCCAGCGGCGTGCACATCCCGATCAGCGCCCTCGTGGGCATGCGGATCCGCCGCATCCAGCCCCAGCGCCTGGTCTACCCCCTGATCAAGGCCAACAAGGCCGGCCTGAACCTGACCATCAGCCAGCTGGAAACCCACTACCTGGCCGGCGGTAATGTGGACCGCGTCATCAACGCCCTGATCGCCGCCCAGCGCGCGAACATCGACATGGCCTTTGAAAAAGCCTGCGCCATCGACCTGGCCGGCCGCGACGTGTTCCAGGCTGTCCAGATGAGCGTTACCCCGAAGGTCATCGAGACCCCCGTGGTCGCCGCCATCGCCAAGGACGGTATCGAACTGCGCGCCAAGGCCCGTGTGACCGTGCGCACCAACATTGAACGCCTGGTCGGCGGCGCCGGTGAGGAAACCGTCATCGCCCGTGTCGGCGAAGGCATCGTCACCACCGTCGGTTCCGCCGAAACCCACAAGCAGGTGCTTGAGAATCCTGACCTGATCAGCCGTACCGTGCTGGACAAGGGCCTGGACGCCGGCACCGCCTATGAAATCCTCTCCATCGACATCGCGGATGTGGACGTGGGCCGCAACGTCGGCGCCCAGCTGCAGATGGACCAGGCCGAGGCCGACCGCCGCATCGCCCAGGCGAAGGCGGAAGAGCGCCGCGCCATGGCTGTCGCCCGCGAGCAGGAAATGAAGGCTTCCGTGCAGGAGATGCGCGCGAAGGTGGTCGAGGCCGAGGCCGAAGTGCCGCGGGCCATGGCGACCGCGCTGCGTGACGGCAAGCTTGGCGTCCTGGACTACTATCAGATGAAGAACACCATCGCGGATACCGAGATGCGTGAATCCATCGCCAAGGCCAGCGCCCCGCAGACCGCTCCCACCGAAGCGAACCCCCGCAGCAAGAAATAAGAACTGTTTGAATTAAAGTAAAGGAGGTGTCAGCATCCGATGGAATTCCCACCCATTCTTATCCTCGCGATCATCTGGCTCCTCATAGCCCCGGTCCTGTCTGCGGCCAAAAAGCAGCAGGCCAAAAACGCGAAGACCGGCGCGGCGAAGCAGTCCGGTGCCAGGGTGCCCAAAAAGCAGCCTGAAACCGGCAACAGCACCCATGTGACGCCCGAGCCCGCCCGGCCCACCGTCATGCAGCCCTCGATCACCTTCACCGAACACGATGATTCCGTGTACCAGGGCAGCATGAACGCCGTCACCGGCGAAGGCTACGACCCCTGCCACGACGAGCAGCTTGCGCCCCTCACCCAGGCCGAAACCGCGGTTCCCGCGGCGGCGGAAGGAACCCCGGGACTGCAGCTCAGCTTCACCGGCAACGAGGTCGTCCGCGGCTTCGTTATGAGTGAGATCTTAACGAGAAAGTAAACCCAAAACAAAAACGGACCAGGGGGATGTTTCCCCCTGGTCTTTCTGTTGCGTAAGTTCAGCTGTGGTCCGTTTCATAGGTCAGGTCCCGGGTTTTCCGGACCTGGCTTTTTTGAATCCGCTTTTCCAGCTCTTTGTTGAACTCCGCCGGATCCGCCGGAATCTCCACCCGCCTGCCGGTCCAGCCGGACAGGTGGATCGCGTTGGACAGCTGCAGGGCCCGCAGGCCATCCTCCTTCTCCGCAATCAGCTTTTCTCCCCGCAGCAGGTGCGCCGCGAAGGCGTTGATCACGCCGCAATGCTGGGGATTCTCCCCGTCGGTTTCCAGGTCGTACACTTCCGGCTGTCCCCGGTACCAGGGATCGTCGCTGGTGAAGCAGATCTCCCGCTCGTTCTCCGCCAGGCGCCAGACCCGCACCCGGCCGTCCTCGCAGACCAGCTTGCCCTTTTCGCAGTCGATCTCCAGCCGGTTCGTCCCCGGCAGGTCCCCGGTGGAAGCCACGAACACGCCCGTGGCGCCGTTTTCAAACTCCAGCAGGGCGCTGACGTCGTCCTCCACCTCGATATGGTGCCATTTTCCTTCGCAGCACCGGGCCGTCACCGCTTTCGGCAGGCCGCACAGCCAGATCAGCAGATCCAGCTGGTGGGGACACTGGTTCAGCAGCACGCCGCCGCCTTCCCCGGCCCAGGTCGCCCGCCAGGAACCGGAATCATAATACTGCTGGGTCCGGTACCAGTCGGTGATGATCCAGTTCATCCGTTTGACAGCGCCCATTTCACCGCTGTCCAGCAGGCCTTTCATGGCCCGGTAGACGCAGTTGGTCCGCTGGTTGAACATGAAGGTCAGGGTCTTCCCGGCCTTTTCCGCCGCGCGGATCATCTTCTCCGCCCGGTCCGCCTGCACCGCCGCCGGCTTCTCGCACAGCACGTGCAGCCCGGCTTCCAGCGCGGCCGCCGCCAGCGGCTCATGCTGGTAATGGGGCGCGGCGATCAGCACGGCTTCGCAGCAGCCGCTGCCGATCAGTTCCTGCCCGTCCCGGAACACCTGCGCGCCCGGCAGCGTCTTTTCCGCCCAGGCCCGGCGTTCCGGCCGGGGGTCTGCCACCGCCGCCAGAGTGATCTCCGGGCATTTTCCGCCCAGGATCAGCCGGCAGTGCTCGCTGCCCATGTTCCCGATGCCGATGATGCCTAAACGGATCGTCTTCATCTTGTTGTACGTCCTTTGTTTATTTGATCCGGATCGCTTTTTCCTGTGCCAGCAGGCTCAGCTCCGCCGCCTTGAAGGCGTGCTCCTGGGTCATGGCCTTCTCCGTCCGGTTCAGGCAGTCCAGGATCAGCTCCCCGAAGAAGGGATAGCCCGTGGCGCCCACGGCATTCAGGTACTTCTCCCCGCTGTCGTTGACCACGAACACATGCCCGCCGCCATCCTTTTCGGAGGCCAGGTTCACATATTTCCGGATCTCGATGAACCCCTTCGTTCCCTGGATGAACATCCGTCCGTCGCCCCAGGTCCGCAGGCCGTCCGGCGTGAACCAGTCCAGCTTGAAGTATCCCGCGGAGCCGTTCTTCCCGGTCAGCATCGCGTCGCCGAAATCCTCCAGCTCCGGATATTCCGGATGAGCGAAGTTCCCGATCCGGCTGCCGGTCACCACGGCGTCCTCTTCCTCCGCGTAGTAGAGGAACTGTTCAAACTGGTGACTGCCGATGTCGCAGAGGATGCCGCCGTACTTTTCCCGCTCAAAGAACCAGGCGGGCCGTCCCGGCGCGCCCAGGCGGTGGGGGCCGAAACCGGTCACGCTGATCACCTTGCCGATGTCCCCGCTCTTCGCGATATACCCGGCCAGGATCGATCCCTCGTCGTGCAGGCGCTCGGCGTAGTAGACCATGTATTTCTTTCCGGTCTCCTTCACCTTCTGCTTCGCGGACGCCAGCTGCTCCAGCGTCGTGAAGGGCGCCTTGTCCGTGAAATAGTCCTTGCCGGCGTCCATGGCCCGCAGGCCCAGGGCGCAGCGCTCGCTGGTCACCGCGGCGCCGGCGATCATATGGGTCTCCGGGTCGTTCAGGGCTTCTTCCTCGCTGTTGGCCGCCCGGGCCTGGGGGAAGGCCTTGAGGAAGGCCGCCACCTTTTTCTTGTCCGGGTCATAGACGTATTTCAGCGTGCCGCCGGCTTCCGTCAGCCCGTTGCACATGCCGTAGATATGGCCGTGGTCCAGCCGCACGGCGGAAAAGACAAACTCCCTGTCCTTCACCACCGGCTGCGGTTTGCCCTTCGGCGCGTAATTCATTCCGTCCGAAACGTTCATTTATTTTTCCCCTTTCCGGAAATTCCCGAAGCTGAGATCTCCGTCCAGATCCTCCACCGAGGCGCTCTTCTCATAGAAATGCGGAACCGCCTCCCGGATGCCCTCCACCGTATAGAAGGGATCCTCCGGGGACAGGGGCAGCGTCACGGTCTGCCGCGTCGATCCCGCCTTGTAGATCGAAGTAATCAGCTCAATCGTCCGCCGGCCGTCCTCGCCGGTGATGGCCACGTCCCCGCCGGTCTCCAGGGCCGTCAGCACGTTCTCCAGCTGGCCCACATGCATTTCGTATTCCAGCGGCGGCAGCGAAGCCAGGAACTGCTCCGCTTCCTTCGCGAAGCCTTCGTCCGGCTCCGCCAGCGGGAAGCCGTTGGGCTGGGGCTGGGAGCAGAACACGCTGTAGGGGAAGGAGATCTTCGCCTTCTCGCACTGGAAGATCAGGGCCTGGTCCTCCCCGTGGTCCACCACGGAGGCGGTCACCACCGCCAGGGCGCCCGGATATTCCGCGATGGAAACCGACAGGTCCTCCACCTCGGCGTTGTCATGGCCGGTGTTGGCCAGCACGCTGGTCATCTTCTCCGGCGTGCCCATCATCCAGCCCAGCATGTCGATATGGTGCACCGCGTGGTTCAGCGTGCATCCGCCGCCTTCCTTCTCCCAGGTGCCCCGCCACCACAGGTCGTAATAGCTGTGGCCCCGGAACCAGAGGCTGTTCACCGTCACATGCCGCACCTTGCCCGCCATGCCGTTGTCCAGCAGGGCCTTCAGGTTCCGCACCGGCAGGCGGAAACGATTCTGGGCGATGATCGAAAGCTTCTTTCCGCTCTCGTCCCGGGCCTTCAGCATGGCGTCGCATTCCTCCAGGGAGGCGGCCATGGGTTTTTCGCATACTGCGTTCTTCCCGCTCTTCAGCGCGTTGATCGTGACCTCCGCGTGGGCGAAGGGCGGCGTGCAGACGTCCACCAGGTCGATATCATCCCGGCCCAGGATGTCGTGGTGGTCCAGGTACACCTCCGCGTCCAGCCCGTACTGTTCCTTGACTTTCTGCGCTTTTCCGGGGATAATATCCACAAGAGCAACGATCCGGCAGCGATCCGGAAACTGAAGATAAGCCTTGATATGGGCGTGGGAAATCCCGCCCGTACCGACGATTGCGACGTTGATCATATTCTGTCCCCTCTTTTCTCCGGAGGCTTTTTATGCACACTGAAACAAACCAGGTGCCTTTCCTGCCCATGGGGCAGCCCGGCAACCAGGGCTATGAGGCGCATCATAATTTCGATGAAACCATGGAAGTCACGCAGTTCCACTGCCATGACTATTTTGAGTTTTACCTGCATATCCGCGGAGGCGAATTCATGGGCGTCGAAAACCGCCTGTTCCAGCTCATGCCCAATCAGCTGTTCGTTCTCCCGCCCTTCAGCATGCACGGGCTTTCCTGCACCACTGAGATGCGGAACTACGAGCGGGCCTATCTGAATCTCGCGCCGGAAGTGCTGCGGGTGCTGGGCTGCGGCCAGATCGATCCGGAAAACCTTTTCCGCCAGCACACTTCGGGAAATGTATGCACCTATCAGCTCAGCGGCGATGACGCGGGGACCTTTGTTTCCTGCGTCAACCGGATCCGGGAAAATCAGTCCCGAAAGAGCGACCCTTATGAGCGCTACGGGGATTACTCGCTCATGATCAGTCTGCTGAACGTTGTCTGCCGTACAATGCGCCGGACGGATCCCGTGGAGGGTGAAGTCTTCGGCAGCAGCATCATCCAGGAGATTCTGGACTACATCAACAACCACTATACCCAGCCGATCCGCATGGAAAACCTGGCCCGCTCCTTCGGCGTCAGCGTGTCCTGGCTGTCCCACGAATTCACCCGGTTCACCAACCGCAGCGTCTATGACTATGTCCTCTACCGCCGGGTGATGCTTGCCCGCCAGCAGATCATGGGAACTGCCTCCCTGAATGATATTGCCTATCAGTGCGGCTTCAATGACTATTCGAATTTTCTCCGTTCCTTCACGAAGGTCATCGGCATGTCACCCAGCAGATACCGGAAACAACTCCGCCAGTATTCGAAGAAGGAACTGGATATTCACATGAAATTGTAAACCATGATCTTTGAGAAAGCGGGCGCCGGACTGGATCCGGCGCCCGCCGTTTAGCATTCAGGTCCTGCGATTATTCCGCGGTCCAGGTGATGCCGTATACTTCGGACAGTTTCTCGATGCGCTCGTCGATGATCTCCTGGCCGCCCATGTTCAGGTAGTCATTGAGATACTGATCGTACACGCTGTCGAAATCATCCACGGCGGCGGTCACGGCCTTGGTCAGCAGCTCGTCGCGCTTCTCGGTCAGGCTGGAGCCGACTTCGGTTTCAGACTCGATGGTGCCGACATTGTAGTGCGCCGGATAACGGCCGTTGTTCTTGCCGTATTCGTTCGCCTGGATGACGATCTCAGCGGGGATGCCCGGATAGCTCAGCGCGGTGGTCTTGCCGGTGGCTTCGCCCAGGTACAGGCCGTTGCAGGTCATGGTGTAGTCGATGTTGTTGCCGGAGTTCTTGACCCACTCGCCGGTGGCGGGCAGGATCTGATAAGCGCCGTCTTCAGTCATTTCGAAGTTGGTGCCTTCCAGACCGGTCTGCAGGTACTTGATCGTCTCGGGATCGGAGATGAAGTTGACATACAGCAGGGAGGCCACGGGCTCTTTGTTGGTGCTGGGGAAGAAGATCTTGCGGTCGGAACCGACAGCCGCGCCCATGAACTTACGGGTCACGCCGGCGTCGTCCTGGAAGCAGTCGATCGGAACGAACATCGCGTCTTCGCCCACATTGCGCTGCAGGTTCAGGTTGATGCAGTCTTCACCGTTGCGGAAAGGATAGTCCCAGTTGTGCATGAAAGCGCCCACATAGCCAGCCTTCATGTTGTTGTCTTCCTGCTCGCTGTCGTTGTACAGGCCGAAATCTTTCCAGATCAGGCCTTCGTTGTACCACTTGTTCAGCACGCGGATGCCTTCTTTGTATCCGGGATAGAGCAGGTGACGATCGTCGTAGCCATATACGAACAGGGTCTCATCGTCGATGGCATCCGCAACCTTGCTGACGCTCAGCAGGTCGTTCCGCCAGCCGATGTCGGTGGAGGTGGTGTAGGGGATCATCTTGTCAGCGTCGGCGCCCAGCAGGGTTTCGGCGTTGTCACGGAAAGCAACCAGGCAGTTGTAGAACTCTTCTTCGGTGGTGGGCAGGGCCAGGCCCAGCTTGTCGCACCAGTCCTTGCGGATGAAGGTGGTGATACGGGAGGTGTCAGCGCGGACGCCTTCGATCATCCACACAGCGCCGGTGGCGGGATCCTTGTCATAGTACAGGTTCTCTTCGCCGCCCAGCAGGCTGACGATGTTCTGGGTGTAGTCTTTGTACTCTTCCAGATAGGGAGCCAGGTCGATGACGCCGGGGTTGCCGTCGGCATCCTTCATGTTGGCATAGGTGATGATGGTGTTGTAGCCGTAGGTGTAGCTGACATCGGGGGCCTGGCCGTCGGCCAGCAGCTGCGCGATATCATCGGTCTCGGTCCAGCGGCCGACAGACACGAATTCGACTTCAACATTGTACTTCTCGAGCATACCCTTTTTGATGTACTCGGTCCATACGTTGTTGGTGGGATCGGTGCCGCCGTCGTTGTTGCGGTTGTAGATCTCAACCGTGATCTTACGGGTCTCCGTGAACTTGCCGTCCACAAAGCCGTCGTCCGCCGCGAAAGCGGAGGTGATGCCCAGCGTGGCAATCAGCGCCAGCGCCAGTACGAGAGCCAGGATCTTCTTCATGAGTTTCTCCTCCTTTTTTTATTTCAAGGACCTTGGTCCTTAAAACTACGTTGTCTGTGAGCTGTGAAGGGCGTCAGCCCTTCACGGCTCCGATGGTAACTCCGGTTACGAAGTACCGCTGCAGCCAGGGATAGACCAGCAGGATCGGCACGGTAGCGAACATAACTGTCGCCATCTGGATCGTCTTGCTGACGCCGTTCTGGAAGAATCCTTCCTGGGCTGCCTGTTCGCTCGTCTGCGTGGAGTTCTTGATGACATTGTACAGCAGCAGCTGAATCGGCCAGTAGGGTTCGGACTCGGACTTCTTCAGGTACATCAGTGCGTCGGAGAAGCCGTTCCAGCGGCCTACCGCGTAGAACAGGCTCAGCGTTGCAATGACCGGCAGGCTCAGCGGCAGGTACACCCGGATCAGCACCCGGATCGGGCCGGCGCCGTCGATCTCGGCGGCTTCCCGCAGGCTGTCCGGCACGCCGTAGAAGAAGCTCCGCATGATGATCACGTTGAACACGCTGATACAGTTCGGGAAGATCAGTGCGTAGGGCGTGTTCAGCATCCCCAGCCGGCTCAGCAGCAGGTAGTACGGAATCGTACCGGCGCTGAAGTACATCGTGAAGAGGATGATAAAGTTGATAAACTTTCCGCCCCGCAGGTTCGTGTAGGTCAGCGGGTAGGCGCAGCAGACCGTCAGCGTAATGGACAGCAGCGTGCAGATCAGCGTCAGGATCGCCGTCCATCCCAGCGACCGGACGTATTTCTCGGTCGTCAGTACGGTCTTGTAGGCTTCGATATTCCAGCCCTTGGGCCAGATGAACACTTCGTTCCTGACCAGCGCTTCCGGGGAAGACAGGCTGGCCGCCAGCACGTGCAGCATCGGCAGCAGGCACAGCAGCATCAGCAGCAGGCAGATGAACGCGATGACCAGGTCGCCGATCCGGGTCTTCCGGGATTTGATCATACCGTCCCGAAGTTTGTGGGGCATGTTTTTCGTTTCATTCATCGTCGTCATGATCCGCACCCCCCTTACCAGATCCCGCGCTCGCCGAACTTCTTTGCAAGCGTGTTCGACAGCAGCAGGAAGATGACGCAGATCACGCTCTGGAAGAGACCGACGGCGGTAGTCAGCGCGTATTGCTGGCCGTTGATGCCCTTCTCATACACATAGATCGATATTGTTTTGCTGGCTTCCGTGACCAACGGGTTGCTCAGGGTAAAGGGCCGGTCGAACTCGGATCCGAGGATGTGGCCCAGGTTCATGATCAGCAGCACGATGATTGTGGAGCGGATGCCGGGCAGCGTGATGTGCCAGATCTTCTGCAGGCGGCTGGCACCGTCCACTTCAGCGGCTTCATACAGTTCCGGGCTGATGCCGGTCAGCGCTGCCAGGTAGATAATCGTGTTCCATCCGCATTCCTTCCAGATGCCCAGGAAGATGTAGGTGCCCCGCCAGTTTCCCGGCGTCCCCACAAACGGGAATGTGGTTCCCAGCATTTTGTTGATCAGGCCGTCGTTGGTGGCGAACAGCCGCAGCGTGATACTGGAGATGATAACCCAGCTCAGGAAGTGCGGCAGGTAAAGGATCGTCTGGGTCACCCGCTTATACTTCGGGAAGGCGAGCTCGTTCAGCAGCAGCGCCATGATGATCGGCATCGGCATACCGATGACCAGATCCAGCAGGTTCAGGAACAGCGTGTTCTTCAGCGCGATGATGAAGTCCCGGTCCTTGAACGCCTTCAGGAACCACTGAAAGCCGTTGTTTTTGGCCCATTCGACCTTCCACGGCGGAATCAGGATGTTGTTCTTCTTGAAGGCCAGGAGAATATAGGACATGGGGGTATAGCGGAAAATGATGAAAAACGCCAGAGGCACGATAAGCAATAAATACAGAGTTCCGTAGCGCCGCATATAGGTTTTCCAGCTCATTCTGCCGGGCCGGAAATCCCTGTTCAGGGCCGGTTTTTGAACCTGACTCACAGCAAATCGTCCTTTCTGTATGTCTTCCGGAATACAAATTGTACTTCCAATGTATTAAATCTATCGAATTCCAACCAAATCCTGCATCGTAATTTTAACTGCTCTTTTTGCACACTTCCATGCGTATCATGCTTGAAAGTATGCAAATCTTGCTTTCTGCAAAAATCCTGTTGCAAACTGCAAAAAATGTAAAAAAGTAGGAAGAAATCGCTTTCTTCCTACTGATTCAGTCCTTTTGGCCCGCCTTTTATTCCGCGTTGTTCGGTTCGGCGCCGTGCAGGTCAAAGCACATTTCAATCCCGGCTGTTTCCAGCCAGTCCGCCTTGAATTCCAGCGTTTTGACCGAATCCGGCCTGCCTTTGGCATCCGTCAGGTTTGCTTCCGTTTCAGCCCAGCCCTGTTCGAAGATTTCCCGCTGTTTTGGCGCGGTCTCTTCGTCCTCCTGCTCCCACTCGTCATACAGGTATCCGATCTGCTCCAGCCAGAATTCCTGAATCCGCTTCAGCACGACCCTTTTCAGCCCTTCCGGCACGGTTCTCCCCTTGCCGGGGTTCAGCAGATCCCTCAGGGCTTTCCCCTCCTCATGGCGGTAGCAGTAATCAAAGCCGTAGGCCGCGCTCTCGTTATGGGCGCAGGACATCACCGGATCCTCCAGGTCTTCCGGGTCCACGCCGGATTCCGTCCCGTTGCCCAGCGCCAGGTGCCACAGGTCGTTCAGGTCGTCCAGGAACGCCCGGTCCGCCCGGCCGTTCTGCTTCTTTCCCCAGTACTGCTGCAGCTTCTTCACGGCCGCCACGGTTTTTTTGCCGTAGATGCCGTCCGCGCTGCCTTCCAGCACGCCCAGGTCGATCATCTGCTGCTGCAGTTCCTTTACTTCCTCTCCCCTGCTGCCCTTCTTCAGGTCCGCGCAGGCGGAAACAGCCGCCAGCAGCACCAGCACGGCAGCCAGGATTCCGGACAGGATACGCGCCTTTTTCATTTTGCTCACCCGGTTCTTTTTTTCTCATTGTATCATACGGCAAAGTGATGATACAATGATCCCGCCGAGAAAACAGCAAAGCGAGGAACACCCATGATCCGCAGATATACCTTCGGTACGCCCCTGCCCACCGGCGCCGTCGTGAAACCCCGGCCGGCGCAGTCCGGGCCTGTGCCGTTTTTTGACGTAAAGACCGGGGAGGACGGCAGCGTTTCCTTCTCCCTCTCCCTGCACCCGGACGAGGTGATCTTCGGCCTGGGCCAGGCCGTGCGCGGCATCGACAAGCGGGGCCACCGGTATGAGAGCTGGAACAGCGACGTCTTCAACCACACCGAGGAGCGGCCCAGCCTCTACGGCAGCCACAACTTCATCCTCTTCTTCAGCCCGGAGCGCCTGCTGGGCGTGTATCTGGATGATCCGGGAAAGGTCGTCTGGGACCTGGGCTGGGAAAAGCATGACGAAGCCGTCATCACTTCCCTCTCCGGAAACCTGGACCTGTATATCATTGAGGAAGATACCCTGACCGGCGCCGCCCGGGCCTTCCGGGAACTGACGGGCCGGAGCTATCTCCCGCCCCGCTGGGCCTTCGGCTATATCCAGAGCCGCTGGGGCTACGCCAGCGAGCAGGAGGTCCGCACCGTGGTCGATGAGCACCGGAAGCGGCATATCCCCCTGGACGGGGTCTGCCTGGATATCGACTATATGGTGGATTTCAAAAACTTCACCTGGAAGCCCGACGCCTTCCCGGACCTGAAGCAGTTCCAGGCGGAAATGAAGGAAGACCACCTCCGCCTGATTCCTATCATCGACGCGGGCATCGCGGTGCAGGAAGGCTACGCGCCCTATGACTCCGGCAAGGCCGGGGACTTCTTCTGCAAAAAGGAGGACGGCAGCGACTTTGTCGCCGCGGTCTGGCCGGGGCGTTGCTGCTTCCCGGACTTCCTGCGGGAGGACGCCCGCCGCTGGTTCGGGGACCTTTACCGTCCCCTGCTGGAGGCCGGCATCGAGGGCTTCTGGAACGACATGAACGAGCCTGCCCTCTTCTATTCCGACGAGGGCGTGGCCGACGCCTTCGCGAAGGTGGAGGCTATCCGGGGCGGCGAGGTGGACTTTGAAACCACCTGGTGGCTGAAGGACGCCTTCAACGGCATCGCCAACAATATGGACGACTACCGGCGGTTTTACCACCTGGTGGACGGAAAGCCCGTCCGCCACGACCGGGTGCACAACCTCTACGGCGCCGGCATGACCAGGGCCACGGCGGACGGTTTCCGCCGCTTCAGCCCGGATCAGCGCCTGCTGCTCTTCTCCCGCAGCTCCTTCATCGGGGCCCACCGGGACGGCGGCATCTGGCAGGGGGACAATTTCTCCTGGTGGAGCCACCTGAAGATGGCGGTCCAGATGCTCCCGGGCCTCAACCTCTGCGGTTTCCTCTATACCGGCTGCGACCTGGGCGGCTTCGGCTGCAACGTCACGGAGGACCTGCTGGAGCGCTTCCTCCAGCTGGGCGTCTTCACGCCCCTGATGCGCAACCACTCCGCCCTCCACACCCGGGAGCAGGAGATCTACCGCTTCTCCTCCTGGGAGATCATGCGGGACACCGTCTCCGTCCGCTACGCCCTGCTGCCCTGGCTCTACAGCGAGTTCATGAAGGCCGCCCTGCGGAACGAAATGCTTTTCCGTCCCCTGGCCTTCGACTACCCCGCCGATTCCCGGGCCCTTCACGTCCAGGACCAGCTCATGCTGGGCGAAGGCTGCATGATCGCCCCGGTATACGAGCAGAACGCCGCCGGCCGGTATGTCTACCTGCCGGAGGATATGCTCCTCATCCGCTTCCGCTCCGGAAAGGATTATGACCTGGTCCCCCTGGCAAAGGGCGACCACTGGATTGACCTGGCCCTGAACGAGTTCCCGCTCTTTGTGAAAAAGAACCGCGCGGTGCTCCTCTGCCCCGGCGGGGAAAGCTCCGAGCTCCTGGACGATACCCGCTTCACCGCCCTGGGACAGATTGAGCAGGAAAGCGTATACGAACTGTACCGGGACGACGGAAAAACCGCTGCCCCGGACCTGGGCAGCGGCCTGACAAAAGTCGTATTGGCGCCTGATTCAGCGCTCTCGCGCGCAGTGATCTGCTGAAATCACTTCTTCGCAAACATCCCGTGATATACCGTGATCGCTTTGGCCGGGCACATCTCCTGGCAGCAGTAGCAGCGGATGCACTTTTTGTAATCATAGACGGCCTTTTTGCCGTTTCCTGACTTCACGGCCTTCTCCGGAACGGGGCAGGCCTTTTCACACAGCCCGCAGGCCACGCACTTCTTCCTGTCCACCTTCGGCCGGTCCTGCAGGAAGGGCAGCAGGGGCATCAGCTTCATGAAAAAGCTCCGGCTGAGTTTATCCCGCCGCACGTCGAAGTCCGGCTGGCCGTATTTTTCCGCCGCCCGGGCGCAGGTGATCTCCCCTTCCGGGGTCAGGATCCGGATCCGGTCCGCGTTCATGGTCCCCAGCCCGGCCCGCTCCCCGCTCACGCAGGTGGGCACCGTCGCCGGGTTCAGGCTGATCAGGGCGCAGAACACGGTGTCCATCGCCACCGGGTCCGCGGAAAACAGCATCACGTTCATCGCCCGGGGCACGCCGGAGGTGGGGCCGTTCCCTTCCATGGCAGTGATCCCGTCCATGATGTGCAGCCGGGGCTTCACGCACAGGTTCAGGTCCGCCAGCATATCCGCGAAGACCTCGCTGGAGGGGTACTGGGCATGGCCCACCGCCTTCTTCGCGCCGCAGACGCAGCCGTAGAGGTTCTTCACCCCGCCGGTGATCCGCTCCAGGGCGTGGGTCTTCATCTTGCACAGGTTGATCAGGGCGTCGGCTTCCTGCACGCCTTTGCACAGATAAAAGCTGTGGGCTGTCTTTCCCTCCGGGAAGCGCACCACGCTGCCGGCGTCAAAGTCCGCCTTTTCCAGGTGCCACTTTTCCGCCGCCTCGCTGATGCCGGATACGTCCGCCGCCTTCTCCGGCGTGGTCACCGGGTTGCCCGGGCTGTCGCCGTAGGAAAGATGCGCATATCCCGCCTCCCGCAGGAGCCGGCACACCGCGGAGAACACCGCCGGGTGCGTGGTGATCGCCTTCTGGGGCAGCGCCCCGGACAGCAGGTTCGGCTTGAGCAGGATCTTCTCCTCCTGTTTCACGAACGCGCCGATTCCGCCCAGCAGCTCCACGCCGGTCCGGACCGCCGCGTCCACCTCCGCCTGGCCGTAGCTGCTTACCGGCACCAGGGCGACTGTACTCATATCCATCCGGTTCATTCCTTTGGTTTCACAGAATAACGTTATTGTACCCATAACCCCCGTTTCAGGCAAGTGGACCGCCTCTCCGCCTCAAATTACTTCTTGACTTAGAGTTGGGTATAAAGATTACAATATAAGAAAAAACGGCATAAAGGAGACTGAAAAGATGAAGGCATTGTTTATCGGCGGCACGGGCACCATCAGCATGGCCATCGTCCGGCGCCTGGCGGAAAAGACCGACTGGGAAGTCTGGCTCCTGAACAGGGGCCGCCGCGCGGCGGACCTGCCGGAAGGCGTCCGTACGATCACCGCGGACATCAGCAACGAAAAGGACGTGGCGGAAAAGCTGAAGGATATGACCTTCGACACCGTCTGCGAGTTCATCGGCTTCACCGTGGACCAGGTGGAGCGGGACTGGCGCCTGTTTAAAGATAAAACCCGCCAGTATATCTATATCTCCTCCGCCTCGGCCTACCTCAAGCCCGCGGCGGGCTACGTCATCACCGAGGGCACGACCCTGGCGAACCCCTACTGGGAATACTCCCGCAACAAGATCGCCTGCGAGGAGTTCCTGATGAAAAAGCACCGGGAGGAAGGTTTCCCGGTGACCATCGTCCGGCCCAGCCACACCTATGACGAGCGCAGCGTCCCCATGGCCGTCCACGGAAAGAACGGCTCCTGGCAGGTCATCCGCCGCATTCAGCAGGGCAAGCCCGTGATCATCCCGGGCGACGGTTCCTCCCTGTGGACCCTGACTTTCAACACGGACTTTGCCCGGGGCTTCGTGGGCCTCATGGGCAACCGCCACGCCATCGGCGAGGCCTTCCAGATCACCGGGGACGAAACCCTGACCTGGGACCAGGTCTACCGGACCGTAGCGGACGCTCTGGGCGTGAAGCTCGTGCCCTGCCATGTCTCCGCAGACTTCCTGGCCGCCACCGGAAAGAAATACGGCTATGACTACGCCGGGGAGCTCCTGGGCGACAAGTCCGTCTCCGTGGTCTTTGACAACCGGAAACTGAAAAGGGCCGTCCCCGATATGAAGACAGCCGTACCTTTCCATGTGGGCGTACGCAAAGCCCTGGACTATATCCTTGCCCATCCGGAATGCCAGCGGGAAGACCCGGATTTCGACGCTTACACTGACAGGGTCGTCGCCGCGCTGGAAAAGGCGAAAGCGGAAGTATAATCAGATCGCGAAGTTGCCGTTCACAAAGACCGGGATCTCTTTTCCGTCGTGGGTCGTCCCGACGATGGACAGGTCCGCGGTACCGATCATAAAGTCGTCATGCTGCATGGAGTAGTTGAGCCCGTGGGCCTCCAGCTCCTCCCGCGTCATGTCCTGCCCGCCCTCCAGGCACTCGGGGTACGCTTCCCCGAAGGCCAGGTGGCAGCGGGCGTTTTCATCGAACAGGGTATTGTAGAACAGCACGTTCATATCGGAGATCGCGGACTGATAAGGCACCAGGGCGACCTCGCCGAAATAGCTTGCGCCCTCGTCCAGCGTCACCGCTTCCTTCAGGAACTCCTCGCCCTTCTCGGCGTGGAGCTCCACGATCTTCCCGTCCTTCACCACAAAGTGGAACCCGTCCACGATGTTCCCGCTCTCCACCAGCGGCAGCGCGGCGTAGACCACGCCGTTGACGCCGGTCTTCTTCGGCGCGGTGAAGATCTCCTCCGTGGGCATGTTGGCCACAAAGGTCTGGCCTTTGGGCGTGTCGGAGGCTCCCGCCGCCCACAGGTGGCCTTCCGGCAGTTCCACCGTCAGGTCCGTGCCCAGGGAATTGGTATAGTGCAGGCTTTTGAAGCGCAGCTCGTTGAGCCTGTTCTTCCGCTTCTCCAGCAGCGCCAGGTGCTCCTTCCAGCGCTCCACGGCCTTCCCGTCGCCGGTGATCCGCACGGCGGTGAAAATCGCCTCCCACAGCTTTTCCATGGCCTCGTTCTCCGGAATGCCGGGGAACACTTTTTTTGCCCAGGCCGGAATCGGGAGGGAGGCCACGCACCAGGGCACCGTATTGGACATCAGCAGCTTCCGGTATTTTTCCAGCGGCTTTTCCGCCGCCCGGGCCACCCGGGTCATCCGTCCCGGATCCACGCCCCGCATCAGTTCCGGATCGTTGCCCCCGATGGACAGGCTGGCGGCGCCGCTCTCGGCCATATCGGTAAAGAAGCGGGTCCGCCATTCCGGAAACTCGTCAAAGACCGCGTCGTCCGCCCGCAGGTACTTTTCCCGCGCCAGCAGCGGATCGCTCCAGTCCATGACTACCTCGCGGCAGCCCGCGTCGTAGGCCGCGGACGCGCACATCCGCGCGAACCAGGCGTTTTCCACCGAGCAGGCGATCTTCACTGTCTGCCCCTTCTGCACGTTCAGGCCGATCTCGATCAGCAGTTTCGCGTATTCCTTCAGTTTGGCTTCCCTGTTTTCCATGTTGATACTCCTTTGTCTTTAGTGGTTGCTGAAGACGATCAGCTTGTCTTCGGCGGTGAGGGTCACGGTCTGCTGGTCCCGGGCGCCGCCGAACAGGGTCACCTTGCCCCGGGTGTCGATGTAGCCCAGGAGCATGGCGAAGTCCATCTCGGAGCCCCAGAACCGGCGGGAGGCCTCATAGACCGAGCGGATGACCGTATCCACCGGCGTGTTCTTCGGCGGCAGCTCGCTGAAGTATTCGCCGGCCTTCTTGATATAGATCTCGATGCCGTCGTAGACCGCCGTTTCCATATCGTCATAGTCCATGATGTCGGCGTAGAGGTTATACCGGGCAAAGTCCTCGCTGATCTGGGTGACCATCTTGCTGATGTACCGGTTGGAAATGACCACGTTGTCCACGTCGTAGCTGCGGACCAGGTCCACATGGCGGGGATCCATGACCTCCGCGATGATGTCCACGTTGAAGTTCACGTTCCGCTTGTTGACCCTCGCCCGGTTGATCACGTCCTTGGCGTAGATCAGGAAGGTCATCATCTTCGCGTCGATATCGTCGTCCGGCACCGTGTCGTCCGAGAGGATCAGGATGCTGGAATTGTCCGGATGCTCGTACACGAAGTCCTTGATGATGTCCGCGATCTTGTCCCGCTCGATGATCCGGGCGGGCACGCAGTTCTCCACAAACTTGTACCGGCTGTAGAAATTCTCCCGCTGCAGCTTTTCCTCGTCGTCCACGACCGTGACGTGCACGATCTGCGGATGCTTCTCGTTGGTCCACTCGCTGCAGAAGTTCTCGTAGCCGTCCATGACGTTGGAGATCTTGCTGTTGGAGCCCAGGATCAGCACATGCTTCTCCGGCAGCCAGTAATCCTTGTTCAGCCCCACCGGGCAGGTGCCCATGGCCCGGTCGGAAGCGATGTCGATATCCTTATCGCTGTCCGCCATGTAGTAGAAGAAGTCTTCCCGGGTCATCTCGTCCTTGATAAACAGCAGCGGCAGCGCCCGCCGGTGGGTATTCAGGTATGTCTCCGCAAAGTCGATGTCACTGGCCGGCCTGGCCTGGGAACGGGCAAAGAAGGACGTGCCCTTGTTGGAGAACAGGCTGCTGTAGACCTTGTTCAGTTCCGGCATCAGGGAGAACTGGCTCAGCAGCTGGCCCATGACCGTGTGCACCCGGAAGGGCACCACCCGGCACTTGTCCAGGTTCAGCTTCGCCCGGATGATCTTGTCCACCAGGTCGCCGGTCCATTCGTTCTCGATCTCCACGACCACCTTCTGGTTGTCCGCGGACAGCACGTTGCTGGCGATGTCCACCACCTGGATCAGGGTCTTCACCGTCCGGTTGTCGCCCTTCTCCGTCTCTTCGTCGGAAGAGGCGCCCTCCCGGATCGCGCTGCGCAGGTCCTTGCCCAGGATGATGATCGACTTGGCCTTGTTCAGCTGGATATTGTTCAGGTGCACGGCGGAGAAGACGTCGCCCTCCCGGACCACCACCGCCACGTTGTTCCGCAGCTTATGTTTATGCATATAGAAGAACTTTTTCAGCCGGGGCATCTGGCGGACCGATTCCTCCAGCGCCGCGTTTTCCCGCTCAATGGTATCCGCCAGCCGCTCGTTGATCTCGTCCAGGATCGCCTCCCGGTTGCCTTCCGACAGGACCACCACCTTCTGCCAGGTCCGGCAGTAGAGCAGGTCGTTGATGATCTCCGAGGCCCGGGTGTTCCAGCCCAGCACCGCCACATGGCCCGAGATCCGCAGCTTGATGGAGTTCGCGTTGGCGTTCTCGATCAGGTTGGAGACCACGTTCGTGGCGTAACCGATCAGGGCGCCGGTGAAGGTGATCATGCAGACCACGATCACCACCAGGCAGAAGATGATCAGGAAGAGGTTTGCGCCGGACAGATCAGTAATCACCGACTCGATACAGCCCGCGTCCAGGATCATCGTGAAGGTGTGGTAAACTGCGGTGAAGAACCCGGTGTTTTCATTGCCGGGAACCGCGAACGCGCTGATAATCCACGCGGCCAGCAGCACAAGCAGCACGTTCACAAAGAGGATCACCATCAGCATCATGCTGTGGGGCTTGCGGCTGAAGCGGAAGCTCTCCCACTCATGGAGGAAGTTCAGCGTCCTGCGGGGCAAAGAGTTTTCTGGCTTTTTGCTCATCACGGTCTCTCCTTCTTATTCGGTTTGTTCTCCCGGCCGGTAGATATTGATGCCCTTGCGGAATACCGAGCCCAGCTGGGAGGCTGTGATCTGGACATAGCTTTCGGGAGCGGCGTTGTCAGGGTCGGCCCGGAAGTTGTAGTTCCCCACGATTTCCACCCGGTATCCGGCGACCTGCGCGTAGATCGCCGCCACGGCGTTGAACACGACCTGTCCCCACCGCTGGTGGTAGTCCGAGGTGACGACGGTGATCTTTCCGACCCCCTGCTCCCGCAGGATCCGGAAGGAAAACTCCGCGTTCTGCAGCGTGGTCTTCGATTTCTCCTCGGCGAAGATCCGGCTGTCGTCGATCCCGCACTTTGCAGACAGGTATTTCTTCATTTCCCCCGCCTCGGAGTGGTTCAGCGGGTTATTGCCTCCCGTCACGCCCCCGGTGGTAATGACGCAGGAATCCGGATATGTGCGGGCCGCCGCGGCCGCCGCGTCGCACCGGCCGTTCAGTTCGGGCTTCATCTCCCCGTCTTCCAGCTGGTAGCCCAGCACCACAAAGGCGTGCTTCCCGCCGAAGTCCAGGCCGCTCTCTTCCAGTTCGACCGCCCTGTCTTCATCCCGGTACTGATACATCCGGTATCCCGGGTCCAGCATGACCGCGTACCAGTGGTCCGTCACCGCGCGGGCGATGGCATAGTCGTCCGCGTCCTCCCGCCGGATCTCCTCCAGCAGCAGGTCGATGGCCGCCGTATCCGCGCCGCCGCTGGTCACGGCCTCCTCCAGCATGACCACCAGCTGCTGGAGCCGCGGGGCGTTCTCCTCCGCCGGCATCCAGCGTTCCGCCTGCGCGGCGGTAAACAGCATGAGCAGCGCGGTCATCAGCGCTGTGATTTGCTTTACAGTTTTCATAAAGTAAGCCTCCAAAGGCCATTATAACCGATTACGTATCCAAAAGACAAGGGAGAGAAGCATCCGCTTCCCTCCCGGGAAAAAGGTCCTTGCGTCTACGGCAGCCTCACTTGACCGAGCCGGTAATGCCTTCCGCGAACTGCTTCTGCAGGACGAAGAACACAATAATGGTCGGCAGGGAGCAGAACAGAACGCCCAGCATCAGCATACCGTAGTCCACGGCATAGCCGTTGGACATGTTGGCGATCAGCATCGGCATCGTCTGCACCGTGTTGCCTTTCATGACGGTCCGGGGCCACATATAGGCGTTCCAGCTGTTCATGAAAACGATGACCGCCGACGCGGCGTAGGTGGACTTCATCATCGGGAAATACATCCTGAAGAAGATCCCGACCTCGCTCAGGCCGTCGATCCGGGCCGCTTCCATGGTATCAATGGGGAAGTTCCGGGAATTCTGGCGGAACATCATGATCATGAACGGCGTCGCCAGGCCGGGGATGATGAACGCCCACACGGTGTTCAGCATCTTCATCTTCGAAACCATCGTGAACAGGGGAATCAGCGTCGCGACCTGCGGCACCATCATGGCCAGCAGCAGCACCGCAAACAGCTTGTCCTTCCCCTTGTCGTGATACAGTTCAAAGCCGTATCCGGCCAGCGAACAGATCAGCAGGGTCGCCAGGGTCTGGACGAACGCGTAGAAGAAAGAGTTGCCCATGGCCTGCCAGAGGTTCTGGCCGTCAATCAGGTTCCTGTAGTTCTCCGCCAGGTTTGAACCGAACCAGATCTTGCCCTGGGCCACCTCCAGGGAGGTGTTGGTGGCCGCGGTGAACATCCAGTACAGCGGGAAGACGGAAATCAGCGACATGATCGTGAGGAAAATGTAGCTCGGGATCAGTTTCCGCTGGATATGGGAAACCGCCGGTTTCCTGCTCGTTCTCTCAGTCACGCGTATCACCTACTTTCAGGTTGATAAACGCCAGGATGGCCACCATGATAAACACGATGAAGGACAGGGCGGACGCGTAGCCGAAGTTGGCAACGCCCTGGCCCAGCGCGTTGTTGTAGATGTAGTGCGACATGGTGATCGTCGCGTTCGCCGGGCCGCCGTTGGTCAGGTTGACCGATTCATCGAACAGCTGCAGCGTACCGTTGATGGACATGATGCCCGTCATCACGATGACAGGCCGCAGCAGCGGCACCGTGATATGCCAGAAGGTTTTCCATCCGCTGGCTCCGTCGATGTTGGCCGCTTCATACACCGAATACTCGATGTTCTGCAGGCCGGCCAGGAAGAACACCATGTTGTAGCCGGTCCACCGCCACAGCAGGGCGATGATGATGACCGCCTTGGCCGTATCGGACTGGCCGAGCCAGTTGACGTTCTCCTGGATGATCCCCAGGCCCCTGAGGAAGCTGTTGATCAGGCCCTCGTTGGCAAACAGTGTTTTGAAGATCAGAGAGTAGGAAACCAGCGCTGTCGCGCAGGGCAGGAAGATCAGCGTCCTGAAAAGGCCGCGGAACTTCAGGTCCTTGTTGTTCAGCAGCTGGGCCAGCAGAATGGCCAGGATCAGCATGATCGGCACCTGAATCAGCAGATACAGGAAGGTGTTGCCCATGGCGGTCAGGAACACCTTGTCGTTGACCATGCGGGTGTAGTTCTTGAAGATCGGTTCCGCCCAGGCCAGCTTGGCCGCGGGGCCGGTCTGAAGGGACGTGATGAACGCCTTCACCATGGGATAGAAGCTCATGATGAAGATCAGCAGGCTTGCCGGAGCCAGGAACCCCCAGCCAGCCGCCTTCTGTTTCGCCAGAAGCCCGAAGCCTTGTTTCTTTTTCATCGGGGCTTGTCCTCCCACTGTCGGATATCGGAATCAGAAGCAGGGAACCGGAAGGTTCCGGTTCCCTGCCGGGTTTTCAGGGCATTGTCAGAGGCTCACGCGGGATCAGTATCCCATGCCTTCCATGTAGAAGACCGTGGCGTCTTCAGCTTCCTGCAGCGCCGTGTCAATGTCCGCGCCGTCCTTGATCTGCTGCATGGCTACACCCAGGTATCCGCGCAGCACATAGTGGAAGGGGCTCTCCTCGACCGGGATGATCTTGGCGCCCATTGCAACGATATCCGTATAAACGGGCTGGTTGTTGAAGAACGGAACGCCTTCGCCGTAGACTTCAGACTGGCCGGCGCTGATGCAGCAGGTGACCACGCCGCCCTTGCGGAGCGCTTCGTCATAGGTCTGCTTGGAACCGCCGAAGGTGTAGGCCAGGAACTTCTTGGCCAGGTCCACATTCTTGCAGTTGCCGGTGATGTACAGGGAGGATCCGCCGTTGGTAGCAAAGCCTTCGCCGCCGTCCAGGGTGGGCATGGAAGTGATCTGCCACTTGCCGGCATTGGCTTCCACCTGCGTCATGGTGGGGATGATCCAGTTGCCGTTCAGCACGCCGGCCACCTGGTCCTGCATGATCGTCTCATTGGTATAGCCGGTCCAGTCGTTGGCCAGGATCAGCACATGCTCTTTCTCCATTTCGATCAGCAGTTCAACCACTCTCTTGAGCTTCTCATTGCCGACGATGAAGGGCCTGCCGTCCTTCCAGAGGCTGACGCCTTCCGCCTGCAGCATCATGTAGGGCAGGTCGTTGCCGCTGCCGTCCATGGAGAGCAGGGCCTTGCCGGTCTTCTCATACACGGCTTTGCCGACTTCCAGGAATTTCTCCCAGGTGATGCCCTTCATGTCGTCGATGGTGTAGCCGGCTTCTTCCAGCAGGTCCACACGGTAGGCCATGATGGCGGTGCCATTGTCCACCGGCACGCCGTAATGCACGCCGTCAATCGTGGAATAGCTCTGCTTGACAGCGGTGATATCGTCCCAGTTGATCTCCGCGCCGTCCAGGTTCACCCAGGCGTCCGGATAGTTCTCAACGAAGTTCTTGATGTAACGGTCCTGGAAGAGCACGATATCGCTCAGCAGGCTGTAGTCGCCGGAGGAACCGGCATTGGTGATGTCGTTCTCGACGTCGCTGGAACCGCTGACGATATTGATCTCCAGCTCAAAATCGGGATCCACGTTGGCTTTGTAGTCATCCGCGGCCGCTTGCAGCGCGTTTCCGTTGAAGTTGGCGTCCCACGCGGTCACGGTCAGCTTCTCGCCCATAGCGGAAGCCACGCCGAGCAGCAGGCACAGCGAAATAAACAGGGCAACGAGTTTCTTGGTCATAGGGTATCATTCTCCTTTCATATCTATCTCTCCAGCCGTCTTTCAGGCTGTTGAAACCGCGGTGAACAGAAGGGATCCGTATATTCCGTCTTTTACTTTATGACCATTGTAACAGAGAATTTGATCGCTTGTCAACGAATGTCCATTAATTGTTTGTAACATTTGGTGAAAACTTTTCCCAGCCCGTACCTGTAAGCCTGACCGCGCTCGGGTTCCGGCGGCGGATCATGCGGATCGCTTCCGGGGTCAGGTCCAGCAGCAGTTTCAGCGGTTTCGGTTCGTCCCGGACGATCACGGTATAGTAGGGAATATCCTCCCGGTATGAGGTATAGTCCTCCTTCACCACCTGCACCGTTCCGCCCTTTTTGTAGGGCATCGCCTCCGGCGCATCCGGTTCGCACAGCAGGATGATCCGGTCAAACGGAATCTCATACTGGCGGTCCCTGCCCCGGTCGCTGACGCGGTCGATCTTCAGCGTATCGTCCTCCAGGGTATACTCGTATTCACGCTTCGAAGCGTGGCGGTACCAGTAATAGCACAGGACCGTCAGGAAGCACGGCAGCATGAAGGCGGTGGAGAACATAATGCCGGCCAGAAGGAAAAGGACGCCCAGCGCCGCCATCAGGCGGCGCAGGAGCGTCTCACTCGGCCTTGTCTTTCTGCTTACGGAGATTACCAGAGAATCGTTCATTGCGTTATTTTCCCAGCCGGATCACGTTCCAGGAGAGCGCCGGCAGCTTCACGGTCATCTTGCCGCCGTCCACCTTGCCGTTGCGGCCCTTCACCGGGGCCACCTTCTCCGGCTCCGCTTCCGTGTTCACGGCCTTCACGTCGTCGTTGTGCAGCACGATGTGCTCCACGGGCTTCAGCTCCCCGAAGGCCCGCAGGTCGCAGTCCAGCTGGATGTCGCTGTCCATGCTCCGGTTCACCGCGAAGATGGTCAGGCTGCCGTCGTCCCCCAGGGTCGCCGCGGCGTCCACCAGCGGCACCTTCTCGAAGTCCTTGCAGTCGTACACGGGGGAGGTCACGATGGGTTTGAGCGCCGTGCCGCGGCCGTACTTCGACGCGTGCATCATCGGATAAAAGATTGTCTGGGCCCACACGCCGCCCCCGTTCCGGGTCATGATCGGCGCGATGACGTTCACCAGCTGGGCCAGGCAGGCCACCTTCACCCGGTCCGCGTTCTTCAGGAAGGTGATCAGGATCGCGCCGGCCAGCAGCGCGTCCTCAAAGTTATACACGTCCTCCAGCAGCGGCAGGGCCCGGCCCCACTTGTCCGCCTTCCAGACTTCCTTGTCCTGCTCGTTGGAGTGGTACCAGACGTTCCACTCGTCAAAGGACAGGTTCAGCTTTTTCTTCGCGTGCTTCTTCGCGCCCACGGCGTCGCACAGGGCCACGACCTCCCGGATGAAGTCATCCAGGTCCATGCTCCGGGCCAGGAAGCCGGGGGTGTCCCCGGTGGGGTTGCCGTAATACCGGTGCAGGGACACATAGTCCACGTTATCGTAGCACTCGCTCAGCACCTCGTATTCCCAGGCGCCGTAGGTGGGCATGTCATGCCCGCAGCTGCCGCAGGCCACCAGCTCGATGGTGGGGTCCACCCACTTCATCATCTTGGCGGCTTCGTTGGCTGTCCGGCCGTATTCATAGGCGGTCTTGGCGCCCATCTGCCAGGGGCCGTCCATCTCGTTGCCCAGGCACCAGAGTTTGATGCCCAGCGGGTTCTTCGCCCCGTTTTTGATGCGCAGGTCGCTCCAGTAGCTGCCGCCCTTGTGGTTGGCGTATTCCACCACGTTCCGCGCCGCGTCCGCGCCCCGGGTGCCCAGGTTCACCGCGTACATGACCTCCGTATCGGCCTTCTTCGCCCATTCGCAGAACTCGTGCAGGCCCACCTCGTTGGTCTCCGTGGTCATCCAGGCCAGGTCCAGCCGCTTCGGCCGCTGGTCCCGGGGTCCCACGGAATCCTCCCAGTTGAAACCGGAAACGAAGTTGCCGCCGGGATACCGCACCACCGGCACGCCCAGTTTCCGGACCATGTCGATCACGTCCTGCCGGAAGCCGTTCTTATCCGCCGTGGGATGGCCGGGTTCATAGATGCCGCCGTATACCGCGCGGCCCAGGTGCTCGATAAAGGAGCCGTAGATCCGCGGGTCGATCTTCCCCACGGCAAAGTCTTTGTCCAGGATCATGGTTGCTTTTTTCATATATGATTCACCTTTCTGCACAGGCTTTTCGGATGCTGATCTGACTATATCATGGACCGCAGCGCTTTGCAATAAAATTCATCGTTTGAATCCTTCCGGTTTTATGCTATAGTATCTTCAGACGCCGGGAAGCATCCCGGGAAAAACGGAGGAAGAGAAAAATGAAAAAGATCCTTGCCCTGTTTCTGGCCCTGACCATGATCCTGACTGCCGGTCTGGCTTTCGCGGGCACCCTCGAGCTCACGCCCGGCACGCCCACCGGCTGCTCCTATGAATCGTTCAAATCCTACTTCACCCTGCTGACCCAGTCCGGCGGCTATACCTTCAACTGGAACGACACCCCCGAAAGCGGGAACGGCTTTGACATCTACTCCGCCGTTTCTGAAGACGGCGCCATGACGACGTATATCTACTGCGTCGACGGAAACGTCTCCCATGTGCAGGGAGCCGGCCAGCTCTCCGTCGACATGAGCGACCAGGCTTCCGCCAAGAAGTTCGGTGAATGGCTCGGCGCCAGCTTCTCCGGTTCCTGCCTCGGCATCTATACCGGTGAGGAAGGGCCTTCCGCCCTGTCTAACGCTGCCTTACAGTTCCAGAATGAACTCAATCCCCTGCTCACCAGCGTGACCAGCGGCATGACCAGCGACGAACAGCTGAAGAACGGCGTGGCCGACGTCACAACCATCCTCGGTTACCCTGCCGGCCTGGAGATCTCCGGCGACACCGACGGCTCCGTCGTTACCCTGAATATGCGGGTCTTCGTAGGCAGCAAGGACGCCCGGATCGAGGTTAAATAATCTCTGGCCGAAAAAGCAGCGGCCCGGCAAATCGCCGGGCCGCTTTTGCTGTATGGATTTCCTGATTTCACCTGGTTATTTCGCCGCCGGAAGCGCCGGTACGGCGCGCGTCGTCTTTATCCCAGCGCCTTCCGGATTACCTCCGCGGTCCGGGCCGCGCAGGCTTCGATCCCAACCGGCGTCAGGTGGATATGGTCCTCCCCGATCATCTCCCCCTTGGCTGGGGAAACCACCGCGTACAGGTCGTTCACCGCCGCGTCCTCCTCCGCGGCCACCTTCCGCAGGATATCGTTGTACAGGAGGATATCTCCGTGGTCCCCGTGCAGGGTCGGCGTCGTCGTGGCGATCACGATCTTCAGGTCCGGCCGGACTACCTTCCGCAGCACCCGGCAGATCCGGTGGCAGGTTTCCTCATACAGGTCCGGGGGATAAAAGTGCCGCCCTTCCTGGTAGTCGTCCCCCATGTCCCACAGGCCGCAGTTCCACTGCACCAGGTCCGGGGAAGGCAGCGAGGGCAGCCAGAACCGCAGGGAATTGAGCGTATACCCGCTCCACCGTCCGTTCTCCTCCGGCCCGCTCACGCACGCGATATCCGCCAGCTTTTCCCCCACCGCCGGCTGATACTGCATCCGGATGGAATCCCCCAGCAGCAGCACCTGTTTCATCTCCGTATCCTCCCGTCTTTTCTTTTCACAGATCGATTACCCGATTATACATTTGCCAGTTTTTCTTCAACGGCTTCCTCGATAAAACTGTTCAGGCTTTGTTCATGCATAATCGCATATACGGCCGCCCGCCTGTGAATATCGCTGTTTTTAAACCTGACATTCAGGCTTCCCTTGTATGCGATTTCCGGCGATGTTCCTTCTTCTTCACACGCGGAGAGATAATCATCCACGGATTCATGGAAATCCGTTACCAGCTCGGACGCTGTCGTTCCTTCGTAGGAAATCAGTGAACGGATGCCCTGTACTTTCCCATAGAACACGCCGTCTTTTTCGGAAAACTCCACGCTGCCGACGTAGCCCTTGTATTCCATGATATTATTCAAATCAATCCCTCCTGCTCAAGCTGTTCCACAAGCTGCCGGACCTGGTATTCCATCAGTTCTTTTCTCGGATGCGGTTTGTGCAGCAAAATCTTTGTTTTATATTCATCACTGATAAAGATAACGCGGGATCGCATAAAAAACCAGCCCGCTCAAACGAACGGGTTGGTCTTCTGTTCATATTTATCCTTTTTTCGACGCGAAGGCGTCCAGGCACTGACCGATCACCTGGTCGATCTCTTCCTTCGGCACGCCGAACTGGGCCAGGGTCGCAGGCATCACCTTGCCGGCGGTTTCCTTCGCCGCCTCCGCCGTTTCCCAGGCCGCGTCGCCGTACTGCCTGAATTCTTCATCCAGCATCGTCAGGAACAGCGGCATCCGGAACAGCTGCACATACTTGGTCACCGCCGGGTTCTCCGCGACCGCGTCCAGGAATATACTTCTTCCGCTCATACCCATATTACCGTTCTCCGTTCATACAGCGTTTTTTCCGTGCCCAAACAATACCATATTCTCCGGGATTTATCAACCCGGTCGGCGGGGGCGCACGGTCAGCCGCGCCCCGCCGGATCCGTCTTATTCCTGTCCCTGGGTCAGCTGCACAAACAGGTCCGCCAGGTCCGCACGGCTGACGGGCGCCTCGGGATTGTCCGTGGACATTCCCGCGCCCAGGGCCTGCAGGAGGCCGCACAGGAAGCCTTCATTCATCTCCGCGTCCAGATCCTGGTCCGCGGAAACCAGGCCGTAGCCGACCAGGACTTCCTTGCAGGCTTCCGGATCGTTGCTTCCGCCGCCGATGAGCATATACACGCCGCCGAGGAAATCGCCCACGGTGGCGGGGTCGTCCGGCGCGAAGATGCCGTCTTCCTTCGGCAGCATGTAGCCGCCGGTGAACGCGGCATAGATGGCGTCGTAGTGCTCACGGCCTTCCTCCACGTCGGAGAAGGAAACCTTGGTCAGGTCCTCGGTGTGGAAGGGGTTCTGGATCGCGTCATACAGGTCGCTGTTGGCCTGCAGGGTCCCGATGGGGCCCGCGGTGCCGCGGCAGCCTTTTTCCGCCAGCAGGGCATAGGCCTGGGCGGCGTTCTTCACGCTTTCGGGGGTCACGCTCTTGTAGGCGCGCATCTGCTGCAGCTTTTCATCCGCCGGCCTGCAGTGCAGGATGTTGGTCATGGCGGTCACGGCGCCGCCCAGCTCGCCGGCGGGCTTCGCCAGTTCGGAATACTGCTGCATGATGTAGCCGTCGATCTCCTCCTGGGTCAGCTCCATGGAAGAGAGCGTTTCCGGAATGGAATCGTACAGGTCGAAGGTGGCCTTGACGTTGGGATCCATGTAGGAGATCAGGTACATGGCGTAATCGCCGTCCGTTCCGCAGAAAGCGCCGTAGGCGCCCATCTGGTCCCGCAGCACGGGGATCAGCACTTTGTCCGCGATCAGGGTGCCGATGACGTTCAGGGCGTAATCCTGTTCCACGCCGATCTGGCTGAAGGCGGCGCAGTTGCAGTTGTACTGGATGTTGCCGTCCACGGCGATGCCTTCCCGGATCGGGGGCGTCGGCAGGTCGTAGGCCGGATAGGTCCGCTCTTCGGAACCGAGATCCGCGAAGAAGGCGTCCACCAGGGGGGCGTTCACCGCGATGGAGGCTTCGCTGCCGGCAAAGGTGGCGACGGCGCCGCTGCGGTTGGCAAAGAAGGACTGGACATTCTGCAGGCGGGCGGTCACCGTTTCCGGTTCCGCGGCCAGCTGCTGCTCCACCTCTTCCAGGAAGGTGTAATAGGCGGTGTAGTTCAGGTAATCATAGTACCTGCTCCGGGGATCGCCCACGCCTTCCTGGCGGATATAGACCGCCGCGTAGGGGTTGCTGGTGATGGTATTGCGCACATAGGCCTTCTGGGCGGAGACCCGCTCGGAAAGGGTCTGCACGTCGGTGAACTGCGTATGGAACAGGATCTCCTTCATCAGGTCATAGCCGGCGGCCAGGTCTTCGTCCAGCGCGGTCCACTCAGCGATCAGGTAGGCGCGCACATCGTCCTTTTCCGGCGTATCGAAGGTGTCCACCCCGATGGTCCGGTCCATCAGGTAGCGGTCCATGAGCAGGGCCAGTTCTTCCTTGCTGTGGGCGTCGGTGTCCAGCTGGCCCAGCAGGCGGCTGAACAGGCGCAGGTAATGGATATCCTCCTGGGGCAGCGTGCGGGCGTCGAAGTAGATGTCCGCCTTGCCCACGCCGTCCACGCCGGCCACGGCGTTCATGCGGCGCACGCCGTCCTCACCGGTCTCGTCCGAGATGGTATATTCCCGGACTTCCTCGGGCAGGTCCGCCACGGCCACCGGGGTCAGGGCGGCGATCATGGCCCGGTTGTCCTCTTCCACAGGCTCGGCATGGGCCGTGTCGATGGCCGCCTGTTTTTCCTCTTCCGTCATGCCGGCCTTGATCTCCGCCAGCTTTTCAGCCAGCTCGGCGTCCTGTTTCTCTTTCAGGCCGGGTTCGGGATAGGTGGTGGTCAGGGTATACAGCGCCGGATCGATATACCAGTCCTGAATCGCGGCGGTGATCAGGCCCTTTTCGTTTTCCTCCAGGATAAGGGACTGGTCTTCCGCGGTCTCGGGATAATCGAAGGGATTGCCGGTGACCGCGTAGCTGTAGGACATGGAGTACATGACGGACTCCACGGGGTTGCCGTTTTCCAGCGCCAGCTTGTTTTCCAGCTGCTTCGCGGTCACGATGGCGTCCAGCTGCACCGGATCAAAGCCGTCCTGGACAATCTGCTTCAGGGTGTCGTTGACCACCGTCCGGAACGTCTCGGCGTCTTCCGGGTTGACGTTGTTGGCCACGAAGACCAGGGCGTCGTCCGGGGCGGCCACCTCCCGGCCGCAGGAGAAGGATCCGGCGGGGAAGGCTTTCTTCAGGTTCTGCTTCAGCAGGGAGCTTTCGGCGTTCAGCAGCATCCAGGCATGGTCCACCGCCCGCTGCTTCGCCTTGTCTTCCTTCAGTTCCGGGCAGATGATGTAATAGTAAACCGTGGACTGGTTGGCCGTATCGGTTCCTTCGGCCACGGCGTAGGGAACGCTGGTGACCACCGGCTCCGTGATCCGGGTGTAGCCGCTGTCCGTGAAGGAGAACTCCTTCTTCTCATAGGGGCTGAAGTATTCGTCCAGCAGCTTCAGGAAAGCGGAATAGTCCTCAAAGGAGCCGTACAGCAGGCAGATGCAGTTGGACGGATGATAATACTGCGCCTGGTAATCCTTCAGGGCGTCCCAGGTCATCTCCGGGATGGCTTCGGGCTTTCCGCCGTAGCTGTAGGTCAGGGCGGCGCCGGGGAAGGTGACCAGGTTGGCGTTGTCCAGGGCGGCCTGCTGCAGGGTCGAGTGGCCCGTCATTTCGCTGTACACGGTACCGTTCAGCGTCAGGGGGCTGTCCATGTCCTCCATCTCATAGCGCCAGGCTTCCGTGCGGAAGATGTCTTCCCGCTCCAGGATCAGCGGATGCAGGCAGCAGTCGGTATAGAAATCCGCCAGGGCCAGCAGCTGCTTTTCGGAAAGGGACGCCACCGGGAAGCTGGTCATCGCGTCGGTGGTATAGGCGTTCATGTAGGTCTGGTAGGACTGGTAGGCCAGGTTGAACCACAGCCCGGTGCTGGGATACTTCTCGGAACCGGACAGGGTGGCATGTTCAAAAATATGAGGCAGTCCCGTGTCGTCCACCGGCCTGGTGGGGAACGTCAGCTGGAAGGCGCGGTTGGTATCCTCGTTGGCGATATAGAGGACCTTCGCGCCGGTCTTCTGATGCTCAAAAAGTACCAGGGTCGCCCCGATCATCTCAAAGGGGCGGATCTCCCTGGCTTCAAAGCCTTCCACCACGTCGCCGACGGCGGGCAGGCCGGCAGCTTCCGCGGCACCGGCCTCAGCCGTTTCCGCCAGGGCGGGCACCACGCTTACGATCATCGCAAGCGCAAGGAACAGGGACAGCAGTTTCTTCATTTCTTCTTCCTCCCTTTCGGGTTATTCCAGAATTTGTAATGCGCTGGAACACAGTGTAATACAACCGGGCGAGAATTTCAACTCAGCACACTGCCATCTCCGCCTGCCGCGCGTATCAACTGACGTCGGCGCCGGACCGGGCGCCGGGAAAAAGGAAAGAGAAAAGGGCGAACCTCTGAGGACCGCCAGTGGGTTCGGAACGCCCGGACCAGGAGCCAGTGTGCTCCTGGTCAGTGAAGAACGGGCGGCAGCCCCGGCAAAAAATCTCGTCAGGGTGGGGTTCGGAGCGCCCGGAGATAGAGCCAGTGGCTCTATCTTAGCGGAGAACGGGCGGCAGCCCCGGGCAACCCACCGAAACAGAGCGGATGCGGAAGTAACGCAGCCGCGACAATTGAGGAGGCGGAGAACAATAAAATGAATACGAACGAAAAAGCTGAGCTGAACATGGAAGAACTGGAACAGGCCAACGGCGGTTTCTGGGATGAAATCTGGGAATTCGGCAGAGGCGTCTGGAAGAAAACCAAAAACGTCGTCATCCGGCTGAAGGACTGGGGCTGATAACCCGTTGCACAGACCGGAGGCGGACCAGGTGAGCCGGGACAGACCGGCTTTTTTTCATTTTTGGTCCAAAAGAACCGTTCCCCGGCCCGGCAGGGCGGATTGGAATATCGCTGCTGATAAGCTATAATAGGTCGGATCCGGAACTGCCGGACCGTCAGACTGCCAAACAGGGGATTCATATGTCAAACGGGAGCAAAGAAAACAAAGCACAGAACAAAGGGCAGTGGATCAGCATCCTCATTTTCATGCTGATCGGCGCTGCCTGCGGACTGCTGATCCTGATGTACCTGGACAGGCCGGGCCAGCCCGGGAAAAGCAACCTGTCTTTTTTCCTGTCCTTTGTGCTGATGTTCATCGGCATGTACGCGGCCCTGCTGATCCAGATCATTCTTCATGAGGCCGGGCACCTGATCTTCGGGCTTTTGACCGGTTACCGGTTCAGTTCCTTCCGGATCTTCAACCTGATGTGGATCAGGCAGGACGGCCGCGTACAGTTCAGGAAGCTGAACCTCGCGGGAACCGGCGGCCAGTGCCTGATGGTTCCCCCGGACCTGGAAAACGGGAAGATGCCGGTCATGCTGTACAACTTCGGCGGCGCGATCGTCAACCTGTTCACGGCCGTGGTCTGTACAGGGCTGTCTTTCCTCTGCCCGGTCCGTTCGCTGGGCTGGACCGTCCTGATGATGTTCGCGGTCATCGGGCTGGCCTTCGCGCTGATGAACGGGCTGCCCCTCAGAATGGGTCCGGTAAACAATGACGGAAAGAACGCGCTCGATCTTTCCCGCAGCGAAGAAGCCACCCGGGCGTTCTGGATCCAGATGAAGGTGAACGAACTGGTTTCAAAGGGCGACCGCCTGAAAGACATGCCGGAGGAGTGGTTTGCGGTTCCCTCCGAAGCGTCCATGAACAACGGGATCATTGCCACCCTCGGCGTACTGGCCTGCGGCCGGCTGATGGACCGGCATCTGTTTGACGAAGCGGACAGGCTGATGAAGCAGCTGCTCTCCCGGCAGAACGGAATCGTCGGCCTGTACCGCAATCTGATGGTCTGCGACCGGATGTATGTGGAAATGATCTCGGAAAACCGGCAGGAAGTCCTGGACGGAATGCGGTCCAAAGACCAGCTGAAGGTCATGAAAGCCATGAAAAAGTATCCCTCCGTGCTGCGCACGGAATATGTATACGCCCTGCTGGCGGAAAAGGACCCGGCGAAGGCGCAGAAAGCCATGGCGCAGTTCAACCGGTGCGCGGAATCCTATCCCTATCCCAGCGAGATCGAAGGCGAGCGGGAACTGATCACGCTCGCAGAGGAAACAAAGGCATAACCGCCAGCAGTCCTTCCCCGCGGACCACCCCGGTCCGTGGTTTTTTCATATGCGGATCCCGCTGACAGGAATCCTCCGCTGAATGACGAAATATAAAACCATACTGGACAATACAGGGAGGAAGAGCATCCGTGGATATTGATATCCTTCTGGCTTTGCAGGAATTCCGGAACGGCGCGGGCAGTTTCCTGACGGGATTCTTTTCCAAAATGACCTTTCTGGGAGAAATCAACACCGCCATCGTGATCATGGCCATCCTGTACTGGTCTGTCAGCAAGGAGCTGGGCTCCTATCTGCTGATGGGCTGGAGCGGCAACCGGCTGGCAAACGGCGTGATGAAGGTCACCGCCTGTACGTACCGGCCCTGGATCAGGGACGCCCGCGTCCTGCCTTACGGGAACTCCATCAACACCGCCACCGGGTATTCCTTCCCCAGCGGCCATATCATGAACGCGTCCACTGTGTTCGGCGGAATCGCCGTCCGGAAGGATTATCCCCGGGCCCTCCGGGTTGTCCTCGGCCTGGTCATGGTGTTTGTCGCGTTCAGCCGCGTATACCTCGGCGTGCACACCCCGCAGGATGTGCTGGTCGGCGCGGCAATCGGCACCCTGGTCATGTGGCTGACCCTTCGGCTGATGCGGTGGGTTGAAGCCCATCCCGGAAAGGACTGGCTTGTGGTCTGCGCCGGCGTGGGCCTGAGCGCGGCCGTCGCGCTGTACGCCGCCCTGAAGCCCTATCCCGCGGACTATGACGCGGAAGGGAAACTGATCGTCGACGGCGCGAAGATGGCCAATGACACATTCAAGGGCGTCGGATACAGCGTCGCGTTCCTGACCGGCTGGATCCTGGAGCGCCGGTTTGTCAACTTTACAACCGAAGTTTCCGTACAGCGGAAACTGATGCGCGCCGTCATCGGGCTCCTGGGCTATTACGCGGTCAGCCTGATCCTTACCCCCCTGCTCAAGACATGGGGCCCCGGGCCGGCGGGCACATTCATTTCCTGCTTTATCCAGATGTTCTATATCGCCTTCCTCTTCCCCCTGTGCGCAAAGCGTATGGAACGGTCATCTGACCGGTAACCCTTCCCCGCGGATCCTCCCGGTCCGCGGGTTTTTCACAGGCGGATCCTGCTGACAGGAATTCTTCTCTGCGTGACGAATGATATAGCCATAACTGTGCTATGGAGGTCTTCTATATGATCCTTTTTTTGACAGGAAACACGTTCAGAGACAGAACGGGGTGCGAAGATAAATCCGAGATGATTCCTGACAACCATTTGATAGATGAAATGCAGAAAGTGTTTCCTGATCCGTGCCGTGCGCTTTACTTCAGCGACGGCACCGACGACTTCGAGTTCAACGATTTTATCGCCAACGATACCAAAGATGGCTTTGAGTATTCGGGATTTCAGTTCGAGAGCTTTATCTGCGTGGACGATAGGAACGCTTCGAGGACAAAGGAGCTGATCCGGGAAGCGAATTTCATCATTCTCGGCGGCGGACACACGCCGTCGCAGAATCGTTATTTCAGGGATATCGCGCTTGGTGATCTGCTGAAGGACTATGACGGTGTCATTTGGGCAATCAGCGCCGGAAGCATGAACTGCACTGAAACCGTTTATGCCGCACCCGAGGAGGACGGTGAGGCGGTCGATCCCGAGTATAAAAGATTCCTGACCGGGCTCGGTCTCACAAAGACAACGATCTTGCCGCATTATAACTATTGGAAAGACAGAACCCTGGACGGCCTCAACTATATCAACGAGATAATATTGCCTGACAGTATGGGGAGAACTTTCTGTTACATTACAGACGGCAGCTACATACTGGTTAAAGACGGCATTGAGGAACTAAGAGGTGAGGCGTACATCGTACACGACGGTACGATCAAACCGTTCACTGCAAACGGTGACTGCGTTTTGCTGTGACATATATATGCTGTCATAAAGATGGCAAAACGAAGGTGATAAATTCGGATCTGCGGAGGTGTTCAGCGAATGAAAAAAGATGTTATCACGTTAGAAAAGATCACTTATAAAAATTATGTGAAAGTACTATTTGGGTTGAATGTAAACAGGAAACAAAAGGAATTCGTAGCATCCAATATGTGCTCTTTAGCGGAAGCATATGTCGCTTTGACGAACGGTTATCCTCCTTATCCTTTCGCCATATGCCGTAACGGCAAACCTGTCGGCTTTTTGATGATCGGCTGCGGGGTCTCTGAAGAAGAAAGAGAAGAAGGAGATCCGGATTTCATTTTTGACAATTATTGCATCTGGAGACTGATGATCGATAAAAGATATCAGGGCAGAGGATACGGAAGAAAAGCAATGGAGCTGGCTTTAGAGTTCATTCGAACCTGGCCAAGCGGTAAAAAGAAGTATTGCTGGCTGAGTTATGAGCCTGAAAATGAAACAGCAAAGAAGCTGTATGCTTCATTTGGTTTTGTCGAACAGCCTCAATACTTTAAGGATAAACCCGGAGAAGAGATGCCCGCTATCCTGGAATTATAAAAAAACTAAATGAATTCCAAATGAAGCATGGAAAGGATTTATAAGGGATAACCATGGAGGATCTCAAAATGTCCCAGCAAAATGTCTATGACAATGATGCTTTTTTTGAAAGTTTCCAGAGCAGCAGGAACAAAGAAGTCAATTTCAATGACTGCATTGAGACACCGATCCTGTTTGCCATGCTCCCGGATCTCCACGGGAAGAAAATCCTGGATATCGGCTGCGGCATGGGGCAACATGCCAAACAGTATTCTGAAATGGGCGCTGAATATGTGCTGGGGATCGATATTTCTGAGAAAATGCTGGACTATGCCCAAAAGCATAACAGTGCGGAGAATGTTGCCTATCAGCGGATGGCTATGGAGGATATCGGAACCATCAACCAGCAGTTTGACCTGGTTACCAGTTCCCTGGTATTTGATTATGTCGAGGACTTCGGTGGACTGATGCACAAGGTCTATTTGCTGATGAAGGATGATGCTGAATTTGTTTTCAGCATGTCCCATCCCATCGTGACGGCTTGGGATGGAGCATATGACAGATATACCCGCACTGAAACAGGCGAACGCTTATATGCAAATCTCAGGAATTACTGCAAGGAAGGCATCAGAAAGGTTGACTGGGTCGTAAACGGATACGAATGTTATCACAGAACCGTCTCCACATTGATCAATTCCCTGATAAAGGCGGGATTTGTCATTGAAGAATGTCAGGAAGCTCACATATCGGATGATATGAGACAGCAGTATCCGGCTTTGTTTGGGGGAACGATTCACCGCCCGGAATTCATCTTTTTCAGATGCAGGAAAGACAACTGACTGAATCTTTGAATTTGAATTTTTCCTTTCCAAGGGGGCGTATCAATATGGCAGAGATGAAATGGACCAGGGAGCCGCTTGATTACAGGATTGAACCTGACAGAATTGAGATTACAACTGCGCCTCATACAGATCTCTGGCAACGGACGTACTATCATTTTCGTAATGATAACGCACCAGTGCTTCAGTATGAGACGGAAAAGAAGTATTTCTCGTTCATTGTGAAAACGGATTTCAGCGAAAGCCATCACCGGTTTGACCAGTGCGGTATTGTGATGTATCTGGACGCTGAAAACTGGCTGAAGGGATCTGTGGAATATGAAAATGAATCCTTCCAGCATCTGGGCTCTGTAGTGACCAACCATGGCTATTCAGATTGGGCGACTACAGCGATTCCCTCTGATGTAAAAGTCATGTGGTACCGGTTCAGCCGCAGGGAGGACGATTATTGTATCGAGTGTTCCCGTGACGGCGAAAACTTTACCCAGATACGTGTATGCCATATGTGGGAAGGTGCCGGAAAGATCAGTTTCGGCATCTACGCCTGCAGTCCGGAGAATTCCAGCTTCAAGGCCATATTCACAGAGATGAAGATCACAGAATGTGCGTGGAAAGCACATGACGGGCAACAACCTGACTGACTATTAGCAGGTTTGCATTTAATGAACTGTCGGCAGATCAGAGAACAAACTGTCTTTCAGGATTATTGAGGGGGAAACGAGTCATGACAAACAAAGAACTGCAACGCATCTATTTTGGAGCCTATTCTTTCCGGGAGACTGAAGACGGCTGGCTGCGGGCTTTTCAGTATTCGAAAGAACAGATGGATTATTTTGAATCATGCATCGCAAAAGGGCTTGATTTCTGGTATGACCGGTGCATGGCAACTTCGGCAAAGACACTGGAGATGGCTACAGATGCCGGAACGATTTCATTCGAATACCGATTCATCTGGATGGGATCACAGGATTCCTTTGAGCTGGCGGTGGACGGACTGATCACAGAAATCCGCTATGTCAAAGATCTTCCGGAGGAAGGAAAACTGATCTGGCATCTTCCCGAAGGGAAAAAGGATGTCGTGATTTACCTCCCTGCAGATGCCACGGTACTGATACGGAATTGTGAAATTAACGGCTCATGGACTCCTGCGGAGAAAAATGAAAAAGTGTTGTGGCTTGGCGATTCGATCACCCAGGGATACGGGCCGTTGCGTGCCGCCATGACGTATGTCAGCGTCGCCAACAGGCTGCTGAATTACGACATCATCAACCAGGGAATCGGCGGATATATTTACGATAAGAATTCCCTCCTGAAAATGAACGGATACACCCCGGACAAGATCATCGTAGCCCTCGGAACAAACCAGTTTGGGTGCGATACCATGAAGGACGTGGAAGAATATTACGAAACCCTGATTGGTATTTACGGAGACAGAATCCCGATCCTGTGTATCACTCCCCTGTGGCGCGGAGATGTTCCCGACGGTCTTCCGACTCTGACCCGTTTCTGTAAAAACGTTGCGGATATAGCCGGCCGTTATTCAAACGTGAAAGTGATCGACGGGTTCAGGCTTGTACCGCATCTGCCGGAATACTTCCGGGACAACCTTCATCCCAATGAACTTGGCGCTGAGGTATACGGGAGGAACCTTGTAGAGGAAATCAGGAAGATCGGTTTCTGATCCGGAAACCCGGAAGCCAATCTTCCAGACGGTGAGTTTCCAACTTTGAATTTAATGAATTAACGATAAATCTGGATTTGAGGTCGGATGATATGAAGTGCGAACTGTTAGCAGAACAAAATCTTGCGCTGATGCTTGACTTTATTGATGATGAGAACACGAAATATGATGAGGCCGTGCTGAAAGCGTTTTTGGAGGAAAAGAACGCATATGGTTATATTGCTGTAGATAACAGAAAAGCAGTCGGATTTGCTTACGGCTATGTTCTGAATGAGCCGAACGGGCAGAAAGTATACTATCTGCACGCAATTGATGTTATGGAAGGATGGCAGAATCAAGGTTACGGAACGGAGCTTGTCCGGTTTGTTCACGAACATTCGAAAACCTTGGGCTGCCGCAAAATGTTTCTGCTTACCAATAAGCACAATGTTTCCGCCTGCAGGTGTTACGAGAAAGCAGGAGGAATCTGTAAAGCCGCCTCCGATGATATCATGTTTGCGTTCAAGTGATGAACAGGAAAACCGGAAGTTAAACAGCCTACACTCTGTTCACTAACCTTAGTCCGGAATATAAGGAATATATCGTCCCAACTCTCCTGCTGATCCGGCCGGACCGGCAGGCTTTTTTGTATGCAGATCCTGCTGGCAGGAATCCATATTGGTTACCGCCCATGCGGACAGCGCCGGAGAATACCGAAATCATTGTTTTGCGCAGAACGCTTTGATCGCCTCATTGGCAAATGCAGCCGTCCCTTCACCGCCAGCCTTATCAATGTTGGCAGTCATTTCGCCACCGGCAGCATACATCTGTCCGAGGCTGGAAAGAATCTGTTTGGAACAGGTGTAATAGTGCCTTGAGATGAAATCCTGCAGTTTCACAACCAGCGACTGAACTGCCTCCGAATCAGGATCATCTTCCTTGTGCTCACCTATTTCAGTAAAGATAGCCATCATCTGCTGGGCAAGCGCGTTTTCCTCTTCTTTGCTCCTGGCTTGGGATTTCTGTTCAAATTCATGATATTCAGATGTTTCGCCCCAGGAAGCTTTCGCCTGTGCAGCGTATTCATCAATCTTCTTTGTGTCGAAAGCTGAAAAGTCCATATTCTGCTTCACTCCTGTCGTTTTTATTCCACGAGCGAGAACAATCAGGTTTTCCAGATGCTCCTTCTTTAGCTGAAGCAGCTCAATTTGCTGATCGAGTGCTTTTTGCCTGTCAAAGGCGGGACTCTGGATGATCCCCTTGATTTCCTTCAGCGGAAATTCCAGTTCACGGAACAAAAGGATTTGCTGCAGGGTTTCCAGCGCTGTATCGTCATACAGCCGGTAGCCTGCTTCGGTATGTTCCGCAGGGTGCAGAAGACCGATATGATCGTAATACTGCAGGGTGCGTATACTCACGCCTGTCAGCTTGCTCACCTCATGAACCGTCATCATGGAACCCGCCTCCTTGCCGGTGGTGATGCCATAATAAACTATAACGTTACGTCAGAGTCAAGCGTTTTTTGAAAAATGCCTGCTGATCCGGCCGGACCGGCAGGCGTTTTGTTTTGCAGATGTATCTGTTGTCTTTTCCGGCCGGGTGTTCATGCCCCTGGACATTGACAATTAACGATACTGATTGTATAAACTTCTGGACCGATTCTTCTTTATTTAAGGGATGAGGAAAAGGCCAAAGCGGGAAAAATGAAGACGGTTCTTTTTGTTCCCGGATCTGCAAAATCCACATTGGAAGGACATTGCATCTGTGAAATCCGAATATAAACAGATCCCCTGCAGGATCTTTGACGCGCACTGCCATATCTACCCGGACGCCATCGCACACAAGGCGGTGGAAGGCATTGATCAGTTTTACGATCACCTTCCCTTTAAGCCCTGCGACGGTACCACGGGAACACTTTACAGGATCGGACGGGAGGTGGGGATCTCCCATTATCTGGTCCACTCGGTTGCCACCGCGCCGCACCAGATCTCCAGCATCAACCGCTTTATTGCGTCCGAAGTTGCACAGTCGGACGGGGCGTTCACGGGGCTGGGCACGCTGCATCCGGATTCGGAGCACCCGGAACAAGATATCAGCGAGCTGGTGGACCTGGGCCTCAGAGGCGTAAAACTTCATCCGGATTTCCAGCGATTCGAAGCCGATTCGGACAAAGCCATGCACATCTTTGAGCTCTGCGAGGCGGCAGGCCTTCCGGTTCTGGTGCACACCGGGGACCATCGCTTTGACTTTTCCAATCCGAACCGGATTGTTAATGTCCTGCGCACATTTCCGAAGCTGAAGTTCGTCGGTGCGCACTTCGGCGGATGGAGCGTGTGGGATGACGCCGTCAGGATGCTTTCGGACTTCGACAATATCACCGTGGACACATCTTCCACTTTCTATGCGCTGGGCCGTGACAGAAGCCGGGCATTGATCCGGGCCTGGGGTGCGGACAGGGTGATGTTCGGCACCGATTATCCCATGTGGAACGCGCAGCCGGAGATCGACTGCATGCTCGAAATGGCCCTGACCGAAGACGAGTACCGCCGCATCTTCTGGGACAACG